>NZ_JBIWES010000021.1:0-57088 GCF_044762665.1 Peribacillus sp. NPDC096622 | reverse complement strand
AGAAATGTTTGACTTGCTCATTTGCTTTTTGATAGTGTGTGCTCACTTAAAATTTAACGTTGGCGCTTTGTTTTGTTCAGTTTTCAAAGAGCAATGTCTTTCGGAACAGCTTATTTATAATAACATTTTCATTACTCTGAGTCAACAACTTTTTTTAAACTTTTTAAAAGTTTGTAATCTGTTTGCAACTCGTTCGTAACGACAGATATAAATATAACATCATTACGTTAACTGCGCAATACCTTTTATAAAGTTTTTTTGAGATAATGTTGTTTTTCTTTCAAACCCTAGAATCCAAACTTTTAAAAGATAAGAAATTATAATTAAAAAACAAAAACCGAATTGGACTTACCAGGATCAGGAGCTACACCCCAATGATCCCAGCCATCCGAATTCGGCCATGCAATCAAAACTCTTTTGCTTATATTAACGATGTCTCATTAAAGGGAATAACAGGACGTCACGTATAGAAGGAGAATTGGTCAATAGCATAACCAAACGGTCAACACCAATTCCCAGTCCGCCAGTCGGCGGCATTCCGTACTCTAACGCCTCCAAGAAATCCTCATCCATTTCATGAGCTTCATCATTACCTTGCTCTCGTTCTTTTAATTGAGCTTCAAAGCGTTGACGTTGATCAATAGGGTCATTTAGTTCCGTGAAGGCATTTGCATGCTCCCTACCTACAATGAATAACTCAAAACGATCTGTGAAACGGGAATCTTCCGGATTTTTCTTTGCCAAAGGAGAGATTTCCACTGGATGTCCATAAATGAATGTAGGTTGAATTAACTTATCTTCAACCTTTTGTTCAAAGAATTCATTTACGATATGGCCGAACTCCATGGATTCCTTAACTTCAATCCCATTTTCTTTAGCAAGCTGATGGGCTTCTTCTTTACTCATTTCAGTCCAGAAGTCCACACCAGTATATTCTTTTACAGCGTCAACCATGTGAAGTCGTTTCCATTCCGGCTTTAACTCTATCTCATACTCCCCATACTGGATGGTAGTCGTGCCCAGAACTTCTTGAGCTATATGCGCAATCAGATTTTCCGTTAAACTCATGATATCTTGGTAATCCGCATAAGCCTCGTATAATTCGATCAATGTGAATTCAGGGTTGTGCCTTGTGGATACTCCTTCATTTCTGAAAACCCGGCCAATTTCATAAACTTTCTCCAATCCGCCAACGATTAAGCGTTTTAGATGAAGTTCAATGGCAATCCTTAAATTCAAAGGCATATCCAAAGCATTATGGTGAGTAAGGAAAGGGCGTGCAGCAGCTCCACCAGCAACAGAGTGCAATAGCGGCGTCTCCACTTCAAGGTATCCATGATCATCCAAATACCTTCTCATGGCTTGTACAATGCGACTGCGCATGATCAATGTATTTTTGCTTTCCTCATTTGTAATTAAATCGACATAACGTTTCCGGTAACGCTCTTCAACATCTTTTAGGCCATGAAATTTATCAGGCAGCGGGCGAAGCGCTTTAGCAAGGAAAACATATTCTTTAGCTTTAATGGAAAGTTCCCCGACTTTGGTTTTGAAAATAACGCCAGTTACCCCTACGATATCGCCAAGATCCGTTTGATTGAAAATTTGGTAAGAATCCTCACCTATGTTATCCAAACGGACGTAGATTTGGATTTGACCGCTAATATCCTGGATATGGGCAAATCCCGCTTTTCCTTTTCCACGCTTCGTCATGACACGGCCAGCGATCGTAACTTCAATTTCTTTTTCTTCAAGATCTTCTTTTTCTAATTCACCATAAGCACTGATTATCTCCTGAGTGTTATGTGTGCGCTCGAACCTGCTCCCGAAAGGGTCTTGTCCATTATCCATCATGGCCTGCATTTTATCGCGCCTTACCTGCAGTTGGTCATTCAATTCTTCATGACTCACGAAAATCATCTCCATCTTTATTAATAAATGCTTTATATAATTAATCAGAAATTCTTTTGCATACATATTTATTCTTACATAAAGTAAAGGAATTCAACAGCTTTTTATCTTAAAACATTGTTTATGTACATATAAAAACTGCCAGGATTACTGGCAGTTTAAGATAAGCGTATTATAGGAAAATAGGAAGGTGATGTCAAACTCAGACCATTTGGATATTTTGTTGCTTCGCTTCAACTTCATCAACAAGTCCATAAAGAAGCTTAACAACATCCTCCCTTGTTTCACAATCATTAATTCCTTTGCGGGCCTGAGCATTCCCTTTAACACCCTTTAAATACCAAGAAGCATGCTTACGCATTTCGCGAACGGCGACATTTTCATTTTTCAACGCAATCAGACGATCCATATGAAGCACGCAAACGTCCATCTTTTCGCGAACTGAAGGCTCATCCATCAGTTGACCGGTTTCAAGATATTTTACAGTCCGGTAAATCATCCACGGGTTACCTAGGGCTGCACGTCCGATCATGACTCCATCAACACCCGTTTCCTTCAGCATTCTTTCCGCATCTTGTGGAGTTTCCACATCACCGTTACCGATAAGGGGAATATTAATCGATTTCTTCACTTCACGGATGATGTCCCAGTTAGCTTTCCCTTCATACATTTGAACGCGTGTTCTGCCATGCATGGAAACAGCTTTCCCACCTGCGCGTTCAACAGCCTGAGCATTTTGAATCGCAAAAACATGTTCATCATCCCAGCCTATGCGCATTTTTACCGTTACCGGCTTTTCAACAGCATCGACCACCGCTGAAACCATCTCATAAATTTTGTTTGGATCGAGAAGCCACTTCGCACCCGCATCACATTTAGTGATTTTAGGGACAGGGCAGCCCATGTTGATATCGATGATGTCAGCAGTTGTATTTTTATCTACAAATTGTGCAGCTTCGACCAAAGATTTCTTTTCACCGCCAAAGATTTGCAAACTTAACGGCTTTTCTCTTTCATCTATATAAAGCATATTCATCGTTTTAGCATTTTTAAGAACGATTCCCTTGTCACTGACCATCTCCGCACAAACAAGACCAGCACCAAATTCCTTGACGGTCAAGCGGAATGCCGAGTTACAGACTCCCGCCATCGGTGCCAGCACTACCTGATTCTTCATTTCTATATCGCCTATTCTTAACAATTTGTGACCTCCTGTAACATTCGTTCATTTATCCTCAGGCGGCTGTAGCTCCTCAATGGAAACACGAAGAATTTCCGCCACTTCCAGTAAAAAAGCCTCTGAAGGGTTACGGTTCCCTCGTTCAACTTCTCCCAGCAAGGAAACGGAAACACCTATTTCTCTCGCAAACCCTTCCTGGGTATAACCCTTTAACTTTCGAAAAGCGCGAATACGCCTTCCCCATTTTTCACCTTCCATAATCGAACTCCTTCTTTATCCGAAATCTGTTCAAGCAGGTCGCTCAAAGGTGCATGCATATTCGGAAGTGATATATCTGGGTCCACTTCCATTAAAGGCACGATAACAAAAGCCCTCTCGTGCATACGAGGGTGCGGGACTGAAAGATTCTCTGTCTCAATATTTTCATGATTATATAACAAAATGTCAAGGTCTAAAGTACGGGGGCCCCACCTGATTTCCCTTTTTCTCCCTAAATCTCGTTCAATTTTCATACAAGCGTGAAGTAATCGTTCGGGTTCTAAATCGGTTTTCACTTTAAGGACAGCATTTAAAAAACAGTCCTGGTCTTCATATCCTATCGGATCTGTTTCATATAAAGAGGAGCAGGCCACCAACTTGATATGCGGATTATCAGACAATAATTGGAAAGCCCTTTGGAATGTTTCAAGGCGATCCCCTAAGTTCGACCCTATTGAAAGGTAAGCAATATTTAACACAATCAGCGTCCCCTTACAATCTCTATAGCAACCGAATCATAGTGACCTGCTATTGGAGGATCTGGTTTATAAACCTTGACGGTGCATGTCTCGATGGAAGTATATTTATTAAGTAGTTCAGAGGCGATTTTTTCAGCGACAGCTTCCACTAACTTAAAAGGTTCTCCCTCAACAACACTTTTACATACTTCATATAACTCGCCATAGTTGATTGAGTCTTCAAGGTTGTCACTCTTCCCTGCCTTGGCTAAATCAGTCTGGACGATTAAATCCACTTTAAACCGCTGACCAAGCTTCGTTTCTTCCGGAAAAACTCCATGATAACCGTAAAACTCCATTTTATTCACATATATCTTATCCATTTCATTCACCTTTTCCTAATAGAGCATCCATCATCTTTGCAGTACGTGCCATTTCCTTCACATCATGTACTCGAACCATTTGACAGCCTTGTTGAATGCCATGGCAGATCGTGGCGGCCGTTCCTTCCATCCGCTCACTAGGCGGCAGGTCCAGAACATGTCCAATCATGGACTTTCTTGATGTGGCTAACAGTACGGGATAACCTAACGATACCAGCTTATCAAGATTCCTCATCATTTCCAAATTAAACTTTAAATCTTTCGCAAAGCCAATTCCTGGATCGAGAATGATGTTTTCATCCTTGACTCCCGCATCCTTCACCAACATGATGCTTTCAAATAAATCTTGAAGTACATCCCGAACAAAATGTCCATATTCCATGTTACCCCTGTTATGCATCAAGATGATCGGCACCTTATATTCTGCAGCAACCTTCGACATCAAGGAATCGGCTTTACCTCCCCAAATGTCATTTAATATATGGGCTCCTGCTTTTAACGCCGCTTCCGCTACTCTTGATTTATACGTATCAACCGATATCGGAACCTCAATATTACGGGATATGGCCTCTATAATCGGGGCAACTCTCTCTATTTCCTCTTCATCCGATATCCTCTCATAGTTAGGCCGGGTGGACTCTCCGCCTACATCCAATATATCCGCTCCATCGTTGACCATCTGTTCGGCATGCTTCAATGCAGAATCTATCCGATTATATTTCCCGCCATCCGAAAAGGAGTCCGGCGTAACATTCAAAATCCCCATAATTAAGGTTTTATTGCTGTAATCCAAATCAAATGAACCGCATTTTATTTTTGACGCTCCAGCTAATGACATCCAACGTTCTCCTTCACTTAAAGAAATCTATATATACGAGTTTACCCATTTACACAGGCATAGTGCAAGCTCCATGAAGAATCGGAACACCTCTGCAGGCTTTTCTGCAAAAAGAAAAGCAAAGCCCCTAAGGAACTTCGCTTCTCATTTTTAGTGTCTTGTCTTACTCAAAGTTATATAATGGCGTACTTAAGTAGCGTTCACCATTACTTGGTATGATGGCAAGTACCTTTTTGCCTTTTCCCAGTTTGTCAGCCACTTTAATGGCAGCTGCGATAGCACCTCCAGAAGAAATTCCGCCAAGGATTCCTTCTTCTTTTGCTGCGCGGCGTGCATAATCAAAAGATTCCTCTGTATTGACTTGAATGATTTCATCATAGAGATCTGTATTCAATATACTTGGAACGAAGCCTGCTCCGATTCCTTGGATTTTATGAGGTCCTGGAGTCCCACCCGATAATACTGGAGAGTCCGCAGGTTCAACAGCGTAAATTTTGATGTCAGGGAATTTTTCACGCAGGACTTCACCGGCACCCGTAATGGTTCCGCCAGTACCGATTCCGGCAACGAATGCATCCAGGCCATCATCTCCAAAGGCTTCAACGATTTCAGGGCCTGTAGTGTTCCGATGTACTTCAGGATTGGCTTCGTTTTCGAATTGCTGTGGAATGAAGTAACCTTTTTCTTTAGACAGCTCAGTCGCCTTTGCGATTGCACCCTTCATTCCTTCAGGACCAGGAGTAAGGACTAATTCTGCGCCATAAGCGCGAAGCAAGTTACGGCGTTCCAAGCTCATCGTCTCCGGCATAACCAGAATTGATTTATAGCCCTTTGCCGCAGCTACCATCGCCAGGCCTATTCCGGTATTTCCGCTTGTAGGTTCAATGATCGTATCACCTGGCTTAAGGGTACCATTTTTTTCTGCCGCTTCGATCATCGCAAGGGCGATACGGTCTTTTACACTGCTACCTGGGTTAAAATACTCAAGTTTCAAATAAATATCTGCACTGTTTTCATTTTGAAGCTTGTTTAACTTAACAATAGGTGTTTGTCCAATTAAATCGATTACAGAATTAGCTATACGTGCCATTTTCTCCACTCCCTTATCATTTCAATGCCGAGTATGTTTATTGGTTTTATAATTTTAAAGTTACCAGTTTTAATAGTTCATTGTCAATGATTATATACTATATTCTAAATTTTCTCACAAAACAATTGACCTACTTTTCTTCCTTCAATCCATAAAACCATTCTACATCAAATTCGTCCCAGAAAATTTTCCCTGAGACCGGTGCCTGAATCTGTTCAAGGGCTATTTGGCGGTGAATTTTGTCTTTAACTTCTTCATATTCATACTGCTTGCCCTCTATTCTTTCATGCAGGTAGAGAACGGCCCAGCCATCCTCCGTCTGGATTGCATCACTCCACTTTTTCACCTTCAATTTCTCGGCAGCGGTAATGTATTCCTTGGAGACTTGCTCGTTATCCTGTGATATATAACCCATGTCGCCCCCTTGATTGGCAGTAAACTCATCATGGGACTTTTCCATCGCCAAGACATCAAAGGAGACACCTTTCTCCAGCTCACGTATGACTTGGTCTGCCTGCTTTTGTGTAGACGTGGTAATATGGGATATATGGAAAGCAGTAGGGATTCTATAGATATCCTTATTATCATCATAATAATTACGCATTGCCGTTTCGGAAACCGATACGTCCTTGGTGAGGAGCTTCTCGAGGAGGAGACTCGACTGAATTTCCTGCCTCAGTTGATCGTTACTTTTGTTAAGGTTCTGACCGGCAGTCCCATACATCGTTTTCATCATTTTAAGTTCCCGATCAAGCTCTTCATCCGAAATTTTCACTTTGTACTTTTCAGCTGCCTGTTTCACTACCTCTTTATCGACCATTTCCTCAAGTACATCTTCCCCATATCTTTTTTCGAGCTCATTAATCCATTCGTCCCGGGAAATATCCTTCGATCCAACCTTTGCGGCCGTTTCTTCCCCAATGACGGATTTTGAAATGATTAGTGGTTTTATGACAAAGATAATGATAGTCAATAGGTTCAACAAGGCAAGCCCAGCAATAATCGCCCGAAGCTTTTGTTTTGGCAAACCCTTATCCCCCGTAAATTATTTTTTGGTTTCCGCTTCCAGTTCCTCGAGTTCTTCCTTCGAGAATTGGTAGGTCTGATTACAAAAATGACAATGCGCCTCCGCTTGTCCCTCTGTCTCAATGATATCCCGAATCTCAGCTTGCCCCAGGCTGATCAATGCATTAGCAATTCTTTCCCTGGAACATTGACAGGAGAATTGGACATCCATTTTTTCTAATATATTCACATTGCCCTCACCTAAAATTTCGGTTAGGATTTCTTCAGGAGTCATGCCGCTTTGAATCATCTTGGAAACAGGAGTTATCGTGCTTAGTCGTTTTTCGATTTTGGAAATCGTATCTTCGGATGTACCTGGCATTAACTGAATGATAAATCCGCCCGCTGCAAGGATTGAATTATCCGGATTCACCAGGACCCCAACCCCCACAGATGAAGGCACCTGTTCGGAAGTAACAAAGTAATAAGTGAAATCTTCACCCAATTCTCCCGATACAAGCGGTACTTGCCCCGAAAAGTAATCACGAAGACCAATATCTTTGACAACAGTCAACAATCCATCGGTACCCACCGCTCTCCTTACATCCAGCTTACCTTGCTCATTCAAATCAAAGTGGGTTTGCGGGTGAGTGACATATCCGCGGACTTCTCCCTTTGCATTGCTGTCGACCAGGATGGAACCAATCGGACCGCCGCCCTCAATTTTGATCGTCAGCTTTTCTTCACCTTTTAACATGCCACCCATCATAACGCCTGCCGTCATAGCCCGTCCAAGGGCAGCTGAAGCAGTAGGCCATGTATAATGGCGTCGCTGAGCTTCTCCTACGGTGTCTGTCGTTGAAACGGCATATGCACGAACCTGTCCTTCATAACCTAACGCCTTTATTAGATAATCCTTCATTCATTTTGCTCCTTTCATACTTTGTGTTACTTCTTCACTTGCTCACGATTACGTTTATAAATCAGCTGCAGCCCCTTCAAGGTCAAAAATGGCTCCACAACGTCAATCACAGTGGACTCATTAGCAATTAAGGTAGCCAGTCCGCCTGTCGCTATTACCGTTGGTTCTAGATTACTTTGCGCCTTAATTCGATTAACGATTCCTTCTACCTGTCCAACATACCCATACAAAATGCCAGCCTGCATGGCGGACACCGTATTTTTCCCGATAATCCCTTCCGGCCGGCTGATTTCTATTCTTGGAAGTTTGGCTGCCTTTGAATAAAGTGCCTCAGTAGAAATATTTATACCCGGAGCAATGGCTCCGCCCATGTATTGTTTATCCTCATTTATGTAGCAATATGTCGTTGCCGTACCAAAATCCACGATAATGAGAGGGCTTCCATATTCCTGAATGCCTGCAACAGCATTAACGATTCGGTCCGCTCCAACCTCACGGGGATTTTCGTATTTAATATTCAAACCAGTTTTTATTCCAGGTCCAACTATTAGCGGTTTAATTCCAAAGTATTTTTTGCACATGCGTTCAAGCGCAAACATAATTGGCGGAACTACCGAAGAAATAATGATTCCATCAAATTGATCAAACGAAAGACCTTCATGTTGCAGCAAAGACTTTATGACCATTCCATACTCATCTTCTGTCTTGTGACGGCTAGTCTCAATTCGCCAATGATATTTTAAAATATCTTCATCGTATACGCCTAATACAGTATTCGTATTCCCAACATCCAATACAAAAATCATCGTTTCATCACTCCGGTAAATTATTCTCCAACATCATACCACACTGTTATTTCCCACGCTATCAGTCGCACTTTTCGAAAGATATCCCAGAAACTTTATCATAATTAATTTAAGAGTTAAGAAAAGGGTATTTCCGAGGCGGAAATACCCTTTTGAATTTAGTCAATTAAGACTTTTTATTGTCGTCTTCGTTCGGGAAGGAAAGCGGCTGATCTTGAGGAGCACCTTCTTTGATTGGAGGGGTATTCAATCCTTCCTCCGTTATTTCAAGGTCCTCAGGTCCTCTCTTATCCAATGGATCTAATAGGGCCTCTTTTTCTTCCTTCTTCTTATTGATGTTCACCTTGACATTCTCATCAGTGGTTAAATTCCCGTTCAGAGCCGTATAATCCCGTTCTGGCAATTTACCATTATGGAATAAACCTTTGATTTGTTCCGCATCAAGTGTTTCCACTTCAAGCAGGGTTTTTGCAACCAAATCAAGTTTTTCACGATTTTCAGTAAGGATCTTCTTACATCTTTCGTAAGCTTCCTTGATGATACGTTGAATTTCAAGATCGATTTCATATGCTATTGCATCTGAATAGTTTTGATCATTGTTGAAATCGCGGCCTAGGAAGACCTGACCTTGAGAATTACCGAATTGAAGCGGCCCGAGCTTACTCATTCCATATTCCATAACCATGCTCCGAGCTATGCCCGTTGCACGCTGGAAGTCGTTATGCGCACCGGTACTCACTTCCCCGAATGTAACTTCTTCGGCTACACGGCCACCCAATAGTCCTACGATTTTATCTTTAAGCTCAGGTTCCGTCATGAAGAAACGATCTTCTTTCGGCAGCATAACTGCATAACCGCCAGCTTGACCACGAGGGACTATCGTAACTTTATGAACGACTTCGGCATCATCCAGAACCAACCCAATAATGGTATGGCCTGCTTCATGCCAAGCTACGATATTTCTTTCCTTTTTGGAAATGACACGGTTCTTCTTGGCAGGTCCAGCGATAACACGATCCGAAGCTTCATCCAAATCGGACATGTCGATCTTCTTCTTATCTTGACGGGCAGCAACAAGCGCCGCTTCATTCAGTAAGTTTTCAAGATCTGCACCAGAAAATCCTGGAGTACGCTGAGCGATCGCTTTCAAATCGACTGTTTCTGCTAATGGTTTATTGCGTGCATGCACTTTCAGCACTTCTTCACGGCCCTTAACATCAGGGCGGCCTACCGTTATTTGACGGTCGAAACGTCCTGGACGCAATAATGCCGGATCCAATACATCAGCACGGTTAGTCGCAGCGATGATTATGATTCCTTCATTACCACCGAAACCATCCATTTCCACCAGTAGCTGGTTCAATGTCTGTTCTCGTTCATCGTGACCGCCACCAAGACCTGCGCCACGTTGACGTCCGACTGCATCAATTTCATCGATGAAGATGATACATGGTGCATTCTTCTTAGCATTTTCAAACAAATCACGAACACGGGATGCACCGACACCCACAAACATTTCAACAAAATCAGAACCACTGATTGAGAAGAAAGGAGTTCCGGCTTCACCAGCTACTGCTCGTGCAAGTAAAGTTTTACCTGTACCAGGAGGCCCGACTAAAAGTACCCCTTTAGGAATACGGGCTCCAAGCTCGGCATATTTGCGAGGATCTTTCAAGAATTCAACAACCTCGACAAGTTCCTGCTTTTCTTCGTCCGCTCCGGCAACATCATTGAAGCGAACTTTTTTCTTATCATCATTATACAATTTCGCCTTACTTTTCCCGAAGTTCATGACGCGGCCACCACCGCCGCCTTGAGCTTGGTTAAGTAAAAAGAAGAAGAGGATAAAAATGATTACAAATGGAATGATGGAAGTGAAAAATGTCACCCAGCCACTTGTTTTTTCTGGAGGTTCAACAGTGATGATGTCCTTATCCAACTTGGTTACGGCATCATTTATCCGACTTTGCGAATATTCACTGAAAGGCACGTAAGTCACAAAGAATTTGTTTTCCTCATAACCTTTGAGCTTTCCTGTGATTTCAAATACACTGCTTTCGGGCTGCATCGTCAGTGCAGTAACGTCCCCATTCTCCAAATGCTTATAGAATTCATCTTGGGTCATTTTCTCCGTTGGTTCATTGTTATTATTAAAAATGCTTACAATCCCAATGATGACCAAAAAGATCAGTAAATAAAATATGGTATTACGGAAGATCCGATTCATCCCTTACCTCCTCCCACGGGTAAACAAACTATAGTAAATACTATCATACAAAATTAATGAATTACAATAATTTAACACCGCTGTTTTTATCTGGTCTTCCCTTTCAAACAGGTACGATTAATTCGAGTAAATTTCAGGCTTCAATATGCCAATATACGGGAGATTACGATACTTTTCCGCAAAATCAAGACCATATCCGACAACAAATGCATCCGGAACGATGAACCCGGCATAGTCCGGAGTGATATCCGCTTTCCTGCCTGTTGGTTTATCCAATAAGGTAACGATTTTAATTGATTTTGCTTTTCGATAACGGAAAAGTTCCGCAAGATAGCTAAGAGTCAAACCGCTGTCGATAATATCTTCGATGATTAAAATATCACGGCCTTCAACTGATGTATCAAGATCCTTGATGATTTTCACTTCACCGGAAGATACTGTGGAGTTACCATAGCTCGAAACATCCATAAAGTCCATTTCAAGATGTGTATCCACACGTTTCAGTAAATCTGACATAAATGGCATGGCGCCTTTCAGCACTCCGATGGCCAACGGGAACTTACCTTGGTAATCAGCTTCAAGCTGCGCACCCAATTCCCTGATTTTTAATTGAAGTTCTTCCTCTGTTATTAAAACCTTTTCAATGTCGTTTTGCATGGTCATTGTAATTAATTGCCCCCCATGAAGAATTAAGCTTTTTTATATTCTAAGTAGATTAAAGATTTTTCATCAGAAATAATATCCGGCTCAACATTCGATTTCTTTAAACCAGGCAGCCAAATTGCCGTTCCCGTTTGATCGATGATGACCGGCCACACATTTCTTTCTAGCATCGGGATCTTTTCATTAATAAAAATATCCTTTAACTTTTTAGTTCCACCTAATCCCTTGACGGCCATCCGTTCGCCTTCATTCCTGGTTCGGACTGTAAGAGGAAACTGAACAGCTGATTCGGGAAGAATAAAAGAATCATTTCCCCTAAGTACCGGAATTTCTTCTTTTATATAGTGCGCTTTAATCTTATATCCATTCGGAAGAATAGTCTCACCGGGAATTTGTAATTTAAGGGAATATTCACGGCTTTTTTGACGAAAAAATCTAAACGTGCAAGTTTGATATGATTTTTCCGCAATAAGGCCCTCCGGAAGATGCAATTCTGCAGATGGTTGAGGATTCAAAAACAAAACTAAAAGTTGGTCAATATGTAATGCCGAAAGCGATGAAGGTCTCTCCAAATAAAGATAGTTTAATATTAGTTGAATCCCCCTTCTTTGTAAAGGTTTAGGCATCGCGAGAACCTTATCAATCTGGATAACCGCTTGATCTTTATCCTGTCGGATCCAAACCTCGGACATTTTGCTTGAAACCAGGTTCAAAAAAAACTCTTCATCTTCATAAAGCTCTTCACTGAATCGTTGGAAATGCTCATGAACCTTTCTATTTTCTTTCTTTAAAAACGGAAGAACTTCATGTCTAAAACGATTTCTTGCATAGACACCCGTTTCATTGCTCGGATCAAACCTTGGTTCAATATTATGAAGGCCCGCATATTCGATTATTTGACTTTTCGTGATTTCAAGAAAAGGCCTGACCAGATTCCCTGTATGGAAACGCCTCTTTATGGGTATGCCTGCTCTTGCCTTACCTGTCGCCCCTCTTGTTAAACGCATGAGCATCGTTTCTATTTGATCATCTCCATGATGCCCCAGGACAAGCGTGGAGGCTTGATGCTTATCCATCATTTCTTCATAGAAAGCAAAACGCAGCTTTCTTGACGTTATTTGTGAGCTTTCCCCCGTCTGCTCCATCCGGGCAGGTACATCGATCCTTTTTCCCTCAAATGTAATGCCCCACCGTTCACATATATGCTCTACATATTTATAATCCTCATAGGATTCTTCACCACGAAACATATGGTCAACACTTGCCACGAGCATCTCGTAATGGAAAAGAGGTTGAATTTCCTTAAGGATATGGAGAAGCACCAACGAGTCCGGTCCTCCGGAAACGCCTATTAGCAACTTCGAGTTTTCCTTAATCAATTCGTTTCTATAAATTGTGCTCAGAACTTTTTCCTTTAACATACAATCTTCCTTCTTTATGGACAGGCATTAGTTTTATACGATTCAATCATGAAATGGTTTCAACTATTCCATGGCATTCACCTAATAACTATATCATAACAACTGTTCATATATGTAAAGAACATAGAGCATCGATATGATGGCAACAAGCAAAAAAGTTTCAAAAAAACCGCCGCTTTTCTTTTTTGAATTGTTTTGGGACCTTCTTGCTTGTCTCGTTGAAGGTTGCATTGTTTGTTGCTGACCCGTCGCTGCCTGGGTCAGGCCCTTTTTTTTCGAATGGTTTTGCTTACTTAGCACCGTGACCAAATCCTCCCGCATTTGGAGGGCTGAATCATAATGCCCGTTGAGCGCTTTATCCAACATCTTCCTGTAGGGGTGCAATTCCTTTTTCTGCTTAATCAAGTCGTTAAGCTGTCTATACCCCTCCCCTTTTTTGTGGAAACGTCCAGGATAGGCAGAATTGATTATAATCATCGCCACAGCGAACAAGTCATATTGCGGATCGGCCTTTCTTGATCCAAGTCCCCAGTAGCCCCTGTCAAAGAACTCGGTGAATTCTTTAACAGATCGCCCAATTAAGGTGGTTCCGCCAACATCCACGCACCGTACCTTATAGGCTGGTGAAGTCACGATCAAATTCTCGGGTTTCAAATCGCCGAATACCCAGCCATTGGTATGCAAGGCAGACAAGCTTGTTAAAAGCTGAAGCATTAGGACTCCTATCCATGATGACCCTTTCTTATCGATGAAACGCAAAAAATCGTGTCCGTGGATATATTCCATGACATAAAAAGGGAGCTGCTTTCCTGTTTTCATGAAATCATCCGCTTCCAAAAAGGAAGGTCCAAGGGTAGACCCCTGGACCTTTGAAAAGGATTTTAGGATATTCATCTCCGAAATAATGGACGTCCCATTATCACTGAGCTTTAAAGCATAATGACGATTTCCGCTTTCAACCAAATAAACGATCCCGTTCGCTCCACACCCCAATTCTTTAATTATTTTGTACTGGTTTTTATTCCATTTTCCAGTGACCAAACTGCCAGGCAGGAGTTTACATTGATTCCTCAAAGTATTGTTCATCATCATGTGATAACAATCCCCTCAATGAACGTTTTTTATTGAAATATGTTAAAGCTTCACGAATGGCTGGACCTGTCGGAGTGAGTCCCCCTGTACTAAGCTTAGGAAAAGTTGCCGTCAAGGCTTCAAGGTTGGGGGTCCAATCCAGCAACTTTTCAACGTCATTTCTTTTCCCAGGAAATACGAATACGGAAAAACGGCTGTCACCCATCCTTGCATTCATACTAAGGGAAAGATCTAATAAGGAATCTTTCACTGTAGGCAGTTTATGTTTCATGCTTGCACTGGTATCAACAAGAATCAGTACTTCGAGCTTGCTTGTTTCCCCAAGCTCATCGACCACCTCCATCACTTCTCCTCGTTTATCCGGCGGAAGATCCTCCATCGTTTTCGAATCTCCAAGTATTTGTTGAAGTTCGCGATTGATAACTCCCTGTATAGTTTGTGTCATTGCCTTTTGGGTCACCATCTGTACGGTTTGGGACAACTGCTGTGCATAGACTATTTGACTTACGCCACCTCCTGAACCAGCAATCTTCTCGATTTCCTTAAGTCCCTTTTCATCTATCACATCATTTTCCATTACACCTATGACATTGATGGTTATGCCTTGCTCCCTTGCTAATTCAGCCATGGCAGACGGCTCCTCACCATGATTTGAACATCCGTCGGTTATAAGCAAAATCTGTCTTAATGTTCCTGCTTTCATGTTTTGCTCTCCCTTCCTATCAATTTGTTACCATAATTGACTAAAAGAGGGGAAATTATACGAAAAAGACATCACATCAAGTCACATATGGAGCGGAATGATTGAAAAGAGTTCATCTCTTTACCTTTTATCCTTCTTCCATCTACACCACCTCATTTTTGGTTTTGTTTATTTTATATATAAACGGCCCCTACTGGGCCTTTTTGCGTTTTGGGGAAACGGGAATGGATGCCCATTTCGGTGTGTTATGCTTAATTTTCGATGTTACCACTGTCATGTCATCATCTATGATCCCTTTTGTACGGATAACCTCCTCCAATATTAAATCAGAGATTTCCTGCGGATCGTCCGTTTCCATTTCCTTGATTTTTCGTTTAAGCCAGAACTCGATATTTTCGACATGTGAGGGGCCATCGAACACTCCATCACTCATCATGATTAATATGTCCCCTGCCTTCAGCTCTTCTGATACTACATCAACATCGAAATCCTGGATGATCCCCATAGGGAGGTTACTTGATTCAATTTTTATTATCCTATCCCCCCTTTTAATGAAACTCGGTATCGAACAGATTTTTAAAAACTTAGCCCTTGCGTCCTGAAGATCAATCATTGCCAAATCAAGAGTCGAAAATATTTCATCGGTAGTGCGTAGAGATAATACGGAGTTTACGGATTTAATGGCTATTTTTTCTTCTATTCCCGATTGTAAAAATTTTTGTAGCAGCTTTAATGTTTCTGTACTTTCAAAATGGGCCCTTTCCCCATTTCCCATTCCATCACTAATGGCTATTGCGAATTTGCCGCAGCCAATTTCCATGGTCGTATAACTATCTCCTGATACAAGCCCTCCCCCCTTGGCAGCATGAGCCACACCCGTTTCGACCGTGAATTTTTTTGCTGACCTAAATATCACCTCACATTGCCCGCTTGGATACGTTGCACACTCTTCTGAATGAACGACTATCGTTTCCCCTAAAATGTCAGAAAGCATAGGTGCAATCAACTTTTCACATTCCCCTCTGCCCTGGCAGTATGGGACACTCATCTCTATATCAACATTTCCTTGTTCTAGACTGTATATTTCAACATGACCTATGTGCAGTCCAAAATCCTGGATGGCTTCCAAAATGGATTCTTCGTGTACATGATGATTCTTCCTTTCCCTTTGAATTTCTTTCGCAAAATCATCCATTACTGCCGAAACGCCCCGCAGTTGATCCGCTACTAGCTTCCGACTTTCCTTCACCTGCCTTTTTAATTTTTGGTTAGCTTCAAAATAAGTAAGCTCCTGTGATATCGCCCCGATGACCTGAGGCCCGCGACTGCAATATTTCCCCCATTCTTTCGAAGTTTTTTGGGGGAGTTGACCATTATTTTCACTTAATTGAAGCATAATTTCCTGCATGCCGTCATAGGTTGTATTAAAGTTCTTGGACCAGCATTGCTCCTTTTTAAAACAAAGCTGGCACGTCTTTTCCGTTACATTACTTAAGAAGTAGTCGAATTCTTTCTCATCTTCCTCCAATCTCCCCCTTTCATCCACTTGCGAAAAGCTATTAGAAAGCGCCTCAAATACATGTGAGAATTGCTCCACCCTTTGAGCGGTGACATCCCTCACTTTTCGGGCATACTGCTGCTGTTCATCAGAATTCTCGACTGTTCCCGGTATATGTTTCGCTATTTTGTTGATGATGGATGACGGTGTCAATATGAATAGTGCCACAGCTATAAGTGATTCATAAAGGGTCACCATGATATTATTGGTGCCCTCACCATATAAACCTATCAGTAATGTAGCAATCAAGAGGCCGCTAGCAACCCCTATCTTCCTTCCCTCCTTCAACAGACCGCCCAGAAGCCCTGAAAATGCGAGAAGGCTCATTTGATATAGACTGGCAATGCTTGCCAAGCTGAATATCAATCCAGTAACTACACCTACAGTGGAGCCTATGGCGGCCCCTCCCGCCAGCCCGAAGAGGAGAACCAGGTATCGCGAGAATATATGGTCGAGTGATAAATCATATATCATCCAGCCGATGGTTCCGGTCATAACCGAAGCCAGCAAGATGATGATGCTGACAATTTCCTCCGTCTTTAATGATTGGGACTTTGTCCTAACGGTCAGCATCGGGATGGACTGTATGAAGATTAAAGTTAAAATCATCGCCAGTCCCGCCTCTACCCCTATCATCATCAGGTCGTACAGCTGAATCGTTCGAAATACCAGATATTGCTCGGCCAGGTTGACCAGGAATAGTGAAGCGAAGACGTACATCGACATTGTCTTGAATTGTCCTTCCACGGCGGGCTTCTTGATCTTATGAAATAACAGGAGCAGGAACGCCGATGCAAAGATGACTAAACTATTCGAATAGTGAACGGTCAGCCCACCTGCAATCAATCCGAATAAAGCCAGTGGAGCCCTATCACGTCTCATGAGAAAAACAGCTGCGAAAAACGGAAGTCCAAATGGTGCCAGCTGCGAAAGAATTAAAGCCCGTCCTAATAAAAAACCTATGATTGCTAAAGATATACCTTTTTTTATGAATATGTCTTCACTCTTCATTTGCAGTTGTTGGATCCAATTGATGGCCCCTGCCTTCGCTTCTTTTAACTGAACATCTCCAAGAGGTTCCATCATAGGTCTTTCTACTTTTTCCATTTCAACACCCCATTCATATTAGTGATTTTTATTATAAAGAGGGCTTGTCTATTTTTTTGTCAGAATTTTATAAGCGGATAAGAAAAACGTTCGACGAAATTCTTCTTGAACAATCATTTGTATACAGGTTTTTGTGCCTTTTTTTCCAATACAGAAACGGGTGTTCTTTTTTTTTTGAAGAAAAGCAAAGTTTTTAGGTTATTTTTGCGGAAAATAACACGAATAAATAATCAGGAAATGGAAACCGACAAACTTTATTTTTTTTGTTGACATTTTTTCTTCACGAATGTAAGATATAACTTGTGCTTCAGTAGCAATTATCATTATGGCGGCGTAGCTCAGCTGGCTAGAGCGTACGGTTCATACCCGTGAGGTCGGGGGTTCGATCCCCTCTGCCGCTATCTTTTATCATGAAAATCATGGCCCGTTGGTCAAGCGGTTAAGACACCGCCCTTTCACGGCGGTAACACGGGTTCGAATCCCGTACGGGTCATCAAATACCAAAAGCGCCCCTGCACACTTATCTCTGGTAAGTGTGCAGGGGCGCTTTTGGTATATCGTTGATAATAAAAGAAGACAAGCCGGCAAGCTTGCCTTTATCTACACTATGAATAATTTCACAGGGAAAGTTGCTAAACTATTATTTTCAGCAGCAGTTTTATCCGCGTCTTCCTCCTCGACCTCCCCGTTTCGTTTCGGTGCTACGTTTTAGGGTCGTTAAGCGGTCTTCGCTATCCTTTAAGAATTTAGCCATTTTTTGCTCAAAGTTTTCTTTTGGTTGGAAACCATTTCCTTTCGAGCGGAAGTCTTTGGAACGGCTGTCATTCCCTCTTCCTTGGCGCGGACGTGGTGTGTATGCAGGTTTTTGCTCACCTTCAGGACGGTCTATCGCTTTTTTTATGGACAAGCCAATCTTGCCATCTTTAACGTTGATGACTTTCACCTCAACTGTATCGCCCACTTTTAAATGATCATTGATATCCTTGACATAGTTATCAGCCACTTCACTGATATGGACAAGACCGGTTGAACCTTGAGGTAGCTCTACAAATGCACCAAAATTAGTTATGCCTGTTACTTTACCTTGTAACTTGCTGCCTACTTCGATTGACATAAAAAAAATGTTCCTCCTTAGAAATGTTAAAAAAATCTCTTCACACTATATTATAACGAAAGTAAAAAAACAGTGTCAATATTAGTCACTATCTTCCTTCCCTTTTGGAAGGGTAAAAATGATCTCACCTTTTTCAGACAAGAAATAATCCCGTCTTGCTATTTTCGCTATATAGTCGTCGTCATTAAGCTTTACGATTTCTTCTTTAAGAAGGGTCTCGTCTTTTTTCAATTCAGCTAACTTTCCCTTCAATTCTTCCTTTTGTTGAACTTTCTCATCCAGTGCAACATTTTGCGTTATGAGGGTGGAAACGGCAAAAATCAAAAAGACAGCGGCGAAAACTGAGTATAGAGTTAATCTACGCATTAGACCACGCTTCTTTTTTTCTACGGTTTGTACTTTTTTCTCTTGTTGAGCGACGTAGGGATTTTCTATTTTTGCCACTTTCCTTTTACGCAGGCTACTCATTTTTTTATCGCTCCTCATTTCTTTTTATTTTTCCATCCATTTATTGTTCTAAATATAGAATTCTTTATTTTCAATAAAATCCCTTTTCCTTTATTATAAAACTTCCCGACGTTTTTCGTAACAAAAACCGGCAATAAATTCCATATATAAGTCAGAATCCATTTTAAAGGTCTCCAGAATATATTCAAAATAAAGAGAAGTAATTTCCCCGCCCATTTTAATAAGGCCAAAACGAACTTACCTATCCCGATGATGATGGCTAATATGGATACTATTACCCATTTTATCGGTAGAAATATCAGCATGTGAACCGAATTCGCTATAAATCTCGCCAACTTTATCACAAGTATTATCAAAAACTCTAAAAAACGTAGATAGAAGCCTTTGAAAAGTGCTTGATAAGCTGAAAAACCGCATAATAAGGCCAAAAATAAATAGAGGCGAAACTCTCCCTCATTCACTAAAAACAAAACATAAAAAATAAGGAGACCCTGAATGATCCAGAAAAGGAAGTCATGGATGAATACAATCCACCTTTTCCTTTCTGAACGATTCAGGAACCGGCTATACGTATCCAGGGCAGCTCCAAAGCCACTGCCCATGCCTATCATCGCAAGCAACGTATAAAATTGGATCGTTAAGGTCATTTGAACAACTTGCCAAAGAATCCTTTAGCTTTCTCCCCTGATTGCTCATCTAAATAAACAAGGTCGAAAATCTTTCCCTTAATGGAAACGATGCCTTTATCAACGTCCAAATTCTTCATTTGCAAGTTTTGGCCCCGGATTGATAAGAATCCCATTGACGTTTCGAGCAGAAACTCTTCATTATCAAAACTTTCAACTTGTTTGACACCGGTAATATCAAGTAAACGGCGGCCTTTCATCGTTACATCATGCTCTTGGGTCGTTCCCTTTGTGTAACCAGCATTCGGATCAATATATTGGCTCATTTTTTCATCCCTCACAGTACCACTGATTTTGTACAAGTGTATGTCCGTAAGATTGGAATTAGAACCAAGCCTGTCCTTACTCCTCCGCTAGCTTTTCTTCCTTTACGATGGTATACATATCTGCAGCCGCTTCTTTTTTCGTCGTTTCTTGAATTTTATCGACACGTACCGTAACAAGCTTTTGACCGAATCTTACTGTCAACTCATCGCCATCTTTCACATTCGAACTTGCTTTGGCCTGTTGTCCATTAATCGTGATTCTCCCTTTATCCGCAACCTCCTTTGCAAGTGTGCGGCGCTTGATCAACCTTGAAACTTTCAGGAATTTATCCAATCTCATCGACATTCAAATCTCTCCCTTAATTAAAGTCCTTTAGCTTTTGCTTCATCCCAATATGAATCCAGTTCTTCCAATGTATAATCCTCAAATTTTTTGTCTGCCCTTTGAATGCACTCTTCTATATATGTAAAACGCTGGTGGAATTTTTGATTTGCTTTGTAGACGGCTTCTTCCGCTTGTATGTCATAATAACGTGAAATGTTGACAAGCGCAAAAAAGAGGTCGCCCAGCTCTGATTTTATTCTTTCAACATCCCTGTTCGGACTCAATATTTCCTCTTCCAATTCCTGCACTTCTTCCCTGACCTTTTTCCAGGCTTCGGAAACCTCATCCCAATCAAATCCGACCTTCGCAGCCCTTTTTTGGTACTCTTCGGCCCGAAGTAAGTTTGGCAGCGATTTCTCAATACCATCCAGTATGGATTTCAGAGCTTTTGTTTCGCTCCCTTTTTCATCTTCTTTGATTTTCTGCCAGTTCACTAATACATCTTCCTCGCCGCTCACTTCAACATCTCCGAATACATGAGGATGGCGCCGAATCATTTTTGCCGTAATGCCTTCAATCACATCATCTATCGTGAACATGCCCTCATCTTCGCCGATTTGTGAATGAAGCATCACCTGAAGCAGGACATCCCCAAGTTCACCAACCATACCCTCATCGTCACCTTCGTCGATGGAATCAATCAGCTCATATGCTTCTTCTATTAGATATTTCTTCAAGCTTTCATGAGTTTGTTTCTTATCCCAAGGACATCCGTCAGGACCTCTAAGTTCTGCGATGACCCGCCGCAGCTTAGAAAACTCTCTATATCGTAAAGCTTCATCTTTTACTGGTGGGACATAAACACTCGTCAAGTTACTTAACTCCATCTGACGGTCGAGTTCGAAGAGGGCGCATTTTGTCACTTTTTCCTGACTGCTGCCTGCCGCAGTTACGATATATACCACGTAGTCATCCGGGAGCTTTTCCATCAAAGTCAGCTTCACATCGGATGCACTGAATGCGTCATACACCTGTCCGATTATCATATGCTGGGTAATGTGTAAATCATCCGGTGAAAGATCTGTTCCATCCAATAGCTGAAACCCTTCTATCGGATCGATCCTAACAGCCTGAAACAATGGATCAAGGAAACTTTGCCCGCCTTCCAGCTTAATGGCTATTCCAAGAGCCGGACCCTTTTCGAGCAAAAGCTGCACCGTTTTTTCCGCAACCATAGGATGCCCCGGAACTGCGTATAAAATGGAACGGTTTGAAGCCTCTTGTAATAATGTTCCGGCAATTTCTTCATATACAGCTTCAAATTGGTCGTGCTTTTCATATATCCCGTCAAACGCCGTGAAATTTATTCCTTCCCTTTTCAAATCCCCGATTACCGGATGATCAACCGTTCTGACGTAGCATTGTTCTGTTTGTATCAATTTTTTATAAATCCCTAGTGGAAGCTGCTCTAAATCCCCTGCACCAAGGCCTATTATCGTAATCTCATTCATGATTTCTTATACTCCTATTCGTTATTATAAATCGTTTAAGCTTTGAACCTGCAGGTATAAGTGAAAGTTCTTCTTCACCAAATAAGCCTGCCCGAATGGCGGTCATCACAAAAACGGCTGCACCGATCCCTACACCGATCAAAGCTTGGATCGTAGCTAACAACCGGCTCTCGCCTGAGGACATCAATTCGAATAAACCATTGAATAAAACAACCGCAGCCCCCATGTAAACCGTACTCTTCAAGATAATTAACACGTGTCGTTTTTCAATTAATGTCTTTTTAATATGTACTTTCAATACAACATAAAATAATACAGTCATGATCATATACGCAAGTACTGTTGCCGAGGCTGCTCCCGCAATTTTGTAATGGGGCACCAGAACAAGGTTCAAAGCCCACTTGCTGCCCACCCCCACAATCGTAATGATCACCGGCACGAACGAATGGCCTAAACTTTGAATCACTGCCGCTTCCGCCATAATGAGGGATGTAAATAAAATCGATAAAGAGAAAATTGCTAAAGTAATCGTCCCTTTGGCATCAGTGAACAGCATATGATTGACAGGCTTCATCGTCACCACCAGCCCGATCGCAGCAGCGAGCCCGATCGTCGCACTTACACGAAGCGCCAATTTGATCTTATTCAATAAATCAAGTTCACTTTTCCTCTGAACGAATCCGGATATTACAGGTACTAGCGCCAATGCAAAAGAATTAGCCACGACTGTACCTAGCTGAAGCAACGGCTGTCCTCGATCATATACCCCTTTCCATTCTTTGGCTTCCCCTTCCCCCATTCCCGTTTCCCTTAGCAGGGAATACAAGTGCAGTGAATCGACAAACTGAAACAAGATAAGGATCAAACCAGTTATGCAAAAGGCCAATCCTTGGAAAATCAGGGCTTTGGAAATTTTGATGAAATTCACCGGTTTGATTCTCATTCGTAAAAAAAGCTTCCATTCTTCTCTTAAAATAACGAAAGCAATTAGCAGTACCAGGCCTGTCATGCCGCCGGTCACCGAACCGAGGACCGCCCCCTTGCCGACCACATAATGAGAGTAGCCCTGATACACGAATATTGTGGAAAGGATCAGAATCGTCAACACACGGATGCATTGTTCAGCGACCTGCGAACTTGCCGTCGGTAACATGTCGTTTATTCCTTGAAAATAGCCTCTTAAAACAGATGAAATCGGCATTAATAAATAGGAATAGGCAACGATCCTCAGCAGACCGGCTAAATGCGGATCCTTCATCCATCCTGCAATCCAATCAGCGCCAAGGAATAGTGCAGCAAACATCATGATGCCTATCGAACTTAAGACAACGAATGATGTCACTAATATGTCCTTGACCGCGAAGTTATTTTTGGAAGACTCCCGTTCTGCAATTAGTTTGGATATGACTACCGGAAAGCCGATTGTTGATAATGTAAAGGCAACACCGTAGAAGGGATAAACCTGTTGATAGATATAAAATCCGATGTCACCAGCAATGTTCTGATATGGTATGCGATAGGCCGCGCTCAAAACTTTTACGATAATCGCTGCTGCGCTCAAAATCAACGCACCTCGAAAAAGTTCATTTGATGTTTTAACAGGCTTTTCAGCCATATTTTTTCCCCTTTTCACTCATATGTGGTAGTTATTATAGCATAATTCCAATGGGTATTTTTCAATTCCGGCCATACTGTCAATCATTTTCCATATCCACTTCTTTTAGAAAGTGCAAAAAGGACAGCGCGATTGCTGCCCTTTCCACCTTTAAAAATATAATGGCATGTCCAAGGTTACTGCTCCATTTGTCTAGCTAGGAAACTTGCTGCTGTTTCAACCGATTTCTGTTCCACTTCACCAATGGTACTATCTTTAGAGAAAATCAAGACGGCACCAATCGGGTCGCCACTCGCAATGATCGGAGCTGCAGTATAAGATTGGACCTCTTCATCATTGGAATCAACGAATGAAATTTGTCCGTTCGGAGACTCCAGGACAGGATTTCTTTCTTCCATGATTTTTTCCACTAGATCACTGACGCTTTTATTTAAGTATTCTTTTTTGGAGCCGCCTGCCACTGCAATGTAAGTATCCCTGTCACAAATCATAACTGGGTTTCCAAGGCTATCATATAGTGCTTCTGCATATTCCCTTGCGAAATCTCCTAATTCACTAATAGGAGAGTATTTCTTTAGGATGACTTCTCCATCTCTATCCACAAATATTTCCAGTGGATCTCCTTCACGAATACGGAGTGTCCTGCGAATTTCTTTCGGGATGACGACTCTTCCTAAATCATCAATTCGGCGAACGATACCAGTTGCTTTCATCTAATGTTGCCTCACTTTCATCTAATTGATTTGATAAATCCTCATTTTGTAGCAAAATCATCACCAGCTATTGTACTTAGTATTTTTCTAATGGTAAGTTCTATGCACTTTGAAAAAATTTTTCTTTTTGTTGCATTTTTTTACCATGGTACCTAAAAAAATTTCTTCTAGAGGACAATCATTCAATTTTAGTTTTTTGTGGCTTGCGTCTCTTTTTTTACATACTGCAAACCCTTGGCCATTTCAAATAAGATATTAAGCCACTTGCTTTGTTCCACGCCTTTTATGTGCAGGACCAGCTTCATTCGATTGCCGTCCATGCCGAAGCCCACCATACGGCCATACTTCGATCCCAGCTCGAACACCTTTTGTCCATCCACTTCGCTGCTGACCTTTTCCCTAAGGAGAATGCTGATTTCCTGCTTTAATTGTTTAATGCTTTCAATTCCAGCCTTTTCAGCATATACCTTCATTTCGGCAATCATGAATAAATAGGAAACTTCCTCTGGATATTCTCCGAAACGATCGATCATTTCCTCTTGTAATTCTTCAACTTCTTCAAGCGAAGCTATACCTCTGAACCTTTTATACATTTCTATTTTCTGATGTCCATCCATTATGTAGGCATCAGGGATATAAGCATCCACTTCAACGTCGATTTCCAGGGTGCTCTTTTCTTCGGCTGGTTGGTCATTACGTTTCGCATCTACAGCTTCTTTCAACATTTGTGAATACAGATCAAAACCAACCGAATCGATGAAGCCATGTTGTTGGGCCCCTAGAATGTTTCCAGCTCCCCTGATGGATAAATCACGCATCGCGATTTTGAACCCTGAACCCAATTCTGTAAATTCCTTAATGGATTGAAGACGTTTTTCCGCCACTTCCGTCAACACTTTATCTTTCCTATAAGTGAAGAACGCATATGCCACCCTGTTGGATCGACCTACACGGCCACGCAGCTGATAGAGCTGTGAAAGTCCCATTCTATCCGCTTCATTCACTATAAGCGTATTGACATTGGGGATATCAACACCCGTCTCTATAATGGTTGTACTTACCAAAACATCATATTCGCCTTCTAAAAAGCCGAACATGACGGCTTCCAGTTCTTGCTCTGTCATTTGCCCATGAGCAAAGGTGACACGGGCATCAGGTACCAGCATGGAAATTTCTTCTGCTTTTCTTGCTATATCCTCTACCCGATTGTAAAGGAAATAAACCTGACCACCCCTGGCCAATTCCCGTTCTATCGCTTCCGTTACCAAAGAGCCATTATACTCCATGACATAAGTTTGGATCGGGAACCGGTTCTCAGGCGGTGTTTCGATGACGGACAGATCCCTCACGCCCAACATAGACATATGTAGGGTCCTTGGTATCGGTGTCGCAGTCAAAGTCAGTACATCCACATTTGTTTTTAACCGTTTGATCTTTTCCTTATGTGTAACGCCAAAGCGCTGTTCTTCATCAATGATTAGCAATCCCAAATCGCGGTACACGATATCTTTTGATAAAATCCTATGTGTGCCAACCACAATATCCACCGTGCCGGCCTTCAATCCTTTAATCGTTTCCGTTTGCTGTTTTTTAGTCCGGAAACGGCTCATAAGGCCAATCGAAATGGGATAATCCTGAAAACGCTCCCTTAATGTTTCATAATGCTGCTGGGCGAGGATTGTGGTCGGAACAAGAAATGCAACCTGCTTCCCATCCATTATGGCTTTAAAAGCGGCCCGGATCGCCACCTCTGTCTTCCCATATCCAACATCGCCACATAATAAACGATCCATCGGCCGTTCCCGTTCCATATCCTTTTTGATTTCGACTATGGAACGTAATTGATCTTCCGTTTCGTTATAAGCGAATGATGTTTCGAATTCTCTCTGCATATCACCATCAGGTGAAAAGGCATAGCCCTTTGCCGCTTCTCTTTCTGCGTATAACTTGATTAAATCATCGGCAATGTTCTCAACGGATGATTGAACCTTACTTTTGACACGTTTCCATTCCGTTCCGCCTAGCTTATAAAGCTTCGGCTCTTTTCCTTCAGAACCGACATATTTTTGGACAAGATCAATTTGGTCGACAGGAACATACAATTTGTCATCCGCTTGATAACGAATATTCAGGTAATCTTTATGGACCCCATTTATCGTAAGGGTTTCAATACCCAAGTATTTTCCGATACCGTGGTTAACGTGAACGACATAGTCACCGACCTTCAGTTCGGAATAACTCTTGATTCGCTCCGCATTCGATAGTTTCTGTCTCCGTACCGATTTCTTTGACTTCTTATTAAACAATTCCGTTTCCGTAATGATACTGAACTTTTGCATAGGCAATTCAAAGCCGCTATTTAGACTGCCGCGTAAAATCTGTACTTTACCTGGAAGAATGCTGTCAGCATTAAACAGTTCTGCGGCCTCTATATCATAATCGGCTAAAACCGAATGCAGCTTTTTTACCCGTTCTTCATCCTGTCCAAGTATGACGACTGTATATTTCCCTTTTTTCCAACGTTCCAGTTCAGCTTTGAACACATTCATCTGTCCATGGAAACTTTGCATTTGTTTACTGGCAAAATTCAGGATATTCTGAGGATTCGTATGCGGTACATGCCGTAAAAACAATGATAGGTATACAAACGGCCTGCTGGATTTCACTATTAATTCCTGCATGGGATGAGCCAACTTTATGTCGTGGATAATTTGTCCCTGACTTAAAAGGTCCGTGTACCACCCAGCCTCTTCCTTTTCCAACGAATCATTGATTTCCTGGATTCTACTGATTTCATCCAAGAAAACCAAACCATTTACCGGTAAATAATCTATTAAACTAGCTGGATCTTCATACGCCAAACTTAAGTATTTAAAGATTTTGTCGGGTATATTCCCCATTTTCAGCTGTTCAAGTTCATAACTGATCGTTTGAACCAGCTGTTCCTTGGTTTTCTCGTCTTTAAGTTTCTTCAAGCTTTTACTTAATCCGCTCTCGAGCCTTGTTATGATTCTTTCGATATGCTCCGTCTCTAGCAAAGCCTCACTGACGGGGCCAATCGTCACTTTCTTGAGCTTCTCGATGGATCGCTGATCTTCGCTTGAAAAAGTCCTTATTGAATCTATTTCGGTATCGAATAATTCAATTCGTATTGGATTAGGTTCGGTGATCGGGTAAATATCGATTATACCGCCCCTGATACTGAATTCACCTGGAGAAGCAACCATTTCGGACCGGTTATAACCCATGGCAATGAATTTATTAAGCGTTGGTTCAAGCTCGATGTCTTCCCCTAGATTAAAAGCTAGCTGATGTCTCTTCCAAATATCCTTTGGAGGAAGCACACGACGCACTCCGGGAATCGGGGCAATGACAATCCCTTTCTTTCCCTCCGCCCAAAAGTTCAAAGCCTCTACACGTTGGGCCCTTAATTCCGGGCTGGCAACACTCAAATCAGCCGCAATCAATTCATTGGCTGGATATATATATAATTCTTCCTCGGGAATGAAACTGGATAAGTCCTCATGGAATTTCTGTGCTTGCAATAAATTATGGGTAACTAATAAAATAGGCCTGTTCGTCTTTTCATATACGGAAGCCAGCAATAACGATCTCGAGGAACCTGTCAGACCAGAGACGATTTGCTCCTTAAGCCCTTCATCGATGCCGGCTATTAACGAATGAACATCATCTTGTTTGGAAAACAAGTTCTGCAATCCATTCATTTTCTTTCCCCCCTCTCTTTAACGTGCGAAAAACATTTACTTTATTTGAACTTGGCCATCACCAAGATCCTCTTTATTAACGGCAATTTATGTGCCCTGGTATTCCAGACAAACGGAAAAATGCTTTGGATTTTGTCCAAAGCCCTCTCCCGCTAATGAATAATATAATCGTTTTCATATAAATCAGGGTTTCTTTGCAGCGATTCATGGCAATCTTCACATATTGCCCTTACATGCATATCCCCTTCAGAATCATAAACGATCATCTCTTGTCGCTCTTCATCGGTAAGTTGATTAAAACCTAACTGCTCCGTACTCAGTGAGTGTGCCTCGATTGAGCCCAGCTTAGTTCCGCAATGTCGGCATCGATAATGGAGAGCCATTTGGTAACCCCCTATTTTTGTAATAGTGTTAGTATGTACAAAAGTAGAGGGGTTTTATTCAGCGAAACAGGAAGATATTATTCTTTACTTATATCTACTCTCTGCTTATTGGTTATATTCGTTCATGACCTGTATAAATGGTTTTTCCAACCAGGCTTCACATGAAGCTGCACTTTTTTCGATCGTTGCCCCGACTTGATCCCATTCTTCAGGCGAAAAACGCCCTAATACATAATCAGATACCGGAATACGGCCAATCGGGCGGCCAATGCCTATTCTGATTCGATTGAATTCCTGTGTACCCAAATGGGCAATTGAAGATTTTATCCCATTATGACCGCCTGCACTTCCTTTTTGACGAAGGCGAAGCTTTCCTGGAGGCAAATCAAGGTCATCATATATAATGACCAAATCCGCGATATCCACCTTAAAGAAATGCATGACAGCCGAAATGGATTCTCCTGATAAATTCATGTAGGTTAAGGGTTTAAGCAATAAAACCTTTTCTCCCTTTACCATTCCTGAACCATATATCCCCTTATGTTTTGCTTGATCAAGAGGGATCGACCATCTTTTGGATAACTCATCTATTACTTCAAATCCGACGTTATGCCGAGTTTTTTCATATTGTTTACCTGGGTTCCCTAACCCTACAATAATTTTCATGATTCACACTCCGTCATTACGGTTATTTAGGGAGTTACGCTGGGACGAAGTTTTTCCAAGATCATTGACCTTAGAAAAATAGTACCCTAATTTCAAGCTGGACTGCAAGCGACAGGAGAACTAATTAGGTAAAATCCAAATTAAAGGAATCCATTACAAAAAAAGTCCGTCCGGTTTAAATGAATGCATTCCAGAGATTGAAAAGACGTAACTCGTTAAGAGCTACGCCTATTATATCACGATTCACTTGTTTAATCCCGGCATCATGACTCTGGTGATGCCTTGGTTTCCCTGCCTTCTTCATTTTCAGGGATGCCGCCATCCTGCTGTTCACCTGTACTTATTTCCTCTTCCTGACGAGGAGCCAAAACAGATGCAACAACTTCTTCACCATCGTTGCCGATTGTAACTTGCTTATTCGTTTGGATATCGGATATGTAGATTGTTTCCCCTACCTGAAGTTCGGTAACGTCAACATCGATGGAGTCAGGAATGTCATTAGGTTTAGCCGTAACCGTCACTTCATGAAGAGACTGCTGAAGGACCCCACCGTCTTTCACGCCTTTGCAAACACCGACAAGGTTAATGCGAACTTGTGCCTGTAATTGAGCGGACATATCTACAATTAAAAAGTCTGCATGATAAATCGAGTTTTTTATTGGATCCTTTTGATAATCAGAGAGCATGACTTTATAACTCTTACCTTCCAAGTCCAAAGAAATGATTCCATTACGGCCTATTTCCTTGATTGTCTTTTGAAGCTCAATATTATTGACTGAAATGGCCGTACTGTCATTTTTATTGCCATATACTATCGCAGGGATTTCGCCGCTTTCTCTCAAATTCCTTAAATTAGAGTGTTTTGAACCCGTACGTTCTTTTGCAGCTAATATATTACTCATACATCCTCCGCCTTCCTAAATATGAATTACAAGTTTCTCTATATTTAACATTTCCCTAAATGGCGAATCATTAAACATGAAAGGTAAAATCCGAAGGGAGCAAGAAGGCGATAAACATATGGTAAACATAGGAATCCGCTGCAAAATCTTTTTTCATTCTTTTTTTCTCTAACTCAAGCGTGAATCGCTTTTTTTTCCATTTCCCCCTCGACTTGCATTACTCGGTCTAGGATTTGGGCTGCTAGTGATGAGTATTGAATACTATCCTTTTTCCGCGGTCTAGGCAGATTGATTTCCTTATTCATGACGACTTTGCCTTCTTCGATTAATATGACACGGTCGGCAAGCATAACGGCTTCTTCAACATCATGTGTAACAAGTAAGGCAGTAAAGTCCCTTTCCCTCCATAGTTCTTCTATCAGCCTTTGCATGCCAATCCTCGTTAAAGCATCCAACGCCCCTAGTGGCTCATCCAAGAGGAGAATGTCAGGTTGGTTAACCAATGCCCTCGCCAATGCAATCCTCTGTTTTTGCCCCCCAGATAAAACGGACGGCCAATCATTTGCTCGATCTGCAAGGCCCACTAGCTCCAGCAATTCCATTGCGTTTGGCTTCCAATCCCCTTTCAAGCCTACACCAATATTTTGAAGGATTTTTTTCCAAGGAAAAAGCCTGCCATCCTGAAACATCGTTCGTGATGATTTATTTAAGCCATTCAACGGCTTTCCATTCACCAGTATTTGCCCGCCCGTCGGCTTTTCCAGTCCTGCCACAAGACGAAGCAAGGTGCTCTTGCCACAACCACTCTTACCGACAATGGCTATGAATTCCCCCTTTTTAAATGTCAGGTCCATCCCCTTCAATACTTCAAACTTCCCAAAATCCTTTCTTACACCATGCAACTCCAACGAATTTCCATCTTTCATGTTAATGACCTCCTCATTGGTATGACGGATGCCACTTTAAGCATCTTTTTTCAATCACTTTGGCCGCAACGTCCGATATTTTTCCTAATAAGGCATATAAGAGAATACTAAGAACAACTATATCCATCCTCATGAATTCCCGGGCATTCATAGCCATATATCCAATTCCGGAATTAGCGGAAATTGTTTCCGCGACAATTAATGTGACCCACATGATTCCAAGTGAGAAGCGGATACCCACCAAAATGGATGGAAAGGCTGCAGGGAGGAGTACATTCCAGAATAAAGAAAAACTACTTAACCCATAAACCCTCGCCGCTTCGATTAATCCCTTATCCACCGATTTCACACCATGAAATGTATTTAAATAGATAGGAAATAGAACCCCTAAAGCGACAAGGAAGATTTTCGCTTCTTCCTCTATACCAAACCATAGAATCACCAGCGGTATTAAAGCTAAATGGGGAATATTACGCAACATCTGAAGCGAGGTATCGAATAAAGTTTCAGCAATGGATGATAATCCATTTAATAAACCTAGTACAAAACCAATGATCCCGCCTATTAAAAAGCCGATGAAGGCACGCTGAGCACTGATGCCGATATAATCAATAAGTTCACCTGTCCCCAATAAAGCAACACCTGCTTGAAACACTTCAGTCGGGGCAGGCAATATCCGATCCGACAAAATCCCCCACAAAGACAGCAGCTGCCAAGTTACCAAAAGGAAGATGGGCACAAGCCATGATATGAGGTGGAACCTATTGAACTTTTTGTTTAACTTCATCTTCAATTTCACTTCCTTTTGTAGGGTAGTGGTCATTAGCCAATATTTCCCCGAATGGGCTCGTAGCATTTGAAACGGGTCCGTGCAGCCGTTCAACAGGGAGTAAAGGGAATAATAATTCCGCAACTCTGTACGCTTCTTCAAGATGGGGGTATCCAGATAAAACAAAGGATTCTATTCCGATTTCTTCATATTCCTTCATTCTGGCAGCAACATTTTCTGCACTCCCGACTAGTGCCGTACCGGCGCCCCCGCGCACAAGACCTACACCTGCCCATAGGTTAGGGCTAATTTCAAGCGAATCCCTGTTTCCGTTATGGAGTTGCGCCATCCGCTTCTGGCCTACTGAATCAAATCTTTCAAAAATCTTCTGTGAATTTTCAATCATTTCGTCATCCACATATTTAATGAGTTCCTCAGCTGCCTGCCAAGCTTCTTCTTCCGTTTCTCTTACAATGACATGCATCCGTATGCCAAACCTGACCTCACGTCCATATTCTGCTGCCTTTTTACGTACCTTTTCAATTTTTTCAGCTACTTGTACCAAGGGTTCACCCCAAGTCAAGTACACATCTATATGCTTTCCTGATATATCGATGGCCGGGTCGGAGGAACCCCCGAAATAGAGTGGCGGGTACGGTTTTTGTACAGGTGGCAAAAGGATGTCCCCGCCTTCGACCTTTAGGTGCTCCCCTTCAAAGTCCACTTTACCCCCGGACATTTCCTTTCTCCAGATATCAAGAAATTCATCTGTCTGCCCATATCGTTCCTTATGATTCAGAAATACGCCATCACCCGCCAATTCGACCGGATCCCCTCCAGTTACTACATTGATCAAGAGACGTCCATTCGACAGCCGGTCGAAGCTCGAAGCCATCCTGGCAGCCAAGGTTGGCGACATTAAACCTGGGCGGACCGCAACTAAAAATTTCATTCTTTCCGTGGCGGAAATCAACGAAGAACCCACTACCCATGCATCCTCACAAGACCGTCCCGTCGGAAGCAACGCTCCTTCAAATCCCAAATGATCGACCGCCTGTGCTATTTGCTTTAAATAAGGAAGCGTGATTGCCCTTCCTCCCTTTGTTGACCCTAAATAGCGACTTTCCCCGTGTGATGGTAAAAACCAAAAAACTTTCATTTGTATTTCCCCCTTAATGTTTTTTAAGATTTGCTGAAGCATCCAGAATATTAATCTTGCTTGGGATTAACTTAAGATTGTAAAAAGTATCGGCAATCTTTTGTTGATCATCCAAAACGGCATTGGAAATCTCCTCGAGTCCATATTCTTTTCTTTTCAATGTTTTTTCCAATGCCTCAACACTCATTCCAATTTCCGGAGATAGAAACTCAGCGACATCTCCTGGGTTCTCTTCAATCCACTTATCAGTCTTTATCAGTTCTTCTTTGATAATCTTCAACGCCTCTTCATTCCCGGCAAATGAATCAGTTGCCAAGAAGAATTCACGATTCGCCACAAGTCCATCTCCATCCAGGATCGTTTTCGTTTCAAGTTCCAATTCCGCCGCTGATAAAAATGGATCCCATATTACCCAGGCATCAATTTGATTTCCTTCAAAAGCGGCCCTCGCATCTGCCGGCGGTAAGTAGACCGGGGTAATATCATCAAGAGTTAGTCCTGCTTCCTCTAAAGCTTTGACCAATAGATAATGAACATTGGAGCCTTTATTCAAACCAACCTTCTTTCCCTTTAAATCTTTCACATTTTTGATGGGTGAATCCTTTTGTACGACTATAGCCTCTCCTGATGGGTTTGCCGGTTGATTGGCAATATAGACAAGCGGAGCCTTGGCTGCTTGTGCAAATATCGGCGGCGCCTCCCCTGTGTGCCCAAAATCAAGGCTTCCGACATTCAAGGCTTCAAGCAGCTGAGGTCCTGCAGGGAATTCAGTCCAATCGACGGTATATCCCACTTCTTTCAAATGTGTTTCCAGACTCCCTTTTGATTTTAAAATATTTAATGTCCCGAATTTTTGATAACCGATTCGGATGGTTTTATCTGATTCTTTTGCGTCAGCACTATTGGAACTATTCTTTTCCTGCCCACATGCACTTACTATCAGCATGAAGATGCTGAAGATGGACAGCAGCCATATCTTTCGTTTTCTCTTCATATTCTGCACACCCTTCTTAAACAATTTATATAAAAATAAAAGGCTCCTTTCCTTCACCAATTGGACAATAGGGCAAAATGATGCCTAATGTTCAATTGGTGAAGGAAAGGAGCCTTCGGTAGTCCGATCGGCGTTAACCAGTATGCACTTGCGTAGTACAGTTTTTCATTCCATGAATTTGAATTGAATTTGTATAGTTATTTTATTATTACTATTCTCATCTGTCAACTAAGAATTAAAAATTTTCTGAAACCTTTAAACGAAAACACGGCGAGCCCGAAAGGCCCGCCGTGTTTTCGTTTATTTTGTTATCAATCGAATAATGTGCTGACTGATTGTTCCTCATGCACACGAATGATTGCCTCTGCAATCAAAGGTGCTACAGAAAGTCCAACAATTTTATCGATCTTCTTATCTTCAGATAGTGCAATCGAGTTAGTCACGACCAATTCCTTGATCGTTGAATTTTGAATCCTTTCGATGGCAGGACCTGAAAGGACTGGGTGAGTACAACAAGCGTACACTGCTTTAGCCCCATTCTCCACAAGGGCATTGGCCGCTAATGTAATAGTTCCTGCAGTATCGATGATGTCATCAATCAGTATTGCTGTCTTCCCTTCAATATTACCAATGATGTTCATGACTTCAGCCACGTTCGGTCTTGGGCGGCGCTTATCGATAATGGCGATCGGTGCTTTTAGGCGATCAGCCATTTTACGGGCACGTGTTACACCACCATGATCTGGGGAAACGATGACGATATCACTTAAATCTTTTTCCTTGAAGAAATCAGCTAAAATCGGAACGGCAACAAGGTGATCGATTAGAATATCGAAGAAACCTTGAATTTGAGGTGCGTGAAGATCTAATGTGATTACACGGTGGGCACCAGCCGTTTCTAAAAGATTTGCGACAAGTTTAGCTGTAATCGGTTCACGCGCACGCGCTTTACGATCTTGTCGGGCATAACCGTAATATGGCATTACAATATTGATCGTTTTAGCTGAAGCACGTTTAAGAGCATCGATCATAATTAAAAGTTCCATTAAATTTTCATTCACTGGTTGGCTTGTTGATTGGATCACGAATACGTCACAGCCACGAATACTTTCTTCAATATTAATTTGAACTTCACCGTCACTGAAACTTGTTACGCTACATTTTCCAAGTTCAACACCGATTGCAGCAGCAATTTCCTGAGCTAAATCGAAGTTTGAATTTAAAGAGAATACTTTTAAATTAGGATCTAAATACTGATTTGACATGATGACCTCCGTCGGTTATTTATTAAATTTCAAATTCTTGACATAATCTTCTTTGTTAACTTGACGAGCCCGAGCAACGGATAGGGCTTCCTGCGGTACATCATGCGTGATGGTTGAACCAGCAGCTACATATGCCCCTTCTCCTACTGTCACAGGTGCAACCAGATTAGAATTGCAGCCTATGAAGACATTGTCTTCAATCTTCGTCAAATATTTATTTTTCCCGTCGTAATTCACGGTAATAGATCCGCAGCCTATATTAACATTCTCCCCAACCTCTGCATCACCAATATAACTCAAATGTGACGCTTTGCTTCCTTTGCCAAAAACGGTCTTTTTAATTTCGACAAAATTACCGATCTTAACGGAATCCTTAATATCTGATTGAGGTCTAACATGTGCGAATGGACCGATTTTAACAAAACTTCCAATACTGCTTTCGTGTACAACCGATTGGAGGACTTCCGTTCCATCACCAATTTCACAATTACTGATTTCCGTATTCGGGCCAATCAAGCAATCCTGCCCGATAATACTTTTTCCTTTAATGAATGACCCAGGGTTAATGACTGTGTCCTGTCCGATTTGCACATCCGCTTCAATGAACGTTGTAACCGGATCGATGATCGTTACACCGTTCCTCATATGCATTTCATTGATGCGTTTCCGTAAAATTTGCTCTGCCTGCGATAAAGCCACACGGTCATTCACACCCAATGTCTCCTCGAAATCACTGGATTGGAAAGCCGTCACCACTTCGCCTTCTTCTTTTAAGATTTCAATAACATCCGGTAAGTAATATTCTCCCTGGACATTTTCATTTGAAACTTTTTTCAGCGCGCTAAATAATGCTTGGTTGTCGAAGCAATATGTACCGGTATTTATTTCCTTAACATATCTTTCTTCTTCAGAAGCATCCTTATGCTCGACGATTTTTTCTACAAGTCCGCCTTCACCGCGAAGGACCCTTCCATAGCCAGCAGGGTTATCTGCATATGCTGTTAAGATTGTTGCTTTCGCCTGACTTTGCTCATGCAATGCTATAAGCTCTTCCATTGTTTCCGCTTTAATCAGAGGCGTATCTCCGCAAATAACAAGGGTCGTGCCACTTTTTGCGGATAAAACGCTTTCCGCTTGCATTACAGCATGTGCCGTACCTAATTGCTGTTCTTGTAAGGCATACTTGCATGAATCACCAAGTTGTTCTTGAACCTTTTCAGCACCATGGCCGATGACTGTTACAATATCTTCTATTTGAAGTTGATTGACTTGATCGATAACATGTTGTACCATTGGTTTCCCGCAAACAGGGTGCAAAACCTTATAAAGCTTAGATTTCATCCTAGTACCTTGCCCAGCGGCCAATATTATTGCATAGCGATTACTCATAACAGGCCTCCATTTTCACCTTTTTATCCACTAAAAATATTATCTCAAATAGTGATTCTTTTCAAGGTAACAATTAAAAGTACATATAATTGTCAACCAATCAGGTGAAAAATTTCCGATATCCGACAGCCCTTACAAAGGTTAGCAATGGATCTTGGGGCTTTATTTTACATGAAATTAATGATGTATACCCGGTCAATGTACAGAAATCACATATCCTCCCCCTTTATCCCAAAACACTGCCACGACCGCGCCACGCCCTATGTACAAGCCATTTAGAAGCACTGCACCCGTTGTTAACTCCCATTCCGAGATCAGGTTACCGGTTCATTTCATCTTAGGTCATTAGGAGGTCCCACTTACAATATCCGGTTAAACAAAAAGGTTTAAAAAATAAAAAGGATGGGTACTTAAACTTTAGATAAAAACGTAAGTTTTACAATTTATTAAAGCAAATGTCTGTATGATGGGCGAATAAGTTCTAAACTTATCTGTTTTTGAATAAATAAAAAAGAGCACTACTTATGAAGTAGGCTCTAGATGCACGAATTATAAATTTAAAGTTTAAAAGTAAGGTTATTTTAAGAAGCACCTGCTCCAGCTTCCTCTAATTCAGTTTCAAGTTCTCCCAATCGATGATATTCTGTCAAGACAGCTTCTTGAATTTTCCCGCGTGTCGAGGAATTGATTGGATGAGCGATATCCCGGAATTCTCCATCTGGAGTTCGTTTACTTGGCATTGCTACAAATAAACCATTGTTTCCGTCGATCACACGAATATCATGAACCACAAATTCATTATCCAGTGTAATTGATGCGATAGCTCTCATACGACCATCCGTATTCACACGGCGTAATCTTACGTCAGTTACTTCCATTTAAGCTCACCATCCCTTTTTGTTGTTGTTAAAACTTAAAGTACATATTCAACAAAAAAACGTGAACTCCTTCTATTATCTGTAATTTTTTTAGAAAATTCAGCCTAGTTTTTAAAAACATTAAAAATTATCCTTATATTACAGGAAAATTACCCATTACGAATTCCCTTGAAAAATAAAAAAACGCCCGTTTATTTAACGAGCGCTACCACTTCTATTTCCACTAGTGCATCTTTAGGAAGGCGAGCAACCTCTACACAAGAGCGAGCAGGTTTGTGAGCAGAAAAATATTCTCCGTATATTTCATTAATCGAACCGAAATCGTCCATACTTTTAATGAATACTGTAGCCTTAATGACAGTTTCCAATGAAGCCCCAGCTTCTTTCAATACGGCTTGGAGATTCTTAAAGACCTGGTGTGTTTGTTCCTTGACATCCCCTGTCACCATCTCACCAGACGCAGTAAGCGGGATCTGTCCAGAACTGAAAAATAACGTATCCACGATCACGCCTTGTGAATATGGTCCGATCGCTGCCGGTGCTTCATCAGTATGTATCGTTTTCATGAAATGATTCCCCCTATTCCTTTTTCGTAAAATAATTCCCACGGCTGACCTTGATTTTCTTGTCTCTTTCGACCACCTGCGTCAACTTGATTAAAGAAACATAATCCTCGACAAGGCACTCCTCCGTATGTTCGGATTCGACCAGCACCGCAATTCCGGCAACTGTTGCCTTAAATTCATCCAATAGACTGACCATACCGTTAATGGTACCTCCAGCCTTCATGAAATCGTCTACAATCAATACATTCGAACCCTCAACCAAGCTTCTCTTAGAGAGTACCATAGTCTGGATCCTCTTTGAAGAGCCAGAAACATAATTGATGCTCACTGTAGAACCTTCCGTTACTTTATTATTCCTACTTACAATGACAACTGGAACATTCAAATAATTTGCCACGGCGTATGCTAATGATATCCCTTTGGTTGCCATCGTCATGATGACTGAGACATTTTTCTTGGCATACATTGAAGCGATTATCCTTCCAACCTTATTCACGGTTTGCGGATGTCCTAATATGTCTGTCATATATAGATAACCGCCAGGAAGTAGCCTTTCGGGACTAGCGATCGTATCGCATAATCCGTCAATGAAGGCATTGACCTCTTCTTCCTTGATGGAAACAATATATTTCACTCCACCAGCCGCACCTGGAACGGTTGTTAAAGAACCTATCCCGCGTTGTTCAAAGGTATCTTTGATGATTGTCAAATCTTCACTTATCGAGGACTTCGCCGAACTATATCTTTCAGCAAAATAAGTCAGCGAAACTAGCTCCCCTGGATGTTCTAATAAATAATTGGTCATATCGACTAGCCTCTCGCTGCGACGAAATTTCATTGAGACACCCCCTTTGTGAATTCCGAATATTATATAGCAACTATACCACTAATGTACGTTTCTATTCAAGATTGTTTCGATCACCCAACAAACGGACCGCATAGACCTGATCACAGAATCCACGAAGACCATTGTAAATCCTTTGCATGCGCGAATCATGTTCCACCAAACCAAAAACGGTCGGACCGCTTCCGCTCATCAAGACCGAATCTGCTCCAAATGTCTTCATTTGATCTTTAATGTTCGCAACCTCCGGGTATAACTGCAATGTCACTTGTTCAAGAACATTCCCCAACCCTTCACATACATCGTGATAATTGTTTTCCATAATAGCCGAAATCATTCCAGGTACATCCGGATGCTCCATTTTTGAAGTTTGGAGCCTTTTGTATATATCGGCAGTCGAAACGCCGATCGTCGGTTTGGCCAAGATGACCCAGCACTTTGGCGGTGCAGGAAGATGCGTGATTTTTTCCCCGCGCCCTCTGGCCAATGCCGTACCTCCATATACACAAAATGAAACATCAGAGCCAATTTCAGCTCCGATTTCCGCAAGTTCATCCATGGAAAGACCAAGCTTCCACAGTCTATTTAAGCCTCTCAAGGTTGCTGCGGCATCACTGCTTCCACCAGCAAGTCCTGCGGCTACAGGTATATTTTTCTCTATAGTTATGGAAACACCTTTATTGATTCCAAAACGTTCCTTTAGAATAAATGCAGCTTGATAAGCTAAATTCCGATGATCATCCGGAACAAATCGATTATGGGATAGAATTTGAATATGATTTCCCTTTATTTCCTTTAGTTCAATTCTATCGGCAAGGTCGACTGTCGTCATGATCATTTCCACCTCATGATACCCATCAGGCCGTTTGAAAAGCACATCCAAAGCCAAATTAATTTTAGCCGGGGCTTTTTCCATAAGCTTCAATATGTCCACCTACTTTAACGTTCTTAAAAGTTCTTGTCCTATTCTATCATATTTGTTTATATTCTAAAGGTTTTTTCATCGTAATTTCAATGTAATGAAGCTAAGAGTGACCCTTAGAGGAGAATAGACACATGTAGGCACATTGGAGAGCAACCACTTCCTGCATCCCAAAAGACTTGCTACATATCCATATAGCATTCACCGATACATAAAAAAACCAGACTCCTTAACTACAATGTAAGCAAAAATGAATAGAGCTATACATTGTATAAAGAGTCCGGCTTCTTTCAACATGACGGCATGATACAATTTAGTGTCTTATCTTACTCTTTGTTCACCAATTGACGTTGTGCTTTTTCGATAGCAAGTTTTACCATGTTTCCTGCGTCCCTGGCCCGGATTCCTCCCCAGCCTTCTTTCTGGACAACATCGTAAAATCCAAGTTCTTTAGCCAATTCCTCTTTAAGATCATTTGACATAATCCCTTTTTTCCTGCTCAAGCGAAGCAACCCCTTTCACATGCCGTCACATGCCTAGTGTTTGCATCATACGCTATTTCATTACATCCTTTTTAAACCTTTATTGGGGTTCACAGGATATTCCATGCAAAACAAAAAGCAGCAAACAAAGTTGTTAGCTGCCTCGTCTAAGTTACATCTCTTGTTGTTTGTTTAAAAATGTTAGTTCTACGGTTTCCGTTAAAACATCCGCATAGCTGTAAGATACTCTTTCAAACGCATTTTCATCTTGGTCGAGCTCAATTACAAAAACAGCCGGATAAGTTTCCGCCAAAGTTCCAAATCGTTCTACAGTCTTTCTTCTTCCACCGTTTGCTTTTAAGAGCAATCTTTTACCTAGGTTTGAATCAAGTGCAGTTTTAATATCAGCTAGAGTTTTTGGCATTTTCGGTCCACCTCACTAAGTTAAGTATATCACAATTTACAAATATACGCAAACAAAATAATAAATTATATCAGCACTTAAAAATGTAGTCAATATATTTTTATCTGAAATTCGGCAAAATCGCGAACAATTTTATTATATCCTGGGAAATGAAAAATTATGTAAACGAACTATTCCATTATTTATTAAGCCGAATTTTCGTAATTAAATCATTCCATAGTGACATTTCTCAACAAAAAATCCGTTTTTTTGTGAGGATATCCGAAATTTTACCCCACCAAAAGCAAGCTGCATTCTTTCAAAATGCAGCTCGTTCATTCTTCCTGAAATGGCTTGAAAGGCAACCCGGTCCGTAACACTCCTTTTGTCTCAATCCCCCCCAGCCCCTTCTCTCCCGTTAATGTATTCCGAAGGACATCCCATACATGAATATGATCGGAAAAAGGCGTAAAACTTATCTTTCCGACGATATATACCGGATCAAGAGCATGTATATTAACACGGGAAGGAGAACTTGCGAAATTTGCCCCCGCTTGGATCAGCGATTCAAAATGCGACTGACAAGCCCCGGCAAATATAATCAGTTGGTCTAAATGAGAAACCCTCCTTCGCGCTTCTCTAACTGTCTGTACAAAATCCTTTGAGTGACGATAGGCATTAATATCGGACATCGGTCCTTTTGATTTTGAATAGGCATCATGACCGGTGACAACAAGAATGTCCGGCCGATAATGATCCAACAACCCCCCGATTCTTTGGGGCATTTCCTTTTCATTGCAATAGATGCCATTGACCGGAATGCCGAATTTCTGATAAAGATCCATGCATTTCCTTAAGTAAGATGCATCCCCATCAACATGGAGGACTCTCCCTGGTATTTGAAAATATTCACCGCTATACCGATAGCCATTACTGGATTGATAGCCATTTTTTTGTTGTTGCAGCTCTAGATCTTGTGTTAATAAGCGGTCAGATTGTTCTTGAAGTACCTCATTCGACCTTTGTCGATCATTTCTTTCATTATCATTAATAATCATTAAATCTTGAAAAGGTGCATCTGCAATCAGTCGGATATCTTCCCCATAAAGAACAGCTTCACGCCTTCCGTCAATATCACGGATATCGATTACCCGGAACAACACGTCGCATTTATAAGAAATCCGACCAACAATATCGTTTATTTGAATATTCATGGCCCCACCCCATGAGAAGACTTATTTTCAGCCCGCCCTAGTTTATTTTCATTCTTAAGTTATGCGAACCATTCTTGAATGGTGAAAGGTGGAGATTGATTACATTTTCGGGTACGTTCCGTCGGATGGGGCAATTTCAAAATAAAAAAAGCCGGAAGCTGGGAGTGACCCCATTCCGACTTGAATCTTTCACATTTTCTTTATTTGAAATTCGGCAATAACGCATCACTTAAGCGGCCAAATTCTTTGATGCTCAGTGTTTCGCCCCGTCTGGAAGGATCCACTTCCGCGGCTTCGAGGGCGGCAAGTATGTGTTCCTTTTTCGATTTACCATCTGGCAGCTGACTGGTTAAGTTATTTAAAATCGTTTTCCGACGCTGTGCAAAGCACGCCCGGGTCACAGTGAATAAGAAATCCTCATCAAGGACTTCGACGATTGGCTTCATGCGCCTAGTAAGGCGGATTACAGCTGAATCAACATTAGGCTGAGGCATGAATACCGTTTTGGGAACGATCATCACTGTTTCGGCTTCTGTATAATATTGAATGGCAATGGATAAAGAACCATATTCCTTTGTCCCAGGTTTTGCGGCAATTCGATCAGCCACTTCCTTTTGCAGCATGCACACAATGCCTCTAATGGGCAAGTCCTCGGACAATAGCTTTAAAATGATCGGCGTCGTGACATAGTATGGCAGATTTGCAACGACCATCAAGTCCGAGAATCCAGCAAATTCATCCTCGATGACCTTCTTGACATCAGCCTTAAGAACATCCCCGTGAATGATGTTTACATTGTTATAGGGAGACAGTGTATCCGATAAGATGGGCAGTAGACGCTGATCAATCTCAAAGGCAGCAACCTTTTTGCTGCTTTTCGCCAGTTGTTCCGTCAATGCCCCGATTCCCGGCCCAATTTCGATGGCGCCGCTTTCCTCCGTCAAATTGGCATGTTCGACAATACGTTTCAAGATATTCGTATCGATTAAAAAGTTTTGGCCTAAGCTCTTTTTAAAGGAGAATCCGTATTTCTTTAATATTTCTTTCGTTCTGACAGGGGTTGCAATATCCTTATTCATTTTTTTCCTCCTGAATTATCTGTACCATCGCTTCCTCAAAAGCCTCAGTTGATATTTGGAACATTTTTAGTCTCTTATATAACTGTTTACCATTGGTAAACCCGATTTTTAAAATAGATCCAAGTTTTTCCCTACGTTCCTTGGCACCGGATCCCCCGATTAAACCTGCATCTATTAAATCCTGCTGTGAAATCTCTTCTGAAGCCTCTTCATCCATTATTTGGGCGTCCTTTAAAGCATTACGAATTGCCTCAGGAGAAGCATGTTCCACACCAATTCCTCTACCTGACTTAGGAAGGGCTTCCTTCTTCGTTAAAAAGGCGTGTTTACAGCCTTTTACTTGTTCTGAAATTATATTCCTGATTTTTTGACCAGGAAAATCAGGGTCTGTGAAAATGATGGCTCCACGTGTCTTTTGTGCAAGCCTCACCTGTTCAATACAGGACTCATTCACCGCTGATCCGTTGGTTTCTATTGTATCAGCATTAACAGCCCTTTTTATCGCCACTGTATCGTCTTTTCCTTCTACAACAATAATTTCTTTAATCTTTTTCATGGTTTCCTCCATACAGAAAAGCGCAAGCCGCTTTGATTAGCTCTTGGATAAACGTAACCGGTCCCCCGTAAAATTTTGGGTAGAGAATCCATTCAAGATCATTTATGAAAGTTTACACGCATATATTGAAATCTTATGGAATGATGAGACGTCTATCTTATTAAAACAGTTTTACATGGGGTTTTTCAACAAATGGAAAATAAAACGCAAAAAACAGGAGACGAATTCATCTCCTGCGAGAGAAACCTTATTAGTCCAATACGCGAATCTTTACTCTCTTAACACCCCAGCGATAGGCATCATTTTTTGAGGAAAAGAAGACGTCAATCTTATTTCCCTTTATTGCTCCGCCTTTGTCAGCCGCTACAGCATAGCCATATCCCTCTACATATACTTTCGACCCCATAGGAATTACGCTTGGATCGACAGCAATGATTTTCGCACCTGGATTACTCTTTAGATCTACTCCTGTGGACGTGACTCCGGAACAGCCCTTACAACTGGCAGTATAAGCTGTTGATGATACGTATATTTCTTTCCCACTTGAAGAACTAACGTTAGTTACTCCCCGTGATGCCTGGGCAACCGTCGTTCGAGTTCCGACCGTTACAACTTTATCCTGCTTTTTATTAACTACTTTTTCTGAAAGTAATTCTCTTTTGACCTCTTTGCCATTTTCTTTAATAACTTCATATTCCTTGGAAACGAGCCCGTCTTTTCCTTCTTTGACAACTTTCTCTTTCCCTTTTGATAAAGAGTCATCTTTTTTAGTTATGACAGCAAAGTCAACTGGTTCTTCCACTACATCGGTGACTTTTTCAATTCGAACTACGTTTACCGTATTCTCAGCTTCAACTTTTTCGGTTAATTCTGGCTCAACTCGATCCAAATCATTGAGTTTTACTCCTTGTTGCTTTAAAAAGTCAGCGACAGTAGTCGAAGTTGACCATACCTGCTTTTCGTCTCCACCTACCACTAATTTCAGTGAAAAGGCTTTGTCTATGGCAACTTCCATATTCGCTTTCAGCTTCGTATTTTTTGAAGGGGTGATCTTATCCTGTTCCTTCACACTAAGATTTTGGTCTTTTAAAAGTTCATCCACCGAATCGGCGGTGGACCAGACTTCCTTCTTCTTGCCATCCTGCACCATGATGATTTTTTGTGCAGGCTTCCAAACCACCTCCAAATCATCATCAACCTTTGTGGATCTTGATGGGTGGACATAGTCTGCGGCTTGAACGGTAATCTCTAAATCTTCCAACATATCATTTACAGTAGCCGCGTGTGTACGCACTACCTCTTTTTTTCCATCTAGCATGATTGTTACTGTATCCTTTGTTCCCTGATATATTAGTATTCCCAATGCTGTAGAAACCAGAATAGCACTGCAAATGGCAATGGCCATTCTCTTCTTCCCAAAAGGTTTGGGAATAAGGTTTTTCATAGTTTTTAATAGAATGAAAAACTCCTCCTTCCTCCCGGTGATTATATAGACTTAGTTATCAAGCTGTCAACCCATTCACTTCTCATTCAGGAAATTACTACCTATTATGCATATTCCATATTGAAAAGGAAAGGGCGACTTCTCGACATAATAAGCCTATAGTTGGAGTGAGATTTGTAGAAACCTTAAAAAAGTGCGATTTTAGCTAGCAAACCCCGGGAGATATTGTAAAAAAAAATGTCAGTTAATGCCGAATAATTTCTTGGCATTTTCCGTTGTCGCCTGGGAAACTTCCTCTATTGTAAGTTGTTTGATTTCTGCAATTTGTTCAGCAACAAGTTTCACATATGAAGGTTCATTACGCTTCCCTCTATAAGGATGGGGAGCCAAGTAAGGGCAATCGGTCTCAATCAGTAAACGGTCTAAAGGTACGGCTGCTGCCACTTCCTTTGGTTTTTTTGCATTCTTGAAGGTCACAGGTCCACCCAATGAAATATAAAAATTCATATTGATGCACTCCAAAGCCGTTTCTGCACTTCCGCTAAAGCAATGCATGATGCCTCCAACCCTTGATGCCTCTTCTTCCTTTAGTATGTTCACGATATCCGCGGTCGCTTCCCGATTATGGATGATAATGGGCAGCCCCACCTTTTTTGCCAATCGGATTTGCTTCCTGAACACCTCCATTTGAACATCTTTCGGAGATTTATCCCAATGATAGTCCAGGCCCATCTCACCAATGGCAACAACCTTTGGATGATTGGATAATTCCTCGATCCATTGTAAGTCCTCTTCTGTCATATCTATAGCATCCACAGGATGCCATCCGACTGCGGCATACATGAAATCATAAGTTTCTATTAATTCCATTGCCCTTATAATGGTGGGCCGGTCAAAACCAACGACTACCATATTATTGACCCCTGCTTCCTTAGCTCTTTCTATTACGTCTTCGAGATCCTCGTTGAATTGTTCCGCATTTACATGTACATGTGTGTCAAATAACATTATTTTTCTTCCTTTCTAGCACTATTTTATAAAAAAATGAAAGTTTTATGTTTCACATTTAGGTAACAAACAGATTACAAAGGAGCCAATATGCCCAACAAATAAATGTAGAACCAAAAACAAACCTATATTACGTTACTTTTTCCAAAAGCGTAAAGAAAAAAACATAAAAATGTTTCATATGAAACACCTTTATGTTTTCATCCGTTTATTTCACTTTTGAACCATTTGGAATCGATGAATCTATTGTAGCGACAGAGAGCACACCATCCTGGCTTCCCGCCAAAATCATTCCTTGAGAGAGCTCGCCACGAAGTTTAACAGGTTTCAAATTCGTTACGCATATCACTTTTTTTCCTACTAAATCTTCTGGTTTATAGTGCTGTGCAATGCCTGATACGACTTGCCGTTTCTCATAGCCCAAATCAAGCTGAAGTTTAAGAAGCTTATCCGCCTTCTTTACAGGCTCAACTTCCATTACCTGAGCAACACGAAGCTCGACTTTTGTAAAGTCATCGATAGTGATTTCATCAACCTCCGGAATCGTCTCTTCCACTTTTTCCTCGGCCTTAGGGGCATCACCCTGCATTTGTTCTTTAATATATAAAACTTCCTCTTCCATATCCAAACGAGGGAAGATCGGGTCTCCCTTCAAGACTTTTGTTTCAGCAGGAATTTGACCGAACTCAGCTAAACTGTCCCAGGATTTTAACACATCATCCTCGATGTTAAGCTGAGCAAAGATTTTTTCCGGCGTTTGCGTCAAGAACGGTTTTAAAAGGATTGCCGTCCTGCGTAATGATTCCGCCAAATGAACCATGACGCTGGCAAGGACTTCTTTCCTTGATTCATCTTTAGCAAGAGTCCACGGCTGGGTCTCATCAATGAATTTATTAGTTCTGCTCACGAGTTGCCAAATGGATGTTAGTGCAACTGAAAATTCCATGTTTTCCATTGCTTCCTCATACTTGCCTACCGTATCTTGGTTCATTTCAAGCAAAGCCTTTTCGAATTCTCCATTGGATCCTTTATAATTTGGAATCACACCATCAAAATATTTATTGACCATTGCAACTGTTCGATTTAATAAATTCCCTAAATCATTTGCCAGGTCAAAATTGATCCGTTCCACAAACCCTTCCGGTGTAAATACCCCATCGGAACCAAATGGTACTTCACGCAATAAATAGTAGCGTAAAGAATCCAAACCGTAACGATCAATCAATGTAACGGGATCCACTACATTTCCTTTTGATTTGGACATTTTACCATCTTTCATGAGAAGCCATCCGTGGGCAAAGACTTTCTTCGGAAGCGGCACGTCAAGAGCCATTAACATGATCGGCCAATAGATCGTATGGAAACGAACGATTTCCTTTCCGACCAGATGTACATCGGCCGGCCAATAATTCAAGTATTTAGAATCATTATCCGTTCCATACCCTAATGCCGTTATATAATTGGTCAAAGCATCTATCCATACATAAATAACATGCTTTGGATCTCCCGGCACCTTGATGCCCCAATCGAAAGTAGTACGTGAAACGGCCAGATCCTCCAATCCAGGCTTGATGAAGTTATTGATCATTTCGTTTTTGCGGGATTCCGGCTGAATGAAATCCGGGTTTTCCTCATAAAACTTAAGTAACCGATCCGCATATTTACTCATCTTAAAGAAATAAGATTCCTCTTTTACCTTTTCAACAGGCCTGCCGCAATCAGGACAGTTTCCATTGCTTTCTTCCACTTGACGTTCCGTGAAGAAAGATTCGCAAGGTGTACAATATAACCCTTCATATTGGTCCAAATATATATCACCTTGGTCCAATAGCCTTTTGAAAATCTTGGCTACGACCTCTTTATGGCGATCTTCCGTCGTCCTGATGAAATCGTCATAAGAAATATCAAGCTTTTCCCATAGTTCTTTAATCCCTGATACGATATTATCTACATATTGCTGTGGAGTGATTCCTTCCTCAGCCGCTTTACGCTGGATTTTTTGACCATGTTCATCAGTTCCTGTTAAATACATGACATCGAAGCCACGCATCCTTTTATAACGAGCCATGGCATCCCCTGCCACTGTCGTATACGCGTGCCCTATATGTAAATTACCACTCGGATAATATATGGGTGTCGTGATATAGAATGTTTTTAATTTATCTTGCACTTCGTTCCCTCCTCATCATTTGAAAAACCGGCTATGGGACTGACCCAAGCCATAAGAATATATATTTAAGCTTTATCTCTATTTTAACGCTATATACAATTCTGCGCGACAATAATCACTAATCTAATCATCATGTTAATAGAATAAAAAAATGATAAGTAAATCTCACTATAAAAATAAGGGGACTTCCCTTCTGTCAGCATTACCTCTTACCTCAACAAAATATACCTAAATTTCTATTTTTGTGCAACAACTCACATATTCATAAACTTTTTAAGAAAATTATCCTTAATTCAGAACTTTTGTTTTGAAACTAAAATATATTTAATCATATAATGGTGAAGTATGTTTTCATATGCATACTTTGTCGAAATGTGGTGAAGTGAGTAGTTCTTTGTAATCCTGCATTTCTTTACTTTTTTTTAAAGGCATAACCGATTTTTTCTCTTTAAAAGCCATTTCGTTATACAAATGGGCCATGCTATTTCTTACAAAAAAATGAAAATAAATCATTGACGAATTTGGGAATGGCTGGTATTATAAATTTATAAAAAAATTTGTCGAATAATGGCGAAAAAAATAGAAATAGGGTACTAGATTGTAACTGAGAGGAGAATTTTTTAAATGAAATCTACAGGTATTGTTCGTAAAGTTGATGAGTTAGGCCGGGTGGTTATTCCAATCGAACTTCGTCGTACATTGGGTATCGCTGAGAAAGACGCTCTTGAAATCTATGTTGATGATGAGCGCATCATCTTGAAAAAATACAAACCAAACATGACTTGCCAAGTTACAGGTGAAGTTTCCGATAACAACCTTACACTTGCCAATGGTAAATTGATTCTTAGCCGTGAAGGTGCAGAATTACTTATTCAAGAAATTCAACAAAACTTCACTGCTTCTAAATAAAATGATAAAAAAACTTCCGGTCTCCGGAAGTTTTTTTTATGCTTATTATTGTATATCAATGTGAAACGCTTGATATACATCTCGTTTTTGCATATTGCGATCTTTTGCGACCTGCTTGATTGCGTCCTTTGAACTGAACTGCTTGGTTTCTATATAATGATTAACATGACCGACGATATCAAGGGCCATCCACCAAGCTTCTTCCGATTCATCCTCCGACCATTGCCCGCCTTCTATTATCAAACAGAACTCACCCCGAATTTCGGATTCCACCGCCCATGTCAATGCTTCACTAACAGTCCCTCGAATGAACTCTTCAAATTTCTTGGTTAATTCGCGGCATAATACTATACGACGGTCACCTAAAATTTCATGCATATGTTTCAATGTTTCTTTCAATCGATGGGGCGATTCATAAACGATCCAAGTTGATTCCATTTTTTTTAATTTTTCCAGTTCCTGCTTTTTTTCCTTCGCTCCCCGTTGTAGAAAACCATAGAAGTAAAAAGGCTGGGGAGCCAGCCCAGATGCAATCAATGCAGTTAATGCAGCATTGGCCCCCGGCAACGGAATGACTTTAAACTGTTCGGCAATGGCATCTTTGACCAGTTCATATCCCGGGTCGGATATCGTCGGCAAGCCAGCATCACTTACCAATGCAATGACCTCTCCAGATCGAAGCCTCTCAAGCATTTGCTTCCCGCTATATTCCTTATTATGTTCATGGTAACTTACGATAGGTGTCGAAATTTCAAAGTAGTTGCATAATTTCTTCGTATTTCGCGTGTCCTCAGCAGCAATGACATCCGCTTCCTTTAAAATTCTTAAAGCCCGGAAACTCATATCCTCAAGGTTGCCTATCGGTGTAGGAACCAGATACAGAGCCGGCTCCAATCCTTCTTTTTCAAAACTCTTTTGCTGCCACATATCATGTATCCTCCTTTGCCATCCACTTTTGCTTTTGTTTTCTTGTTAATTGCTTGAATTTATATTCAGCCTGCATGGCCAATGTCCGTGTTTCGAATATTTCATGATAAATGAGTTCAACCGGGGTCCGGCCTCGTGTATACTTAGCACCCCTGCCTTGATTATGAGCGTCAATCCTACGGAGCAAATCATTGGTATACCCAGCATAATAGCTGCCGTCCCTGCATTCTAAAACATAAAAATAGTGCTTATTCCTCTCCATATAGAATCCTTCTGATTTCCGGATTATACTCATTTTGATCATTATATACAACAAGCGGGGGAAGAATCTTCAAATCAGGGTTGCCGTCCTTTATCCCTTCTATGAGAATCGTATTCGCTTCTTTTGAACTTTTTGGATAAACGAATTGCAGTCGCTTCGGTTCAATTCTGTACATCCTCATAAAATGCAGGATATCCATCAGACGGCCCGGTCTATGAACGAATGCGGCTTTCCCACCTTGACGCAGTAACTGGCTTGAAACACGCATGACGTCCTCAAGATTACACATTATTTCATGTCGGGCAATTGCAAAATGCTCATTTTTGTTAATTTCCTCGATGGATGGTGTCGGGAAATAGGGTGGATTGCAAGTAACGACATCATATTTGCTATACCCTATCTGTTTTGGAATTTCTTTTATATCTCCATGAATCATCTCGATTTGGGAGGATACACCATTATAGTCCATGCTCCTCTGGGCCATGTCATATAACCGCTCTTGAATTTCAACACCGGTAATTGTCCCTTTCGTTCTTGTACTCAGCAGCAAAGGTATGACCCCATTGCCCGAGCAAAGATCGACAATTTTCCCTTTTTGGATCGGTACATTCACGAACCTTGATAATAAAACGGCATCTAATGAAAAAGAGAACACCGATGGGCTCTGGATGATCCTTAAATTCTCAGCCAATAGATAATCCAGGCGCTCATCTCCATTAAGTTCTACCATTGCTGTTACCCTCCTAATCATGTATGGAAAAAGCATGTTTAGGGACCATGCTTCTACATCACTATCGTACAAAAAGGGGTCTGACTCATAGTATGCGTCAGACCCCGAATCACTATATATTGTAAACGGTCTATCTATCACGTAAAAGAGATGGAACATCTTTTATATTATCCATTATCACTTCTTGTTTAAAAAAGATAAACAGAACAGGCAATCCCCTTCTTTTCGTAAACTGCCAAAATGCAGATTGCAAATATGAAAGCCTTCTTGATAGATACGGGCTAAATTATCATAGCCTTCCCCGATATCCATAACCTTTTCCGCACTAGCAGTACGGTTTTTCACTTTTTGTTTGACCTTTACTGCAGCAGGCGCACTTTCGACTTCCACAAGGCCCAACCGATGGCGCAAATGCTCGTTCTCCAGCTTGAGCGACTGATTTTCCTCAAGGATTTCAGCTAAGTTCTGCTTCAATTCTCCAAGCTGCTTATATAATTGGCCTATCTGGGTTTCCATATTGGTCACCGACTCAAAAATATCTTTCTTATCCACGCTCTCCCACCACCTTAATAATCTGTGGCTTGAATAGAAACGGCTCCCTCTTTTAGAATCTCATCTAGAGTATACTCTAATACTCTTTCTTGCCCGATTAGTTCAATCTGAAGTACGCGTTCTAGAATATTAAGCCCCACTACCTTGCCTTTGCCACCAGGCGTATTAATCATTTCACCTAAATCAGGAAGCATTTCCTTCGCACTTTCATACTCATCATTTTCATATTTCAGACAGCACATCAATCGACCGCATAAACCTGAGATTTTTGTAGGGTTTAATGATAAATTCTGATCCTTCGCCATTTTGATGGAAACCGGTTCAAAATCTCCAAGAAATGTGGAGCAACAAAGCATTCTGCCACAAGGTCCGATGCCACCAAGCATCTTTGCCTCATCCCTTACCCCGATTTGGCGCAGTTCTATGCGAGTTCTGAATATGGCAGCTAAATCTTTGACTAAATCACGGAAATCCACGCGACCATCCGCTGTAAAATAAAACACGACTTTATTTCTGTCGAAAGTATATGACACATCAACCAGCTTCATATCCAGCTTATGCTCCACAACCTTTTGACAACATATAGTGTAAGCCTCTTCTGCAGCCGCCTTGTTCTCGTCTACAATCAGCTTATCTTTTGCATCAGCGACTCGAAGTACTTTTTTCAATGGCAGGACAACATCGTTTTCATCTACTTGTTTACGGGCTGTAACGACTTTACCGAATTCAACACCGCGGACAGTCTCCACTATTACAAAATCGTCCTTAGGAATAGCGAATTCACCCGGATCGAAGTAGTATATTTTGCCCGCCTTTTTAAAACGGACACCTACAACATCATACAAATCATGATCCCTCCTGCAAATTCAGCACAAGCTGTTCCATCAACAGCTGTGGATTCGTGTTGGACATCAGCTTCCTTTTTGCTTCCAAAATGCAACCCATATGTTCAGCAAGGCGTCTTGGGGAAAGATGAAGAGCGTGAGTTTCAAATTCCTTCAGTTTATTCTGGAACACAACGAAGTCCTTTTTGTCCAACTGAATGTATAATAAATCCTTATATATAAGAAGTAACAAATCAAGACCTCTGTCAACCTGTTCTCTTTCTTTAAAGTGTGTGAACCAATCCGTCTGAAGATACAGCATTGCCTTCAAGGAATTAAGTTTTAACACTTCATATAATTTTACCACTATTTTTTGAGCTTGTACAAACCATTCATCATGGCTAAGCTCGATTCCAGCTTCCACATTCTGTGTTATGTGGGCGATAACCGAGGCCAGCTGCGGTTCTAACTCCTGTTCCATCAGCTTCCGTTTTACATTCTCCGGAGATAATGGCTTGAACGAAATCACTTGGCACCTTGATAATATAGTCGGAAGAATCCTCTGAAGCTGTTCGGTCATCAATATTGCTACAGTATCAGCCGAAGGTTCTTCTAAAAATTTCAATAGACTGTTGGCTGCCCCCACCGACATTTTGTCAGCATCGGCAATCATATAAACCTTCCGATCTGCCTCTACGCTTTTTTTCGAGAATTCTTCCTGAAGCCCCTTGATTTGTTCTTTCTTTATTGAGAGGCCGTCCTTTTCTATCAAATGGACATCAGGATGATTCCCACTTGAAATCCGTTTGCAATTCCGACAAAGTTCGCATGGCTCATAACCTGCTGTCGGGGCTTCACAAAGTAAGCTTTTGGCAAAGGCAATGCTTATGTCTTGCTTACCTGTCCCTTTTTCCCCTTCAAATAAATACGCATGAGCCACCCTGTTTTTCGTTATGCTATTTTGCAGCATCGTCATTACCTGCGGCTGAATTTCACTCATGTCCTGCCATGTTTTATCCAAAACCATCAACTCACTTAAGTATATAAATTAATCAGAAGACCTTTAATTTCACCAATCATTTCCAATATTTCAAGCGAACTTTTCTCTTTACTAAGAATTTCCTCGCTTAACTCAACTAATCTTGCATCTATCGTTTCCACGGTTTTCAATGGCCGGCTCTGTCCATATTCGTTCCAGCTCGTGGATTGCTTCAGTTCCAGTCCATATTCGACAGCTTCTTTAACAAGCCGTTTCACCAATGCTTTATATTTTGCCAATTCCCTAAAAGTACGTGATCTTACTAAACGCTGACCCGCCCCTTCAATATCGCCTATCAAACGGTTTAATGTTTGGATTTGCATCTTTTGATCCTGTGTCTGGACCATTTGTTGAAATCTGCCATTTCCAGTTTGAAATTGTTTGGCATCCTGACGCGATTTATCCAGCTTAATAGGGATGTCATGGTTGATTTTCATAATGAACCTCCCTGAAACTAACCGTTAAAATTGTAAAAAGGTTTCAACCGGCAGAACAAAAATGGTCGCACCGCCCACTTGAATCTCCACTGGGTAAGGTACATATGACTCGGCATTCCCGCCCATCGGCGAAACCGGTGATACTAATTGGGATCGTGACTGACAATTCTGTTTGATGATATCGATGGCTTGGTCAACACGTTCATCCTCTGTGCCAATCATAAAAGTCGTATTACCTGATTTTAAAAACCCGCCGGTGCTGGCTAGCTTGGTCGTTCCGAAATTATTTTCCACTAATTGATTCAGCAGGCGATGACTATCCTTGTCTTGAACGACAGCAATGATCATTTTCATTCTCATCATCCTCCGGTTACTCTGAATTTTTACTAACTCCATTATAGCAACTAGTCCTTGCCTGGAATAGTATTGGTTGAATAATATGGAAACCTATATATTCAGTTTCCCGCTTTCGCTAAAAAATCCAACAAGCTGGCTTTCGTTTCCTCAAAGACTTCATCTATTGTCCGGCCTGCATCCACGATAATGAAACGGTCTTTCCATCTATTTATAATGAACTGATACCCCTCACAAACTTTTTTATGGAAGTCAAGGGCTTCAAGATCCAGCCGGTTCACTTCCCGTTCCCCATTGGACTGGATACGTCTCAATCCCTCCTCTGGGTCGATGTCAAAAAAGAGCGTGGCATCTGGCATCATATCTCCAATTGCAAATTTATTGATATTGTAAACTTCTTCTATATCCAAACCCCTTGCATGACCCTGATAGGCTAACGAGCTATCTATAAATCGGTCACAGAGGACAATTCCCCCTCGTTCCAACTCAGGCATGACCACTTCCACTAAATGCTGACGCCTTGCTGCTGCGTATAATAAAGCCTCTGTCCTCGAGTCCATGGCTGTATTATCTTTATTAAGGATCACTTCCCTAATTTGCTCCGAAATGGGAACTCCCCCTGGCTCACGGGTTAATAGAACTTGATAGCCTTCTTGTTGCAGAGCCTTGCCAAGCATTTGGGTAATGGTTGTTTTCCCGGCACCCTCAGGCCCTTCCATTGTTATAAAAATACCACGTTTCATCGATGTACCTCCAAGGTTCTTTGTTTGTAGTATATCATTTTAACCAGTCTGCCCGCTTTCATAAACGATCAATTCTCCGTTTGAAAGGGAGGAACCGCCATGAAACCTTGATCCCATTTCCAGCAGTCTCCGTAAATTGGATATATGCTCAGGAGTAATCATTTCCCCGGACATAATTAAAGGGATGCCCGGCGGATAAGGAATGACCATCTCGGCAGATACCTCACCGGCTGCTTTCCCTAATACGACAGGTTTGGATTTACTATGCTTCATGACGGAGTAGGGCATTTCAAGCCCTGTCATTGACCTTCCATCAGGCCAGAAGACCCCAAGATCTGCTTCCTTGTTTCCAGTCCTGTCTTCAGTGGCACTTTTTATAGTTTGTACGATTTCATGAAAAGGAAAATCGGTACCTATTTTTAATAAGGGTAAAATCATTAATAAATTATCAGGATCAGCCAATTCCGTAAAAATGCCTTCGGCTTCACATAGCTGCTGTAACTCAAATCCGCTTAAACCATTTGTTGATTGAATGACTACTTTCAACGGGTCTGCCAAGGTGCCTAGTGGCGCCTCCAGCACCCTTACGGTTTGGAGGGCTCCTAATTCTCCTCTGAAGTCTGATATCTTTTCAACAAGGGATCTTTTATCTTCTGAAGTAAAAGCGGCTAAGTAGGCCCTCGCCAAGTCGAGCGAACCCATAATTGGGTATGATGGGCTGCTCGACTGAAGCATTTGTAAATAGAATGATACTTGATCGACATCAACCAAGGATGAATTCACATGAAGATATGACCCCATCGTCATCGCCGGCAGTGTTTTATGCGCTGAATGGACAACAGCGTCTGCCCCTGACAATATGGCCGACTTGGGAAATGGACTCCCTAACTGAAAATGAGCGCCATGTGCCTCGTCCACCAGTACAGGAATCCCCTTTTGATGTGCGAGCCTTACCATTTCCGTCAAGTCTTCACCAATTCCATAATAATTAGGATAGGTAACAATGATGGCTTTTACATCTGGATGTACACTCAAGGCTTCTTCAATTAAATTTGATCCTACACCGCCAGCAATGCCCCATTTTTCATAATAATCTGGTTGTAAAAAAACCGGTTGTACATTCGCTAACATCAATCCATGTAAAATTGATTTATGGCAGTTTCTTTGGACAAGGACCTTATCACCTTCCCGGCAGGTTGCAAGAATCATGGCAATGTTGCCTACGGTTGACCCATTAACGAGAAAATAACTCCGCTTTACCCCATATAGATCAGCGAGTAGTTGCTCGGACTTTAAAATGGCACCCTCTGGAGCATGCAGGTCATCTAAACCGCTTATCTCCGTGGCATCAATACCAAGCAGGGGGTTGTATAAGGCTTGGCCCTTTTTATTAAACACCCATCCATTTTTATGCCCTGGGACATGCAGGGATATGGGGCTTTTTTTATGAAAAGCACTCATTGCATCGAACAACGGTGTTTGTGATTGATTCATTTTTCTCTTCCCTCATATCATAGTATTTTTTCATTTTATCAAATAAGTACGATTTTATCTCATATTGCGTCGACAGAAAGGCAATTATGCATCACTGAACAGTCTGTTTGGAGGGAACATACAGAAACATGGGAGCATGTTGCCAAGCATTCTTCTAAAGTACCAAAAAAAGAATCAGAGACTAAAGAAACACACATTTCTTTTTTCTCTGACTCTTTAACTTTCCACAAACTATTTTTTCATGATAATATTTCAGGATTAGTGATTTTTCTTAATTGCTTTAAGTAATATTGGTACTTGGGATCGTTCGTATCCGTCCCGATCATATCCCTTTCGCATTCCTCACAAATAAAAGTCGTATATAGATGTATACCCATCCCTTTTACTTGTTCACAAACCGCGCACGTTTCCCCTGCCGTTGTTTTGGTTGTTGTTGTCCCCAACATCTCCACCTCCATACCTGCATTCTCCCCAAAAACCATTGTTCGCATACATTAATTTAAATAGTTTAAGAGAACCCGGGGATGCTTTTAACAATGTATGATGAAGAATTTCAATACGTGTATGTCTTTATAAAAGTTTCCATAATTGATAATCCCTTTATATCCAATGATTTTTCTTTGCATTAAGCAAAAAAGACCAGCCAGATGGCTGATCCTTTTAAATGGCTTGGCGGCGTCCTACTCTCACAGGGGGAAACCCCCAACTACCATCGGCGCTGAAGAGCTTAACTGCCGTGTTCGGAATGGGAAC
>NZ_JBIWES010000020.1:0-61661 GCF_044762665.1 Peribacillus sp. NPDC096622 | reverse complement strand
AACACGGCAGTTAAGCTCTTCAGCGCCGATGGTAGTTGGGGGTTTCCCCCTGTGAGAGTAGGACGCCGCCAAGCCATTTAAAAAGATCAGCCATCGGCTGGTCTTTTTTGATGTTTGTAATTAAAAAGGGTTCTTCATTTTCTGGGACAGCATGGGGCTGGCCTTATTTGAAGTGGTTGCAATATCTTGAGGAGGAATGGATGAACTGGGGAAATTGGGCAGAATTTAAGTGGGGAAACTTTAAGGAGAAGAAAAATATCAGGTTTTGCATCTGTTTTTTTAGGGTATTTATGTAAGATATTTCAACTTTAATGTTCAATGGGGTATGTAACTACATATAATTTGGAGAAAATGGATATTACAGAAAGAAAGTGCGTTTAAGTTGCAAAATGCATTATTCCTTGTATAATAATAGTCAAATATAGTCAAAGTCAGAATGGAGGAGGCTGAGTGAGAAACATATCTGATGTTATCGAAACTTATTTGAAGCAAGTACTTGAAATAAGTCAAAAAGATATCTTGGAGATTAAAAGAAGTGAAATAGCAGATAAATTTCAGTGTGTTCCTTCTCAAATCAATTACGTAATCAATACCAGGTTTACCATCGAGAGAGGTTATGTTGTAGAGAGTAAGCGTGGAGGCGGCGGTTATATACGCATCATGAAAGTGGAATCACAGGATTCCGTGCAACTTATCAACCAATTATTATCTCTAATTGGTTCCAGGGTAACTCAATCGATGGCTGAGGGAGTAATTTCACGGCTGATGAATGAAGATGTCATTAATGAAAGAGAAGCAAAGATTATGATGAGCGTCATAGATAGATCGGTGATTTATATCGACCTACCTGACCGCGATGAGCTTAGGGCAAGAATTTTAACTGCGATGCTTACGACTTTAAAATATAAATGAAACTGGCAGAGGTGATGAACGTTGATTTGCCAAGAATGTCATCAAAGGCCTGCTACTCTGCACTTCACCAAAATCATCAATGGAAAAAAGACTGAAGTCATGATTTGTGAGAAATGTGCTCAGGAAAAAGGTGAAATGTTCATGGAAGCAGGGGGACCTGGTTTTTCAATAAATAATTTATTAGCAGGATTGTTGAATATGGAGTCGAATATTCAACAGACAAAGGCAAATGCATTTCCTAAAACGGAAGAGAGGCGTTGCCCGCATTGTCATCGATCTTATAAAGAATTTGTCCATATTGGTAAGTTTGGCTGTGCCGAATGTTATAAAACGTTCAATGAACAGTTAAATCCCATTTTAAAAAGGGTTCATAGCGGCAATACAGCACATATAGGGAAGATTCCAAAAAGGATTGGTGGCACCATATATCTTCGAAAGCAAATTTTGGATTTGAAAGAAGTTTTAAAGGTCCACATTGATCAAGAGGAGTTTGAGAAAGCCGCAGAGGTAAGAGATAAGGTTCGTTCCCTTGAAAAAAGGTATGATGCACAAGAGGGAGGCGAGGAATTATGAGCTTGGAAAAGTTTGTAGAAAACGCCTTGAGTTCCTGGATGAATGCCGAAGGGCCGGAAATCGATATTGTATTGAGTTCGCGGATTCGGCTGGCCAGGAATTTCAAAGACTTTACCTTCCCAACCTCCTTTTCTAACGAAGAAGCTAAAGAAATCATTGAATTGGTCAAAAAAAGAATCGAAGAGGAAGTAACCCCAGAGATTGGAAAACTGGAACTATTAGAGATTGACCAATTGCAGCCACTGGAAAAGCGTGTTCTAGTTGAAAAACATTTAATCAGTCCTCATTTAGTTGAAGATTCAGCGAAAAGCGCATGTCTCCTCTCGGAAAATGAAGAAATAAGTATCATGATAAACGAAGAGGACCATCTCCGTATTCAATGTTTAATGTCCGGGTTGCAGCTAAAGGAAACCTTAAAGATTGCAAATGTTCTTGACGATTGGATTGAAGAATCCATAGACTATGCATATGATGAAGAAAGAGGGTACCTAACCAGTTGTCCGACTAATGTGGGAACAGGATTAAGGGCTTCGGTCATGATGCATCTGCCGGGCCTGGTCCTTACACAGCAGATGAATAATATCATACCGGCTATCAATCAATTGGGGTTGGTGGTTCGAGGGATTTATGGAGAGGGAAGTCAAGCGTTGGGGAATATTTTTCAAATTTCCAATCAAATTACTCTTGGGAAATCGGAAAGGGATATCGTTGAAGATCTAACAAGTGTAGTGCAACAAATCATAGCCCAGGAACGGTCAGCGAGGGATGCATTAGCAAGGACTTCCCACATACAATTAGAAGATAGAATTTTCCGTTCATATGGGATTTTGTCCAATGCTCGAATCATCGAGACCAAGGAAGCGGCTACATGTATCTCGGATGTTAGGTTAGGGATAGATCTTGGGTATATAAAGAATATTTCCAAAAGCATTCTAAATGAATTGATGATTTTGACGCAGCCGGGATTTTTACAAAAGTACGCAGGTGGCCCTTTAAGACCCCATGAAAGGGATATCCGTAGAGCAGCACTCATCCGGGAACGCTTGAATTTCACGGAACCTTCCTCCTCATAGAGGTCATTGACCTCTTTAGGGAGTATTAAATTTCATGTAATAGATATGGAGCAAGAAGAAGCTCCTGCCATTACTTAGAGAATTGCCAGCAACTTTATTCAAAAACGAAAATTCTTAAGGAGGAATTCCCTATGATGTTTGGTCGTTTTACTGAAAGAGCCCAGAAAGTATTAGCATTAGCCCAAGAAGAGGCAATCCGTTTAGGTCATAATAATATTGGCACGGAACATATATTACTGGGCCTGGTCCGAGAAGGTGATGGTATTGCAGCCAAAGCGTTATATGCTCTTGGATTGGGTCCGGAGAAGATTCAGAAAGAAGTGGAGAATTTAATTGGCCGTGGACAGGATACGGCTCAAACGATACATTATACCCCAAGAGCCAAGAAAGTCATTGAGCTTTCCATGGATGAAGCAAGAAAATTAGGTCACTCATATGTTGGGACAGAGCATGTTCTTCTAGGTCTTATACGAGAAGGGGAAGGTGTAGCTGCCCGCGTGTTGAATAATCTGGGAGTAAGTTTAAATAAAGCTCGACAACAAGTGTTACAACTTTTGGGCAGCAATGAATCAGGTGGTCATCAAGGTTCAGCCGCTGCAAATGCAAGCACGCCGACACTGGATGGCCTTGCCCGTGATTTAACGGCGATTGCCAGGGAAGGAAGCTTGGATCCGGTTATCGGAAGAAGTAAGGAAATACAGCGTGTCATTGAGGTATTAAGCCGTCGTACAAAAAATAACCCAGTATTGATCGGTGAACCTGGCGTTGGTAAAACAGCCATTGCTGAAGGGCTTGCCCAACAGATTATCAATAATGAGGTACCTGAGATTTTACGTGATAAGCGCGTAATGACCCTTGATATGGGTACTGTTGTGGCTGGCACTAAATACCGTGGTGAATTTGAGGACCGGTTGAAGAAAGTCATGGATGAAATACGTCAGGCGGGTAATATCATCCTATTCATCGATGAATTGCATACATTGATTGGTGCAGGTGGTGCAGAAGGTGCCATCGATGCCTCCAATATCCTTAAACCATCATTGGCCCGTGGTGAATTACAATGTATCGGTGCTACAACTTTGGATGAGTACCGCAAGTATATTGAAAAGGATGCTGCCCTTGAACGTCGCTTCCAGCCGATCCAAGTCGATGAGCCGACTATTGAGGAATCCATCCAAATTCTCAAAGGGCTGCGTGACCGTTATGAGGCACATCACCGCGTATCGATTACTGACGAAGCGATTGATGCTGCAGTCAAATTATCAGACCGTTATATTTCCGATCGCTTTTTACCGGATAAAGCGATTGACTTGATTGATGAAGCAGGTTCCAAGGTTAGGCTGCGCTCATACACAACGCCACCTAACCTAAAGGAACTTGAAGTGAAGCTAGATGATGTTCGCAAGGAAAAGGATGCTTCCGTTCAGAGTCAGGAATTTGAAAAAGCTGCTTCGCTTCGCGATACAGAACAACGCTTAAGAGAACAATTGGAAGAAACGAAAAAAACTTGGAAAGAAAAACAAGGGCAGGAGAACAGTGAAGTGACTGTGGATGACATTGCACACGTCGTATCCAGCTGGACGGGAGTGCCAGTCACTAAATTGGCACAAACCGAGTCAGACAAACTGCTTAATATGGAGTCAATCCTCCATGATCGTGTAATTGGGCAGGAAGAGGCCGTCATTGCGGTTTCTAAAGCAGTAAGGCGTGCAAGGGCAGGTTTGAAAGATCCTAAACGTCCAATTGGTTCATTCATCTTCTTGGGGCCAACAGGGGTAGGTAAAACCGAGCTAGCCCGTGCTTTAGCTGAATCAATTTTTGGTGATGAAGATGCCATGATCCGCATCGATATGTCCGAATATATGGAGAAACATTCGACTTCACGTCTTGTTGGATCGCCTCCAGGATATGTTGGGTACGAAGAAGGCGGTCAGTTAACGGAAAAAGTGCGGAGGAAACCATACTCCGTAGTTCTGCTTGATGAAATAGAAAAGGCGCATCCGGATGTTTTCAATATTCTTCTTCAAGTATTGGAAGATGGAAGACTGACGGATTCCAAGGGGCGTACTGTCGATTTCAGGAATACCATTCTGATTATGACATCGAATGTAGGGGCGTCGGCCTTGAAAACTGATAAGTATGTCGGCTTTAACATCCAGGATACTGGGCAGGACTATAAAAATATGAAAGGGAAAGTGATGGAAGAACTCAAACGTGCATTCCGTCCGGAATTCCTGAATCGTATTGATGAAACAATCGTGTTCCACTCATTAGAGAAGGATCATTTGAAACAAATCGTTACATTAATGTCAAATCAGCTTACTACCCGTTTGAAAGAACAGGAGATATACTTGGAGCTGACAGATGCGGCTAGAGAAAAAATTGCTACGGAAGGTTTTGATCCGGAATATGGGGCAAGGCCAATCCGCAGGGCGCTTCAGAAGCATGTAGAAGATTATCTATCCGAAGAGTTGCTTAAGGGCAACGTGAAAAAAGGGCAAACGGTCGTAATGGATGTCGTGAATAATGAGTTTGCAATCCGACAAGGCGAGCCTGTTAATGTAAGTGAATAACCTGATCCTAAACTTCGAGGTACACGCAGATTCTTTTGCAGTGTACCTCTGTTTTTTATCTATAGGTAGATATGAGTATAAACGGGACAAGCAAAGTGAATATTTTTTTAAAAAAACTTAGCCTTAGGAAGGTTTAAATAAAACAGAGATATAATATCCTTAATATAGATATTTTTTCCAAAGGAAGAGGAGTAATTTATGGCTGTAAAAAAGAAAACAAAATTTATGTGTCAGTCTTGTGGATATGAGTCCGCGAAATGGATGGGGAAATGCCCAGGATGCGGTGAATGGAACAAAATGGTCGAGGAAACCGAAATCATTAAACCTGCTAGAAAAGGCGCTTTTACCCATTCAGAGGTTAGAGGTTCCGGGGAACGGGAGAAGGCGGCACCCATAACGACTATTCAATCAGAAAAAGAACCAAGGATTAAGACGGATTTAATGGAATTGAATCGTGCTCTTGGGGGCGGAATCGTACAGGGGTCACTTGTATTGATCGGAGGGGACCCGGGTATCGGTAAGTCCACCCTGCTTTTACAGGTATCATCCCAATTGGCGCATAAACAGAAAAAAGTGCTTTATATATCAGGTGAAGAATCAGTCAAGCAGACCAAATTGAGAGCGGACCGGCTTGGGACCATGTCGGAAAATCTATTCGTTTATGCTGAAACCGATATGGACTATATCCAACAGGCAATTACAGATGTAAAACCGGATTTGGTCATTATTGACTCCATTCAAACGGTTTACCATTCGGAGGTTACATCTGCCCCGGGAAGCGTTTCACAAGTGAGGGAATGCACAGCCTCACTCATGCGCATTGCTAAAACGAATGGGATTGCGATTTTCATCGTCGGACACGTTACAAAGGAAGGGGCCATTGCGGGACCACGGCTGCTTGAGCACATGGTTGACACCGTATTATATTTTGAAGGTGAGAGACACCATACATATCGAATTATACGTGCGGTTAAAAATCGCTTTGGTTCGACGAATGAGATGGGTATTTTTGAAATGAAAGAACATGGATTGGAAGAGGTAGCGAATCCATCGGAAATTTTCCTTGAAGAGCGGTCGCAAGGAGCTTCGGGGTCCACAGTCGTCGCATCCATGGAGGGCACAAGGCCGGTGCTTGTCGAAATTCAAGCATTGATTTCACCTACGAGCTTTGGCAATCCGAGGCGGATGGCCACGGGAATTGACCACAATCGTGTTTCGCTTTTAATGGCTGTTCTGGAAAAGAGAGTGGGCTTGCTGCTCCAAAACCAAGATGCGTATTTAAAGGTTGCTGGTGGTGTCAAGCTGGATGAACCGGCAATTGACCTCGCTGTCGCAATAAGCATTGCATCAAGCTTCCGGGATAAACCAACAAACCCTGCCGATTGCATCATTGGTGAAGTGGGGCTGACTGGGGAAGTGAGAAGGGTGTCACGAATTGAACAAAGGGTGCAGGAAGCAGCGAAATTAGGGTTTGAGCGGGTTATCATACCGGCTAATAATATAGGAGGGTGGACCGCGCCGAAAGGTATTAAGATCATTGGTGTTTCATCGGTTTCGGAGGCTCTTAAACAATCGTTAGGGGGTTAAGTATGACAGATAAAAAAGGGTATGAGAAAACAAAATTGGAAATTCTGCAAATCGTAGCTCCGGGTACCCCGCTTCGGGAGGGTATTGAAAATGTCCTGAGGGCAAACACGGGCGGTTTGATAGTGGTCGGATATAACGAGAAGGTGCGGACGATCGTGGATGGCGGCTTCGAAATCAACTGCAGCTGTACCCCCAGCACATTATATGAGTTGGCGAAGATGGACGGGGCCATCATTTTAAATGAAACAGCCGATAAGATCATTTTCGCAAATGCCCAATTAGTGCCTGATAACAGTACACCTTCCACTGAAACGGGAATGCGGCATAGGACAGCGGAACGGGTGGCAAGGGAGACCAAGTCGTTGGTCGTGGCAATCTCACAACGCCGGAATGTCATCACTTTATATCAAGGCAATTTCCGGTATGCCCTTAAAGATATAGGAGTCATACTTGCCAAGGCTAATTTAGCCATCCAGACCTTGGAAAAATACAAGGTGGTCCTGCAGCAGAGCATATCGGTTTTAGGAGCGCTCGAGTTTGAGGAAATCGTGACCTATGCCGATCTTTTGCAGGTATTTCACCGTTATGTGATGGTGCTCAGGATCAAGGCGGAGCTACTAACGTATCTTAATGAGCTTGGTACGGAAGGAAGGTTGATCCGTTTGCAAATGAATGAAATCCTGGCAGATATTGAAACGGAAGGGAAATGGCTTATCAAGGATTATACCTCCAGTAATGATGAAAATCCCGAGGAAATCATTTTTAGGCTACAAGAGTTGGCCATGCAGGAAAAACTGGATGAAAGCATTCTTCTGAAGGTGCTGGGCTATCATGGATACATACATCTTGATGAGTCAGTACATCCCCGTGGTTACCGTATTCTTCATAAAATCCCACGCTTGCCAGGTTTGATCATCGAAAATTTAGTGAAACAGTTCGGAAGCTTTAGTGAAGTCAATAAAGCTACGGTTGAAAACCTTGACGATGTGGAGGGTATAGGCGAAGTCCGGGCCAATAAAATCAAAGAAGGACTCCGCATTTTAAAAAATCAGCTTGTCACAAATAGAAGGATGTAAGGTGCAGCTGGCCTTTTAAATCACCTGAACCAGCTTGAAATTGATTGGTGTTTATTTTTGACACTCAAAACTCAGGGTGCTAGGCTAATATTACGATAAAGAGAAGAATTCATATTTGTAAATCCACTAATTCCTTAAGTGAATTTAACGTATATAATGAAAACGAATTTTCGAAGGTTTCATTTTATTTTATTGGTCAATAATGAGTAGAAGGAGGTGAAAGGGATGTTAAAACGCATTATACAAGCATGCTTCTTAATAGTCGGCGGAACACTTGGTATGTTACTTATTCCGGAATTATTAATTGTTTTACATGCAGACGATATTGCTTTATTAAACAATCCTTATGTAAGTGTACTGTTGGGTGCCATTATCTTTTATCTTATAACTTTTTGGGCAGTAGATCATGTGATCTATTTTATGAAGTGGCTGGAGGAACAGCTTGTAAAGATACCGATTACGGATATAATCTTTGGCAGCCTCGGTCTTTTAGTGGGACTGCTTGCGGCGTTCTTGGTTGGCTCCGCCTTCAGTGCCATCAAGGTGGTTCCTATCATCCTTACGCTTTTATTTGGATATCTTGGTTTTCAGGTGGGCTTTAAAAAACGTGATGAGCTATTGAGTTTATTCACGAAAAGCAATAAGAAAAAGAACACGGATGGTGAAGCAAGCGAAGAGGATGAAGAAGGGTATAGCAAGCGCCTGAAGATTCTCGATACAAGCGTCATCATTGATGGTAGAATTGCGGATATTTGTCAGACAGGCTTTCTTGAGGGTACCATAGTCATTCCTCAATTCGTATTAAACGAACTGCAGCACATTGCCGATTCATCTGATGCATTGAAAAGGAATCGTGGAAGACGCGGTTTGGATATCTTGAATCGGATTCAAAAAGACCTTCCGATTAAAGTGGAGATGTACGAGGGGGATTTTGAAGACATTCAGGAAGTGGACAGTAAACTAGTGAAGCTTGCCAAAATATCGGGCGGAATGGTCGTTACAAATGATTTCAATTTAAACAAAGTATGCGAGTTTCAAAATGTGGCGGTACTTAATATCAATGACCTGGCCAATGCCGTAAAACCTGTCGTACTTCCTGGGGAAGAGATGAATGTTCAGGTCATCAAGGACGGGAAAGAGCAGAACCAGGGCATCGCTTATTTGGACGATGGCACCATGATCGTTGTCGAAGGTGGCCGTGACCACATCGGGAAACGGATCGATGTACTTGTCACTAGTGTATTGCAAACCTCTGCAGGCCGGATGATATTCGCTAAACCTAAACTATTAGAAAAAGCATTATAAAGAAGAGTAGGAGAAACCGTTATGTTTTATGAAGTAGTGATACCTGCAGCTGGACAAGGCAAAAGAATGAAGGCGGGCAAGAATAAACTTTTTATTGAACTATCGGGTATCCCGATCATTGTTTATACACTGCGTGTCTTCGAAGAAGATCCTGACTGTCGGGGGATTATCCTTTCGATAAACCCGGCAGAAAAGGATTATTTCAATCAATTGATAGCAGCGTATGGGCTTAAAAAGGTCAAGAAACTGGTCATGGGTGGCAAGGAGCGCCAACAAAGCGTTTATAATGGACTGCAACATGCAGAAGAAGACATCATCCTGGTCCATGACGGTGCCCGCCCTTTTATTAATCTAGGGCAAATCAGTGAATTGACTGCTGCCGCCTCCCTTCATGGAGGTGCCGTAATTGCAGTGCCCGTTAAGGATACGATTAAAAAAGCGGCAAACAAAAAGGTATTGGAAACAGTGGAACGATCAAGCTTGTGGGCGGTGCAAACTCCACAAGCTTTTCGTGTATCCATATTAAAAAGTGCGTATGAACAGGCAGAAGCTGAAGCATTTTTAGGGACGGACGATGCAAGTTTACTAGAGCGGATCAATGAACAGGTAGTTATTATTGAGGGCAATTATGATAATATTAAAATTACGACTCAGGAAGACCTTTATTTTGCAGAAGCGATTTTACATAAACAACAACATGGAAAACGATGATTGGGGAGAATGATATGTTTAGAATAGGACAAGGATATGACGTTCATCAGCTTGTGGAAGGCAGACCTTTGATAATTGGCGGGATTACGATTCCGTATGAGAAAGGACTGCTAGGTCATTCGGATGCGGATGTCCTTCTGCATACTGTTGCCGATGCCTGCTTGGGGGCAATTGGTGCAGGGGATATAGGAAAGCATTTTCCAGATACCGATCCTGAATTTAAAGATGCCGATTCGGCAAAACTGCTGCAGTATATTTGGGCGATCGTAAAAAAAGAAGGATATTCCCTAGGCAATGCGGACTGTACAATCATTGCACAAAGCCCGAAAATGGCACCGTATATCGAGGAAATGCGAGGCAGGATTGCAGAACTTTTAGATGCCTCGATAGACAGGATTAATGTAAAGGCGACCACTACAGAGAAACTTGGATTTACAGGCAGGGGCGAAGGAATCGCGGCACAGGCTGTTGTCTTATTGGTCAAATCAAACTAAATCGTTTTTAGAGTGGATGCCTTTATCCCAATGTATTTAAATGATAATATAAACAATAGAATTGAACGACTGGGAGGTCTATATATATCATGAGCAGCGATATTCGAGTTCGCTATGCACCGAGTCCGACTGGACATTTACATATTGGTAATGCACGGACTGCTTTATTTAATTATTTATACGCACGAAATAAAGGCGGGAAATTCATCATCCGTATTGAAGATACCGACCAAAAGAGAAATATTGAAGGCGGAGAGGAAAGTCAGCTTAAATATTTGAAATGGCTTGGTATGGATTGGGATGAAGGTGTTGATGTTGGCGGTGAATACGGGCCATATCGTCAATCCGAAAGGAACGACCTTTATCAGGAATTGTATCAAGAGCTTTTAGATAAAGGTTTAGCATATAAATGCTATTGTACGGAAGAAGAGCTTGAAGCAGAGCGTGAAGGACAGGTCGAACGCAATGAAACCCCAAAATATTCTGGGAAGTGCAAGCATTTAACTGAGGAAGAGCAAGCGGAACTAGTGGCTCAAGGAAGAAAACCGAGCATTCGCTTTGCCGTTCCAGCTGGGAAGGTCCTTACTTTCAAAGATATGGTCAAGGATGAGGTTTCATTTGAAACGGATGGCTTTGGGGATTTTGTTATCGTTAAAAAAGATGGCATTCCAACTTATAACTTTGCAGTGGCCGTCGATGATCACTTGATGAAGATTTCCCATGTCCTTCGCGGTGATGATCATATCTCCAATACTCCAAAACAATTGATGATTTATGAAGCTTTCGGCTGGGAACCGCCGGTATTCGGACATATGACGCTGATTGTAAACGAAAGCAGGAAGAAACTGAGTAAACGTGATGAGTCGATCATTCAATTCATTGAGCAATATGAAGAACTTGGTTATGTACCTGAAGCGTTATTCAATTTCATTACATTACTGGGATGGTCTCCGGTCGGGGAGGAAGAGATTTTCACGAAGGAAGAATTCATTAATCTTTTCGATGCTGACCGGCTGTCTAAATCACCTGCACTTTTCGATAAGCAAAAGCTTACATGGATGAATAACCAATATGTGAAGCAATTGGACGTCAATCGTGCAGTGGAATTGTCATTGCCTCACTTAGTTAAAGCCGGGAAGGTTTCAGAGACACTGACCGCCGAAGAAGAAGAGTGGGTACATGGACTTGTTTCACTTTTTCAAGAGCAGATGAGCTATGGAGCGGAAATAGTTGAGCTTTCTGAACTGTTTTTCAAGGATGAGGTCGAGTTCGAGCAAGAAGCTAAGGAAGTGCTTGCTGAAGAACAGGTACCGGAAGTCATGAAAGCTTTCCTTCAGGAGATCGAAGGGCTTGAAGAATTTAATGCGGATGAAATCAAGAAGTCGATTAAAGCCGTACAAAAAAGCACAGGGCATAAAGGGAAAAAATTATTCATGCCGATAAGGGCTGCCGTCACGGGTCAAACACATGGTCCTGACTTGCCTAAGGCAATTTCGTTACTGGGCAAGGAAAAAATTAAACAGCGTATTCAGAGTATTTTATATTAACAATTTGTCGAAAATGTAATATAGTATTTAATAATCTTACAAAAGAACGCGTAGATGGGGAGAAGTAAGTAAACGAAGCTTTTTAGAGAGAACCATAACCTGCTGAAAGTGGTTCAGGCCTCTCGTTTTCTGAAATGCACCCTTGAGTCCTTTGCTGAACTAACCTATAGTAGGCACAGGCGGAATGTCCTCCGTTACAGGGATTAAAGTTGGGGATGAAAAAACAGGGGAAAGTTTTACCTGGTTCGTACATTCCAAACAGAGTGGAACCGCGCTTCAAGCGTCTCTGTCTATTTGGACAGAGACGCTTTTTTATATGCTTTAAAGGCTTCAAAAGGGGATGTTGGAAAAGGAACATAGGGGGGAATCATTTTGTTAAAGATGTTTAAAGAAGATATCGAAGTGGTTTTTGATCAAGATCCTGCCGCGCGCAGCTATTTGGAAGTCATATTGACGTACGCGGGTTTGCATGCTATTTGGAGTCATAGGATGGCTCACGCACTATTTAAGAGGAAATTCTTTTTTCTGGCGAGAAGCATATCTCAAATCAGCCGGTTTTTTACCGGAATTGAAATTCATCCAGGGGCTACGATTGGCCGTCGTTTCTTTATTGACCATGGAATGGGGATCGTCATTGGCGAAACTTGTGAAATTGGCGACAATGTATCTGTCTTTCAAGGTGTAACCCTTGGGGGGACAGGAAAGGAAAAGGGAAAACGTCATCCTACGATAAAGGATAATGTTTTGATAGCTACAGGAGCAAAAGTGCTGGGTTCCATCACTGTTGGGGAAAACTCAAAAATCGGTGCAGGATCGGTCGTTTTAAAGGAAGTGCCACCTAATTCTACAGTGGTGGGCATTCCAGGTAAAGTGGTCATTCAAGATGGTATCAAAATCAATAAAGACCTAAATCATTGTGATCTTCCTGATCCAATCGCTGATCGCTTTAAGGAATTGGATAGTGAAATCAGGGCCTTAAGAGCAAGGTTGGCTGAACAGAAGCAGGAAGAAAGGAGTCTATAATATGGCAATTAAACTATATAACACAGCTACAAGAAAAAAGGAAACCTTCGTCCCGATTGAAGAGGGAAAGGTGAAGATGTATGTATGCGGACCAACTGTCTATAATTACATTCATATTGGCAATGCAAGACCGGCAATCGTATTCGATACCGTTCGGAGGTATTTGGATTACCGTGGATATGATGTGCAATTCGTTTCGAACTTCACGGACGTGGATGATAAGCTGATTCGCGCGGCAAAAGAATTGGGGGAAGATGTCCCGACCATATCAGAGCGATTCATCAAGGCATATTTTGAAGACGTGTCGGCATTAGGCTGCAAAAAAGCGGACGCTCACCCGACCGTAATGGAGAACATGGATGCAATCATTGAATTCATCTCGGCATTAATCGAGAAAGGATTCGCTTATGAATCTGAAGGGGATGTGTATTACCGCACTCGTAAGTTTGAGGGATATGGTAAGCTTTCACATCAGTCCATCGATGAGCTTCGAGTTGGGGCACGTATTGAAATAGGGGAGAAAAAACAAGATGCCCTTGATTTTGCCCTTTGGAAAGCGGCCAAGGATGATGAAATATCCTGGGAGAGCCCATGGGGTAAGGGGCGTCCTGGCTGGCATATCGAATGCTCCGCAATGGTCAAAAAGTATTTGGGGGATACAATCGATATTCATGCAGGAGGTCAAGATCTGGCATTCCCGCATCATGAAAATGAAATTGCACAATCCGAGGCATTGACGGGTAAGAACTTTGCGAATTATTGGATGCATAACGGGTATATAAATATTGAGAATGAAAAAATGTCTAAGTCCTTAGGCAATTTCGTCCTTGTGCATGACATCATAAAGAAGCATGATCCACAAGTGTTACGCTTCTTTATGTTATCTGTACATTACCGTCATCCCATCAATTATAGTGAAGAAGTGCTTGAAAATGTAAGGGCGTCACTTGAACGTTTAAGGACATCTTATCAAAATTTAAAGCATCGCCTTCAAGTAAGTGACGGATTGACTGAGAATAATGATGTTTGGTTGGAGAAGCTGAATGATTTACATGAACAATTCATTAAGGAAATGGACGATGATTTCAACACAGCTAATGCAATATCCGTGCTTTTTGAACTTTCCAAACAGGCAAATTATTACTTGATGGAGAAAAACACAGACAAGGAAGTGATTGATGCTTTCCTTGATAAATTCAACACCTTATTTTCTGTCCTTGGTTTGTCCCTTGAAGAAGAGGGGCTTCTCGATGAAGAAATCGAAGGGTTGATACAGCAAAGGATTCAAGCACGGAAAGACCGCAATTTTGGGTTATCTGATGAAATTCGCGATCGCTTGAAAAACATGAATATCATATTAGAGGATACCCCTCAAGGTACAAGATGGAAAAGAGGGTAATTAATGCTTCATTACGATAGTAAGGTAGATGCAAGAATGCTGAACAGTCTTGCTTTAGCATATATAGGTGATGCTGTATACGAAACGTATATACGGCATCACCTCATTCAAAAAGGAGCGGTCAAGCCCAATCTACTTCACAAAAAAGCTACATCTTTTGTAGCTGCTAAAGCGCAAAATAAAATCATCCACTTCTTCCTGGAGTCAGATTGGCTATCGGAAGAGGAATCCGCTGTCGTTAGGCGCGGCCGAAATGCAAAATCAGGTACTGTACCGAAGAATACAGATGTGCAAACGTATCGCTACAGTACAGCCTTCGAGGCTCTTATGGGATTTTTGTATTTATCCGGTCGAATAGAAAGAATGGAAGAACTCATCAAAAAATCCATTGAATACATTGAAGAAGAAAAGGGGAGTAACCCATGAGCGAAGAATATATCATTGGCAGAAACCCCGTATTGGAAGCACTTCGCTCCGAACGGGAAATTAATAAAATTTGGATAGCCGAGGGCTCGCAAAAAGGCTCGATGCAACCACTCATCGGTCTCGCGAAGGAAAAGAAGGTATTCGTGCAAATCGTACCGAAGAAAAAAATTGACCAAATGGTAGAAGGCATCCATCAAGGCGTTGTCGCACAAGTGGCTGCATATGAATATGTGGAGCTGGATGACTTATTCGCAAAAGCGGCTGAACGGGACGAAGCACCTTTTTTCATGATCCTTGATGAGGTTGAAGATCCGCATAATTTAGGTTCGATCATGAGGACGGCTGATGCTGTCGGGGCCCATGGAATCATCATTCCAAAAAGAAGAGCGGTGGGTCTGACGGCAACAGTGGCAAAAGCTTCGACGGGTGCAATCGAATATATTCCTGTAGCTCGCGTTACAAATTTGGCAAGAGCAGTGGAAGAATTGAAAGAGCGAGGGGTATGGATAGTCGGTACCGATGCGAAAGGCAGCGATGATTACCGTAACATGGACGGAAAGATGCCTATCGGACTTGTTATCGGCAGCGAAGGAAAAGGCATGGCCCGGTTAATGAAGGATAAATGTGATTTTCTCATCCGTCTTCCAATGGCAGGACAAGTAACTTCGTTAAATGCATCGGTAGCAGCCGGTTTATTGATGTATGAGGTTTACAGAAAAAGAAATCCTCTAGGGAAATGATGGAATGAATATTCTGTTGGTGGACGGTTATAACATTATTGGAGCTTGGCCGGAACTGAGAGAATTGAAAGAACGCGACCTTGCTGCTGCAAGAGACCGATTGATAGAAATGATGGCGGAATATCAAGCATTTACCGGATACCGTGTAATTGTCGTATTTGATGCTCAATATGTTCAGGGAATTGCCCGCATATTCAAAAATCACAAAGTTGACGTAATTTTTACAAAAGAAAATGAAACTGCGGATGAAAGAATAGAAAAGATGGCCATTGAACTGAATAATGTCAAAACGCAAATTCAAGTGGCAACCTCTGACTTCACGGAACAGTGGGTGATCTTTGGCCAAGGGGCCCTAAGGAAATCCGCTCGTGAGCTGCTTATTGAAATGGAAGAAATTCAAGGCGAAATCAAGAAAGATGTAAGAAAAACAACGACGATAAGACCCGTTGCTAAAATTCCTTTAAGTGAAGAAGTGGCAGAAATTTTTGAAAAATGGCGCCGGGGTAAAATTTGAACCATTGACGGGTAAAATTTACCTGCTGTATAATATTTCTATCTGAGTCAGGTCAGGGGGATATAATGTGGGTCTCAAATTCGGAATGAAGCTGAACGAAAAGTACCTTCAGTTTGAGGATGATGAATTGATAGGGTTGGTGCACACTGGAGACAGTGAAGCGCTTGATTATTTGATCCAAAAGTATCGTAATTTTGTAAGAGCGAAGGCAAGGACTTATTTCTTGATTGGTGCCGATAAGGAAGACATCGTGCAAGAAGGTATGATTGGTTTATATAAAGCCGTCCGTGATTTTAAAGGGGATAAGTTATCTTCTTTTAAAGCATTTGCAGAACTATGCATTACGAGGCAGATCATTACAGCTATCAAAACAGCAACACGTCAAAAACATATTCCGCTCAATTCCTATGTTTCCCTGGACAAGCCAATTTATGATGAGGAATCGGACCGAACTCTAATGGATATCATATCGGGTACGAAAGTTTTGGACCCGGAAGAACTGATCATCAACCAAGAAGAGTTTGACGATATCGAATTAAAGATGGCCGAGCTCCTGAGTGATCTTGAGAGAAAAGTGTTAGCTCTTTACCTGGATGGACAAACCTACCAAGAAATTTCGGAAGAGTTGAACCGGCATGTTAAGTCAATCGACAACGCCCTTCAGCGGGTGAAAAGAAAGCTCGAGCGCTATCTGGAAGTAAGGGAAATCAGTTTATAATCCCTCCGCTTTTTCCGCTTAATTTCATCTGTCCCTTCTCCACATGGAAGTTTATTATTCACTAAGATTTTTAAAGGATGTAAACCGATGTTTTGGTTTGCGTTGTCCTTAATGGGTGAAACCCGCTTTGATATTGACAATAAAAAACAGTCGTGATAAGGTTTTATGGATATAGTAGATAGGATAGGTGTATCTAATGCGAAAGAAAATAGTTCTTGCCTGCACCGATTGCGGTTCAAGAAATTATAGTTATGAGAGCAAACAATCGACAAGCGGCGAACGACTGGAAATCAAGAAATTTTGCAGTACGTGCAACTCACACTCGATTCATAAAGAAACGAAATAACCGTTTTATAAATAGATTGACAGAAGCTTCTAATGCTTGGAGGTACATTCATGAAACGTTTTACCGAATTTTTCAGCGGAGTCGCTCGCGAAATGCAAAAAGTAAGCTGGCCGAAACGCAAGGAGCTTACCAAATATACAATTGTGGTAGTAACGACTGTCTTGTTTATGGCTCTATTCTTTACAGTGGTCGATTTGGGTATTTCCGAATTAATTCGCTTAGTTATTGAATAAGAGATTCGAAAATAAGGTATAATAGTGATAGAATAATATGTGTCAGCAGAAAAGCCCGGAAACGGGTTTTTTAATTTGTCTTTTTTAATAAGTGAAGAAGTTCAAAAACGAGTGCTGCTGTAATTATGAATCATCACAATATATTCTAGTTTAGTTCGGGATGACGCCTGTATGGTTTTGGCTAAAACGTTCAAAGATAAAGATTAATAAAGAAAATGATTGATTGCAGGGAGGGAAGGACGTTAAAGTCCTAACACATGGAAAAGAATTGGTATGTAGTTCACACTTATTCAGGTTATGAGAACAAGGTTAAGGCTAACTTGGAAAAACGTGTTGAAACTATGGGGATGGAAGACAAGATCTTTCGCGTTGTAGTTCCAGAAGAAGAAGAAACAGAAGTGAAAGATGGAAAAAAGAAAGTGACCAAAAAGAAAGTGTTTCCAGGTTATGTGTTGGTTGAGATCATCATGACGGATGATTCATGGTATGTTGTCCGGAATACACCTGGCGTAACAGGTTTCGTGGGTTCATCTGGAGCTGGGTCAAAACCGACTGCATTGCTTCCTGAAGAAATTGAAGTCGTCCTTAAACGAATGGGCGTAGATGAAAGCAAAATCGAAGTTGATTTTGAAATCGGTGATACGGTTCAAGTTAAAGAAGGACCATTTGCAACTTTTGCAGGACCTATTGAAGAACTTGATAAAGACAAAGGGAAAGTAAGGGTCCTAGTCAATATGTTCGGCCGTGATACACCGGTTGAACTTGATTTTAATCAAGTGGAAAAATTATAAACGGAAAAAAACTTGAAATTGCCTTTTGAAAGTGGTAAAATTTCAAAGGTCAGTATGTTTCAATTTTTAGGCCTCAACGATACAAGCATTCTTTATTTATATATAAAGAATTCAAGATGAGTGGGAGGGTATTACCCTATTACCACATCACGGACTTATAAGGAGGTGTGTCTCGTGGCTAAAAAAGTAATTAAAATGGTTAAATTGCAAATTCCTGCTGGTAAAGCGAATCCGGCACCGCCAGTCGGTCCTGCATTAGGTCAAGCTGGTGTAAACATCATGGGATTCTGTAAGGAGTTCAACGCTCGTACAGCAGATCAAGCTGGTCTAATTATTCCTGTTGAAATCACGGTATTTGAAGACCGTTCATTTACATTCATTACAAAAACTCCACCGGCTGCAGTATTGCTTAAGAAAGTAGCTGGTATCGAGTCTGGTTCTGGTGAACCTAACCGTAATAAAGTTGCTACAGTCAAGCGTGATCAAGTGCGCGAGATTGCTGAAACTAAAATGCCTGACCTAAACGCTGCAAGCGTTGAAGCTGCAATGCGTATGGTTGAAGGTACTGCTCGCAGCATGGGTATTGTCATCGAAGACTAATCCATGTAATTGCTATTTGTTTCTACGGGGTTGCGATTGATACTCGCAACCTTTATTCGTGGGAGGTCATTCCGTTAAAACCACAATTTAGGAGGATTTATATCATGGCTAAAAAAGGTAAAAAGTATCTTGAAGCAGCTAAGCTTGTAGAAGTTTCTAAGGCTTATGCTGTAACTGAAGCAATCGAAGTTGCTAAAAAAGCAAACTTCGCAAAATTCGATGCGACTGTTGAAGTGGCTTTCCGTTTAGGCGTAGACCCTAAGAAAGCTGACCAACAAATTCGTGGAGCTGTTGTTCTTCCGAATGGTACTGGTAAAACTCAACGCGTATTAGTGTTCGCTAAAGGCGAAAAAGCAAAAGAAGCGGAAGCTGCTGGTGCTGACTACGTTGGTGAATCTGACTTCATCAACAAAATCCAACAAGGATGGTTCGAATTCGATGTAATCGTTGCGACTCCAGACATGATGGGTGAAGTTGGTAAACTTGGCCGTGTATTAGGACCTAAAGGTTTAATGCCTAACCCTAAAACTGGCACAGTTACTTTCGATGTAACGAAAGCTGTTAATGAAATCAAAGCTGGTAAAGTTGAATACCGCGTAGATAAAGCTGGTAACATCCATGCTCCAATCGGTAAAGTATCTTTCGAGGATGCTAAACTAGTGGAAAACTTCACTACTATCTATGATACATTATTGAAAGTTAAACCTGCGGCTGCTAAAGGAACTTACATGAAAAACGTTTCTGTAACAACTACAATGGGCCCTGGTGTGAAAGTTGATCCTTCTACTTTCAAATAAATAATTGACATGCCAAAACTATTATTGCTATAATAAGTTTTGTTGTTAAATAAATGAATACTATTTGTACCGTAGACAGTAGGTGCTCATTACGAGCTTAATTCCCTGCCGAGGTAATTCGATAATAATAGTCCTGGACTATGACTTTTGAAATTACTGCCTTCATGTCTGCAATAGAGATGAAGGCTTTTTCTTTGAAACGGTATAAATGTTTTCAAGCAAATCTACAGGAGGTGTAAGGATGAACGCAATTATTGAACAAAAGCAAAAAATCGTTGCTGAGATTTCTGATAAGTTAACTTCAAGCCAATCAACAGTAGTTGTTGACTACCGTGGATTGACTGTTGCTGAAGTAACAGAACTTCGTAAGCAACTTCGTGAAGCTGGCGTTGAGTTTAAAGTTTACAAAAACTCTTTAACTCGCCGTGCTGCTGAAAGTGCTGAACTTAGCGCTTTGAACGAATCTTTAACAGGTCCAAACGCAATTGCATTCTCAACTGAAGATGTTATTGCGCCAGCAAAAATCCTTAACGATTTTGCGAAAAAACATGAAGCATTAGAAATCAAAGCTGGAGTTATCGAAGGAAATGTTGCAACTGCCGAAGAAATTAAAGCTCTTGCAGAACTACCTTCACGCGAAGGCCTACTTTCAATGCTACTCAGCGTGCTACAAGCACCTATGCGCGGACTTGCTCTTGCTACAAAAGCTGTTGCAGAGCAAAAAGAAGAACAAGGCGCGTAAGCTAACCGCTTATTTAGCCTGCTAATTCAAAAAAACCAACCATTTCGAGGAGGAAATAAAAATGACTAAAGATCAAATCATTGAAGCAGTTAAAAATATGACTGTTTTAGAATTAAACGACCTTGTAAAAGCAATCGAAGAAGAATTCGGCGTAACTGCTGCTGCACCTGTAGCTGTAGCTGCTGCTGGTGGCGCTGCTGCTGAAGAAAAAACTGAGTTTGATGTAATCCTTACATCTGCTGGAGATCAAAAAATCAAAGTTATCAAAGCTGTACGTGAAGTTACAGGTCTTGGACTTAAAGAAGCAAAAGAACTTGTTGACAACACTCCAAAAGCAATCAAAGAAGGCGCTTCTAAAGAAGAAGCTGAAGAAATCAAAGCTAAACTTGAAGAAGTTGGAGCTGGCGTTGAAGTTAAGTAATCTTGCATAAACAAAAAGCTCGCTATCACTGGCGGGCTTTTTTTCTTCATTTTTAAAGAAATGGCGGAAACTAGCCGTTAATGGTTTCATAACGAGGATCTCGTTAATGGAACATTCCGGCGTGCAAGCATCCATTCTTCAATTCTCTTCTCTCATTAAATCTTCAATATTCCTTTCTGATAGGGGGAGATGACTCTGACAGAGCATTACTACTCACATAAACCGGATGTCGTAAGCAATCCGAAATTTTGGGATTTCACATTAAAGGGACGCACATTTCGCTTCAAAAGTGATAATGGTGTTTTTTCGAAAAAGGAAGTTGATTTCGGATCGCGTCTTTTGGTTGAGAGTTTTAACCTTAATGAAGCTGTGGAAGGAAATATTCTCGATGTTGGTTGCGGTTATGGACCAATCGGAATATCGATTGCGGCAGCTTATCCCGATAGAACGATAGAAATGATTGATATAAATAGTCGGGCAGTTGAATTGTCAAAAGAGAATGCTGCTTCTAATGGGATCGCAAATGTGAAGATTTACGAAAGCGATCGTTTTGACAAAGTTGCCTCCAATCAATTCGCAGCGATTCTTACGAACCCTCCCATTCGCGCAGGTAAAAGTGTAGTCCACGAAATTTTAGAAGAAAGCTATCGCAGTTTGGTGGCTGGTGGAGAATTATGGGTTGTCATTCAAAAAAAACAAGGGGCTCCATCCGCAATGGATAAAATGGAGCAATTATTTGGAAATGTTGAAGTGCCCGTTAAGAAAAAAGGTTACTATATACTATTATCCAAAAAGGTTTGACTCTAAATTTTCGCTATGTTAGTATTATAAAATGCATATATATAATTCCGTAACTATGCAATTTTTATACCATTGGTGTATAATCAATGGATAATATGGGAAAAATATATAAATAATAGTTCGTTTTATGAGAAATAGTGGTTTTTAAAATAAAAACCATTTTCTTTTTGTCTATGGAAATGATTCCTTTTCCGAGGCAAATGGATCCTTATAACGCTTGATTTAAGGGGTGAATCAGTTGACAGGTCAACTTGTTCAGTATGGACGACACCGCCAACGTAGAAGTTATGCAAGAATCAGTGAGGTTTTGGATCTTCCGAATCTGATTGAAATTCAAACAGCTTCTTATCAATGGTTTCTAGATGTAGGTTTAAAGGAAATGTTCCAGGATATTTCTCCTATTGAGGATTTTACAGGTAATTTATCGTTAGAATTCATCGATTACAGCTTAGCTGAGCCGAAGTATTCTGTGGAAGAAACAAAAGAACGCGATGTTACGTATTCTGCACCACTTCGCGTGAAAGTGCGCCTTGTTAACAAAGAAACAGGGGAAGTGAAAGACCAGGATGTATTCATGGGCGATTTCCCTCTGATGACTGAAACAGGTACATTTGTCATCAATGGTGCTGAACGGGTAATTGTATCCCAATTAGTGCGCTCACCGAGTGTTTACTATAATGGGAAAATGGATAAAAACGGTAAGCTTGGATTCTCTGCGACCGTTATTCCTAACCGTGGCGCATGGCTCGAATACGAAACAGACGCCAAGGATGTTGTGTATGTTCGAATCGACCGCACAAGGAAATTACCTATCACGGTATTGATGCGTGCCCTTGGATTCGGAACTGATCAAGAAATCATCGATTTGATCGGAGACAACGAATACCTTCGCAACACTCTTGAAAAGGATAACACCGAGAGTGTAGAAAAAGCACTACTAGAAATCTATGAGCGTTTACGCCCAGGTGAACCGCCTACTGTCGAAAACGCGAAAAGTCTTTTAGTATCACGCTTTTTTGATCCGAAACGTTATGATTTAGCTAATGTAGGCCGTTATAAAATAAACAAAAAACTGCATATTAAGAACCGTTTATTCGGACAACGTATTGCAGAGACTTTGATTGATCCTGAAACCGGAGAAATCATTGTTGAAAAAGGTACTATGCTTGATCGCCGGACTCTTGATAGGATTCTGCCTCATATCGAAGGTGGAATAGGATTCAAAACATTCCATCCATCAGGTGGTGTGGTAGAGGAAGAAACTCTTCTTCAACCTATTAAAGTGTTTGCACCAAACGATGCTGAAGGCGAAAAAGTGATCAATATCATCGGTAATGCTTATGTGACCGACCAGGTCAAAAACATTACACCGGCTGATATCATTTCTTCCATCAGTTATTTCTTTAATTTATTGCATGGTGTGGGAATCACGGATGACATTGACCATTTAGGTAACCGTCGTCTGCGTTCCGTTGGTGAATTGTTGCAAAACCAATTCAGAATTGGTTTATCCCGTATGGAGCGTGTTGTCCGTGAAAGAATGTCCATTCAGGATACGAATACAATCACTCCACAGCAACTAATCAACATTCGCCCGGTCATTGCATCCATTAAAGAGTTCTTTGGAAGCTCGCAGCTTTCCCAGTTCATGGATCAAACGAACCCGTTGGCTGAATTGACGCATAAACGTCGTCTATCTGCATTGGGACCTGGTGGTCTGACACGTGAGCGTGCTGGCTTTGAAGTGCGTGACGTTCATTATTCCCACTATGGCCGCATGTGTCCGATTGAAACGCCTGAGGGACCGAATATTGGTTTGATTAACTCGTTATCCAGTTTTGCAAAGGTGAACCCATATGGCTTCATTGAAACACCATACCGCCGTGTGGACCCTGAAACGGGTAAAATTACAAGCCAAATCGATTACTTAACAGCTGATGAGGAAGATAACTATGTAGTTGCCCAAGCGAATGTACGACTGTCGGATGATGGCTCATTCCTTGATAATGATGTTGTTGCACGTTTCCGCGGTGAAAATACCGTTGTTCCGCGTGACCGCGTAGATTACATGGATGTATCTCCTAAACAGGTTGTATCTGCCGCGACTGCATGTATTCCTTTCTTGGAAAACGATGACTCCAACCGTGCCCTTATGGGAGCGAACATGCAACGTCAAGCAGTTCCTTTGCTTCAACCGGAAGCCCCTCGAGTAGGAACGGGTATGGAGTATGTTTCTGCGAAAGACTCCGGTGCTGCCGTAATCTGTAAACACCCTGGTATCGTAGAGCACGTTGAATCACGTGAAGTATGGGTACGTAGGGTAAGTGAAGTAGACGGGCAGCAAGTAAAAGGAAATCTTGATAAATATCGTCTATTAAAATTCATTCGTTCCAACCAAGGAACGTGCTATAATCAACGCCCTATCGTAAGTGTTGGCGACAACGTCGTAAAAGGTGAAATTCTTGCTGATGGTCCTTCAATGGAAAAAGGTGAGTTGGCACTTGGACGTAACGTATTGGTAGCCTTCATGACATGGGATGGATATAACTATGAAGATGCCATCATCATGAGTGAACGATTGGTTAAAGATGATGTGTACACTTCCATTCATATTGAAGAGTATGAATCTGAATCACGCGATACAAAATTAGGGCCTGAAGAAATCACCCGTGATATCCCTAACGTAGGGGAAGATGCGCTTCGAAATCTTGATGAGCGCGGAATTATCCGTGTGGGTGCTGAAGTGAAAGACGGAGACCTTCTCGTTGGTAAAGTCACGCCTAAAGGTGTAACGGAGCTGACTGCTGAGGAACGTCTATTACATGCAATCTTCGGTGAAAAAGCACGTGAAGTAAGGGATACATCACTTCGTGTACCTCACGGCGGCGGAGGAATCGTTCTTGATGTTAAAGTATTTAACAGAGAAGACGGCGATGAACTGCCTCCTGGTGTAAACCAACTCGCACGTGTATATATCGTTCAAAAACGTAAAATCCATGAAGGCGATAAAATGGCCGGACGACATGGTAACAAAGGGGTAATCTCCAGGATTCTTCCTGAAGAAGATATGCCTTATTTACCGGACGGCACTCCAGTCGACATCATGTTAAACCCATTGGGTGTACCTTCACGTATGAACATCGGTCAGGTGTTGGAGCTACACTTGGGTATGGCTGCACGCGCACTTGGCATTCATGTAGCATCCCCTGTATTCGATGGTGCCACTGAGGAAGACGTTTGGGGTACGATTGAAGAAGCCGGGATGTCCCGTGATGCAAAAACTGTCCTTTATGATGGCCGTTCAGGTGAAGCATTCGACAACCGTGTATCAGTTGGTGTCATGTACATGATCAAACTGGCGCATATGGTCGATGATAAACTTCATGCGCGTTCAACTGGACCTTACTCCCTTGTTACGCAGCAACCACTTGGTGGTAAAGCGCAATTTGGTGGACAGCGTTTCGGTGAGATGGAAGTATGGGCACTTGAAGCTTATGGTGCCGCTTATACATTACAAGAAATCCTAACCGTTAAATCAGATGATGTCGTAGGTCGTGTTAAAACGTACGAAGCGATTGTCAAAGGTGAAAATGTCCCTGAACCAGGCGTTCCTGAGTCCTTCAAAGTATTGATTAAGGAGCTTCAAAGTTTAGGATTGGATGTTAAAATCCTCAATGCCGAAGATCGCGAAATCGAAATGCGTGATTTGGAAGATGAAGATGAAGCCAACCAAGCAGACAAATTAAGCCTTGATTCAGAAACTAAAGATATGGTTGCTTCCGAAGTAGGGGCACCTGTCAAAGAATAAAATTAAATATAAACATATCCAGTTATATATTACCTGCTCTGACTGGCAGCGAGATGTTCATTTGAAAATCATGCTGCCTTGTTAGAGCCTTATTGATTCAATCAACCATCATCCGGTGTAAGATTGCCTCATACTTGACGGCAATCAAGGGTTAAACCTGGAGATTAAAAGGGAGGTAGGCCCCTTGTTAGACGTTAATAATTTTGAGTATATGAAAATTGGTCTTGCTTCACCAGACAAGATTCGTTCTTGGTCCCATGGAGAAGTTAAAAAACCAGAAACAATCAACTATCGTACGTTAAAGCCAGAAAAAGACGGTTTATTCTGTGAGAGAATTTTTGGACCTCAAAAGGACTGGGAATGTCATTGCGGAAAATATAAACGTGTTCGTTATAAAGGCGTAGTCTGTGACCGTTGTGGCGTTGAAGTCACTCGTGCTAAGGTGCGTCGTGAGCGTATGGGTCATATTGAGCTGGCAGCCCCAGTTTCACACATATGGTATTTTAAAGGAATTCCTAGCCGTATGGGGCTTGTTCTTGACATGTCTCCACGGGCTTTGGAAGAAGTTATTTACTTTGCATCTTACGTAGTAACTGAAACGGGCGATACAACTTTAGAGAAGAAACAACTTCTTTCTGAAAAGGAATATCGTACATACCGTGAAAAATACGGTAAGAAATTCCAAGCTGCCATGGGTGCGGAAGCTATTAAAAAACTTTTACAAGATATTGATACGGAAAAGGAAGTAGAGTCGTTGAAAGAGGAGCTTAAAACAGCTCAAGGACAACGCAGAACCCGTGCAATCAAACGCTTGGAAGTGCTTGAAGCGTTCCGTAACTCCGGAAATGAGCCTTCATGGATGATCCTTGACGTGCTTCCGGTCATTCCGCCGGAACTTCGTCCTATGGTTCAACTTGATGGAGGGCGTTTTGCCACATCTGATTTAAATGATTTATATCGCCGTGTTATCAACCGTAATAATCGGTTGAAAAGACTACTGGATCTGGGAGCACCAAGCATTATCGTTCAAAATGAGAAGCGTATGCTGCAAGAAGCTGTCGATGCTCTTATCGATAATGGCCGTCGAGGCCGTCCGGTAACTGGACCAGGTAACCGTCCGTTAAAATCTTTATCTCACATGTTAAAAGGTAAACAAGGTCGTTTCCGTCAAAACCTTCTTGGTAAACGTGTTGATTACTCTGGCCGTTCCGTTATCGTAGTCGGACCAAACTTAAAGATGTACCAATGTGGTCTTCCGAAAGAAATGGCGATTGAATTATTCAAACCATTCGTAATGAAGGAGCTTGTTCAAAGAGGTCTAGCGCATAACATCAAATCCGCTAAGCGCAAAATTGAACGTTTATCTCCTGAAATATGGGATGTACTAGAAGAAGTCATTAGAGAACACCCAGTACTATTGAACCGTGCACCGACTCTTCATAGACTTGGGATCCAAGCATTTGAACCAACGTTGGTTGAAGGTCGCGCAATTCGTTTGCATCCGCTCGTATGTACAGCTTACAACGCTGACTTTGACGGTGACCAAATGGCGGTCCACGTTCCTCTATCTTCTGAAGCCCAAGCCGAAGCTCGCATGCTTATGCTTGCAGCACAGAACATTTTGAACCCTAAAGATGGTAAACCTGTCGTTACACCTTCTCAAGATATGGTATTAGGTAACTATTACTTAACATTGGAAAGAGAAGGCGCTATCGGTGAGGGTATGATCTTTAAAGATACAAGTGAAGCATTACTTGCATACCAAAACGGATATGTACACTTACATTCACGTTGTGCCGTACATGCATCGTCACTAAATAATGAAACATTCACTGAAGAACAAAATGGCCAACTTCTAATTACAACTGTTGGTAAATTGATCTTCAATGAAATTTTACCTAAATCATTCCCGTATATTAACGAACCGACACGATATAATTTGGAAACCAAAACTCCAGAAAAATATTTTGTGGAAAAAGGCGCTAATATCCCTGAATTGATCAAGGCTCAACCCGCTATCGATCCTTTCAAGAAAAAAATTCTTGGAAATATCATCGCGGAAGTCTTTAAACGCTTTAAAATTACCGAAACATCCAAAATGCTTGACCGGATGAAAGATCTTGGATTCAAATATTCGACAAAAGCTGGTATAACCGTTGGTGTGGCTGATATTGTCGTTTTAAAAGAAAAACAAGAAATCATTACTGAGGCTCAAACCAAAGTGGATAACGTCTTGAAACAATTCAGACGTGGTCTTATTACTGAGGATGAGCGTTATGACCGCGTCATTTCAATTTGGAGTGCTGCAAAGGATACCATTCAGTCCAAACTTATGGACTCACTGGACCGACGCAACCCGATCTTCATGATGAGTGACTCCGGTGCCCGTGGTAATGCTTCCAACTTCACGCAGCTTGCGGGTATGCGTGGTTTGATGGCCAACCCGGCTGGACGTATCATTGAATTACCGATCAAATCAAGTTTCCGTGAAGGTTTAACAGTGTTGGAGTACTTCATCTCTACACATGGTGCGCGTAAAGGTCTTGCCGATACAGCGCTTAAAACGGCCGATTCCGGTTACCTTACCCGTCGACTTGTTGACGTTGCCCAAGATGTCATCATCCGTGATGACGATTGTGGAACTGACCGCGGCTTGAAAATTTCAGCCTTGAGAGAGGGTACTGAAATAATTGAGCATCTTGAAGAGCGCCTAGTGGGCCGTTATGCAAGAAAAGCGATCAGACATCCAGAAACAAATGAAGTAATCGTGGCTGAAAACGATCTTATTACCGAAGATCTTGCTAACTATATTGAATCACTTGGAATTGAAACAGCATGGATCCGTTCTGCCTTTACATGTAACACCAGCCATGGTGTATGTAAAAAATGTTATGGACGCAACTTGGCTACCGGTCAAGAAGTTGAAGTGGGCGAAGCAGTCGGTATCATTGCCGCTCAATCAATCGGAGAACCTGGTACACAGTTGACTATGCGTACATTCCATACAGGTGGGGTTGCTGGGGACGATATCACTCAAGGTCTTCCTCGTATCCAAGAAATATTTGAAGCGAGAAATCCTAAAGGTCAAGCAGTCATTTCCGAAATTGAAGGAACGATTGTTTCCATCAATGAAATTCGGGATAAACAACAGGAAATCGTTGTTCAAGGTGCTGTTGAATCACGCACGTATACTGCGCCATACACAGCGCGTTTAAGAGTATCTGTTGATACGCCTGTCCGTCGTGGTGAAGAGTTGACAGAGGGTTCCATCGATCCGAAAGAATTGCTGAAGGTTACAGACGTACTTACTGTTCAGGAATACCTGCTTCATGAAGTCCAAAAAGTATACCGGATGCAAGGTGTTGAAATCGGTGATAAGCACATTGAGGTAATGGTTAGACAAATGATGCGTAAAGTCCGTGTGCTTGATGCAGGTGAAACTGAAGTGCTTCCAGGAACATTATTGGATGTCAACCAGTTCACTACTGCAAACACTGATGCATTATTGACCAACAAATTACCAGCTACAGGCCGTCCTGTATTGCTAGGTATCACAAAAGCATCTCTTGAAACGGATTCCTTCTTGTCCGCCGCGTCATTCCAAGAAACAACCAGAGTCTTGACTGATGCAGCGATAAAAGGAAAACGTGATGAATTGCTTGGACTTAAAGAAAATGTCATCATCGGTAAACTTGTCCCTGCGGGAACGGGGATGCTTAGATACAGAAAAGCAAACCCTGTCGTTGTTGACGAAAGTGCCGATACAGTAACAGTGGATTAATGGAAAAAGGACCAGCTCAATAATTTAAACTGAAAACCGACTCCTGTTTCCGATTGGAGCTGAAGGATCAGAAATTTATTGAGCTGGTCTCTCTTATTACTCATGGCCGACTGAAACGCCGATGAGAATTTGATATATTCCGTTTAGGCAAATTGATAATCTTAATAGAATTATGTAAGGAAAACCTTTTGCTTGAATTATTTTTTTGAAAGAAGTTGACAGTATCCGACTAATAATGATACTATAGCAAAGGTGCTCCTATGTTACCCTGTAACTTTGGAGGATATGGACCATGTCTTATGAAAAAGTAATACAGGCAAAGTCAGTGATTATAGGGACGAAGCAAGCAGTTAGAGCTCTTAAAAACAATTTAATTCAAGAAGTTATCATCGCTGATGATGCAGATATATACTTGACTGGGCGTGTCGTTGAGACCGCCAAAGAATTGGATGTTCCTATCACATATGTTGATTCGATGAGAATGCTTGGCAAAGCATGTGGTATTGATGTCGGAGCAGCAACTGTTGCCATTAAAAAGTAAAAATGTTTTTGCAATAATATTTGCAAAGACTTTGTTTTTACCCATTTATGAACCACCTGGATGTGTGGTACTAGAAATGAAAACGTGAAGGGAGGAAAAATGTAATGCCTACTATTAATCAATTAGTGCGTAAAGGACGCGAGTCTAAAGAGGTTAATTCAAAATCTCCAGCACTTAACAAAGGCTACAACAGCTTTAAAAAAGCACAAACTAACGTATCATCTCCGCAAAAACGTGGTGTTTGCACTCGTGTGGGTACTATGACACCGAAAAAACCAAACTCCGCGTTACGTAAATATGCGCGTGTACGTTTAACAAACGGTATCGAGGTAACAGCTTATATCCCAGGTATCGGTCACAACCTACAAGAACACAGCGTGGTTCTTATCCGTGGCGGTCGTGTAAAAGATTTACCAGGGGTACGTTACCATATCGTACGTGGTGCTCTTGATACAGCTGGAGTTAACAATCGTATGCAAGGCCGTTCTAAATACGGTACTAAGCGTCCGAAAGCAGCAAAAAAATAATCTCAAACCAAAATTGAACTTTCTTGAAAGGAGGAAATATAATGCCTCGTAAAGGACCTGTAACGAAAAGAGACGTATTACCAGATCCAATATATAATTCAAAACTTGTGACTCGCTTAATCAACAAATTAATGGTTGATGGACAAAGAGGTAAATCACAAAAAATTCTTTACTCTGCATTTGATTTAATCAAAGAACGTACTGGCAATGAGCCGATCGAAGTTTTCGATCAAGCACTTAAAAACATCATGCCTGTACTAGAAGTAAAAGCACGCCGTGTGGGTGGAGCTAACTACCAAGTACCAGTTGAGGTGCGTCCAGACCGTAAATCGACTCTAGGACTTCGTTGGTTAGTAAACTACTCTCGCCTTCGTGGAGAAAAAACGATGGAAGAGCGTTTAGCTTATGAAATCATGGATGCTGCCAACAATACTGGAGCAGCAGTTAAGAAACGTGAAGATACACACAAAATGGCTGAAGCCAACAAAGCTTTCGCACATTATCGCTGGTAAGATTAATCACTATAAAATCCTTATAGAAGGAAGGAGAAAGACAAATGGCAAGAGAGTTCTCCTTAGCAAACACTCGTAATATCGGTATCATGGCTCACATCGATGCTGGTAAAACGACAACAACAGAACGTGTTCTATATTACACTGGTAAAATCCATAAAATTGGTGAAACGCACGAAGGTGCTTCACAAATGGACTGGATGGAACAGGAACAAGAACGCGGAATCACGATCACTTCCGCTGCAACAACTGCACAATGGAAAGGTCACCGTGTAAACATCATCGATACACCGGGACACGTAGACTTCACAGTTGAAGTTGAACGTTCTTTGCGCGTACTTGATGGAGCTGTGGCAGTACTTGATGCCCAATCAGGTGTTGAGCCTCAAACTGAAACAGTTTGGCGCCAAGCTACAACTTACGGTGTACCACGTGTCGTATTCGTAAATAAAATGGACAAAATCGGTGCAGATTTCTTGTATTCAGTTGGAACAATCCACGATCGTTTACAAGCTAACGCTCACCCAGTTCAGTTACCGATCGGAGCAGAAGATCAATTCTCTGCAATCATCGACCTTATTGAAATGAAAACTCATTTCTACGGTAATGACCTAGGAACTGATATCACTATCGGTGAAATTCCTGAAGAACACCGGGAATTAGCTGAAGAATACCGTGAAAAGTTAATTGAAGCAGTAGCAGAAGTTAATGAAGACTTAATGGAAAAATACCTTGGCGGCGAAGAAATCAGCATTGCTGAATTGAAAGCAGCCATCCGTACAGCAACCGTTAATGTTGAATTCTTCCCTGTTATTTGCGGATCAGCTTTCAAAAACAAAGGTGTTCAATTAATGCTTGATAACGTTATCGACTTCCTTCCTTCTCCATTGGATGTACCAGCTATCAAAGGTACATTACCGGATTCAGAAGAAGAAGTTGAACGTCATTCAGATGATTCTGAACCGTTCTCTGCTTTAGCGTTTAAAGTTATGACTGACCCTTACGTTGGTAAACTTACATTCTTCCGTGTGTACTCTGGTACACTAGAATCAGGATCTTATGTAATTAACTCAACTAAAGGAAAACGTGAGCGTATTGGACGTATCCTTCAAATGCACGCAAACAGCCGTGAAGAAATTTCTACTGTATATGCAGGAGATATCGCAGCAGCCGTTGGTTTGAAAGATACTACAACTGGAGATACTCTATGTGATGACAAGAACCAAGTAATTCTTGAATCCATGGTATTCCCAGAGCCAGTTATCTCTCTATCAGTTGAACCGAAATCAAAAGCAGACCAAGACAAAATGTCTCAAGCTTTACAAAAGCTTCAAGATGAAGATCCAACATTCCGTGCGCATACTGACCAAGAAACTGGTCAAACAATCATCGCTGGTATGGGTGAACTTCACTTGGACATCCTTGTTGACCGTATGCGTCGTGAATTCAAAGTGGAAGCAAACGTTGGTGCTCCTCAAGTAGCATACCGTGAAACTTTCCGTGGTTCAGCTAAAGTTGAAGGTAAATTCGTTCGCCAATCTGGTGGTCGTGGACAATTCGGACACGTATGGATCGAATTTGGTCCAAACGAAGAAGGTAAAGGATTCGAATTTGAAAATGCTATCGTCGGTGGTGTAGTACCACGTGAATATATCCCTGCTGTACAAGCTGGATTAGTTGATTCACTTGACCGTGGTGTACTTGCTGGTTACCCGCTAGTCGACATCAAAGCTAAATTATTCGACGGATCTTACCATGACGTTGACTCCAATGAAATGGCATTTAAAATCGCTGCATCTATGGCACTTAAAAATGCAGCATCTAAATGTAGTCCTGTCATCCTTGAACCAATCATGAAAGTGGAAGTAGTTATTCCAGAAGATTACCTAGGCGACATCATGGGAGATATCACATCTCGTCGTGGCCGTGTAGAAGGTATGGAAGCTCGCGGCAACACGCAAATGGTTAAAGCGATGGTTCCACTATCTGAAATGTTCGGATATGCTACATCATTACGTTCTAACACTCAAGGTCGCGGAACATTCTCTATGCACTTCGATCATTATGAAGAAGTACCTAAGAGCATTTCTGAAGAAATCATCAAAAAAAATAAAGGTGAATAATTGATTTTCATCTCTTATTAAAGTATAACTATCTTATGTAAGCTGTGATGGAAGAATTAGTCTTCTTTCACAGCCCCTATATACTTAATCTTTTATTTATAATTTTAAGGAGGAATTCCTAATGGGAAAAGCTAAATTTGATCGTTCAAAACCGCACGTTAACGTTGGAACAATTGGTCACGTTGACCATGGTAAAACAACTCTAACTGCTGCAATCACAACTGTACTTGCTAAATCTGGTGGCGCAGAAGCACGCGCTTATGACCAAATCGATGGTGCTCCAGAAGAAAGAGAACGTGGTATCACAATCTCTACTGCACACGTTGAGTATGAAACAGCTAACCGTCACTATGCACACGTTGACTGCCCAGGACATGCTGACTATGTTAAAAACATGATCACTGGTGCTGCACAAATGGACGGCGGTATCCTAGTAGTATCTGCTGCTGATGGCCCAATGCCACAAACTCGTGAGCACATCCTTCTTTCTCGTCAAGTAGGTGTACCATTCCTAGTAGTATTCATGAACAAATGCGACATGGTTGATGACGAAGAGCTACTTGAATTAGTAGAAATGGAAATTCGTGATCTTCTATCTGAATACGAATTCCCTGGCGATGACATTCCAGTTATCAAAGGATCTGCACTAAAAGCTCTTGAAGGTGACGCAGCTTGGGAAGAAAAAATCCATGAATTAATGGCAGCTGTTGACGAGTACATCCCAGAACCAACTCGTGACACTGAAAAACCATTCATGATGCCAGTTGAGGATGTATTCTCTATCACTGGTCGTGGAACAGTTGCAACTGGCCGTGTTGAGCGTGGACAAGTTAAAGTCGGTGACGTTGTTGACATCATCGGTTTCAACGAAGAGTCTAAACCAACAACAGTAACTGGTGTTGAAATGTTCCGTAAACTTCTTGACTATGCTGAAGCTGGTGACAACATCGGAGCACTACTTCGTGGTGTATCCCGTGAAGATATCCAACGTGGACAAGTAATTGCTAAACCAGGCACTATCACTCCACACACAAAGTTCAAAGCTGAAGTTTATGTTCTTTCTAAAGAAGAAGGTGGACGTCACACTCCATTCTTTACAAACTACCGTCCTCAGTTCTACTTCCGTACAACTGACGTAACTGGTATTTGTAACCTTCCTGAAGGCGTAGAAATGGTTATGCCTGGAGACAACATCGAAATGACTGTAGAACTTATCGCTCCAATCGCTATCGAAGAAGGTACTAAATTCTCTATCCGTGAGGGTGGACGTACTGTAGGCGCTGGCGTAGTTGCTACAATCCAAGAATAATTGATTCATAAAACAATATTGGAAGGGACGCCTTCCGGAAGAAGCAGATGGGACGCCATCTGCTTCTTTTCTATTTGTAAAGAATATTCATTCTTTCTTCTATAATACCTGCAGTGGATTTAATGGGTTTATAGAAGTTTTTCAAATGAAGAAAATGGATACGGAAGAGCATGTAGAATGTACTTGTAAATACTTGTGATAGTATGTATAATAATAAAAGTGTGTTGCACAAGAAAAATCTAAGTTTGACTTGCATTTCACTTGTGTTATATGTATAATAGACAATGTTGGTCTTTGACTGCGATGATATGGAAGGTTGCTGACACACCCGGCCGCTTTGCCATGGCGAGTGTGTGGGAAATTTCCATTGAGAAGGTCTATTTTAAAATAGGCGAAAAGGAGGGAAAATTATGGCAAAACAAAAAATTCGTATACGTTTAAAAGCATATGATCACAGAATCCTTGATCAATCTGCTGAGAAAATTGTTGAAACTGCAAAACGTTCTGGTGCGGCTGTATCTGGTCCGATTCCATTACCTACTGAAAGATCGGTATATACGATCCTACGTGCGGTTCATAAATACAAAGATTCTCGTGAACAATTCGAAATGCGTACGCATAAACGTCTAATCGACATCGTTAACCCAACTCCACAAACAGTTGACTCATTGATGCGTTTAGATTTACCATCAGGCGTTGACATTGAAATCAAATTATAATTCATATAAATATGAACAATTACTCTAGGAGGTGTGACTTATGACCAAAGGAATCTTAGGTAGAAAAATCGGTATGACTCAAGTTTTTGCTGAAAACGGTGAACTTATTCCGGTAACAGTTATCGAAGCTGCTAATAACGTGGTTCTTCAAAAGAAAACTGTTGAAACTGATGGCTATGAAGCAGTTCAAGTTGGTTTTGAAAACAAACGTGAAAAGCTTTCTAACAAACCTGAAAAGGGCCATGTTGAAAAAGCAAATACTACTCCTAAGCGCTTCATTCGCGAATTCCGCGGAACGGATCTTACTGAATATGAGATCGGTCAAGAAGTCAATGTTAGTATTTTCGCTGAAGGCGATTTAGTAGATGTATCAGGAATTTCAAAAGGTAAAGGATTCCAAGGCTCTATCAAGCGTCATGGACAATCTCGCGGACCTATGTCTCATGGTTCTCGTTACCACCGTCGCCCAGGTTCAATGGGTCCTGTAGCTCCAAACCGCGTATTCAAAGGTAAACTTTTACCAGGACGTATGGGTGGAGAACAAATCACTGTTCAAAACTTAGCTATCGTTAAAGTTGATGTTGAACGTAACCTACTATTGATCAAAGGTAATGTACCTGGTGCTAGAAAAGCATTGATCAAAGTTAAATCTGCTGTTAAAGCAAAGTAATTTCTGAGAAAGGAGGAGCAATAGAATGCCAAAAGTTACATTGTTCAACCAAACAGGTTCACAAGTTGGCGACATCGAACTAAATGAATCCATCTTTGGTATCGAACCTAATAATCACGTATTATTTGAAGCAATCATCATGCAACGAGCTTCCTTACGTCAAGGAACTCATAAAGTTAAAAACCGTTCTGAAGTTGCAGGCGGTGGACGTAAACCTTGGAAACAAAAAGGAACTGGACGTGCGCGTCAAGGTTCTATCCGTTCTCCACAATGGCGTGGCGGTGGCGTTGTTTTTGGACCAACTCCGAGATCTTACGCTTACAAGCTACCTAAAAAGGTACGTCGTTTAGCTATTAAATCTGCATTGTCTGCAAAGGCATTGGAAGAGAACATTTTGGTACTTGAAAGCTTGTCTTTCGAAGCTCCAAAAACAAAAGAGTTTGTAGCGGTACTTAAAAACCTTTCTGTAGATACTAAAACGTTAGTCGTTACTGACGGTTTAGATGAGAAAGTTGCTCTTTCTGCACGTAACATCCCTGGTGTTACTGTAGTTGAAGCTGATGGTCTTAATGTTCTTGATGTTGTTTCACACAACAAATTGATCTTGACTAAATCAGCTGTCGAAAAAGTAGAGGAGGTGCTTGCATAATGGATGCACGCGATATCATTAAGCGCCCCGTAATCACTGAACGCTCTTCAGACATAATGGCTGAAAAGAAATATACTTTTGAAGTTGATGTTAGAGCTAATAAAACTCAAGTTAAAGATGCTGTTCAAGAAATTTTCGGCGTTAAAGTTGAGAAAGTAAACATCATGAACTACAAAGGTAAATTCAAACGCATGGGCAAACATGCAGGCTATACTAACAAGCGCCGTAAAGCTATTGTTAAATTAACTGCTGACAGCAAAGAAATCGAGCTATTCGAGGCTTAATTCATTAGAGAAGGAGGGAAATACAAATGGCGATTAAGAAGTATAAACCTACCTCTAACGGTCGACGTAATATGACAACTTCCGATTTTGCTGAGATCACTACAGACAAACCGGAAAAATCATTACTTGCTCCTTTACACAGCAAAGGCGGCCGTAATAACCAAGGTAAGTTAACAGTTCGTCATCAAGGTGGCGGCCACAAGCGTCAATACCGTATCATCGATTTCAAACGGAATAAAGATGGTATACCAGGACGCGTTGCTACTATTGAGTACGATCCAAATCGTTCTGCAAACATTGCATTAATTAATTACGTTGATGGAGAAAAACGTTATATCCTAGCTCCGAAAAACCTAGAAGTAGGTTTGGAAGTTATGTCAGGTCCAGAAGCTGACATCAAAGTGGGTAACGCACTACCTCTTATTAACATCCCAGTTGGTACAGTAATTCATAACATCGAACTTAAACCAGGAAAAGGTGGACAATTAGTCCGTTCAGCAGGTACATCTGCTCAAGTACTTGGTAAAGAAGGCCGTTATGTACTTGTACGTTTAAACTCAGGTGAGGTTCGTATGATTCTTGCTACTTGCCGTGCTTCAATCGGTCAAGTTGGTAATGAACAACATGAACTTATCAACATTGGTAAAGCTGGCCGTAACCGTTGGTTAGGTAAACGCCCAACAGTTCGTGGATCAGTAATGAACCCGAATGATCACCCACACGGTGGTGGTGAAGGTAAAGCGCCAATCGGACGTAAATCACCAATGTCTCCATGGGGTAAACCTACTCTTGGATTCAAAACTCGTAAGAAGAAAAATAAATCCGATAAATTTATCGTACGTCGTCGTAAAAAATAACGGGATTGAGCTACGGTTCATATATAGAACCGTAGAACAGTCACGAAGGGAGGTACTCGCATGGGTCGTAGCTTAAAAAAAGGGCCTTTTGTTGATGATCATTTATTGGTAAAAGTTGAAAAATTAAATGAAGCTGACAAGAAACAGGTAGTAAAAACTTGGTCTCGTCGCTCAACAATCTTCCCGCAATTCATCGGACACACAATCGCCGTTTATGACGGTCGTAAGCACGTGCCGGTTTATGTAACAGAAGATATGGTAGGTCACAAACTAGGCGAATTCGCGCCTACACGCACTTATAAAGGTCACGCAAGTGATGACAAGAAAACAAGACGTTAATGAGAGGAGGGCATCTCATGCAAGCTAAAGCTGTCGCTAAAACAGTTCGTATTGCTCCTCGTAAAGTGCGTTTAGTCGCAGATTTAATTCGAGGAAAACAAGTAGGTGAAGCAGTAGCGATTCTTCGCTTAACACCAAAATCTGCTTCTCCAGTCGTAGAAAAAATTCTGAAATCTGCTATCGCAAATGCAGAACATAACTACGAAATGGATATTAATAACCTAGTCGTTTCAGAAGCATACGTTAACGAAGGACCAACATTAAAACGTTTCCGTCCTCGCGCTCAAGGTCGTGCGAGTGCAATTAACAAACGTACTAGTCATATTACAATCGTTGTATCAGAAAAGAAGGAGGGGTAATCTGTGGGTCAAAAGGTAAATCCAATCGGTATGCGTATCGGGATAATCCGTGACTGGGAATCCAAATGGTACGCTGATAAAGACTACGCAGTTCTTTTGCATGAAGACATCAAAGTTCGTGAATATATCGCGAAACGTCTAAATGATGCTTCTGTTTCAAAAGTTGAAATCGAGCGTGCAGCTAACCGTATCAATGTATCTGTCCACACTGCTAAACCAGGAATGGTTATCGGTAAAGGCGGTACTGAGGTCGAAGCACTTCGTAAAGCTTTGAACCAGTTGACTGGCAAAAGAGTTCATATCAATATCATCGAAATTAAAAGAGCAGATCTTGACGCAAAATTGGTTGCAGAAAACATCGCTCGTCAATTAGAAAACCGTGTTTCATTCCGTCGTGCTCAAAAGCAAGCTATCCAACGTACTATGCGTTCTGGAGCAAAAGGAATCAAAACTCAAGTTTCTGGTCGTCTTGGCGGTGCTGATATTGCTCGTGCTGAACATTACAGCGAAGGAACAGTTCCACTTCACACACTTCGTGCAGACATAGACTATGCTCATGCTGAAGCAGATACTACTTACGGTAAGCTAGGCGTGAAAGTTTGGATCTACCGTGGAGAAGTTCTTCCTACTAAGAAGAAATCTGAGGAAGGAGGAAAATAATATGTTATTGCCAAAACGCGTAAAATACCGTCGTGAACACCGCGGTAAGATGAGAGGGATGGCTAAGGGCGGCACTGAAGTTCACTTCGGAGAATTTGGACTTCAAGCTCAAGAAGCTTCCTGGATCACGAACCGTCAAATCGAAGCAGCTCGTATTGCGATGACTCGTTATATGAAACGTGGAGGGAAAGTTTGGATCAAAATCTTCCCAAGCAAACCTTACACAGCTAAGCCGCTTGAAGTACGGATGGGTTCCGGTAAAGGTGCTCCTGAAGGATGGGTAGCAGTTGTTAAACCGGGCAAAGTTATGTTTGAAATCTCTGGTGTATCTGAAGAGGTGGCAAGAGAAGCATTGCGCCTTGCAGCACACAAACTTCCAATCAAATGCAAGTTTGTAAAAAGAGAGGAAATTGGTGGTGAAACAAATGAAAGCTAATGAAATCAAAGATCTAACCACTGCTGAAATTGAACAAAAACTAAAATCTCTTAAAGAAGAACTATTTAATCTTCGTTTCCAGTTAGCTACTGGACAACTTGAAAATACAGCTCGCATCCGTGAAGTTCGCAAATCGATTGCTCGTATGAAAACAGTTGTTCGTCAAAGAGAAATCGGTGTCACTAATCGATAATGAATGGAGGTTTGCAGAATGAGCGAACGCAACCAACGCAAAATCTACACTGGACGCGTAGTATCCGACAAAATGGATAAAACAGTTACAGTTGTTGTAGAGACCTATAAAAAGCATTCTTTATACGGTAAACGCGTGAAATATTCTAAAAAGTTTAAAGCTCATGACGAGCTAAACGAAGCTAAAGCAGGCGACGTAGTACGTATCATGGAAACTCGTCCACTTTCAGCTACAAAACGCTTCCGTCTTGTAGAAGTAGTAGAAAAAGCAGTAATCATTTAATCTAGTTCGGATTAAGCTAATTCCGAAGGGAGGTACCGTACATGATTCAACAAGAATCTCGTTTAAAAGTCGCTGACAATTCAGGTGCTCGTGAAGTGCTAACAATTAAAGTCCTAGGTGGTTCAGGCCGTAAGACTGCAAACATCGGTGATATCATCGTTTGTACAGTTAAACAGGCAACACCAGGAGGCGTTGTTAAAAAAGGTGAAGTCGTTAAGGCTGTTGTTGTCCGTACAAAACGTGGTATGCGTCGTCCTGACGGTTCTTACATTCGTTTCGATGAAAACGCATGTGTAATTATCCGTGACGATAAGAGCCCACGTGGAACACGTATTTTTGGACCTGTTGCTCGTGAATTACGTGACAATAGTTTCATGAAGATCGTTTCTCTTGCTCCAGAAGTTCTATAATATGTAAAATTTGTATAAAGCCTTTCAAGGAGGTGCCAAGCTAATGCATGTTAAAAAAGGTGACAAAGTCGTAGTCATCTCTGGTAAGGACAAAGGCAAACAAGGAACAATTCTTTCTGCATATCCGAAACAAAATCGTGTGCTTGTTGAAGGAATTAACATCGTGAAAAAGCATTCCAAGCCATCTCAACTTAATCCACAAGGTGGAATTATCAGTAAAGAAGCTGCTATTCACGTATCCAATGTAATGCCACTTGATCCTAAATCAGGTAAACCGACTCGTGTTGGATATAAGATCGAAAATGGTAAAAAAGTACGCGTAGCTAAAATATCAGGTGAATCTTTAGATAAATAAGTCATAAATGAAGGGAGGTACACTAAGCAATGAGCCGCCTTAAAGAAAAATTCAAAAGTGAAATTACACCGTCATTGATGGGTAAATTCAACTATCAATCAGTAATGCAAGTACCAAACATTGAGAAAATCGTTATTAACATGGGTGTGGGTGACGCAGTTTCTAACTCGAAAGCTTTAGATACAGCTGTTGAAGAACTTACATTGATCACTGGTCAAAAACCAGTTATAACAAAAGCAAAAAAATCAATCGCAGGCTTCCGTTTGCGTGAAGGTATGCCTATCGGAGCGAAAGTTACATTACGTGGAGAGCGTATGTATCAATTCCTTGATAAGCTAGTATCTGTATCTTTACCGCGTGTACGTGATTTCCGCGGCGTTTCAAAGAAATCCTTTGACGGACGTGGAAACTATACATTAGGCGTTAAAGAACAACTTATCTTCCCTGAGATTGATTACGATAAAGTGAGCAAAGTTCGTGGTATGGATATCGTTATCGTAACGACTGCCAACACTGACGAAGAAGCTCGTGAACTACTTACTCAAGTTGGAATGCCGTTCCAAAAGTAATCTCTAAATAAAGGGAGGCGAAATCGTGGCTAAAAAGTCTATGATCGTAAAGCAAAAACGCGAACAGAAGTTTAAAGTACAAGAATATACACGTTGCGAACGTTGCGGACGTCCACATTCTGTATTACGTAAATTTAAACTTTGTCGTATTTGTTTCCGCGAACTTGCATATAAAGGACAAATTCCTGGCGTTAAAAAAGCTAGCTGGTAAAACCCGAGTTTGGGAAGGAGGTAAAATATAATGGTCATGACAGATCCTATTGCAGATATGCTTACTCGCATCCGTAATGCGAATATGGTTCGTCACGAAAAACTGGAAGTTCCTGCTTCAAAGATCAAAAAGGAAATTGCTGAGATCTTAAAAAGTGAAGGCTTCGTACGTGACTTTGAATTAATCGAAGACAACAAACAAGGTATCATCCGTATCTTCTTAAAATACGGTGCAAACAACGAACGTGTTATCACTGGTCTAAAACGTATCAGCAAACCTGGTTTGCGTGTATACGCAAAAACTGGAGAGGTACCACGCGTTCTTAACGGTTTAGGTATCGCAATTGTTTCTACTTCTCACGGAGTTTTAACAGACAAAGAAGCTCGCTCTAAACAAGTTGGCGGAGAAGTTTTAGCATACGTTTGGTAATACATTTTCACAAGAATGGAGGTGCACATTATGTCTCGTATAGGTAAAAAACCTATTGAAATCCCTGCAGGCGTAACAGTTACTGTTACTGGAAGTGAAGTAACTGTTAAAGGACCTAAAGGTGAATTATCTAGATCATTCAGTCCTGACCTTTCAATCGTTGTTGAAGAGAACGTGTTAACTGTTACACGTCCGTCTGACGAGAAGACTCACCGTTCTTTACACGGTACTACTCGCGCACTTATCTCTAACATGATTGAAGGCGTATCAACAGGTTTCGTAAAATCACTTGAACTTATTGGGGTTGGGTACCGTGCACAAAAGCAAGGTAACAAGCTTATCCTTAACGTAGGATATTCCCACCCTGTAGAAATAGAGCCAGAAGCTGGCGTTGAAGTCGAAGTTCCTTCTAATACAAAAGTAATCGTCAAAGGTGCAAGCAAAGAACGTGTAGGAGCTCTAGCAGCTAATATCCGTGATGTTCGCCCGCCTGAGCCGTATAAAGGTAAAGGTATCCGTTACGAAGGCGAATTCGTTCGTCGTAAAGAAGGTAAAACTGGTAAGTAATGCCGCATAAGTAAACGAAAGGAGTGACGTAAATGATTACGAAGCTTGATAAAAATGCTACTCGTCAGAAAAGACATGCGCGTGTACGTGCTAAGCTTTCTGGAACAGAAGCTCGTCCTCGTTTAAATGTGTTTCGTTCAAACAAACACATTTACGCACAATTAATTGACGATGCAAAAGGCGTAACATTGGCAAGTGCTTCAACTCTTGATAAAGAGATCAGTATCGAAGCAGGTAGCAATGCTGAAGCAGCTCAAAAAGTTGGCGAACTTATTGCGAAACGTGCTGTTGAAAAAGGTTTCAAAGCTGTGGTATTTGACCGCGGTGGTTACCTCTTCCATGGTCGTGTTAAAGCATTGGCTGACGCTGCTCGTGAAAACGGCTTAGAATTTTAATGGATAAGGAGGGACATAACAGATGCGTAGCATTGATCCTAATAAATTAGAACTTGAAGAACGCGTAGTTACAGTAAATCGTGTAGCTAAAGTTGTTAAAGGCGGACGTCGTTTCCGTTTCACTGCACTAGTTGTAGTTGGTGATAAAAATGGTCATGTTGGATTTGGTACTGGTAAAGCTCAAGAAGTTCCGGATGCTATCCGTAAAGCTATTGAGGATGCTAAGAAAAATCTAATTACTGTACCGATGGTTGGTACTACTATTCCTCACCTTGTGAACGGTCGCTATGGCGCAGGTCACATTCTATTGAAACCAGCTTCTGAAGGTACAGGAGTAATTGCTGGTGGTCCTGTTCGTGCGGTACTTGAATTAGGCGGAGTTAGCGATATCTTGTCTAAATCACTAGGTACTAATACACCTATTAATATGGTTCGCGCAACAATTGAAGGATTGAAGCAATTGAAACGTGCTGAAGACGTAGCTAAGTTACGTGGAAAATCAGTACAAGAACTGTTAGGATAAGGAGGGAAATCGAATTATGGCTAATAAATTAGAAATCACCCTCACTCGCAGCTTGATTGGTCGTCCTGAAGATCAACGTGTTACAGTTAACACTTTGGGTTTACGCAAAATGCATCAAACGGTTGTTCAAGAAGATAACCCTGCGATTCGCGGTATGATTACCAAAGTTGCTCATCTTGTTACTGTAAAAGAACAATAAAATAATTTTTAACTTAACAAGGAGGTGCCAACATGAAACTTCATGAGTTAAAAGCTGCAGAAGGTTCTCGTAAAGAACGTAAACGCAAAGGTCGCGGTATTGGATCTGGTAACGGTAAAACAGCAGGTAAAGGACACAAAGGACAAAACGCTCGCTCCGGCGGCGGTGTGCGTCTTGGATTTGAAGGGGGTCAAACTCCTCTATTCAGACGTTTACCTAAACGTGGATTTACCAACATCAACCGTAAAGACTATGCTATCGTGAACCTTGATACGTTAAATCTTTTCGAAGACGGTACTGAAGTAACACCAGCTCTTTTACTTGAGACTGGCGTTGTAAGTAAAGAAAAAGCAGGAATCAAGATTCTTGCCAAAGGAAGCATTGAGAAAAAGCTTACTGTTAAAGCTCACAAATTCTCGTCTACTGCTAAAGAAGCTATCGAAGCTGCTGGCGGTAATACAGAGGTGATCTAATGTTTCGCACGATCTCCAATTTTATGCGCGTGGGTGAAATAAGGAATAAGATTATTTTTACCCTTCTAATGTTAATCGTCTATCGCATCGGTACATTTATACCTGTACCGCATGTGAATGCCGATTTTCTCGCTGAACAGGACCAGCTGAGCGTCATCGGGCTTTTAAATACCTTTGGCGGCGGGGCACTGCAAAACTTCTCCATATTAGCGATGGGTATCATGCCGTACATCACGGCATCGATCATCGTTCAGCTGTTACAGATGGATGTTGTTCCTAAGTTCACTGAATGGTCTAAACAAGGGGAAGCAGGGCGCCGTAAATTAGCTCAATTCACTCGTTACTTCACTATTATCCTAGGATTTATCCAAGCAGTTGGTATGTCCTATGGGTTCAATAATATGTCAGGTGGACAGTTGATTGAAAATCCTGGAATTGCAACATACTTGCTTATTGCGACTGTCTTAACGGCAGGAACAGCTTTTCTTTTGTGGTTAGGGGAGCTGATCACTGCTAAGGGTGTGGGTAATGGGATTTCCATCATTATCTTTGCTGGTATCGTAGCTAGTTTGCCTACTACGGCAAATCAGATTTACGCTCAGCAATTTGAAAATGCCGGTGATCAATTATTCTTACGAATCATAACGATTATCCTCATTGTTTTAGCAGTATTAGCAATCGTGGTTGCTGTTATCTTCATTCAGCAGGCATTACGTAAAATTCCTATTCAGTATGCGAAACGTGCTGCGGTAGGTCGTACGCAAATGGGTGGCCAGTCTACTCATTTACCATTGAAAGTAAATGCTGCGGGGGTTATTCCGGTAATCTTTGCAATGGCATTTATCATTACTCCCACTACAATCGCTTCTTTCTTTGGAAAGAACAGCGTGACTAGTTGGATATCAACAAATCTTGATTACACCAAGCCAATTGGTATGATCATATATGTTGCTCTTATCATTGCTTTTGCGTATTTTTATGCATTCATTCAGGTTAACCCTGAACAAATGGCTGAGAATTTGAAAAAGCAAGGTGGCTATGTGCCGGGGATTCGTCCAGGTAAGAGTACACAAGAATATTTAACACGTGTTTTATACCGTTTGACGTTTGTAGGCTCCATATTCTTGGCCATCATTGCCGTTTTACCGGTATTTTTCATTAAGCTTGCTGATCTACCTCAATCTGCACAGATTGGTGGCACCAGTTTGCTGATCGTAGTGGGGGTTGCCCTTGATACGATGAAGCAGCTGGAATCACAACTTGTGAAGAGACACTATAAGGGCTTTATAAAGTAATGAGTTTTGGGAACGGCTTGTTCCCTCTACCCATTATAGAGTTTGAGGGGGAAGAAAATTGAATCTAGTGTTAATGGGTCTGCCGGGTGCTGGTAAAGGCACTCAAGCTGAACAAATCGTAGAAAAATATAATATCCCTCATATCTCTACTGGAGATATGTTCCGAACAGCTATCAAAGATGGAACAGCTTTAGGTCTAAAGGCAAAATCATTCATGGACAAAGGCGAATTGGTACCTGATGAAGTTACCATTGGCATCGTACGTGAACGTTTAAGCAAGGAAGACTGCCTAAGAGGGTTTTTGCTTGATGGATTTCCACGTACTGTGGCACAGGCAGAGGCACTTGAAAGCATTCTTACTGATTTAGATCGCAATATGAATTTTGTCATTAATATCGATGTTGATAAAAGCATCTTAATGGAAAGATTGACAGGACGTCGTATTTGCAAATCATGTGGTGCGACATACCATCTTGTATTCAATCCTCCAGCTAAAGATGATGTATGCGACCGCTGCGGCGGAGAATTATATCAACGTGCCGACGATAATGCGGAAACGGTTCAAAATCGCTTAGATGTGAATTTGAAACAAACCAAGCCACTTCTTGACTTCTACGGAGACAAAGGATACTTGGTCAACATTAACGGACAGCAAGATATTAATAAGGTATTTGAAGATATCGATGTGTTGCTTGGTGCTTTACAAAATTAATCATCCGTATTGATTTATGAAATTCATACCATTTTTATAACTTACTAGTTAAACTTGGTGCATTCCTATAATACAAAGGGTATAATGGATTTCGCGAGAGCATTCGCACATTTATTAATCAGGTTCTTGTACTTGGTATTCCCTGAATTGGGCGATTACTTTTTAAGTGATCTTCATGGACATATCCGGTCGGCAAAATTGATGAAGAAATGCAGTGACTCTATTGGGATTCCTAAAGAGTCGTGATATAGAGGGTTGAAAGAAGCTATGTCAGGCGTGCGCCTTTCAAACATCTCCCATGCTATTCAAACCTATGTCGAGACTAATTGCTTCTCTATTTCGAGAGTATGTCGGTCACGGAATCGGTCAAGACTTACATGAGGACCCATAAAATCCTCATTTCGGTCCAACTGATAAAGGTCCTCAGTTAAAGCCTGGTTCTACAAAATGGTGAATACTTGATGCAGAATTGTAAGACTTATGAGGATAATTGGACTGTAGTAATGTTGACGGAAAGATGTGCACCTTTAATAGGTTCACGCATAGAGAAGGGAGAATCACTTTAATGGCGAAAGATGATGTAATTGAAGTAGAAGGCACAGTACAAGAGACTTTGCCGAATGCAATGTTTAAGGTAGAATTAGAAAATGGTCATACTGTTTTAGCTCATGTATCCGGTAAAATTCGTATGCACTTTATTCGCATTTTGCCTGGAGATAAAGTTACGGTTGAGCTTTCCCCGTATGATCTAACTCGCGGCAGAATCACATACCGGTTCAAATAATCCGGTTACGCTCCGATCTGTATAAGGAGGTTAGATAGCAATGAAAGTCAGACCATCAGTCAAACCAATCTGCGAAAAGTGTAAAGTTATCCGCAGAAAAGGTAAAGTAATGGTTATTTGCGAAAACCCTAAACATAAACAAAAACAAGGCTAAATAGAAGGAGGTGCACTCAAGCATGGCACGTATTGCTGGAGTAGATATTCCCCGTGACAAACGTATTGTTATCTCATTAACATATATATATGGTATTGGAAAACAAACAGCGATCAAGATTCTTGCAGAAGCAGGCGTTTCTGAAGAAACTCGCGTTCGTGACTTAACGGAAGACGAATTGAACAAAATTCGTGATATCATTGACAAGCTTAAAGTAGAAGGCGACCTTCGTCGTGAAATCTCCCTAAACATCAAACGTTTAATGGAAATCGGTTCTTACCGTGGTTTACGTCACCGTCGTGGTCTTCCTGTCCGCGGTCAAAATACAAAAAACAATGCTCGTACGCGTAAAGGACCTCGTCGTACTGTAGCTAACAAGAAAAAATAATTAGTAAAGGAGGTTACTTTTCATGGCACGTAAAACTAATACACGTAAACGTCGTGTGAAAAAGAATATAGAAACTGGTATTGCACATATTCGTTCAACATTCAATAACACTATCGTTACGATCACTGACTCTCATGGTAATGCTATTTCTTGGTCAAGTGCTGGAGCTCTAGGATTCCGTGGATCTCGTAAATCCACTCCATTCGCTGCACAAATGGCTGCTGAAACAGCTGCTAAAACATCAATTGAACATGGTATGAAAACTCTTGAAGTTACAGTTAAAGGACCTGGTGCTGGACGTGAGGCTGCCATTCGTGCACTTCAAGCTGCTGGCCTAGAAGTAACTGCAATTAAAGATGTAACTCCAGTTCCACATAACGGATGCCGTCCACCAAAACGTCGCCGTGTTTAATTTTTCTGTATAGATTTTGTATTCCTGTCTATAATGGGATATAATACTGAGTTTGCGTTCTTACAGAGGATTAATTTTCAGTTGTTGCGCACAGCGGGAACGTATACATGGGGAATTTCGGTTTAAGTGACTTGGTTTACTTGCCGGGGTTTTGACGTTTTGAAGGAGGGTTTATTGATGATCGAAATAGAAAAACCAAAAATCGAAACGGTTTAAATCAACGACGATACCAAATACGGTAAATTCGTCGTAGAGCCACTAGAGCGTGGGTATGGTACTACATTGGGTAACTCCTTACGTCGTATCCTTTTATCCTCACTCCCAGGTGCTGCTGTCACAGCTATACAAATTGATGGAGTGCTACATGAGTTCTCAACAATTGAAGGCGTCGTGGAAGATGTAACATCTATCATTCTTAATGTGAAAAAACTAGCTCTTAAGATTTACTCTGATGAAGAGAAGACGCTGGAAATTGACGTTCAAGGTGACGGAGTCATCACGGCTGCTGATATCACTCATGATAGTGATGTAGAAATTCTTAATCCGGATTTATATATTGCTACAATTGGTAAAAACGGTCATATGCGTATGCGTTTATCTGCACGTCGCGGCCGCGGCTACACTCCTGCTGTTCAAAACAAGAGAGAAGACCAGCCAATTGGTGTAATTCCAATCGATGCTCTTTACACTCCAGTTTCACGCGTATCTTTCCAAGTTGAAAATACACGTGTTGGACAGTTGTCTAACTTTGACAAGTTAACGTTTGATGTTTGGACTGATGGCAGTACTGGTCCGCAAGAAGCGGTAGCACTTGGAGCTAAGATTTTAACAGAGCATTTAAATATCTTTGTTGGTTTAACCGATGAAGCTCAAAATGCTGAAATCATGGTTGAAAAAGAAGAAGATCAAAAAGAAAAAGTTCTTGAGATGACGATCGAAGAATTAGACCTTTCTGTTCGTTCTTACAACTGCTTGAAACGTGCTGGAATCAATACCGTTCAAGAGCTAGCTCATAAAACGGAAGAAGATATGATGAAAGTACGTAATCTAGGTCGTAAATCACTTGAAGAAGTGAAAGCGAAACTAGAAGAATTAGGCTTAGGTCTTCGTAAAGACGACTGATAACATGGCGGAATCAATCCATTATGTTGTGAGCCTTGATATAGACACACAATATAGAACTTCAACAAAGGAGGGAATCTCTAATGGGTTACAGAAAGTTAGGACGCACTAGCGCACAACGTAAAGCATTACTTCGTGATTTAGCTACGGATCTTATTATCCATGAGCGCATTGAAACTACTGAAGCACGTGCAAAAGAATTACGTTCTGTAGTAGATAAAATGATCACTCTTGGTAAACGTGGTGACTTGCATGCACGCCGTCAAGCTGCATCATTCATCCGTAACGAAATCGCTGACGCTGAGAATGGCACAGATGCCCTTCAAAAACTTTTCAGTGACGTGGCTCCACGTTATGAAGAACGTCAAGGTGGATACACTCGTATCATGAAAGTTGGTCCACGCCGCGGTGACGGTGCACCAGTCGTGGTTATTGAATTAGTTTAATAACAACGATGAAAAAGGGCGGGACAAATGAATATACTCACTTGTTCTATGCCCTTTTTCTTTTTTTAAAATAGAAATTCTGTACTTTAGAAATTCGCATTGAGTGTTACGATGGCTGGCGGAACCTGTATTATGCAGGGAGCCTTCACGTCTAGCTCAAGCATCCCTTCCCGCTTTTGATAAGCGATTATAAGATAACCTGTTTTTCGTAACAGGCCCGCTGTTAGCTGCTCTTAATTTACCGAAAATTCTTTCGGTGGAAGGGGTGCAGCGTTTTTTTATATTTTCAGAAGGAAAAACCACTATATTTATATTGAGTGAGCAGAGCTTAGTTTAGGCGAGTGCAGTCGAGGATGAGGAGGGCCACATGGTGAAGAAGCTGGTTTCTTTAAATAATATTGTTTTTAAATATGAGGGTCAGTCTCGAAACGCCTTGGATGATGTTTCTTTTGATATTCATCAGGGGGAGTGGCTAGCGATTGTCGGACATAATGGTTCCGGCAAGTCGACATTAGCGAAGTTATTGAATGGCCTTCAGTTCGCTAACTCAGGTACCATTACGATTAATGATCAACTTTTGACAGAAGAATCCGTTTGGGATGTACGCCAGAAAATTGGCATGGTTTTTCAAAACCCAGATAATCAATTTGTAGGCACTACAGTTCAGGATGATGTGGCTTTTGGTTTAGAAAACGCCGGTGTTTCTCAGCAGGTTATGGTGGAGCGTGTTCATGGTGCGTTAAATAAGGTTAAGATGAATGCCTTTCTTAATCAAGAGCCGCACCATCTATCCGGCGGTCAAAAGCAAAGAGTGGCCATAGCAGGTGTAATAGCCTTGCAGCCAGACATTATCATCTTAGATGAAGCAACCTCCATGCTTGACCCAAGAGGCCGTGAAGAAGTGCTTGAAACAGTTAGGGAATTAAAACAGGAAAACGAGATTACTGTCATATCAATCACCCATGATCTTGAGGAAGCTGCGAAAGCTGATCGAATGATAGTCATGAACCAAGGTCGGTTATATCGTGAAGGGTCGCCTCAGGATATTTTTGAGTTAGAGGAAGAATTGATTGCTCTTGGTCTGGATATTCCCTTTTCAGTGAAACTAACCAAGGAGTTACAAAAAAATGGTGTTCGTGTAGTTGATGGGCATTTGACAGAGGAAGAGTTGGTGAAGGATTTATGCGAATTACACTCGATGATGTAGAATACCGCTATCAGGTGAATACTCCTTTTGAACATCTAGCCCTTCATGATGTCAATATATCAATGGAGCCGGGAACCTATACCGCAATCATCGGGCATACAGGGTCCGGGAAATCCACGCTACTGCAGCATTTGAATGCTCTTTTAAAACCGACGAAGGGTCGGGTTTTCATTGGGGATCGGACGATTGAAGCCGGAAAAAAAGAAAAGGCTTTACGGCCAATAAGACAAAAGGTCGGAATTGTTTTTCAGTTTCCGGAACATCAGTTATTTGATGAAACGGTTGAAAAGGATATATGTTTCGGTCCTATGAATTTTGGCGTTTCTGAAACCGATGCTAATAAACTGGCCAGGAAAGCCATCGCGCAAGTCGGATTGAGTGAAGAAGTTCTTGATAAATCTCCATTCGACTTATCCGGCGGACAAATGCGACGGGTGGCCATCGCTGGGGTACTTGCCATGGAGCCGGAAGTATTGGTGCTTGATGAGCCTACAGCGGGACTGGATCCGCGAGGACGCAAAGAAATCATGGATATGTTTTATGATCTGCATAAAGCAAGGGGCATTTCAACGATTCTGGTGACTCATAGCATGGAGGATGCAGCCAAATACGCGGATGACATCATTATCATGCATAAGGGTACGGTGTTCAAAAAAGGAACCCCCCAGGAAATTTTCTCAGAGCCGGAACAATTAATGGAGCTTGGCCTGGATGTTCCTGATACGGTCCGTTTTCAGCTAAAGCTCCAGAAGGAACTTGGTGTTCGATTTGATCATCCATGTCTTAATATCGGTGATTTAGCGATAGAAATAGATAAAGCCATGAAACGGGGGAACCGCTGATGCTGGATAAAATGATTATCGGGCGTTATGTCCCTGCAAATTCACTGATGCACAAAATGGACCCAAGGGCTAAATTGCTTCTCGTGTTCCTGTTTGTTTGTGTCGTCTTTTTGGCGAATAATGTCGTTTCTTACGGTTTGCTTGCTGTATTCACCATCCTTTTGATCAGTCTTTCCAAAATACCGCTTCGCTATCTTTATAATGGGTTAAAACCAATCTTTTTCTTGATCGTATTTACATTCCTTCTCCATATATTGTTTACGAAAGAAGGGGAGTTGCTTTTTGAATACGGTTGGTTTGAAATCTATGAAGGCGGTCTGATTCAAGGTTTTTTCATATCCGTTAGATTTACTTTACTAATCCTTGTTACGTCACTATTAACTTTGACGACATCCCCGATATCCATTACAGATGGGATGGAAGAACTGTTGGGACCCCTGAAAAAGTGGAAGATGCCTGTACATGAACTGGCATTGATGATGTCCATTGCCCTTCGATTCATCCCAACGCTAATGGAGGAAACGGAAAAAATCATGAAGGCCCAAACTGCAAGGGGCGTTGACTTTTCATCTGGCCCAATAAAGGACAGGGTTAAATCGATTGTTCCTCTGCTTGTTCCTCTATTTGTTAGTTCGTTCAAACGGGCTGAGGAATTGGCAACTGCCATGGAATCAAGAGGATACCGTGGCGGGGAAGGCCGCACGAAATATCGCCAATTGAACTGGAAGACGAGTGATAGTCTTTTGATGGTCTCAATAGGTGTTCTAACGGTCATGTTATTTTTATTACGTTCATAATAAGGAAGAGAACTATGCCAAAATATAAATGTGTGATCGCTTATGACGGCACGGATTTTGCTGGCTATCAGGTGCAGCCAGAGAAACGCACCATACAAAGTGAATTCGAGGCAGTCTTGGCCAAAATGCATAAAGGCACAATTATAAAAGTGACTGCTTCAGGCAGGACAGACTCTGGGGTCCATGCAAAGGGGCAGGTACTTCACTTTGAATCGCCCCTTACATTCCCTACCGAAAATTGGATAAAGGCGTTCAGCGCCCTTCTTCCGACCGATATCATCGTTCTGGAAGTCGATATCGTGCCTGACGATTTTCATGCGAGGTTCCATACTACTGGGAAAGAGTACCGTTATATCGTAGCCCGTTCGAAACTGCGGGATCCATTTAAGCGGAATTACGCCTATCATTATCCTTACCCATTAGATGGGGAGGCGATGAGGGAAGCAATCTCCTATTTGATAGGGACACATGACTTTACAAGTTTTTGTTCGGCAAAAACGGAAGTGGTCGATAAAGTTCGAACCATAAAAGAAATGGATTTTGAAGAGAGCGATGATTTCATGGTTTTCCGCTTCGTTGGCGAAGGCTTTTTGTATAATATGGTGCGAATTTTGGTTGGGACGCTCCTGGATGTCGGCAGCGGCAAGATGTCACCCCATGATATGAGCGGGATTTTGGACAAAAAGGACCGCAGTTTTGCAGGGAAAACAGCACCTGCCCAAGGCTTGTATTTATGGAAAGTATTTTACAAATAAAAATATTTTCAAAGTGATACCGGTTTTTTACAAATGGGGAACGGGCTGAATTCAGTAATGGAGCGGTTTGAGGCTATACTGAACTTTTCATGGAGTTGTAGAGAGTGTTTTATAGACAACTTATCCTAGTGTAACATTCCCTTGACAATGAATCTGGGAGAAGTTAATATAATATGGTATGTATTTTAATCCCACGATAAGCCCCGGAAGTTTATTGTGATTGAAAATAAATATAAAAAATTAAAAAGTTTTTTAGGAGGTTAACCATGCGTACGACATTTATGGCGAAAGCTAATGAAGTAGAACGTAAATGGTATGTGATTGACGCTGAAGGCAAAACTTTGGGTCGCCTTTCTACTGAAGTAGCATCCATTTTACGTGGTAAACATAAACCAACTTTTACACCGAACATTGACACTGGTGATCATGTAATTCTTATCAATGTTGAAAAAATCCATTTGACTGGTAAAAAATTGACTGACAAAATTTATTACCGTCACACTATGCATCCAGGCGGTCTTAAAACTAGAACTGCTCTTGAAATGCGTACAAACTACCCTGAGAGAATGCTTGAACTTGCTATCAAAGGTATGCTTCCAAAGAATTCTCTTGGTCGTCAAATCTACAAAAAATTACACGTATACGCTGGAGCTGAGCACCCACACGCTGCTCAACAACCAGAAGTATACGAATTACGCGGATAATTACTAAGGAGGTTACTATCTTGGCACAAGTTCAATATTATGGTACTGGTCGCCGTAAGAGCTCAGTAGCTCGTGTACGTTTAGTACCAGGCGAAGGTCGCATCGTTATTAACGGTCGTGACATCAATGAATATATTCCTTTTGCAGCATTACGTGAAGTTGTTAACCAACCACTAGTTGCAACAGAAACTACTGGAAATTACGACGTTCTAGTAAACGTTAGCGGTGGTGGATACACTGGTCAAGCTGGAGCAATCCGTCACGGTATCGCTCGTGCATTGCTACAAGTTGATCCAGAATACCGTCCATCCCTTAAAACTGCTGGTTTACTAACTCGTGACCCACGTATGAAAGAACGTAAAAAATACGGTCTTAAAGGCGCACGTCGTGCACCTCAGTTCTCAAAACGTTAATTCTATTACCGTTTCAAAGGCTCTCAACCATTTTGGTTGGGGGTCTTTTTTTATTCTAAGAAAAGGTGTGTAACTTAAATATTAAAAAGCATATCCAGGATCTCCCGGATATGCTTTATTTTAAATACTTCAGTTAACAATCTTAGTTATGAGATTCACCTTCGTTTTTTGGATTACGGCTTTTTTCGGCATGAAGCATGCAAAAATTAATGCCACAAAAGATAGGATTAACATAAAAACATAGGCATCACTTGAGCCAAAGATGGAAGCTAATGCCTCTAGTTGTATAGCTGAAATGTTTTCATTTTGCATTGGTAGCTAGTGGCATGTGAAGTTGCTTGCATTGTATACACCGTGATGACAACTGCTGTTCCGATGGCACCAGACAATTGGCGAATGGTGTTATTTACGGCTGATCCATGGGAACCCAATTCTCTTGGTAAAGCATTCAACCCTGCTGTATTTAACGGCATCGTAATAAAGCTTAATCCAATTCGTAATATAATGGTACGAACCATTAAATAGATATAGGTTGTGGATTCGTTTATATCAATGACTCCCCACATCGAAACAATGATAAATAGTAAACCTGTAATAAAGAGTGGTTTAGCACCATATTTATCAAACATTTTACCTGTGACAGGGGATAAGAAGGCATTAATGACAGCTCCGGGTAATATTTGTTACTTACCATGAACAGTTTTCTTGAAAATGTTCACTAATCGACATATAAATATATGCTGTTGTGAAAGTTAGGGAAAAATCCATAAAGGAGTTTAAAATGTCTATATCTAAAAAAGAAGATCCTCGTACAATTCGGTCAAGGGAAATGTTTAAAAATGCGGTCATTGCTCTCTTATGCGAGGATTCCATAATTTCAAATTTAACGGTTCAGAAAATCGCGGCCAAAGCAGGGTTGAATCGGACAACATTCTACTTACATTATCAGGATATTCAAGATTTACTAAAGCAAATCACCGATGGGATTTTACATGAGCTTTCTGATAAAATTGTTGCTTTAATACATGCAAAAGATTTATCGGAAAAACAACAGCTAACACAATTGCTTGATTATTTATATATCCATCGAAATTATCTACTTATTTTATTTAATACGAATCAGTTCGAGGACCAATTGTTTTCATTATTAAAGCAATTAGTAGAAATAAGAAGGAAGAATACCAGGGAGGATTTACCAGATGATTATGTTGACATTGATATTAAAACGGCCTCATTGGTTGGCATTATAATATGGTGGTTAAGAAAGGGGCTTCATTTTAGTTCAGATTATATTGCCAATCAAATTTATTTGATGTACAGAGTGCAATGATTTTGAAACCGTTTGAATCAACTTGAATTTCATTAAGTTCATATGACCATATCATGCTCCATGAACCTTCTGCGTCATTATATAAATCCATCCCAGTCACCCAGCCTCAATTCGATTTAACGCCGTGGGGAGGGTGCTTCGGATGTTGGGGATGATAGGTCCCATTTGTTTACACATGAGTTTATTTGTGGAATACAGAATTATTTGTAAAATCGATATTTATTATGTCTCTGTTTAGGAGTATGATAATACTTAAAAAAAGAAAGAGGACTTCATTTGAATTCAACATACTCACCGATTGAAACAACTAAAACAAAAGCCTTGGTCATCAATGCGCTATTCATTGCATTAACCCTTGTAGCGACAATGTTCATCAACATCAAACTCCCAATAATGGGTAACGGCGGCCTGATCCATCTGGGTAACGTTCCCCTTTTTATAGCTGCTTTGGTTTATGGCAAAAAAACAGGGGCGATAGCAGGCGCCTTCGGTATGGCCTTCTTCGATCTTTTCTCTGGTTGGGCAGCATGGGCACCGTTTACATTCGTCATCGTAGGTGCAATGGGCTTTCTAGCCGGCCTTATATCCGAAAAGGTACCGGGCAAAAGAGAATGGGTATACACACTGGCCGTTGTTGTTGCATTGATCATAAAAATAGTCGGCTATTATTTTACTGAGGTTATCCTTTACGGTAACTGGATACAGCCATTCGGCTCCGTCCCCGGAAACGTGATGCAGGTCGTAATAGCCGGAATAATCGTAGTGCCGCTTGCTGGCCGATTAATGAAAAGGGCTGGATAGATATAAGGTGAAACGAATATAGGAAGCCATCCAACTTTGTCTTGCGCCATCGACTGGATATTGTACTGTGCTTAATGAACCTCTGGAGTTTAAAAGGACTCCTTGCTAAGTAGGCGGGGTATTAAATGATTTCGCTATTATAAAATGTTATATCAGGTTAGAAAAGGACATCCGTTTACCATGGATGTCCTTTTTTTCAATAGAAGGTGTCTACAGGGATGACTGGCTTGAATTTAAGGAAGAACGACATGAATAATCAGTTATGATTAAAGTAAGACATGTGCAGTGAGCGACCCAAGTCGGTAAGGTCAGCCTCGGGTAGCGTCCTAAAGTGACGGGTTACGGGTGACGGCTCCAATTCTTCTGCCATTAAACATCATCCTGTGCAGTCTGCCCTTTGAAGGCTCCTTATGGAAGCTATAGCAAATCGATAGGCATTTCAATTACCTGCCGAACCTATCCTCATTATTTTTTGCCAATGGAATAAATGAATGGTTCAAAATAGAACGCTAAAACTAAATTATGTCTTGGGAAATAATTTTGGGAAATGGGGAATTGCCCCGGAGGTGAATTATGGCTGTGATATTAGGTTTACAGGAGATGCAAAGGGAAAGGCAATTGAAGTTCGAACGCAGGTTGCTCAGGGAACTTTCTATCGAGGATATGAAGGGAAGGATTCAGCGTTACTTCGGACAGGATTTGATGGAAGTTTTGGAAGAAGGATACTTCGATGTTGCCATCGAGGCTTATTTATTAGGAGCGAACTACAGTAAGTTTGGCTATTATGGTGAGTCGGAAGAAGATGTAAGGGCCAGGTGCTGGAAGGAAGAGAAGTTTTTGGTCGATACTCTTTTTAACTTTATTTTGTATTGGCGGGAAGTTACAGCGAATAACGCTTTCGATGAAGGTTTGTTTTATTGTTGTGAAGGATTTGTTGGGGATTGGTGGCTGGACGGCTTTAAGACTGGAGAAAAACGATATAAAATGAAACTGCATTAAGAAGGCAAAATCCCATTCCTTGTTCTAATTCCATGGTTTGTCCCATACTTTTTAGTAGAGAGATCATGGAAGGGGAACGGTCATGCGAAGAAAGCTGAAATATACAGGAATCGCTATGGGATTGTTTGTCCTATTTTTAATTGTGACTTTTAAATTTGTTGAAGATGATTCTTGGGACTCCTGGAACCTTCCGTTGGCAGGTAAGGTCATCATTCTGGATGCAGGTCACGGAGGAATGGACGGCGGGGCAAATGTACAAGAGATAATGGAAAAGGAAATTGCCCTTTCCGTTTCATTAAAGGTCAGGGACTATTTACAGGAACAAGGTGCACTTGTCATCATGACCCGTGAGAAGGATGAGGATTTGGCACAGGGTAATACAAAGGGGATTCGCCAGCGAAAACAGGAGGACTTACGGAATCGGGTTAAAATGATCAATGATTCGGAAGCGGACTTATTCTTAAGCATTCATTTGAACTCTTTTCCTTCATCGTCATCGAAAGGTGCCCAGACTTTTTATACAAGCAGGTTTGAGGAAAATGAACAGGTGGCAAAATTCATTCAGACTGAAATCATCAGAAACCTGGAAAATACAAAGCGTGATGCAAAAACGATTAATCATGTGTATTTGATGAAGTATGCTAAGAAACCAGGAGCGCTTGTGGAAATCGGCTTTCTTTCCAATTCTGAGGAAAGGGAACGCCTTATCAGTGATAAGTATCAAGAAAAGGTTGCCAGTTCGATTTATATGGGTATTTTACGGTACTTCACGGAGGAAAAACTATCGGATGACGAGTGATGTCGGGGTCTTGTAAGGTACAAGGCCTTTTTATTATGGGAAAATAATCTCATTTTGGATGCAAGGTAGATAATAAGCTTTCTTTCGGTAATATGTTATACTGAAAAATGGGAAAATAAAATTCAAAGGGGTGCTCGACTTGTTAACAGAAGAGAAAGTACTGAATTTATTAAAGGATCTTAAAGACCCTTTTCTACATAAAAACCTTGAAGAGACAAATGGAATTATAGAAATCAAAATAAAACCTGAAAAGAATCATGTAAGCATTAAACTTGCGATTGCGAAAACGGGGACAGCCGAGCAAATGCAAATGCAATCGGAAGTTGTGGATTTGCTGAAAACGAACGGAGCGGAATCGGTGGGCATCCGTTTCACGGAGCTTTCAGAAGAGGAATTAGCTAAGCATCGTGAAAGCATTCCTCAGGGTGAAGCGGACCAAGGTTTGCTTGGACCTAACAGTAAGACACAATTCATCGCGATAGCCAGTGGTAAAGGCGGAGTGGGAAAATCCACGATCTCAGTGAATTTCGCTACTTCACTTGCTCGTTTGGGTAAAAAGGTCGGACTGGTTGATGCCGATATTTACGGATTCAGCGTGCCAGATATGATGGGGATAACAAAAAGACCGGTTGTTCGCGGGGAAAAAATCATTCCTGTAGAACGGTTTGGCGTTCAAGTTATCTCAATGGGCTTTTTTGTAGAGGATAACGCGCCGATCATCTGGAGAGGGCCGATGCTGGGTAAAATGCTTAACAGTTTCTTTAATGAAGTGGAATGGGGAGAGTTGGATTATTTGGTCCTTGACTTACCGCCGGGTACAGGCGATGTTGCATTGGACGTGCATACGATGCTCCCTTCCTGTAAAGAAATCATTGTTACGACACCGCATCCGACTGCAGCCTTCGTTGCTGCGAGAGCTGGTGCCATGGCCATCAAGACAGAACACGAAGTCATTGGTGTCATAGAGAATATGTCATTTTTCGAAAGTGAAACGACCGGTGAAAAAGAATATGTATTCGGAAAAGGCGGCGGAGAGAAGCTTGCAGAAGAGCTTCGTACAGAAGTTTTAGGTCAACTTCCCCTGCAACAGCCAGATTGGAACGAAGAGGACTTTGCTCCATCCATTTACGCAGCGGACCATAGGCTCGGCAGGATTTACGAAGATATTGCTAAAAAGGTCATTGAAAAACTACAATAAAAAGAAGGCTGATTCCGATTGGAATCAGCCTTCTTTCATTCTTTTTACTTTTTCTCCTTCTCGACAGCTTTTGTGGCTGCTTTATCCAATTTCTCTTGCATTTTCGCTTGGACGAGAGGACTCTCCATCGTTTCGATGATCAGCTCTTTATAGACCGAACGCATTTCCTTGGTTTTTAATAATTTATTGATTTCTTTTTCCATATCCGGTTCTTTCATTATTTCCATGAGCATTCCACGATACTGAGGATCAGCAGTTAAGTCCTTCAATACCTTTTTATGTTCGTCTTCCAATGCTTTAGCATAAGCGGAAGCAAATTCAGGATCACTAAATGTCTTTTTCCAAAATTCCTTCCCTTTATCTGAAGTGACCATATCTTCAATGGATTTCTTAATGGCATCCGAATCCATAATAAGTTCAGCTTTCGTTTTATCATCAGTAATGATATCCTGGATGGCTTTTTTTCCATCATCTGTCTTCAAGATATCGACGACCATTTTCTTTGTCTCTTCGTACTCCATTTTTTCTGCGCCTGCTCCATTTTGAGCACAACCGGAACAAACGAGTAAGAATGACGTGAAAAGCAAAGCAACTCCCACTCTCATACGCAGGGCCCCTTTCATCCTTCTTACTGTTAATATGGTTCCAATCGGCGATATTATTCCTTGGTGGAATAAGTGGATTTTTCCAAATTTGGTTGGTACAATTAAGGAAATGAAATAGAAATGTATGGAGGAAAACAATGAACAGCCGTAATTTAGTTAAATTGTTTTTAACAACATTGCTTATAGGTGGCGTAACTGGGGGAGTTGTAGGGTTCTTGGCTCGATGGAGTGAGTTTAAGCCTTATTTTTCTTATTTTGAAGTAAGTGCCATCCTATCAACTTTTATTTGGTTATTCGGTGTTGGATTAATTTTCAGTGTCATAAGCCAAGCTGGCTTTTTTGCCTATTTAACGATACATCGTTTTGGTTTGGGGATATTTAAAACCGCTTCGTTATGGAACGCCGTTCAGCTTGTACTCATTCTTTTTGTTGTATTCGACCTTGTTTACCTGCGATATCTTAGCTTTGGTTCAGGTGAGGGAATCAGTTCGTATATCGTGTTGGCATTGGTTGTAGTGGCCGCAGGGCTTGTAACAGCATATTTCAAAATGAAACAAACGAATAAACAGTCTTTCATACCGGCCTTGTTTTTCATGGTCGTGGTCACGGTTTTGGAGTGGGTACCTGTCCTGAAAACCAATGATGAAGGCTGGCTTTACTTCATGCTGTTTCCATTGCTAGTCTGCAATGCTTATCAATTATTGGTCCTTAGCAAATTAATTGAAATTTCACAAAAGGAATTGGCCAGTAAAAGAGGGCGTAAGCAAACTCCAGCAAAGGGAAAGATGAAAGCCGGTCAATTAGGTAAAGGCAGCTAACCTATATGCAAATCGGGCCATACATAAGGAATCAAAACATAAAAACTGCGTACTAAAGGTTCATGGTGACCATTAGTACGCAGTTTTTTTCAGTCAGCGGACTTCCTCGGTGCTTGCAGAGGAATTGGATATCATCTCTGAAACGTTAACGAAGTTTAAATTTTTTGATCGAAGTTCACTTAATAACTCCGGTAATGCTTTATTCGTTTGCTTTGCTGAGTCTGAAGCATGTAATAAGATGATATCACCTTTTTGCGCCTTGGTGATGTTTTGGACGATCCGATCCACACCTGGATTGGTCCAATCCTTTGAATCGATGCTCCAATGGACAACGGTATATCCGAAATTCTCGCTGATCTTTAAGAGGCGTTTATCAAAGTGGCCGGTGGGAGCACGTAAAAGTTCTATATTCTTTACATTAAGTTTTTTAAATGCTTCCTGGGCTTTAGAAATATCCCGGATGATTTCTTGATCTTCCATTTCCGAATAATCCTTATAATCGTAACCAAGCATGCCGATTTCAAATCCTTCTTTCACAATTTCAGCTACTATGTCCGGATGACGTTCAGCCCAAGATCCCGAGAGAAAAAAAGTGGCCGATTTAATCTTTTCTCTTTTTAATGTCTCTATTATCGGAGCGGCTTTCTCATCACCCCAGCCAATATTGAACGTGATCGCAACATTCTTTTCCCCTTTATAAACCGCTTTCGGCCCATCTTTTGTAGAAAAAACGGGAGCATGAAGAATGTTTTGTACAAAAAGAAACCAAGCGGTAAAAAGTGCGGTAAGCAAAATTAACGAATAATACTTAATGTTCTTGGCTTGAAGCACCATGAAAAATTTCATTAATCCATCCCCTTGTCCAAAGTACTCTTGTCTTCAAATTTATGCGCGAGGATTATTGTTATGCAAAAAAATCAGATGATAATTCATAAAATTGATGGGAATGGGGAAAGCTGTCTGATGGAGGTGTGAACCATGCTCGGTTTATTGATCAATGAAAAAGAAAAGATGGAATTGGAGTACCTTTTAAAAAGAGAGATGGATGAAATACTATTCGATTTGCAGGATGACAGAATCGATCACTTAGTCAAAAGGGCAATAAACGAGAAATATAACATCCTTTTCAGGCTGTTTAAAAGGGTGAGCACCGAGGAGGAAATCCTAATGTATATGAAGGGGAAAACGAATTTATCCAAGTGGAATCAGTCATGATATATAAAAGTGAATTATATTCATAAAACCTATTGACTATTGGTTTATACGCTGGTATATTATAAAAGTTGCTGCAACGTTAAAGCATTTGAAAAAGAACGATAAAAACTTTTTTAAAAAAAGTTGTTGACGAAGCGGTAATAAGATGTTAAGATATTAAAGTCGCTAAGAGAGATGGCGAGCAAATTGCTCTTTGAAAACTGAACAAAACAAAGCGCCAACGTTAAATTTTAAGTGAGCACACACTATCAAAAAAGCAAATGAGCAAGTCAAACATTTCTTC
>NZ_JBIWES010000019.1:0-62280 GCF_044762665.1 Peribacillus sp. NPDC096622 | reverse complement strand
AAAACTACGTCAGACTTAAACTGAACCGCCGTATACCGAACGGTATGTACGGTGGTGTGAGAGGTCGGAGGCTAGGCACCTCCTCCTACTCGATTTTATGGAACTATCGGGGCAGAATAGTTCATTAAGGGAAATCGAATGTTTGTTACTAGTAAATTTATTTTCCTCGCATTAATTCAACGCGATATACACTTATAATAACTTATACCTAAATATTCTAAAAAAAACTATACCTTCAATTGTTAGACGAGTCCTAACAATTGGGGTGCAGTTCATAAGTATGCGAGTCATACCTTTTTCTCAGGTTTCTGGAGATTTTACTTCTTTCTCCTTAGAGGTTAATACTTCGTTTTTTAGGAACCAGCAAAAGAATAGCACCACGAGGGAGAGTACGAGCGAAACCCAGTACAGATTTTGAAAAGCGTACACATATATACTTTTTAGTTGCTCTATCGCATTCCCATCGAGCCCTTCAGGAATACCACCCTTGGCAGCCTGTCGGAATGCCTCCTCGCTTCTTGATGGAAGATTACCACCAATTCCACTGATACCCAATGAAATTTTTGATGCGAGTAAACTACCATATATGCTGAGTCCAATCGTCATTCCAATTGATTGAAAGAGTGCAATTGAAGATAAAGCAATTCCACTATCCTCTTTTGGAGTCGATTCCTGTACGATAAGATTATTATTAAGTACCACACCAAAGCCAAATCCAATCACAATAAAGTAGATGATGATTAAGATTAAATTGGTGTGAACACCTATGCTTGTCATCAAGTAAAATCCAATAACCGGCATAAGGAGTGAAACGGCAAAAACATACCGGTACGGCACTTTTGTCATTAACTGGGCGGTAATGACACTGGAAAGTATGGAACCTACCATTAATGGTAAAATGATGTAACCGGACTTAATAGGGGTAAGGCCAAATACGTTTTGAGCGAAGAACGGAAAAGATGAGAATGCCCCCATAACACTGATCATCATTGTAAATACTATCAAGGATAAAACAACAAATGTACGGTTTTTAAAAAGATGAATTGGTAAAATCGGCTCTTTTGCCTTGGATTCTGTAACTACAAATGAGATGAGCAGTACAGATCCAAGAGTCCATAGACCGATTATAGTCGGCGAAAACCAAGTATATCCCTCATTTTGGTGCAAGACCGGAGTAATTAGTAGTGTAAGGAGGGAGCCGACTAGCAAAGATGCACCAGTCCAGTCGATGTTTACTTTCTTGTCTCTTTTAGATTCATGCAAACCAACGTAGAGAAAACTAACTGCAATGATACCGACAGGGATGTTAATCCAGAAAATCCAGTGCCAAGAAATATGCTGGGTTAAATAACCACCAATCAGTGGTCCTATTAACTGAGGAATAAGCATCATTGCTCCGAATATCCCTTGAATTTTGGTACGCTCTTTAAGTGTTAAGGCTTCACCCACGATGGCCATTGCTAGTGGAATCAAGCCACTGGCCCCAATCCCCTGAATACCTCGACCTAATAGCAGTGTAAACATTGAAGTGGAGAAGCCACTGACCAACGAACCTAAGATAAACAGGCTTATACATGTGGTATAGATGAATCTTCTACCATACAAATCACCCAATTTTCCTGTGATTGGCATAAAAGAAGTCATAGCAAGCATATAAATCCCTGCTACCCAACCGTACATCGACAATCCCCCTAAATCACGGACAATAGTAGGCAAGGCGGTACTAACAACCGTTTCATCCAGTTCGGCAAATATAATCCCGATAATCAGTCCGATAATAATTAGTATTTTATTGTTCGTTTGTTTCAATTTATACACCTTCTTTCAATTAAATCTTTTACAATTTAATTCTACTAAATATTACAGAATGTTATATTTCGCTAATGTTAAATACATATTATTTATCAATATAAAATAACTCTCTTATACATCGCCCGCATAAGGTTCAGGCCTTTATAAATATGTTGAATTTAAATAAATATACATTTTTAATAGAGGTATATTAATGATTGGTAAAGTGCGATCGTAGACGCTTTAATGCTGTTTGGATACGTTCGATAATTTGAAAACCTAATTAAAATATTACAAAAGTTACATTTTAATTACATATAACTAGTTATTCAAAAAAAATCTTGGTTTATAATTCTACCTAAGAGATTGTTAGTATTTTTTGAGTAAGTTATGATATTGAACCGTACAGTAGTTCGCAAAAAATCCAATGGCTTTTTCAACAATCGGGCGGGTTTGTTGAAAGGATATAAAAATCACATGCTAGGGTAACCTTTTTCGAACTAAGGCGCGTTAGCTGATAATCGGAGCTGTCTTAAAGGAAGCTTTTTCTTATGGAACTAAAGGAGCAGCGTTCCTGTATTAACTGAAATACTAAAAAGTTTGTGAAGAAATCTACTTAAACTAACGGGTGCGTTAGTTCACTAAAAGAAAAAAGGAGAGTACATATTATACATGGCTAATATGTACTCTCCTTTATTTATTAAGTTTTTTTTATAATTAGGTCTAGATAATTTTGAAAAACTAACAAACATTAAAGGACCGTCAATAGACCTGTTTTTTGTACGAAAGAAGGATGGCCACCAAGTTTCGACGAATATATCAATATACTTTTTGGAGGTGTTGGATATGGCGATTTGTTGTGGAGAGTGTCACGTTGAATTAAAGAGTGATGATTATGTGACATTGGATGAATTTAGCACGCTGAGGCACACATATTGCGGTTATGATCTTATTGCCGAGCTGATCAAAGACATTGGGACTTATCGAAATATCAAAACAAAGTATTGGTTTTCCCGTGAGCGTACTAAATGAAAATCGGTAAAATCTTGGAGTTAATTAAAACTGATACACCAGCGAATATTGCCTAAAGGGCTGATGTTCATCTTTCAGAAAAATGACTAAGAAAAGCATTGAATAAAGCTGGTTATGAGTATAGAAATTCAGGCAAAAAAGGCTGGTATTTCGTTGGTGAAGGTGAAGAGGAAGCGGTACAAGAGCAGCTTATTTATGACTTTGCAACAGCAGGAAAAGCAAAGGCGAACGTTTCAACTAATGTAAATAAAGAACCTATTAACGATACCAACCAACGTTCTACCTTGGCATAAAACGTGGTAAAGAACAGGTCAAATAAGCGAACGAACAATCAGCACCAACCATAGAACGAACCAACGTTATAAGAAAACGTTCTTCATTCGATATGGATGTTGAACTTATGAAGGAACTAAAAATACAAGCAATCATTCATGATAGGACGGTTTATGAACTTGTTGAAAGTGCCGTAAGGACTATTTAGCTGAATTAAAGGGAAAATGATGTGGCTTTGAAATAAAGTCACGATGTTTATAATAAAGTTGCACCGTTTTACCCCTTTGGATAATATCCTCTAAAGGGGTGTTTTTATGTCCAAAAGATAAAGTACATCTGAAATTTAAAAATGGATCAAGGGAATTTGAGTGGTAATAGAGTTGTTCCGTAAAAGGGCGCGATTCTTTAATAAGAATTACTTTTCTTATAGAACTCACGGGGCAGGTTGGTTCATTAAGAACTCACACTTATTTTGGAAATTTTTGTTATAATGGAGTGGATATTTAATACAGTTGTATTAAATAAAGGGGTGTTGACTTGATTGGTTGGTTAATTATTTTCTGTGAGATTGGATTTTGGGTGTTTGTTTTAGCAGGATTATTTGTTAGATATATTTTAAAGAAAAAGAAGCTTGGTACATTGTTGCTTATTTGTACACCAATCGTCGATATCGTTTTACTCATTGCTACTTTTTTAGATTTAAAAAATGGAGCCATTGCCACCACCGTACATGGACTTTCTGCCATTTATATAGGGGTAAGTGTAGCGTTTGGGCATCAGTTGATTAAATGGGCGGATGCGCACTTCGCTTATAAATATGGAAATGGTGAAAAACCTATAAAAAAGAAAAAATTCGGAAGGGAACATGCGAGACAGGAGCGCTTAGGATTGTTTCGGCATTTTGTTTCTTGGTTAATAGGAGGAGCTCTTTTAGCAGTGATGATCTTTTCGATTAATAATCCTTCTCAGACTCAAGCATTGCTTAATACTTTAAGATTATGGACATTGATCTTGGTTATTGATTTTATCATCAGTTTTAGTTATACCTTGTTTCCAAAAAAAGAAAGGTGAAATTTTCTCTCAATCTTGAAAAATGTGAAACGAATATTGTAAGGGGACTTTATTAGCTGAAGATCGGAGCTGTCTTTAAGGCAGCTTTTTCTTTATTAAACTATCGGAGCAGGTTAGATCAATAAGTCCTATGGTATAATTCTGCTAATAGTTGAGTTTTCGGGGGTAAGTCAATGAATAATTTTTTTAATGATGAAAACTATACTGGTAATCACCTTCATGTAGATATTTGGAAATATGAGTTCACTCCATATATAGAAGTAATTGCTTGGGTAAGAAATGACAGTTCAATGGACTTGTTTTTTAATGATTTCGCAGATGATAAGGAGTTTAAAGCGTTATTTAGTGATAAAGAATACTATTATAATGAACTTATGGGTGTATTTCTAGGTAATGTTATCAGGAAGTATACGAAATGTTTCGTAATTGGGTTTGATGGAGTGCTATACCCATTTAGGAAGAGAGCTAAATAGAAAAGAAAGGATTTTTTCTCTCTTAATTGTTAGTTCTATTTATCATTGTATAAATGTAACCTCTTTACTAATTTCCATATTTTTCACCTCCTGCTTGGACGTGAATGCGTTTACATTTAAATTTGCCATGATAACGTTGTAAAATTTCCTGTTTAAATAATCAACTATATTCACCTCTTAATTTACTCAATATATTGGTGTATAATAAATAAATCCATATAAAGACGGAGATGAATGCTTTGGTTACAATTACTGATATCGCGAAGCTTGCCGGAGTTGCTAAGAGTACAGTTTCACGTTATCTAAATAATGGTTCTGTTAGTGAGGCAACGAAAAATAAAATCGAACGTGTGATAAATGAAACCAGCTATGCTCCTAATGCCTTCGCTCAAAGTTTAAAAGCAAAGAAAACTAATATAATCGGTACCATTGTACCGAGACTTGATTCATATGCTTCTTCTCATACGTTAATTGGCATTGATGAACAATTAAGAGAACTAAATTATCAAATGCTGATCTCAAATTCCGGTCAGGATTTAGATCAGGAAATTGAAAATATTTACACACTGGCTAAGCAAAAGGTTGCGGGAATGATTTTGCTTCCATCCCAAGTTACAGACGCCCATTTAGAGGCCTTCAAAGAGCTGCACTTGCCCGTTTTACTGGTTGGTCAGCAGCATGAAACAATTCACAGCATCATACACAATGATTATGAAGCAGCATATGATCTCGGAAAACATGTGCTGGAAAAAGGTCACCGTAAGATTGCTTTTTTGGGCGTAACAGGAAAAGATATTGCTGTAGGAGTCATGCGGAAAAAAGGATTTCAGCAGGCGATAGATGAAAAATCAGACTGTGAAGTAAGGTATTATGAAACAAGCTTCAGCATAACAGATGCATTAATCAATGTCCCCTCCATTATTGAGGAATTCACTCCCTCAATTATCGTATGTGCAACTGATAATATAGCGATTGGTGCTTTGAAAGCAGCCTATTTAAGAGGTTTAAAAATCCCAGAAGACTTGTCGATCACTGGATTTGGAGGTTATGAAGTAACAGAGATGATTCACCCAGGCATAACTACAGCGAAATTTTACTACAAAGAAGCAGGACAAATGGCAGCTAAAAGTATCGTAAAGCTTGTTAACGGGGAAGAATTACCAAAATTATCTCTATCAAAATATAAAATTATTGAAAGAGAAAGCGTTGACAATCGTTTACTACACCGATTATAATCAAAATGAAATCGGTTACCAAATATTTCCCTTCTAAAATGTAACCGGTTTCTGTGAATCAACTTGTTGATATTATATTTTTTGGTTTATTCTGGAACCGGTTCCGTTGCTTAATATATTCATATATTTTTTTGAATTCAAACGGAACCGGTTCCAAGTCAGCGTTTATAAACGTTTAAAAGGAGGATCATTATGAATTATAAAGAAGTATCCCAGGAAATATTGGAGGCAATCGGCGGGAAAGAAAATGTGGCAGCTGCAGCACACTGTGCGACTCGGCTCCGCTTAGCTTTACATGATGAAGACAAAGTCGATCAAGTAAAACTAGATGAGATGGATGCAGTAAAGGGAACATATTCAACTGGAGGACAATACCAGATTATTATCGGTGCGGGAACTGTTAATGAAGTATACAAAGAGTTTTCAAAGCTAACTGGACTTACTGAAATGTCGACGAAAGATGTAAAAGATGCTGGTTCGAAGAAAATGAATCCGCTTCAGCGCTTTGTAAAAATGCTTTCTGATATTTTTGTTCCTATTATTCCTGCAATTGTTGCCGGCGGTCTATTGATGGGGATTAACAACTTGCTCACAGCACCTGACTTATTTATCGCAGGGCAATCCATTGTCGATGCTAACCCGGGATTCGCAGATTTAGCAGCTCTAATTAATACATTTGCCAACGCAGCATTTGTATTCCTTCCAATCTTAATCGGTTTCTCTGCCACACAGCGGTTTGGCGGAAATCCTTATCTGGGTGCTACACTTGGAATGCTAATGGTTCACCCTGACTTATTGAATGGTTGGGGATACGGAGGAGCCTTAGTAAGCGGTGAAATTCAGGTCTGGAATATTCTCGGATTTGAAATTGAAAAAATCGGATATCAAGGCACTGTGTTGCCAGTACTTGTTGCTTCCTTTATTTTAGCAAAAATAGAAACGTATTTGCGAAAAGTCATTCCTTCTGCACTAGACAATATTCTAACACCATTATTGACAATTTTTATTACTGGTATCTTAACGTTCACAGTAGTAGGACCGATTACTCGTGCTACAGGGAACTTATTAACAGACGGTCTCATCTTCTTATATGATGGAACTGGTTTTATCGGAGGAGCTATATTTGGACTTCTTTACGCACCTATCGTTATCACAGGTATGCATCATAGCTTTATTGCTGTAGAAACACAATTACTTTCTGATATTTCAAAAACTGGGGGCTCTTTTATTTTCGTAATTGCAGCAATGTCCAATATTGCTCAAGGTGCAGCAACCCTTGCAGTTACTTTCATTACGAAAGATAAAAAAACAAAAGGTACGGCATCTGCAGCGGGTATTTCGGCTCTTTTAGGGATTTCAGAACCTGCAATGTTCGGTGTTAACTTAAAACTGAAGTATCCATTTATTGGAGCAATCATAGGTTCAGGAGTGGCTTCTGCTTTCGTCACCTTCTTCAAAGTAAAGGCGATTGCACTTGGCGCTGCAGGTCTACCAGGGATTATTTCCATAAAAACAGATACAATTATCTTTTATATAATTGGTATGGCCATTTCCTTTGCTGTTGCCTTTATCGCAACATTCAGTTTAGCAAATCGGACAGATAAAAAAGTTGCTGCCCTTTCTCGAAAAGAAGCAGCCTAATTTATTAATATGAAAAGGGCTGTTCGAAACAAGGAACAGTCTCTGATTTTTTAAAGGAGTCTGATCACATGGGATGGACAAAAGAACAGCGTTATCGCCGCGTTGAAGATGTTAATCAGGTAGAGCTGCAAAATTTGCAAACAAGAGTAAATGAATGCACATGGCGACAAACCTTTCATATACAGCCTTTATCCGGCCTACTTAATGACCCTAATGGCTTCTCTTTTTATCATGGCGAGTACCATTTATTCTACCAATGGTTTCCACTTGGTCCTGTACATGGGTTGAAGTATTGGTATCATACGAAATCAAAAGATCTTGTTTCTTGGGAAAATGCGGGCATCGGGATTGCACCGGATGATTATTATGACAGCCATGGAGCCTATTCCGGAAGTGCTATTGAATATGAAGGAAAACTATATTTATTTTATACCGGCAACACTCGTGATGAGAATTGGCAAAGACATCCCTATCAATGTATCGCCATCATGGAGAAAACGGGACAAATTGAAAAATTGACCCAACCATTCATTCGGGACGTACCAGAAGGATATACTAATCATTTCCGCGACCCGAAAGTTTGGAGAGAAAATGATACCTTTTATGCAGTAATCGGTGCACAGCGGAAAGACAAAACAGGATGTGTCGTCCTATATCGTTCCTCCAATCTAGTAAACTGGACATTTGTAGGAGAGTTACAAACTGACCTTGGAACTTTTGGATATATGTGGGAATGTCCGGATTATTTTGAACTGCAAAACTATGGTGTGCTGATGTTTTCTCCACAAGGTTTGGAGCCCAAGGGAGACCTTTACCACAATATTTATCAATCCGGTTATGTTATTGGCAGCAAGCTAGATACATTAACCCACTCATTATCACATGGCTCTTTTCAGGAGCTTGACAGAGGCTTTGATTTTTATGCGCCGCAAACAATGGTTAATCCTGACGGAAGGCGTATCCTTGTCGGATGGATGGGCTTGCCTGAAATCGACCTACCCACAGATAAAAATGGCTGGGCGCATTGTTTAACACTGCCAAGAGAATTATCTGTTCGAAACGGCAAACTGATTCAGCGGCCAGTGCAGGAACTTCAAGCGCTACGCAAGCAGGAAACTGAAGTAAAAGGTGTTTTGAAGAACACCAAGAACATGTATGAAGAGTTCAAAGGAGTATCCTATGAAATGGTATGTGAATTTGAAAACAACGATGCCGTTGAATTTGGTATTGAATTCAGGGCCGGTGATGATGAAAAAACGGTCATTAAATATGATACTGTAGAGAAAAAAGTCATTCTTGACCGCTCTTCTTCAGGTGAGACCGTTGGAGAAGCTTATGGAACAATCCGAAAATGCTTTGTGAATACCAAAAAAATTAAGTTTCATTTATTTGTAGATACCTCTTCTGTTGAGATTTTCATCAATGACGGTGAAGAAGTATTCACGAGCCGGATTTTCCCTCGTGAAAACAGAAATGAAATTCGTTTCTTTGCATTATCTGGAAGCACCACTTTTCAAGCAAAAAAATGGAGTTATGTATGAAAGCGAGAGGTAAGGTATGAGAAATTTATATGCAATCGGTGAAGTATTAATTGATTTTATCCCCCTTCAAAAAGGAATCGCACTAAAAGATGTAATGGAATTCGAGCGTGCACCAGGAGGCGCTCCAGCGAATGTTGCTGTATCAGTTGCCAGAAATGGCGGCAATGCATCGATAATTACTAAGCTCGGAATGGATTCATTTGGGGACTTTCTTTTAGAACAATTGCAGCAAGCCGGCGTGAAAATAGATAAAATTACGAGAACGAATGAAGCCAACACAGGCCTTGCTTTTGTATCTTTGCTTGAAAATGGTGAACGTGATTTCTCTTTCTACCGCAATCCTTCTGCAGATTTGCTGCTTCATGAGACTGAAATTAACGATAGCTGGTTTGCAAACGGAGACCTCCTCCACTTCTGTTCAGTCGATTTAGTGGAAAGTCCTATGAAGCATGCGCATGTGAAAGCCATTACTTCTGTAAAAGCAAAAGGCGGAATCATCAGCTTTGACCCAAATGTCCGCCTTCCGCTTTGGACTGATCCTGAAGAATGCCGGAAAACGATTTTAGAGTTTGTTCCAATGGTTCATATTGTGAAAATTTCTGATGAAGAGCTTGAGTTTATTACCGGGATTACTGACAAAGAAAAAGCAGTTTCTTCGTTATTTACTGGTGCTGTTAAAGCAGTAATTTATACAAAAGGAGCTCAAGGTGCCGAATTATATGTAAGAGGTAAAAAATACGAATCAACCGGGTATCGCGTGGGCGTACAGGATACAACAGGGGCTGGGGATGCATTTATCGGAGGCTTGCTGTATCAGTTATTGGAAAAAGACGTTCGGCAAGGAAATCTGGAAGAAGTTCTTGAACTTCATCACCAAGAAATTCTAAGCTTTGCAAACGCTAGTGGCGCTCTTACTACGACTGGAAAAGGAGCAATCTCTTCCATTCCGGCCAAAGAAGCGATTTATCAACTGCAGCAAATCGATCAATAATGGCGCCTGCCCTAAACGGAAAAGTACCGACCGATTGGCTTGCTTAGTTGATAAGGACCGATTAAAAGGCCTTGGAGCTGAGGGCGTTTTGGAGATAGGAAATAACATCCAGTCAATTTTTGGACCGAAATCAGACCAGCTAAAAGAACAAATCAAAAAAGTGATTGCTTAGAAATTTGCTGTTCAGCCAGAATATTAAAAATAATTGGAGGTATTACCTTGTTAAAAAACTTATTTGGAAAAAAAACAAAAATTTCGGAAATAAAATTAGTATCGCCAATTGAAGGAGAAATTTTAAAGCTTGAAGATGTACCGGATCCAGTTTTTTCACAGAAAATGATGGGAGATGGTATTGCTTTCTTTCCTATCGAAGGGAAGGTAGTGGCGCCGGCTGATGCAAAAGTCATCAATGTCTTCCCGACGAAGCATGCCATTGCATTGGAAACGGCAGAAGGGCTGGAAATATTGATTCATATTGGATTGGACACGGTTAACATGAAAGGAGAAGGGTTTTCCGTTTGTGTGGCAGAAGGGGACCAGGTTAAAGCAGGAGACATATTGGTCACCTACAGCCTTGAACTGGTAAAGGAAAAAGCATCAAGTACTATTACACCGATGATCATTACCAATGGAGACATTGTGACACATTTAGAGTATCACTATAGTGGACAATCTGTAGCCGGTAAAACGACCGTTCTGGTAGTTACCTTAAAATAGGAGAATGAGTAAAATAGAAGATTCTCGTTAAAGAACTAAAGTACATATGACCAAGAGATGTCCACCCCAGAAATGGGGTGTTTTTATTTTGACTAAGTTGGTATCATAACTTAACGGAATTGTGTTACTTTAGGTGATAATTTGCACTTACTTTAAGTGCTATTTTGCACGTATATTATTACTGCAGTTTTCCGGGGCTGCCATTTGGTGACCTTTTTGCTTAATGAACTAAAGGGGCAGGTAAGTTCGGAGCTGTCTTTAAGGCAGCTTTTTTTCTTTATGCAACTATCGGGCAGGTTATTTGCATAACGATTTGGATTTTTATGGTATGATTTTAAATGTTTAATCAAAAACACGAAAAACACTCTGGATGCTTCCAGGGGGTTTTTCGTGTTTTTGATGAAGTTCTTCATTAGTCATTTTGGTACGTACAAGCGCCGTATTGGCATTCACAAATATAATTTTATATTTCCCATCCCCATGATTTCTCAAACTGAAAGGATTATAAACTATAACCCTTTTTATTAAGAAGAGCATGTTTAATACATGCTCTTACTTCTTTTCTTAATGTTATAGATTGTCATTCTTGTGAGTTAATTGATTCGTTCGTAAAAGTACACATTTATGAACGGGGATTTTTTTTATGAAAAAGATTTCAACATTCGCTAAAGACAGATACTTCTAAACGTTCGACTTTGATTATATTGACGAGAATCCAGTTGAATTCAAAAAGCTTGCATTATTCATTATTATTATTATAAAATACTTGTATACAAGTGTACTTGAACTCTATAAGAAGGTGAATTTATGGCTGAATCAAAGGAATTTCTTTATCCTGTAAAATGGCTTTCAAAAGCTTCAGCTGGTGATCGCGTAACATCCGAGCTTAGAATGCGTATTATTTCGGGGATGATTGAAAGCGGTGCCATCCTTTCTGAAAATAAATTAGCTGCTGATTTCGGTGTAAGCCGCTCACCAGTTCGTGAAGCCTTAAAAATACTGGCCTCTGAAAATATCATCCGATTAGAACGTATGGGTGCGGTTGTCATTGGTTTAACAGAAAAAAAGTATGCAGAGATTTATGACGTACGTATACTCATTGAAACGTTTGTATTTGAACGTCTAGTGAGGATGAACACGAATGAATTAGTAATGGAACTAAGTAAAATATTGGAAATGATGAAGGTGTCCATAAAATACCTGGATGCTGATGAGTTTTCCTATCAGGATGTTCTATTCCACGAAACGATCATTCGATCCATCGATCATTCCTACATCCATATGATCTGGGATAATTTAAAACCCGTGATGGAAAGTTTGATTCTTCTATCCATGCGCAGCCGTTTTAAAGAAAAGTATGAAGACTTTACACGGATCATAAATAATCATCAACTTTATATTGATGCGATCAAAACAAAAGATCGAGACATCATGATTAAGTCGTTACATGAAAACTTTGATGATGTCCAAGGGAAAGTTGAAGACTTATGGATGGCCCAGCAGATGCTTTCAAAAGGAGTCGAACAAGAAAATGACTAGCTATATGTTAGGTGTAGACATCGGTACAACAAGTACAAAAGCTGTATTATTCACGATAAAAGGCGATGTCATTCAGCAAGAGAATATTGGTTATCCTCTTTACACACCGGATATGACAACAGCGGAACAAGACCCTGAGGAGATTTTCCAGGCTGTTCTGAAAGCCTTTTCAAATATAACGAAGCAGCATCCAGATAAAAAACCATCATTTATTTCATTTAGCAGTGCGATGCATAGTGTTATAGCTATGGATGAAAATGACCAGCCGCTAACCCCTTGTATCACTTGGGCAGATAATCGCAGTGAAGCTTGGGCCCATAAAATTAAAGATGAATTAGATGGACATGAAGTTTACAAACGAACCGGAACACCGATTCACCCGATGTCACCATTATCCAAAATCGCCTGGATCGTGAATGATCGCCCGGAAATCGCAACCAATGTTAAAAAGTATATCGGGATTAAAGAATATATCTTTAAAAAGTTCTTTGACCAATATGTTGTCGATTATTCCCTTGCTTCGTCGATGGGCATGTTGAATCTCAAAAACTTGGATTGGGATGAGGAAGCCCTAAGAATTGCTGGAATAACGCATGATCAATTATCTGAACTCGTACCAACAACAAAGATCTTTAACAACTGTGACGCGGATTTAGCCAAACAGATCGGGATTGACCCACAAACCCCATTTGTCATTGGGGCAAGTGATGGTGTCCTTTCAAATCTAGGTGTAAACGCTATCCGAAAAGGTGAAATCGCTGTCACGATTGGGACAAGCGGTGCGATTCGGACAATTATTGACGAGCCGAAAACAGACGAAAAAGGAAGAATCTTTTGCTATGCCTTAACGGAAAAGCATTGGGTGATTGGCGGGCCGGTAAACAATGGCGGAATGGTCCTTCGCTGGATTCGCGATGAATTTGCTTCTTCCGAGGTGGAAACAGCTAAAAGACTCGGAATCGACGCTTATGAAGTCTTGACCAAGATTGCCGAACGCGTAAGACCTGGCGCTGATGGATTGTTATTCCATCCATATCTTGCAGGTGAACGTGCACCATTATGGAATCCGGACGTAAGGGGTTCATTTTTCGGATTAACACTGTCGCATAAGAAAGAACATATGATTCGAGCGGCTCTGGAAGGAGTCATTTACAATCTATACACCGTATTTTTGGCCTTAACCGAGTGCATGGACGGTCCCGTGACCCGAATTCAAGCTACGGGAGGTTTCGCAAGGTCGGCTGTTTGGCGGCAAATGATGTCCGATATCTTCGAATCGGAAGTCGTGGTTCCGGAAAGCTACGAAAGTTCGTGCCTGGGTGCTTGTATATTAGGGTTATATGCCACTGGGGAAATTGATTCCTTCGAAGTGGTTTCTGAAATGATAGGCAATACCCACAAGCACACACCGAAAGCTGATTCTGTAAATGAATATAGGCAGCTGCTGCCGATTTTCATTAACCTTTCAAGGGTATTGGAAAATGAATATACTCAGATTGCGAATTATCAAAGAAACTTAATAAATGCTGCAAAGTAAAGACATGGAGGGATTACAATGCCATTAATTATTGTCGCTTTAGGAATTGTCGCTTTATTAATTTTAATAATGGGCTTAAAATTAAACACTTTTATTTCCTTGATCATTGTATCGTTTGGAGTGGGTTTAGCACTTGGGATGCCGCTTGACGGTATTGTCAAAACCATTGAAGCTGGATTAGGCGGAACACTTGGTCACTTAGCGTTAATCTTTGGACTTGGGGCGATGTTGGGTAAGTTGATTGCAGATTCAGGCGGAGCGCAACGCATTGCCATGACCCTTGTTAAAAAATTCGGTGAAAAGAATATTCAATGGGCAGTCGTTGCAGCATCATTTATTATCGGTGTCGCATTATTTTTTGAAGTGGGATTAGTATTATTGATTCCAATCGTATTTGCGATTTCAAGGGAATTAAAAGTTTCGATATTGTATCTTGGTATCCCAATGGTAGCGGCATTATCCGTAACTCACGGTTTCTTACCGCCGCACCCAGGGCCAACCGTCATCGCTGGTGAATATGGCGCAGACATTGGTCAGGTTTTACTTTACGGCTTCATCATTGCCGTTCCAACCGTTATTTTAGCTGGACCAGTATTTACGAAGATAGCTAAAAGATTAGTGCCTTCATCATTTACGAAAACAGGCAGCATTGCCTCTTTAGGGGAACAAAAATCTTTTAAACTTGAAGATACACCTGGATTTGGAATCAGTGTATTTACCGCGTTACTTCCGGTTATATTAATGTCAATTGCTACGATTATCACTTTGATGCAAAAAACGATGGGATTTGAAGATAATGGTTTACTGGCAGCTATCCGTTTCATTGGTGAAGCCGGTACTTCCATGTTGCTTTCCTTATTGTTTGCGGTCTATTCAATGGGATTGGCAAGAAAGATTCCAATGAAAGATATTATGGAATCTTGTACATCAGCAATCCTGCATATCGGAATGATGCTCTTGATCATTGGGGGCGGCGGAGCCTTCAAGCAAGTATTGATTGACGGCGGTGTAGGTGACTATGTAGCTGAATTATTCAAAGGAACATCATTATCACCAATCTTGCTTGCCTGGATCATCGCGGCAATCCTGCGCATTTCATTGGGATCTGCTACAGTTGCTGCGTTGACGACAGCTGGTTTGGTCATTCCGATGTTAGGTCAGACGGACGTTAACCTTGCTTTGGTCGTACTTGCTACAGGAGCGGGAAGTTTAATCGCTTCACACGTTAACGATGCCGGTTTCTGGATGTTTAAAGAGTATTTTGGCTTAAGCATGAAAGAAACATTTGCAACATGGACATTGCTTGAGACGATCATTTCAGTAGCTGGATTAGGATTCATTCTATTACTAAGCTTATTCGTATAGGCTTTCCCGGCAGTAAATCCCCGACTTATGGCAGGGATTTACTGCCTATTATTCTTACATAAAAGGAGCAGAAATAAAATGAACAATACAATTGGTGTCATTGGTTTAGGGGTAATGGGCAGTAATATCGCTTTAAATATGGCTAGTAAAGGGGAACAAGTAGCTGTCTATAACTATACCAGAGATTTAACGGATCAGCTTGTTGCTGAATTGGACGGTCAGTCGCTCCATCCGTATTACGAAATCCAGGACTTTGTTCAGTCACTGGAAACTCCAAGAAAGATTTTTCTAATGGTGACTGCGGGTAAACCGATCGATTCGGTGATCAATTCATTACTACCTCATCTTGAATCAGGTGATATTATCATGGACGGAGGTAACTCCCATTACGAAGATACAGAACGCAGATATGATGAATTGAAATCTAAAGAAATCAGTTATATAGGAATCGGTATTTCCGGTGGAGAAGTCGGGGCGTTAAAAGGACCTTCAATCATGCCAGGCGGAGATAAAGACGCCTATGAAAAAGTAGCTCCGATCCTGACTAAAATCGCAGCCAAAGTAAATGAGGACCCTTGTTGTACCTATATCGGCCCAAAAGGGGCAGGTCATTTTGTGAAAATGGTACATAACGGGATTGAGTATGCAGATATGCAATTAATTGCAGAGTCCTATACGTTTTTAAGAGAAAAGCTGCATTTAGAAGTTAATGAAATTGCTGACATCTTTGAAACATGGAATCAAGGCGAACTGAAAAGTTATTTAATCGAAATCACGGCTGATATCTTAAGGAAAAAAGATGACGTAACGGGCTTACCCTTGATCGATGTGATTCTTGATAAAGCAGGACAAAAAGGCACAGGTAAATGGACCAGCATGCAAGCGATTGATAACGGAATCCCAGCATCCATTATTACAGAGTCTTTGTTTGCTCGTTACATTTCCGCCTTAAAAGAAGAACGTGTTACTGCAGAAAACATTCTGACAGGCCCTGGGAACGTTGGGCAAAAATTAGATAAAAATGAGTGGATTGACTATATTAGACAAGCATTATATATGGGGAAAGTTTGTGCATACGCGCAAGGTTTCACTCAATATAAAATGACTTCTGAACTTAATGGCTGGGATTTGCCTTTAAAGGATATTGCGTTGATTTTCCGCGGTGGCTGCATCATTCGTGCAGAGTTTTTAAATGTCATTAGCGAAGCCTATCAAAAGCAGCCGAATCTGGCTAATTTATTGATCTCACCATACTTTGCTGAAAAGGTTACAGATTACCAAGTAGGATTGCGAAAGGTTGTCTGTGAGGGAATAAATTCCGGTATCTCGTTTCCAGCTTTAAGCGCTTCACTTTCTTATTACGATAGTTATCGTACAGGAATCTCAAATGCTAACCTCCTGCAAGCACAACGTGATTATTTTGGGGCACATACCTATGAGCGACGTGATTTAGCAGGAGTCTTTCACACAAACTGGCAGTGATGGAAAGTGATAAAAGAAACAGTCATTTTTCAATGACCGTTCATGAATTTAAAACATGTACCTTACTATAAGAGAGTTGCTTTGGCAGCTCTTTTTCTTAGGCTGTTTTCACATTCTTTGTTGCTATTTACCAAGTAGTGCGGTGTGGTTGATTTCCCCTCCAGATGCTCGCTTTCCGCGGGGCGGGCGGTGAGCCTCCTCGGCGTAAACGCCTGTGGGGTCTCACCTGTCCCGCTGCTCCCGCAGGAGTCTCACACTTCCGCTCCAATCAACCTTAAATAGTTTCGTTTTAAAAACAACAATCTTTACGAAAAGAGCCTTTTCTTATGTAAATAAAGGGGCAGGGCAGTTAAAAATTAAAAACAATAGAAATAATGCCTCTAATTAAAGAGGCTGAAAATTTTAGTTATGGCATTTTAATCGGTGTGTTTAATTGATCATAATCCCTATATGATCGATAGCATACCATTTTTTTATTCTTATCATACCCATCCAATTGCAAAATTTTGGATGGGTTGGTTTCTAAATAATAATGATACCCTTCCGTTTCTAAACTATAGAAGGCATAGGAAATTCCAAGCATTTGTTTGTTGGTGACTTTTGTATCAGGGTGATGTTGTATAAAATCAGCCAGTTGCTGTACAGATGTTGATGGAATGTCTGCGATATTAAATAATGTTTCCTTAATATTAGTCTTTACTTTATTCAAAGTAGTTTTTGCTTTATGTTTGATTTTGTTGGAACGTCTTGTCATAAATATCACTCCTACTCTGATTATAGTTAAAAGATTTATTATGTTATTTCCAATCAGCAAACGGAGTAAACACAAATTTGAACTTGGGAGAACTTCTAGTAAAAGAAAAAAACTGGTGGTAAAAATTGATAGGTGACAAATAATGTTTTTTGGAGAGGTTTAATACTCAGGTGAAGTGGTATATAAATGGTATCGGTTTATATCAGTTTCCCCTGCTGCCTTAACTTTTTTGATGATTGGGGTTCTTTACGAAAGAGTATCGTTTCATGAATAATGTCGACAGGCATCACATATTCTTCTTTTGATTATTACTAATTACTTTTGGATGAAAAAGGAGTGATATATCATGAGGCAAATGTGTATTTACTGTTTTAAATGGGCTGACATAGATACGATGACACCAATTTTTGACCAAGGTCGGGAGTTCGTCAATTATTATTGTGAAGATTGCGTTACTGCTGTTATGGATAATTTGTTTAAGCTCCCATCCAAACATGTATGCGAACAATCAAGAATCCACTAGCATCAAGCAATGCGATTTAAAAGTTAAGCGATTGCGCTGAAACAGCATAACTAGAGGCCATCTCAACCGAGAAGGGCTTTTTTTGTTCGGATTTGTCATCTTCTTAATAAAACCGCATTTTTAAAATTAATCTAGTCGACCCTTGTGGAACTTTGGTATATAGTCCTTTTTTCTTCTTTTTTATTTAAAGATGAATGGAAGGCATTAAATCTCCCTGTTATAGGGAGACCCTAACATGTGAAAGATTTAAATTGAAGGCCTCCCGCAGTTTACTGATGGGAGGCCTTTTCTTATCAAGTAATCCGGAGGTTTAACCCTAGTTATTTCAACCCACTTAAACAATATGAACATACCGAATATTATTAAGTGGTACTCATGAGGTAGTATATCGGATTGAGGAAAAGTATGAATTTGGATTAGCTATAAACAATAAAAACAGTTACGAAACTAAGCATTTAAGGGGAAGATTAACCTGTTAAAGGAATTCAATGTTTGTTATACTCTTGACGCTGATGTTAAGTGGGAGAAAATAAAAAAGGGATTGAGCAGTAAAAAAGAGGATGTTTTACAAGAAGTCTTAAAAAGGATGGAGCACTGTGAGTATTTTATTGTAAAAAGTGATAGTAAGAATCATATTATCAATACATCATTAATACGTTATATACGTATTTTTGAAAATAAGTAATCTCATTGCTGCTTTCTTGGAATATAAGTTATGGTTGTATTCTCCTAACAGTCTATCTGGGAGGGGATTTTTCTATGGCAAAAAAGGGGTAAACCTTTTCATTCATATACAGAGCGAGTCAGGTTGATTGACACTTTTGAAAGGAGTGTAAAGATGAATAAAGAATTGGATGATGGTTTTACTGAGGCATTAATGGTTTCCCTTCAAGACGAAAGAGTCATTGAAAAGATAAAAGCTATAGCAGAAGCGGGTCCGTATAGTCAATTGGGGGAACAAAAGGAACTGCTGAAAGAAAAAGAAAAAGAAATAGCAAAACTCCGACAAGAGATTGAGTCGAAGAAAGAAGAAATTAGTGAATACCAAATAAAGATTACCCATCTAAATGAGAAAATGGAATCCTATTATAATGAATTGCAAAAGAGAAGAGCAGACTATCGGGAAGCAGAAGAACTTCACGAAGCTGTTCAACAATTATCCGAAACCACGAAAAGTTCCTTAAAAGGAATCTTCAAGGGCGGTTCAGTGCAGGAATTCATTGTCTGTGGTGTACAATATGAAAACATTTCATCACTGTGGGATTTTATTAAAAACGAGATTATGGAAGGACGGGAGCAGGAAAGAGAGATTTTGCTCGCCCTTTTTCTGTATTTCTTTCAAGAATACAGTAAAACATACGATACCCCTTTATATAAAATCCAGGAAGTGAAAATGAATGAGGTCTTCAGAGAAGACTTGTACATAAGGACCATCAATAGCAAAATATCCGGGAACATTACGGACATCCTGCTGCCAGGATATATAAGCATTAATGGTAAAACCATTAAAAAATCCGTTGTGAGAATCTAGCAGGCGAAAAAGAGAATGATATAAAAGGAGAAATAACAATGACATCGATTATTATCCCAGAGATTGAAGAGGGCATTGAAAAAATCCTTCTTGTACAATGGTATAAGCAGCCAGGCGATTATATTACGGTGGGCGAAAGCTTGGCCCAATTCAGCTGTGAGGGCATCGAATTTGACCTTTTTTCAGAGAAAGAAGGCACCCTTAAAGAATTGAATGTAGCGGAGGACACTATAGTCAAGATTGGTGATCTGATATGTTATTTGGATTCTGGTGAAGATCTTTCAGAAGAATTATTAAAAGAAGTTGAAAAACAAGAAACGATAGAAGATAAAGAGCCGTTTGAGAACGTAACAAGTTTAGCTGAAAAAAATAACATAGACAGTTCCATTTACTTAATGAATAAGAGCGAAGAGCAGGTTCCATTTTCACCTGATTCCCAAACCGTTCCGGTCTCTGCCATTTCAATGACTTATGAAGAAGTGAGATCGCTAATCAGCCATTTATATCAGCGTGCCGAAGAAACCCTTTTTAAGGATGAAGCGAGCTTCTTTCAAGACATTAAAAAGATGCTCCGTTCCAGATGGGTTTACATGAATGACGGGAATGTTATATATGATCACAATATTGCGGCTTTATTCCCTTATAGAAAATACTATGAATTAATGGATGAAGATTTTGACTACAAAAAGCATCTGGACGTTTCCGGTTTTATAGGTGATGCCATGACGCGTGAAGAAACTGCCAAAAGTTTCAATACACCCGATCACCCTGTATATAAGAAAATAATAGCTCTGGATGATTACTCCGCGAGTAAAAATCCTTCCATTTCAAGGATATTTGCCAATCAAACGGCGAACTCTTCTAAATCAATAGCGTTTAAATCAAACGGGTACGACATTCAAAGCTTCGATGTAATAAATCAAAAAACGAATTTGCTGGGAAAAGGATTTTTCGTTCCTGTTTTCCGTTTGAATGGGGAAAATGCTTTTGAAATCAATGACCGAATGGCTCTCCATCTCTGGCTGGAAAACCGGTTAGTACCAAGTGGATTAAGCGCAGAAAGCCAGAAGGAGTATGATTATTTACTGGAATTGTATCAATTAAAGGGCTTAGATCATGAAAGTTTTCTTAAAGAATTGCCATCGATCGCTATCGATTCCAAAACGTTTTATGAGAAGCTTTTAAACTCTGAAAAAGTAAGAGCTGATATTGATACATATGATGAAAAGATGTTAACAGATCCAAACCGGGGACATTGGGATTTATGGCCTGTCCTCTCTGATGAAAAACCTTTAACGATAAAACTGAACGAAGAAATAATGGCCAGAAACCCTAAAATGGATATTAGGGAGGACGGCATAGTTGGCATTGATTTTGGAACGAAAAGTACAGTTGTCGTTCATCAAGAAGAAAGTGATTTTACCCTTCCCATGCGTATTGGGGTTGGCTACCTTAACACGGAAGTACAAGACTGGCATTATGAAAATCCAACCGTGATTGAATTTATTGACTTAGAACATTTCCTGGAGCTTTATCAAGGAAAAGAAGGAAGACCAGATACAAGGTGGCAGGATGTGACGGTTTCCCACAATGCTCTTAACAACTTGATGAATGGGAAGAGTGACCATTATTATTCCATATTGAATAATCTAAAGCAGTGGGCTGGAGAAAAGAATAACGAACTCCGATTAAAAGACAAGAAGGGATATGCGGTTGTACTGCGTTCCTTTTTGGACTTAACCGATCAGGAAATCAACCCAATCGAGTTATACGCCTACTACCTTGGTTTGTATATCAATAACCAGAACAATGGAATTTACCTCGATTACACCTTATCTTTCCCGGTGACGTATGAAAAAGAGGTAAGGGAAAAAATTCTAAAGTGTTTTGAGCGTGGGTTAAAAAAGACGCTGCCTATGCCGATTCAGCAGGATGAAGAATTAATGAAAAAGTTTCGTGTCACCGCTGGGGCGAGTGAACCTGCTGCCTATGCCGTCTGTGCGTTACAGGAATACGGGTTTGAACCGGAAGAGAATGAAAAAACATACTATGGTGTGTTTGATTTTGGTGGAGGAACGACAGATTTTGATTTTGGGATTTGGCGTGAAGCGGGCTTGAAAGAAGGCAGATATGATTATGTCATTGAGCATTTTGCAGCGGGCGGGGACCGTTATTTAGGTGGAGAGAACCTGCTGGAGCTTTTGGCGTTCCAAGTGTTTAAAAACAACCAAAGAACAATGCGTGAGCTAAACATTCCTTTTACCCTCCCGGCAGAATGTGTGAAATTTCCCGGAAGTGAAACACTGATTAATGAGTCACAAGAATCCTATTTAAATACGAAACAATTGGTGGAAAAATTAAGGCCGCTTTGGGAAAGGCATGAACGGTATGAAGAACAGTTTGGAAAAGGCATGATCCGGGCAGACTTGTTTAACAAAGCCGGCCACGCAAAACTCAATGTGGAACTTTTGATCGATCAAGATGAAATGGAACATCTGATTGAGGAGAGAATCGACAAAGGCATTAAAAATTTCTTTGAGTCTTTACGGCGCGCTTTTGCCCGGTCAGAACACAGCAAAATTAATAAAGTGAATATACTGCTTGCGGGTAATTCAAGTAAATCCCCGGTCGTTATGAATCTATTTAATAAATGGATTGAAAGGGAAGCACAGAACACTCAGAACTGGGGAGAAGTGTCTAGCGATCTTTTTGAGATTCTCCCGCCACTCGGGACAGCGGGCGCTTATATAAAGCAAGAAGAGAGAAACAGAGTGGTTAACCGAGATATAATAACTGCTCCTACAGGAAAAACAGGCGTTGCCTTCGGACTTGTACAAAGCAGGAAAGGCGGAAGTATAAAAGTTATTGACCGCGATATGGTGAATGGTGAATCGAAGTTCAAGTATTTTCTTGGCATCGGGAGAAAAGGGAAATTAAAAACAATGATTGATCAAGAAGAAGAGTATAACAAGTGGCATCTTTTCATTGATGCGTCAGAAGAGGATTTTGAAATTTATTACACAAGCCTGCCGGAAGCTAGTACCAACCAGCTTGATATTAAACAGGCACAGAGGAAAAAACTTCGAATTGAGCATGTGGATGATTCAGCTTTTGTTTATATTCGAACCATAAGCCCGACTGTTATCGAATATGTTGTTGCAGACGAAGGCTCGATTTTAAATGGGGGTTATTTATCTGAAATTAATAAAGTGGAATTAAGCTGATCTTTCGATGTGAAAATTCACGAAAAGGCCTCCCGAGTAATCTATGGGAGGCCTTTTCGCGCTCATCGCATTTGACCGTTTAATAGCTTCCCGTGGCACTTTATATGTCCTGGGGCTCTATGTGTATATCAGGAGGTTCACTTCTTTGATCCTCCTGATGTTCCATAATCATTAATGGTTATTTTTACATTGTAGTTGACCGGAGTTTCACTAAATGTTTGGTCCCAATCCTTTTTGACCTTATTCCATACTTTGGGGTGCTCAATTCTCAATCGATTTCCAAAACCAGCGACGTCCACTTGGTATTCATGTTGCATTTTTTCCAATACATTCCCCACCAGGCGTTTCACTTCTTTTTCAGATGATTTTTCTGCTTTTTTGAGAAATTCATTTTTAAAAGTATTTCCTGGAACTACCCAGTCTTCAGACAGTCTTCCCACTGATTCAATGTTTACATCAAAAGAGATGCTGTCTCCTTTAACTCGAGGAATGATATTGCTTTTCATGGACTCTATTTCATAAACGATCAGTTGGCCGGTTTCTTTGTCAAAGCTTTTCACTACACCTCCTTTTCCCTTACCTGTTATCCAAGTTACGCCCTCCAGTTCCTCTTCATTCAAAGTACCAGTCATTTTGTGTGTCTTTCCTTTGATCACGGCAGCTCCCGCAAATTTGACTTCCCCTTTCACTGATAGTACATTTTGCAAAAGAAAACTTGATTCTGAATTGAGCTTGCTCTCTATTTTAATAAGCGACATAGGAGGTAAAATCCTTGTTGTTCGAAAGGTATTTTCTACAATGCCAACAAGACGAAACGCGGGAATTTCTCCTGCAGTCTTTGTTTCCAGTGTTTTGCTTGCTCTTCCATTACTGATGAGCACAATACAGCTTGGTCTAAAATCATTATCACGAAAATTAAGATCAAGTAATTGTTCCAAACCATGTGATTTTGCAAGCTTTTCACTAATAACAATCACTTTCATATGGTGAGCGGTTAAAGGTTGTTCGCTTCTCAATGGTAATTCACGAGTCATCTGAAGGATAGAATCTCCCGTTTCAGAAACATTCAGATAAGATTTTTGTTGTGGCCCGGCTTGTTTCGTTGTTGAACTTGCTACTTGTGGAGTGATAAGTTGATAGGTTGAAGTAATCAGGTCTTTTTTTAAATATCCCTCCCCTTGTTCATTAAACTCTTTCTCAATGAAGGACTTCTTGCCTGTATCAAATGCCAAACCTATACCTAAACTTTGCTCTTCAATTTCATGACTGCTCCAGCATCCTGTAAGGGATAAGAACAAAAGAACGGAGAGGGAAACGAAGAGAGGCCGTATATTTTTATGTGTTTGTTTCATATTTTCCTCCCTTTACTCTTGAGATAATAAGCAGGAGAAGCGGGAGTAAACCAAATAAAAACAATGCAATATTGCCGACGAAATCTCCTAGTTTAAAGAGGTCATTGATATTTTTGGGAATCATGGCAATGATGTAAAGAATCGGAAGCAAGCCAAACATGAATGGGTGAATGCTCTTTTTCGAAAGTTGTGCCAGCCCTAAAGCAGCTGCATAGTAGGTGATTGAAAACGTGGCAAATATTTGCATGATCCAAACTACGAGCAATAAAGATTCAAACCGTTCAAAGATCAAACCGGCGACCTCAAAACTTCGGATAAGATCAAGTGTCGGCCATGTTCTCGTGACCACTCCATCAATAGATAATGCCCCGATAACCATTACGACCGTTATCACGTAAAAAATCAATGGAATGGAAACTCCAACAAGAACGGCTTTTACTGCTTTTTTTGGCGAATTCATAAACGGAATAAGCACTAACATGATTTCAGACCCTGTAAAAGCGAGAGCCGTTGTTTTTACTCCTTTAAGTACAGGGATAACTCCTTCTCCTAATACCGGACGCAGATTATCGATCTCAAATATTTTAAAGCTCATAAAGGCAACAACCAAAAAAAGGATAACTGTCAAAGGTAATATAATTTCAAAAAGACGGGCAATCGGGTTAATGCCGCCGATGATCAGATAGAGGCCCACCCACATAAACATTATAATAATTGCCCAGTTAGGCGTACCTTCAAGAAGTAAATACCTTATAACCTCGGCCATTGAACGGAGCTGAAAACTGGAAGTTGTAAGGAAATAACAGATTATAACTAAACTGAGTAACCCACCCACCCATTTTCCAACAATATCATTGATGTATTGATAAAAGGTTTTTTCGGGAAACCGTTGGCTTAATTTGACCATGATCACCCCCGCGATTATCGCGATAACTCCGCCTAAAATAACGCTTATCCATGCATCTGGTGTATGTACCTTTTCCGTAGATGCTCTGGGTAGGGTGAGTAATCCTGTACCGAGTATGAAGTTGATGACAATGACAGCTGCTTGAGGAGTTGTAATTCTGTCTTTCGGACTGAGAATCATTTTTTTAACCACCCTTTCACCGATAGGTTATCCTTTACGCATAGGGTTTTTTGTATGCATCATCTTTGGACGGCGTTTCATCATCATAAGCGGCATGCGAACCATCAGGTCTTTCCATTCACTTAAGCGATAAGGAACGGCTGGACTCAAATAGGGTACACCAAAGCTTTTTAATTTAACTAAATGGCTGGTCATTAAAAGAAAAAAGAGAATGACTCCGTATAATCCAAATGTGGCAGCACAAATCATAGCTGGAAAACGCAGAATCCGTAATGTAATCCCAATACTATAGTGCGGAATGGAAAATGATGAAATGGCTGTTAAGGCTACTACAATGACCAAAACAGGGCTAACGATCCCTGCCTGTACAGCAGCTTCCCCAATGATTAAACCGCCGACGATACCCATTGCGGGACCGATTGGCTTAGGTAATCTCAGTCCTGCTTCCCGCAAAATTTCGATGGATATTTCCATGAATAATGCTTCGATAAGTGCCGGAAACGGAACCCCGGACCTGGTTCCTATAATGGAGATGGCCAGTTTGGTCGGAATCAACCCTGAATGAAAAGAGATGAAAGCTATATACAAAGACGGTGTAAAGAGAGCCAGAATAGCTGCGAGGTAACGAAGCATACGTATGAATGTGCCAGGAATCCACCTTTCATAATAATCTTCTGGCGATTGTAGCATCATGCTTAATGTAACTGGAACGATCAAAGCGAATGGCGTCCCGTCTAATAAGATGGCCACTCGGCCTTCCATCAACGCAGCGATCACGCGATCAGGGCGCTCTGTATTCTGTACCTGTGGAAAAGGACTAAGGTAATTATCTTCGATAAGTTGCTCTACATAACCCGATTCCGGCACACTATCAATATCAATTCTCTTAATTCGATTTTCCACCTCTTGAACTAATTCGGGGTCAACAATATCTTTTATGTATGCGACTACCAAGTCTTTTTTCGAACGCTTTCCAACTTGGAATTTTACTAACGATAAATTCTCATTTTCACCGCTACCTCTTAAAAAAGAGGTATTGTCACTCAATGATTCAGTGAAACCGACCCGTGGACCTCTGACTAATGCCTCTGATACCGGCTCTTCAACCGTCCTTGTTTTAAGTTTTGCAGTTCCAAGGATCAGCGCATCCAATGATCCATCAATTAAAAGGGCGGTAGAACCTGTTAGCACTTTAGATGCTAATTCTTTAATGGAACGAACAGCTTCAATTTCACTAATGGATAACACTTCATTTTTTATAAATTCTTTTGAAATGCTTCCTTTGAGGTAGGGAAGGTCCTGTTTATATTCTGCTGAAAAATCAACCATCAATGATGGCATAATATGTTTATCAATGAGATCTTTATCCGATAGTCCATCCACAAAAATGATAATTGACCGTATACCGGTACGCCCTAGATTAAATTCCCGAAAATGCACATCCCAATTATGTCCAATTTCTTGCCTAACCATTTCTAGATTTAAATTAAAATTATCTGTAAACTGATACGTTGTATCTTGGGAGGCGTTTGCTTGTTGTTTGTCCTTATCGGTACCTTTTCCTTTATTACCAATCCTTGATAGCCATTCTTTCATCATCATCACTCATCCTTTGAGGTGCGAAGCAAATTAAACAATTTGCTGATTAAATACGGAATAACAAACACAATGAAAGCTTGTATAAAAACCTGCCATTCTGGAAGGTAGGAAACAATCGTTTTCCACATTTTCATCACCCTATACTTGTCTCAGATAGCACCCAAAATTCCTTTATTTCTCATATAGTATTAATATCTTCTGTGTTTCTTATGCAATGAAGTTAAAAGTCATTTATACTTCACGTTGCTTTGTGGGAAAATTGATTTTGAATATAGTAGAGGAGAGAAAGAGGAGAATTGTGAACGTTGCTTTTACTGGGGCGATGAAATGATGGAAAGATTATTGGGATGACTTAACCTCAGATTTGAAAATATAAAAAATAAATATCAAATTGAAATGATGTTAGTAATGATATATACTGAAAATTGAGAATTATTGGTAAATATTATCTTTTAATCCGCATTTATCAACATAATGTTAAAATATCCCAATCGTAATTCCGGGACGGAAAAGGATACTCCATTAGCGCTTTTAGTGATTCCTGGTGAAAAAAGAACCGAACTTTCGGTAAAGTTGTTCTTTATTTTCTAAAGTGATTTCAAAGGGGTGGAAAATGATGAATATATGGACAAGCTGCACACTGAGTTCAATTCTGGCACTTTCCTTATTAGCACCATCCGTGTCTTTTGCTAATGAAAATCAAAATCATGAAGCCGCTGTGCGTAAGGAAACTTCCAGCCAGTATCCAATATTAAAGAAAGTAAATAAACCGGAAGAAGCGGGCTTTTCGTCTGAAAGGCTGGAAAAAGTGGATCAGCTTATTGAAATGGAAGTGGCTGCCGGTTTCCCCGGTGCTGCCCTGATTGTCATAAAGGACGGAAAGATCGTTAAAAATGAAAGCTACGGGTACAAACAGAAGTTTAATGAACATACACCTCTTAAGAAGTTCCGGAAAATGGAAAATGACACGTTATTTGACCTTGCTTCAAACACTAAGATGTATGCAACCAATTTTGCCATTCAGAAATTAGTCAGCGAAGGCAAGCTGAATATCCAGGCAAGAGTCCAGCAATACATTCCTGAATTCAAAGACACGGAGGAGGATGTGATCAAAGGAAAGGACAATCTGAGAATTATTGATGTACTTCACCATACAGCAGGGTTTAGACCCGATCCGCAATACCATAATCCAAAGGTTTCGAAAGAACTTTATTCCCAGGAGCGGGATAAAACCATCGAGTTCATTTCCAAAACACCGCTCACATATGTACCTGGAACACAGAATGTCTACAGTGATGTCGATTATATGCTGCTTGGTGCCATTGTTGAAGAAATAACGGGTCAGCAGCTTGATGTCTATGTTGAAAACGAATTGTACAAGCCGCTTGGGTTGAAAAATACTAAGTTCAATCCTCTTAAAAAGGGCTTTAAGCCAAAGGATTTTGCCGCAACTGAATTGCTTGGCAACACGCGGGATGGCGTGATAGATTTCCCTAACATTCGCACATATACACTTCAAGGGGAAGTGCATGATGAAAAAGCCTTTTATTCGATGGGGGGCGTTTCAGGGCATGCGGGCCTTTTCTCCAATACGGAAGATATGGCTGTCCTTCTGCAGGTGATGCTGAATGGCGGGGGATACGGTAAACATACGTTGTTTGATCAAGAAACAATCGATGAATTCGTCGCACCTTCCGAGATGAATCCTACATATGGACTTGGGTGGAGACGAAATGGCGATGCTAGCATGGAGTGGATGTTCAGTCCTTATGCAAGCGATAGTGCCTACGGTCATACTGGATGGACCGGGACGGTCACGATCATTGATCCGGAAATTGGTTTAGGGATTGTTTTACTTACAAATAAAAAGCACTCTCCGCTCGTCAATCCTGTAGCCAATTCCAATCAGTTTTTTGGCGACCTCTTCAAAACAGGAAGCTATGGAAGTGTTGTAACTGCGATTTATGAAGCATTGGAAAACGAATGAATAAATGTATATCTCCATAAAGTTTAAGGCCTCCCATTAATGTCGGGAAGCCTTTTTTTTGTTCTATCAGAATGGCTGGAAGCTTTATTCTAAACAGTTTGGGCAAGGATCAGATTTTTTATATGCTCCGTCTTGATGGAGCAAATTATCATGGGCACCTTGTTCGGTAAAGGATTGGACAACGCGGATGCCGCTAATATTATTTTTGATACGGGCATTATAATTTGCGATATCACCAAACATCCTTTTGAAAGCCCTTGTCATTTTACGGCTGAAATAAACGGATAAGACTATCAAAAAGGGAACAACCGTAAATACGATAATGGTGAATTGCCAATTAATTTGGAACATGACGAAGAAAGCGCCCAAAATGGTCATGAACGCTATGAATAAATCCTCTGGGCCATGGTGTGCGATTTCCCCGATGTCCATTAAATCATTCGTCATCCTGGATACTAAATGCCCTGTTTTATTATTGTCAAAAAATTTAAAGGATTGCTTTTGCAGCTTGGAGAAAAGATTTTCCCTATGGTCCATTTCGATGTTTATACCAAGTTTATGTCCGTAATAATAAACGATGAAGTTTAATAGAGTACTCAATAAGTAGATGACAAGAAGCGCTACGCATGCTATTACATGATTCAAAATAGTGTCCCATAGGGGAAACAGGGAGAAGCCATCACTGCCTGTGATAGCCTTGGTTATTATTTCACTAAAATTTTTAAAACATTATCAATGATTTATTCATTATTGCCCCGGTGTATAACCAGCTTTCATCAGCAGAAAACTCATGAACATTTCCGGGTTTCAAAGCTGGTGCACTTTTCCATAAAGACTCATTCAATGCTTTAGAGCCAGTGGATTCATCACTATTGATCAAGAAAAGGTGATCGGTATTCATCATGCCTTTCACTGCTTTAGTGGGTTCATTCCTTGCCGTTTAATTTATGCACTATCTTGGAAAAAAGGGCAGGTGACGCCTGCTAGACTATTATTGGTAGGCATAGGAATTAATGCAGCTTTCGGTGCAGGTCTGGTCATCTTCCAGATGAAAATGGAACCGAACAATTTCATGATGGCATTAATCTGGTTATCCGGGACGATCTGGGGGACGAATCGTGAAAAACATTTTATATAAAGTTACAGAAAAAAGCCCATTTTCCAGGACGCTAATGAGGATGGGCTTTTTTGCATGAATGGTTGATTGATAAATATTGATGATGGCTGTAAGGGTAAAAAGCAACTTTCGGGAGTGATGAATCATCCCCTAAAAGAACTATTTTAAAAAATATATTGACCGAATAGCTTGTATCCGCTTACAATGATATTTAGTTATTAGTGTATTTAGAAAATTGTAAAAGAGGTACCTGCATGACAAAGGAATTCGACAGAAGAATCGGGCGCCATGCAATCATGTACGCGTTTGCGGACGAAGAGGAAGAAGTCATATTGACGAATGAGCTTAAGCGGATGGATTGGCTTTATGGAAAAGGTAAAGTCGGTTCAATGGAGCTGCAGAAAATAGTTGCGGCCATTGAGACATCAGCGAAAAGACTTGGATTGGTCAATCCCGATATGTATCGTGAAATGCATGCGCTGTATCATGCGATCATCGAAGCACTCCAAGGAGTGACACGCGGCCAAGTCGAGCTTGGCGGTCTTTTGAGGACTGCGGGCCTTCGGTTTGCAATCGTTCGGGGCAGGCCGTTTAAAAACGGGGACGAAGGTGAATGGATTGCTGTCGCCGTGTATGGAACGATTGGGGCACCGGTTCGGGGATTTGAACATGAAGCCGTTGGCTTGGGAATTAACCACATTTAAATAATTAAAAGCCTATAGTTATTTAGTGAAATAGGGGGCTGTATTGAAAGACTGGATAAGTCTGTCAATATGGCCTCCTTTTGTTTGTTTAAAAAAAGAATAGGGGTGCAGGAAATGATTATGTTAACAGGCCAAACTTTAACGATTGAAGAAGCGAAAAAAGTATTGTATGGAGAGGCATTTGTCTCTGCTTCCGCCGAGAGTGTTAAGAAAGTGGAAAAAAGCCGGGAAGCGGTTGAAAATATCGTGAAACAAAAGAAAGTCGTCTATGGCATCACAACAGGTTTTGGAAAGTTCAGCGATGTTTTGATTGATGCAGAGGACGCAGAGCAGCTACAGTGGAATTTGATCCATTCCCATGCGTGCGGAGTCGGGGAACCATTTCCAGAGGTGGTTTCGAGAGCTATGGTCCTTCTCCGTGCCAATGCGCTATTAAAAGGGTTTTCCGGCGTCCGTCCTGTCGTCATTGAACGTTTGATCGATCTTTTGAATGCTCATATCCACCCGGTCATCCCTCAGCAAGGTTCTCTTGGGGCAAGTGGGGACTTGGCGCCGCTTTCGCATTTGGCGCTAGTATTGATGGGAGAAGGGGAAGTGTTTTATAAAGGAGAGCGAATGGAGGCCATCGTAGCCTTATCGAAAGAAGGCATTCTTCCAGTGACGCTTAAAGCAAAAGAAGGCCTTGCATTAATTAACGGAACACAGGCCATGACGGGGATGGGCCTCGTAAATTACATTGAAGCCGAACAGCTGGCCCATCAAACTGAAGCGATTGCTTCACTGACTTTAGAGGGATTACGCGGCATTGAAGATGCCTTTGATCCGGATGTTCATCTTGCACGCGGTTACCGCCAGCAAACAGAGGTCGCGGAACGGATTAGCCGCATGATCAGCGGCAGCCAGCTCATCACCAAGCAAGGAGAACTGCGGGTTCAGGATGCTTATTCCCTCCGCTGCATCCCGCAAGTGCATGGGGCATCATGGCAAACGCTTGATTATGTAAAAGAAAAATTGGAAATTGAAATGAATGCTGCGACGGATAATCCGCTTATTTTTGACGATGGGGAAAAGGTTATTTCAGGGGGGAACTTCCATGGCCAGCCGATAGCATTTGCGATGGACTTCATGAAAATCGCTGTTGCCGAGCTTGCAAATATATCAGAGCGCCGGATTGAGCGACTCGTCAATCCTCAGCTAAATGATTTACCGCCATTCTTAAGTCCGTCACCTGGCTTACAGTCGGGAGCGATGATCATGCAATATTGTGCAGCTTCACTCGTCTCTGAGAATAAAACGCTCGCACATCCTGCAAGTGTTGATTCCATTCCATCTTCAGCGAACCAGGAAGATCATGTAAGCATGGGAACGATTGGATCCCGGCACGCACATCAAATCATTCAAAACGTTCGCCGCGTTTTGGCGATTGAGCTCATTTGTGCCTTACAAGCGGTGGAATACCGTGGAATAGAAAAGATGGCTCCGTTTACAAAAGAGTTTTATACGGAAGCAAGAAAGCTCATTCCAAGCATTACACAAGATCGTATCTTTTCAAAGGATATTGAAGCGACGGCAAGCTGGTTACAGCAAATCGATTGGAATTCATTTATTCATAGGAGTTTGCCTACGACATAATATGAAGCTCGGAATATCCGAATCTTAAAAAACGGTGTTTCCTTTTTCAATAAACGTTAGGCTTATAGCCCTTTGACTTGGGCTTTTAAGCCTAACTTCGTTATGTAAATGCTACATAGATCCCTGAAATCCAAAAAGGTCCCGGCATTAGAGAAAATGACCTTGAAATAGTAATAAATGCAGGAAATGACTATTGATGGAATGATCGACTTTACCTATTCGTGCTAGATTAAAAATGCATTTTTGGAGGGGAATCTAATTTGGAAAATCGGCAATTGCAACCACCTGTCATAAATGAACAAAACCAGCCGTCAAATACTTTACAAAGAAAGCTAAAAGCGCGCCACCTTACGATGATTTCGCTGGGCGGTGCAATTGGAACAGGGCTGTTTCTCGGAAGCGGTCCAGCCATTCACTCTGCAGGGCCTGGCGGTGCTTTGGTCGCTTACACCGTAATTGGTATAATGGTTTATTTTATTATGACAAGCCTTGGAGAACTGGCATCGTTTATGCCGGTCAGCGGCGCTTTCAGTACCTATGCTACGCGTTTCATCGATCCGGCATTAGGGTTTGCGCTTGGTTGGAACTATTGGTTCACTTGGGCGATGACTCTTGCCGCGGAACTGTCTGCCGCAACGATGGTAATGAAGTTTTGGTTTCCTGACAGCTCGTCTTTTTTATGGAGTTCTTTGTTTTTAGTTTTGATATTCTTATTGAATTACGTATCTGTTAAAGGGTATGGCGAAGGGGAATATTGGTTTTCCCTCATCAAAGTGGCGACCATCATCATTTTTATCGTTGTCGGAATATTGATGATATTCGGGATCATGAACGGAGAGGCGATTGGTTTTGAAAATTTCACAGTTGGTGACGCTCCGTTTGCCGGTGGTTTTTTGGCAACTTTGGGTATTTTCATTGCTGCTGGATTTTCTTTTCAAGGTACAGAAATAGTCGGTGTGGCAGCCGGTGAAAGTGAAGACCCTGCAAAAAATGTACCTCGTGCAGTTCGCAGCATTTTTTGGAGAATCTTCCTCTTTTACATCCTGGCCATACTTGTTATCGGATTGATCGTTCCTTATACGAATGGCAGTCTGCAGGGACACACGATCATGGTTAGCCCGTTTACGATGGTGTTTGAAAAAGTGGGACTGGCATTCGCTGCTTCCGTGATGAATGCAATCATTTTGACAGCTGTATTATCCGCTGGTAATTCGAGTCTTTACGTGACAAGCAGAATGTTGTACTCAATGGCAAAAGAAGGACTGGCACCGCGTATTTTTGGGAAGCTTAACAAACGCGGTGTTCCCATTTGGGGACTGGTCGTCACTTCACTTGTAGGGATGCTGGCATTTTTTGCTTCCATTTTCGGTGATGGAGTTATTTATATTTGGCTTATGAATGCGGTTGGAGTCACTGGATTTATATTTTGGCTCGGTATAGCGGCAAGCCATTACCGGTTTAGAAAAGCTTATATTGCCCAAGGCCATTCACTAGACGATCTTCCCTATAAGTCAAAATGGTTTCCTTTCGGTCCGATATTTTCCTTTGCTCTTTGTTTTTTCGTTTTATTGGCGCAAAACTATCAAGCCTTTATTGGCGATCATATTAACTGGGCCAGTGTGTTCGCTGCCTATCTTGGCATCCCATTCTTTCTGGTAATGTGGCTTGGTTATAAGTTCATTAAGAAAACAAAAGTAATTCCGCTAGAGGAATGCCAAATTGATTTTGATGAACATAGGAATGCTAATTAGTATGTACCGATAATATGCATTAACCTTGAAATGAAATTGTTGTTTCAAGGTTTTTTTTCTGTATATATGACACATTTCCATGTATGTCTGCATAAAAAATAACCAATAAAAAAATGTGTGAAATCCCAATCTTGCCATGTCATTTTTAAGCGGGAAATTATATTTTCCACTTTTTGGATGACTTTAGATTTTAAAAAAACTGAAAAAAAATTGTGGCGGATGATGGGCGTTTATGATTATAGGAAGTCGAAGTGTTGGTATATCAAGGTTTTTAGAGCCTTCCGTAACCTTTAGAATCGATGGTTTAAATGGGCTTTTTAGGCAAGAATTCCGTCCCACATCATTTGAACTTATATTCATTCTTTGTTAAGGTAATTAAGTACTTTAGGGATACAGGTTCATTCCTTGTGCTGGGACTGAACATAACTCTAAAAAAAAAACCATTATATTTCAGTTGGTATATGCTGTGCCTGTTAGTTTCCTCAGTTGTATTGCACCTCTTTTCCCTGCAAAGCTCAAATTAGACATATTGGGAATCCCATAATCATATTTCTATGCGTTTTGGTGTTATACTGCACTGCAAGTATCATTCCACCTGGTAAAGGAAATGAAGTACTTTTAGAGGGTAGTCGTAAGTCCATCATCCGGACAAAACTCTAAGTGGAAATCGTTTATATTACAGTTGGTATATGTTGTGCCTGCTAGTTTCCTCAGTTGTGATTGCACCTCTTTTTTCCTACGTGAAATGCTCAATTTATCACACAAAATATAATCCAAGTAAAGAATTTTTTCTTGGGAATAATAAATATAGATTATTTTTCTACGCACGTATGCCCTGTGCCGCTTAATAAGTGTCACTTCCGCTTTTTTGAAGAAAAAGTAATGGGTAGAATTTCGGTTATTTCAAGATACTTGTGCATTAATAATCATCACTCGCATAAAACGGGGGAATTCAGCAAAACTGAATATCATATGGGCAACTATTAGAATGAGGTGACTTGATGAAGCCGAATGTAGAAGTCAGAAATGTCTCGAAAATTTTTGGCAAATCTCCAAAAGCAGCAACAGACTTATTGAAGCAAGGCAAAACGAAAAAAGAGATCTTGAAAGAAACGGGACAAACGGTCGGAGTGAATAATGTTAATTTCGAGATTTATCCCGGTGAGATTTTTGTCATCATGGGCCTATCCGGAAGCGGGAAATCCACTTTGATCCGCATGTTCAATCGTTTGATCGATCCCACCTTGGGTGAAATCTTAATTGATGATGAAGATATCGTGAAGATGAACGCTGCCCGGTTAAGGGAAGTCAGACAAAAGAAAATAAGCATGGTATTTCAGAACTTCGCTTTATTTCCGCATAAAACGATATTGGAAAACGCTGAATTCGGGCTCGAAATTAAAAAAATGGATCCAGCAAAACGTCATGAAAATGCGATGAAGGCTCTTGAGGCCGTTGGATTGAAAGGCTACGAAAATCAGCTGCCATCACAGCTTAGCGGTGGTATGCAGCAAAGGGTTGGGTTAGCCCGGGCACTCGCAAGTGATACGGATATCCTACTGATGGATGAAGCCTTCAGTGCCCTCGATCCATTAATTCGTAAGGATATGCAGGATGAACTGATTCAAATCCAAGATCAGTACAAAAAAACGATCATTTTCATTACCCATGATCTTGATGAAGCATTAAGAATCGGGGATAGAATTGCCCTTATGAAAGATGGAAGTGTCATTCAATTGGGAACCCCTGAACAAATCATGATGAATCCAGCCAATGAGTTTGTCGAGAAGTTTGTGGAAGATGTTGATCTATCAAAAGTATTGACAGCGTCTCATGTGATGATACGCCCAGAGAAGATCGCTGTGGACAGAGGTCCGAGGGTTGCCCTCGAAATCATGCGCAAACAAGGGTATTCCAGCATTTTTGTTGTGGATAGAAAGCAGAAGTTATTGGGGGCCGTGACTGCTGAACAGGCTCGTCAGGCAATGAGCAATAACCAATCGATTTCTGAGGTGATGTCAACAGATATCCCAACTGTAAAAGAGGATGAATTACTTGGAAACCTCATGGATGTGATGGCGACTTCAAGCTTGCCGATTTCAGTCATCGATGATCAGAACAGAATTAAAGGAATTCTTCTTCGCGGTGCCGTCATCGGTGCTTTGGCCGGAAATAAAGATTCCTTGAATGAAATGGAGAGTGAATAATTCAATGAATATGCCGAAAATCCCACTAGGAGCTTGGGTCGATTCTTTAGTGGATTGGATAACTATTGTATTTGCTGGATTATTTACATTTATAACGAATGTGATCGAGGGTCTATTGAATATCTTGGTCGATGTAATGAGTGCAGGACCTTCGCTTGTGTTAATTATCGTCCTGACCCTCCTGGTTACCTATACAAGCAAATGGCCATTAGGAATTTTTGCATTCATCAGCTTAATTTTGATTGATAATCTGGGTTATTGGGAATCAAGCATCCAAACACTGGCGATCGTTATTTTGTCAGGAGTCTTAACGATCGTGATCGGGATACCGATCGGAATATGGTGTGCCCAAAATAAAACCGTACGCAATATCGTTACCCCGATCTTGGACTTCATGCAAACAATGCCTGCATTCGTTTATTTGATTCCTTCGATCTTATTCTTTGGAATAGGGGTAGTGCCTGGAATCATTGCGTCATTCATTTTCGCAATCGCACCGACAATCCGTATGACCAATCTTGGGATTCAGGAAGTGCCTAATGATCTGATCGAAGCATCGGATGCTTTTGGTTCAACCAGCAGCCAAAAGTTATTCAAGGTACAAATACCATTGGCTACTCCAACGATTATGGCAGGAGTTAACCAAAGCATCATGCTGGCACTATCCATGGTTGTTACAGCCTCATTGGTTGGAGCACCCGGACTTGGGGCGGATGTCTACAGGGCAGTCAGCCAAATTAATGTGGGGCAAGGATTTGAAGCAGGATTATCCATTGTAATCATTGCAATCATACTCGATCGTATCACGCAAAACCTTCGTAAACCAGCTTACGAACATATCGTTAGCAGGAAAATCATTTTTACGATTTTGGCCTTACTAGTTGTGGGTACTGCGCTATTCGGTACTTTTACAAAAGAAAAAGCCATGAATGGGGATGAAAACAGTCTTGCTGCAAAAACCAATTATGAAATCATCGGAATTGAACCTGGCGCAGGATTGATGAAGCTGACTAAAACGGCTATAGATGATTATAAGCTGGATGATTGGAAGTTGGTTGAAGGGTCATCGGCAGCGATGGTTGCAGAATTGAAAAAAGCAATCGATAAAAAAGAACCGATCATCGTTACTGGATGGTCACCGCATTGGATGTTCTCGAAATATGACTTGAAATATCTTGAAGATCCTAATGAGTCATTCGGCGGAGCTGAAAACATCAATTCGATTGCCAGAAAAGGACTTGAACAGGATGCACCTGGTGCCTATAAGATTCTTGATCAATTCAACTGGGAAACAAAAGATATGGAAGACGTAATGGTCGAAATTTCCGATGGAATGTCTCCTAAAGAAGCTTCGGAAAAATGGATAAAGGAAAATCAGGACAAAGTATCCAAGTGGACCCAAGGTGCACAATCAGGAAATGGTGAAAAAATCAAACTGGTTTATGTTGCTTGGGACACTGAAATTGCCAGCACGAATGTGATTGGCAAGGTCCTGGAGCAGAATGGCTATGATGTAACATTAAGTCAGGTTGAAGTCGGACCAATGTTTGCCGGCGTTGCAAACGGAAGTGCGGACGCAATGGTGGCTGCATGGCTCCCGGGAACACATCTTGAATACTATAATAAGTATAAAGATGATATGGTTAACCTTGGACCAAACTTAAAAGGAACAAAGAATGGTCTGGTCGTACCGGATTACGTCGAAATTGATTCGATTGAAGACTTGAAATAAGAAAAAAGAGGGGATTTCAGAAATGAAATCCCCTCTTTTTTTAGTTTTGATGGGCTGCTGGGCTTTTGAGTCCTGAAGATCAATGGATGTTAACGAATTTATTCCTCAATTCCTCTTCCGTTACTTCGATCTTGCCTTTCAAATCTTCAGCCAGCAATACATAACTTTTCACGCCAATGAACTCTGAATGTGATATTAAAAAGAATTTTGTTCCTTTTTTATACGCAGAAGGAACATCTTCAATCAACTTAAACATTTTCATCCTTTTTCCACCTTGGATATCATAAATTCGTAACACATGTATTCATAACTACATCGTAATAGCATTGAACAAGTTGAAAAGGAATTAGGTCACTTCTAAGAGACGACTTCTTCTTTTCACTTTTTATATCATTGATATTTATGAGCGGTCAACTATTTTTACTGGTAGATACAAGAACCAGCCGTACTTGTCATTTGTTTGTAAATTATGATTATTCCTAACTTTCTGTGGAACTGGCTATCGTTGAATGTTAAAATTCAGTTGGAAAACAGTGTTCTTTATATATAAGAAAGAGAAAAGAGAGGCAATGAGTTGTTAAAAGGGTCTCAAAAAGTGTTTGGAAGGTGTGGAAATATTGAAACCAATTATATTCGATGTAGATACTGGGATTGATGATGCCATGGCGATGGCATATGCTTTAAATTCCCCTGAATTGGAAGTGCTCGGATTCACCACTTGCTTTGGTAACGTGCCCGTTGTTGAATCGACCCGTAATACGCTTGCCGTCTTGGAGAAATTAAATAGGCGCATACCGGTTTATGAAGGTGCTGGCCAAACTTTGGTACGCGGAAGGAAGAAGAGGTATCCCAAGCATGTCCATGGGGAAGACGGGTTAGGAAATACCCTTCGGTTTGAACCAACCATCAAAGCATCACAAGGAAATGCAGCAGATTTCATTATCGATCAAGTGAAAAGCAGACCGCATGAAATTACGATCATTGCAGTTGGACCACTGACTAACATCGCATTGGCGATTAATAAAGCGCCACTGATCATGTCGCTTGTAAAAGAGGTCATAATTATGGGCGGTGCCGTAAACGTACCTGGAAATGTAAGCTCTTATGCTGAAGCAAACATTATTTCAGATCCTGAAGCAGCCGATCAGGTATTAACTTCTGGACTGCCAATCACACTAGTGGGGCTTGATGTGACACTGCAAACATACCTACTGAAATCGAAGCTTGATGATTGGCGTGCCACTGGTAAGGAAAGCGCCAAATTTTTAGCGGAAATGACGGATTATTATATGGAAGCATATGAAAACTCCCATCCAGGTTTAGGCGGTTGCGCCCTTCACGATCCGCTTGCTGTCGGGGTTGCGATTGATTCAAGTTTTGTGAGTACAGAGTTGATGACCGTCAAGGTGGTGACCGAGGGTGAAGAAACAGGCAGGACAATCGGTCAAAAGGATGGCGAACCTAGAATCCGTGTCTGTACGAATGTGGAAAGTGAGCGGTTTTTGAAAGATTTTTTGGAACGGGTTATATGACTTAGCAACTTAATTGAATCATGGATTAAACATAAAGGCTATCACTTTTCCAAAAACCATTGGGAAGAGATGGCCTGTTTCTGTTGGGAATATCGATTCTCGCTATATGACACGGATTCCTGCTGCGGCTGATTGTAAAAATAGGTCTTCCATTCATTCTGATGTCCTTTTTAAATGGTTTGGATTCGATCAATAATAAAGGTGAACAGTCTGAAAAGAATCATTTTCAGACTTTTAATCAAACGTTTGATTAATTTTCTAAAAAAGAAAGTCTAAAGTCACTATTATTATGGTGAAAATCATATTATAGGATGACGATTCAGAAATATTGGGTATAAGGAACTTTTTTTACCATAAAAATGTAAAATATTAAAAAATAATTAGAAAATGGGTTTAAAGGTTTGGGAAAACAGGTACATAGACTTTCGTAATGCCATATTTAGGTTTTTTTGTATAATCATAATTTACCATTTTTCGACTTTGCGCTTATTTATATGGCAGAAAATGTATGGTTCCATTAAAATGTACTATATAAGATAAAAGGAGGATTTTTTCTATGTCACAAATTCGCGTAACACCTTCGGAACTGAAAGATGTAGCTAGACAATATGATAATGAGAGCCAACAAGTAACGGATATGATTGGTCGTTTAGATAGAATGAGAGATCATTTAACTGGTATTTGGGAAGGTTCCTCCAGCGAAGCTTTCGTAGGTCAGTATGAAGAATTGAAGCCTTCATTCATGGATATGGCCCGCTTGTTGAATGAAGTTTCTCAACAATTGAATAAATCAGCTCAAATCCTTGAAGACACAGATAATCAGATTGCTAGTCAAATTCGCGGATAATCATTAGGTCAATGAGATAAAGAAATTTCTAGGAAAAAGCGCCGCGACTCTTTATGAAGATCGTGGTGCTTTTTTGCTTTAAAAGAGGTGGTTTCCATATATATTCAACTAACGATCGATTTAAACAGATATACAGGGGAAGTATTTGATTTGCAAGTTTCGAATTACCGTTCCATCAAGAAAGTTGTGGAAATAATTTGGCAGGTAAAGGATATTGCCAGTGCACCTAAAGAAGGCTATTGGGTGCGGGTCCAGAATAAAGAGTTCGTATGTTCAGGATATGAAACCCTGCTTGATAGCGGCATTACGACGGGGGACCGCCTTGAGATCCTCTAATGGATTAAGTGTGGACTCTATATAGGAAAAAAGTCTAAAGCCCTTTAGCAGGGGTAAAGGAGTTACATAAAATGGATGAGAAAAAATCCTCATATTTGGAGAAAAAAACAGAAGCTGTAATGATGAAGGATGATAAGGGGCATTCGTTCGTTTTCCAACGGGCAAAACTTTCTATGCAGGACCCACTGGAATTACAGATTATTCATGAAGCGGATGATGCTCTCCAGAAACATATAGAAGTTACAGAGGACGAGGTGCAGATCAGAGTAAATCCACCAGCCTCTTTTTTTGTTTTTTCCAAAGCTAAAGATAAAAATTCATTGAGTAGATGGTTATCGTCTTATCAAATCTTGAAGAAAATCAGGACTCATGAATTGAGTCGCCTGCAACTAGTCGTCTGTCCAGAAAATATCGTTTTTGATTCGAGCTTGGCCCCATATTTCCTGCATTATGGCGTAAAAGACAGTTTGCCTCCTTATGAGCATAATCAAGATGAGCTATTTAAAGAAACGAAGGCAACGATTTCGGCACTTGTGGATGGGCAGTATACATTCGAAGAGTATTTACTTTATCATAAGACACTGAAACTATCGAACGAAACACAAAGTATATTGGCATCGGGGACTTGGGATGAACTTTCCACGGTCATTCAAGATCGGATAGATGTTTTAGAGAAGGAAGAAAAAGCATTTGTGCATATCCCTGAAAAGAAATGGAAAACGGGCCGTTATACACTTTGGGGTACGATGATCGTTCTGGTGCCGCTGCTGTTGTTTACGATTTACACACTATTCTTCTACCAACCTAAGCAGGAAGCATATGTAGAAAGCGGTGAAAGCTTCTTAAAACAAAAATACAGTGAAGTCATTGACCGTTTGGAAAACTACGATCCAAAAAATATGCCGTATGTCGTTCAATATGAACTGGCTATGGCCTATGTCGCTTATGAGCCGTTAGATGATGTCAGGAAGAAGAATGTAGTAAATGCAATCACTTTGCAGACCGATAGTCAGTATCTCCTATATTGGATTTATATAGGCAGGGGCATGAGTGAGGACGCGATCGATTTGGCGAGAATCATGGAGGATCGCGAATTGATAATGTATGGGCTGGTAAACCAGAAAGAACAGATTAAGTTGGACGATAAACTTTCTGGGGAAGAAAAGGAAACGCAAATTAAAGAAATCGATACAGAGCTGTCCCAATATGAAAAGGAAAAAAAGGAATTGGATGAGCAAATGAAGGAACAGCAAGATCAAAACCAGTCAGCAACAGAGTCCAATATAGAGGATAAAAGCGCAGCGGAAGCAAAACCTGCTGTAAAAGAAAAAGCGGAAAACGAACCTGCTTCTGTGGGGAAAGAAGAAAGTAAGGATTCCTCCAAAAAATCAACTGAAGAAAAAGAGAAAAGCAAAGAGTGAGCAATGGGCCTTTTGCGGAGGTGAGATTTAATGAGTTTATTATGGATTTATTATAAGGGGACCTACCAATCCTATACGATCAAGGATAATCATAACGGTCCAATTACGATTGGGCCATCAAGACAGGATACGATCACCGTTTATTCCATTCCCTTTGAACAAGGTTCCATCAAGCTGAAAAAACATGAGGGACTTGATGAATATGAGGTGTTTAGGGAGGACAAGAAGCTTGGCGATGTAAAGCCATTCCATAGCTTCACCTTTCATGAAGGAGAAGAAACGGTCGAGATTTTTTATACGGCAGGGGAATTGGAAGAAAGCCTCTATTATATAGGCAACTTGAAAGAAATCACTTTATCGGCCAAGGCGGGAGCGACTTTCCGTAAAGAAGGACCGGTTTCCGGCACTGGCTTTTCCCTTGTGGTGCATAAAGAAAAGTGGCACCTCATGCCAAATGAAAATAGCAGGATTTTCTTGAATGGTGAAAGGGTAACGAAGGCTGTTCCCATTCAAAATGGTGATCTGATTTGCTGGCCGAATATGGTGCTGAGGTTGGTTGAAGGCGACTTATTGATGATTCATAGTGCCGAAAGTTATGAAACATCTTTATCTAAAATGAAGAAACCAATCTCTGAAATGAAAAAAAGCTATCCACAGTATCGCCGGACACCAAGGATGATCTACGAATTGCCGGATGAAAAAGTGACGATATCTTTTCCGAGCCAAGAATCGGAAGATAATAATAGAGGGTTATGGCTAATCCTTATGCCGCCTTTAATGATGCTAATCGTCATGGGGGTCATCACGGTCATTCAGCCTCGAGGAATTTTCATCATCATATCGATTGTGATGTTCACAACGACTTTAGTTACCTCGACGGTACAATATTTTAAAGACAAAAAGAAGCAAAAATTCAGAGAAGAAAAACGTCAACGTGTATATACCAGGTATCTAGAGCAGAAGAGGGAAGAACTGCAAGAGCTGTCTGAAAAACAAAAGAATGTGCTGTTCTATCATTACCCCTCCTTTGAAAGGATGAAGCTGCTGACTGACAGTATTAGCGATCGTATATGGGAGCGAACTTTGGAAAGTGAAGATGCTCTGCACTTTAAGATCGGAACTGCGACCATACCCTCAAGTTATCAGGTGTCGGTAAATAGCAGCGATATGTCCAATCGGGATATAGATGATTTACTTGAGCAGTCGCAGGAACTTGTGGATGTATACAAAAACCTGGATGATCTTCCATTATCGATCGATTTATCAAATGGATCGATGGGCCTGGTCGGAAAGGAATCGATCGTTAAACGGGAGCTGCAGCAACTGATTGGGCAACTGGCCTTTTTTCATAGTTATCATGATGTTCGATTTGTGGCCATTTTTCCGGAAAAGGATTACCAAGAATGGGAATGGATGAAATGGCTCCCTCATTTTCAATTGCCGCATGCCTATGCAAAAGGCTTTATATATAATGAGCAATCACGTGACCAGCTGCTGACCTCGATTTATCAGCTATTGAGGGAAAGAGATTTGGACGAGAACAAAGGGAAAGTGAGATTCACTCCCCACTTTGTCTTTATTGTCACGGATCGTAATTTAATTGCGGAGCATGTCATATTGGAATATTTAGAAGGTAAAACAGACGATTTGGGTATCTCGACGATTTTTGCAGCGGATGCAAAAGAAAGTTTGACCGAAAATGTCCATACGCTTGTGAAGTATATCAATGATTTTGAAGGTGAAATTCTCATCCAGCAAACGAAGGCCGTTCATACTCCTTTTAAACTTGATGCACATTCAAAAGAAGGGAATGAGCGTTTTGCACGTACGCTGCGTTCGCTAGATCATCAAAAAGGCATGAACAATTCCATACCAGAAACGGTATCATTTCTGGAATTATTGAAAGCTCGTGAAGTGGAAGATCTGCCTATCAGCCAAAACTGGCGGACCAATCAGTCTTCCAAATCCTTGGCAGTTCCGATTGGATTGAAAGGGAAAACGGATAGGGTTGAATTGAACTTGCACGAAAAGGCGCATGGCCCCCATGGATTGGTTGCTGGAACGACAGGATCGGGGAAAAGTGAATTACTGCAAACATACATCCTATCATTAGCCGTTCATTATCATCCACATGAAGTTGCCTTTTTGCTCATTGATTATAAAGGCGGGGGAATGGCACAGCCATTCAGGCAGATTCCGCACCTGCTGGGAGTCATTACGAATATTGAGGGAAGCAAGAACTTCAGTGCCAGGGCACTAGCCTCCATCAATAGTGAATTGAAGAAACGCCAGCGTATGTTTGATCGATACGAAGTCAATCATATCAACGATTACACGGACTTATACAAAGAAGGCAAAGCGGATGAACCGTTACCGCACTTATTTTTGATATCAGATGAGTTTGCGGAACTTAAAAACGAAGAACCCGATTTCATCCGCGAATTAGTGAGTACGGCGCGAATTGGACGGAGCTTGGGAGTTCATTTAATTCTTGCTACACAAAAGCCGGGCGGTGTAATTGATAACCAGATTTGGAGCAATGCCCGTTTTAAAATTTCCTTGAAAGTGCAGGATGCCAGTGATAGTAAGGAAATTCTTAAAAATAGCGATGCGGCAAATATTACTGTCACCGGACGGGGATATTTGCAGGTAGGAAATAACGAGGTTTATGAATTGTTCCAGTCTGCGTGGAGCGGTGCCCCATATTTAGAGGATACGGTTGGATCTGAGGACGAAGTGGCACTTGTCACAGACCTCGGTCTTGTTCAAATCTCAAATGTATCGGAACAGATCACTAATAAGAGGAAAGAAAAGATTAGTGAAATTGAAGCTGTGGCGGATCGAATTGTTGCGATGCAGGAAGAAATGGAGATTAAGAAGTTGGCAAGCCCATGGCTGCCGCCTCTTTCAGATCGTTTATCGAGAAACACTGAAAGAAGCCTGACGAGGAATCAATTCCACCTGGGAATGAAGGATGAGCCTGAATTGCAAAGCCAGACAAATTATGTCTATAACTGGATTGAAGATGGGAATATTGGGGTTTTTGGTTCTTCCGGGTACGGCAAGTCCACTACCGTTTTGACACTTCTCTTTAGTTTTGCAGATCAATTCAGTCCTGAAGAACTGCATTATTATATTTTCGACTTCGGGAATAGCGCTTTACTGCCAATGCGCCAGCTGCCTCATACTGGGGAATACTTTAGGTTCGATGAGTTAAGGAAAATAGAAAAATTCATGTTATTCATGAAGGCGGAAATGGAAAGGCGTAAGCAGCTTTTTTCAGAAAAGGAGCTTAGTAACATAAAGCTTTATAATGCATTAGTGGAAGATAAATTGCCGATTATTTATATCGTGGTCGACAATTTTGACTTAGTGAAGGATGAGATGCAGGATCAGGAAGCCCAATTCGTTCAGTTTGCACGTGATGGACAATCACTTGGGATATTCATGATTTTAACGGCAACGAGAATCAATGCGATTCGCCAGCCGTTAATGAATAGCCTTAAGACGAAGGTCGTCCATTACTTAATGGACAGTTCGGAAAAATATTCAGTTTTGGGGCGAACCCCTTATGAAAATGAACCTGTTCCTGGCAGGGCGTTGGTGAAAAAGGATCAAACCTATCTCACGCAGGTTTATTTACCAGCCGATGGAGCGGATGATATAGCCGTTTTGGAAGAAATGAAACAAGTCGTGGCAGAACATAAGGCTAAATATAAGGAAATGGACAAACCACCGGCGATTCGGATGTTACCGGTACGTCTTGATTCCAGCAGCTTCAAGAGTTACTGCTCACAAGCCATAAAGAAGGGTACCATTCCAATCGGGCTTTCAGAGGAAAGCGTTACACCTGTATTCGTGGAGTTGAATTCCAATCCATTCCTGCTTGTCGTAGGACAGTCACGTAAAGGGAAAACGAATGTCCTTAAAGTGCTACTGGAATCGTTGCTTAAACAGGCAATCGGGGAAATTGGATTATTTGACGGAGTGGATCGCGGCTTATCTTCTTATGCTTTTGAGGAGAAGGTGAGCTATGTGGAAACAAAAGAGCAGATAACCGAATGGCTCGATCATATCACTGGAATATTTGAAGAACGTGAGCGAAGTTATCTTGCGGCATTGGAAATGAAACCGATGAAGCAACTGGAATTCCCACCGGTCATATTTGTCATAGATAGCATTTCAAGGATCCAACAAACGATAGACGGCAGGATTCAGGATAGGATCAGCAGTTTGATGAAACAATACAGCCATCTCGGGTTTAGTCTGATTGTCGCGGGAAATGCCAACGACTTCACGAAGGGGTATGATTCGTTGACAACCGAATTGAAACAAGTCAGGCAGGCTGTTTTGCTTCTTAAAAAATCGGACCAAAGCTTGTACACCCTCTCCTATTCCAGAAAAGAAGAAGAAATACAGCCGGGTTACGGATACTTTGTGCTGAATGGCCAGGAGAGTAAAATCCAAATTCCGCTAAGTGAAGAAAGAAGGAGAGTGCAAGAGAGTGTCTGAAAAAATAAAACCGATGCTGTTAATCGGTAAAATCCTGGTGATCATTGCGCTGCCAATCTTGTTTTTTTCTTATATTGGCCAAAATCCAATGAAAAAGACAGAAACGGCTTCTCGTGAAATCGCCATTGTAAATGAAGATAATGGGACTGAATTTAACAATAATCCCATTTACATGGGCTCAGAGCTTGTTACTACACTTGACAAGGATTCTGAATATGAGTGGTTTGTGGTTAATAGAAGTACGGCGGAAAGTGGACTTGCTAATGAAAAGTATGATGCAGTCATATATTTTCCATCCGATTTTTCAGAGAATATTTATACATTCGATGATGAACAGCCTGTTAAGGCGGGGATAAAGTACAAGGTACAACCCAGTTTGAATGCAGAGAACATGGAAAAGGTACAAAAGGAATTAGAGAAGACAAAGAGCAAAATGAATAAGCATATTTCAACACAGTATTGGAGCTATGTTTCCCAATCAGTCGAGGACATCCGTAAGAAGTTCGATAATGTCCTTGCTAAAGAAATCGCTTTTCAAAACACGATGTATAAGTTTTATACTCCGAGCTCGGAAAGTCTTGCCGGCGAAATCAAGCAGCATAAGGACATGCTTGAAGGAGTCTTTGCCGAGACGAAGGATGCTGGCAAAACAAGTACTGAAACAATGGATGAAATAGGGAACACGAAGGCTCAAATGGCTTCATTTGTGAAAGATGTTGTTTCTTTTGAGGAATATCAAAAGGCTCAAAGTATCCTTTTTGAGAAGGCCTCTGCCCAAAATCAGCAGCTTGTCATGGAGAGTGTACAATCATATGACAAGGTGCTGAATGAGGGGAATCAAGCTATACCGGAGATTCAGCAAGGAATGAATACGAAATACAGCCTTAATGATCAAGGCATTAGTGAAAATGTTGGAATCATGCAGCAGAAACTTGATTCCAGCAGTAATGAGTTGGAACAATTTTCAACAAGCATGAAAGACAAACAAGTAGAACAAATTACGAAAATCACCCAAGATCAACAAAGCTCGATTGAACAATTGAAGCAATCGGAAGAGGCGGGTCTTGATAACCTTCAGTCCACCTTGCTTGTGCAAAGAGGGAATCTTGCAAGCAGCTCTGGTGATGGGGAGGATATTGGTGAAGGAACGACGCCTATAGAAGATATTGAAACGGAAACGGGAAAAGGTGAATCGGTTGCTGCACCTGAAAAGAAGGACCCGATAGATGAACTGTCGCTGCAGGTTCTGCTGGATCAAATCAATGGGATCAACACGGCACTTGAAAGTTTGGTGCCGGCAGAAGGAAGTGAAGGAGCTGCTGAACAAATCAACATCCTAACAGCGGATCTCCAAACGGAAATCAATAATCTCAGCGGAACGGTAAGCGGCAGAACGGGGAATCATAACCAAGTGATAACGGAGTTTAATACACTGGTAGATTCATATAATGATCTGCTGGCGCAGTTTACGCAATTGCAAGCTGATTATAATGAACTCGGCACGAATTATAAGGATTTAGGTGACAAATGGAAAAAGTCACAAGAAGATATTCAAAAATTACATGACATCCAGAGTATGACAATCGATGAGGCCATTGCAGAAATCAAGACCCTCGAACAGTCACTTCTTGAAAAAGTGGGGGGAGAAAGGCGAGCAGTGCTTGTGAAGGCCTTTGAGAATCCTATCACCAATCGGGATTCAAATACCCTCCTTGCCTATTACGGTTCACTCTCATCTTATGGTGAATTGGCTGAAAGAGTCACGGAAGCAAATGTAGATAAGATATTTGCAGCCAATATAAAAGAATTGGAAAACTTGAAAAATGGGGTTTCCGGAAACGTGGATGAAGAAGCGAAACTCGTTAAAGCCAGTTTAGCAGGAGTCAATGAGAACTTTCAGATGTTCTCGGATTCCATTATGGGTTATATGAAAGAATATGATGCTAATGTTGAAACGGGGCAGAAAGCTACTTTAGCTGAATTAGCGGCAATTACCGGCAAGGCTCAAGAAGTGTCTGCCAATTTGTCGGATCATATGGAAGTTCCTGAGATGGAGGCCGAACCGCCAGTTAACCTTGATGGAGAAATGTTTGTATCACTTCAAGACAATACGGCAACAACTGTCGGCTTCATTTCCGAGCTTGTCAATTCTGTAGCGGAACGACAGGACACGGTCACGAAGGATACAGCAGACCTGCAAGCAAAAGTGGGGTCAGTGCAGGAAAGGGCCGATCAGCTTAATGATAATTGGTCCCAAAATGTAGACTCAACCGAAAAAATCAAGACGGACGTATATAGCGTCTTGAACAACACTCTAGTCGATGATCAGGAGAACGGGTATGTGTACGAATATTTAGCGAATCCCGTACAAATCAGCGGGGAAGTCCTTCATCAGGAAAAGGTTAATATCCCGCCGATCGTCATGTTGGTGATCATACTCATTTCCGGGTTATTGATCGGTTTCTTCCTGCATCATTATGAAACCATTCCAATGATGGTCCATGCGGCCTTGTTTACCTTATTGAATCTGATCGTAGGTTTAATCATCAGCATATATGGTTTGAAGATCTATCCACTGGGAGATATGCAGGAGATTAAATGGACCGTCTTCACCGTCCTGCTTTTATTCTTCTGTTCAGCGTTTACCAGACTTGCCTTCTCGATTGGGCCGTTTGTCGGTTCTATCCTGGTGATTGGTTTAATCAGTTTCTTTACCATACCATTATTGGATTTAATCATGCCTAATTTCAATGTAGACCACCCTGTTGCAGACGTATACATGTCCATTCAATTCGGTAATCAGTCGGCATTCATTCCGGCTAGTATCATCTTGATTGTGCTGACGCTTATCGCAACGATCATTCCATATGTAGTGAAGCGTCTTGCAGAAAGAAGAGCAATGGCCCATGAAGTGGAATAAATACGTAATGCCTGTCTTGCTCATCCTGTTTTTTAGCCATGCACCTCATGGCGGGGCGGAAGAGGAACCGATGGTGGAGCCCAATGAATATCAAGAAAAGGATATTGATATTCAAACGGAGTATTTCCATGAAGAAGGATTGTTGGAACAAAAGCGGAAACTGCCTGAAGAACAAAAGGATCTCACTTTTGAAAGAGGGAAGTATGATGCCATTGACTCGGTGAAGGACTCGCTGTTTCTGTCACCTGTGACGGAGAATCAAAATAATACCATCGCTTCGAAGTCAGAACAGCTTGGATTATTCTCGGAGGTACGCATTCCAACGAGAAACGAAGAAGAAACAGAGCCTTCACTTAATTTTGACCTGACGATATTGCTCGGCATCGTTTTGGCGCTTTTGGTCGTTTGTTTGTTTTTTATCCTTATCCCGAAAATGGGGAAGCTGAATGGAGAGGTTAAGCGAAAATGAAAACAGCCCGATTCCTGTCAGGAATCGGGCTGTTTTTGGCTACATATCCATAATGGTTTTAATAAGCCCTAAAAGAAGGGCGGCTGCGAAGATCAAAATGAAGAATTTTTTATACATCATCAGTACCTCTTAATATCTTATGAGTGGATTGCATTCATTTTAGCATAAACAAGACAGAAAAGAAGTTTACTTAAGAATATACAGATCGGAAGGGGGTGGCTTCATTGCCCTGATGACCGGGGCGGGAAATTATGAAAAGGTGGACAATTTATTGGAGTTTGCCTGCCGTTTTTTATGGCTTGTACATTTTGGACGTTCATTTCCCGCAGGAGTCTCGTACCTTTCTCTTCAATCAACTTGTTAGAGGACTGGCGGGCATATGAAGCATATCATCTGCGTAATCATCAAGATGTAAAAAATAGATATCCGAAATACAAAAAACGATTGAGCATGTATCCGCAGATGCAAATGAAAAGCATGGTATTCGTTGGACTACATTAAGGGGACTTAAAAAACAGTCTATACAAACGATGCTTATTTCGCTTTCAATAATTAAAAGAAGATGGCTTAGCAACAGTTTACCATACCTTTTTCATTAAGCAGCATTTATATTTTTAGACAAATTCGTTTATGGTTTACTTATTATCTAGTAAACTTACAATGTAAGGTTTAATTGGAGCTTAATGTAAAATGCGTGATATAGAAAAGACGTGAAATAATAATGATAATGTGAATCCCGGGAGGTAGCGAATGATTTACAAGAAGTTGAACCAAAAACTAGAAATGATTTTGGAGAATATCGAAAAGGTGATTATCGGAAAACGGGATATAGCAGAATTAAGCATCGTGGCGCTCCTTTCCGGCGGGCATGTCTTATTGGAGGATGTTCCGGGTGTGGGAAAGACAGTCATGGTAAGGGCATTGGCAAAATCAATAGGTGCAAGCTTTAAGCGAATTCAATTCACACCTGATTTACTTCCTTCGGATGTTACTGGCGTTTCGATCTTCAATCCTAAGGAACAGGAATTCATCTTTAGGCCAGGTCCGATAATGGGCCATATTATTTTAGCCGATGAAATAAACCGGACCTCGCCGAAAACCCAGTCTGCATTGCTTGAAGCCATGGAAGAGGCAAGTGTGACGATTGATGGTGTCACAAGAGGATTGGAGAAGCCCTTCTTCGTAATGGCGACACAAAATCCAATCGAGTACGAGGGAACATATCCGCTTCCGGAGGCTCAATTGGATAGATTCCTATTAAAAATGAAAATGGGCTATCCAGGTGTGGAAGAAGAGATAGAGGTTCTTCATAGGGTTCAATACACGGCACCGCTAGAGGAGCTGGAATCCGTCATCACCTTGGATGAATTGATAGAATTACAGGCTGAGGTAAAGGCGGTGATAGTGGATGACACAATAAAACGATACATTGTTGAATTGGCGAATCAAACACGTTCACATGAAGGGGTCTATTTAGGGGTGAGCCCGCGTGGATCGATAGCATTGATGAAGGCAGCCCAGGCCTACGCGCTGATCCAGGGAAGGGACTATGTTCTGCCGGACGATGTTCAATATTTAGTGCCATTCGTATTTTCCCACCGGCTTATTTTGAAACCTGAAGCGAATTATGAGGGCTTCGATGCTGGAATGGTGATACATGAAATTGTCGCAACAACAAAAGTGCCTGTGAAGCGGGCTGTGACCTAATGCGCAGATTCATCAACACTCTAAGGGGAAATGTGAGTGTGATCGGACTTGTATTACTTATGACCGTTTCCTTTTGCTATGCAATGTTTCAAGGTGGTTTTGTCAGTTGGTTCATTTTTTATTCATTTTTGCCGTTTTCTGTGTACGCTTCGATCCTGCTGTTTTATCCGCTGCATGATTTTACCGTTGAGAGAAAGGTCAATAAAAGGGAATGCCAGGCTGGTGAATCTGTTGAGATAGCATTGATGTTTACCCGTAAAAACCGGTTGCCCCTATTATTTATGGTGGTAGAGGAGGAATTGCCACAGGAAATGGAAGATAGGGGACTCCAAAGGAAAATGATTATCTTTCCTGGATTCAAGCGTACCTTCAGCATGTCATATACCTTGGAAAACTTGCAGCGTGGAGAGCATTCGTTTCAATCGATCCGCTTTTGGATTGGGGACTTTTTCGGGCTGGTCGAAAAGGAAGCGATATATAGTTCACCTTTGAAAATAACTGTTTTTCCTCGTTATCACGAACTTGCCTACAGTGATCTTGATCGAGTGTTCAATAAGGGGGCAGTGGTTTCAACAAAGAAAACACAACGGGAACATTCAGTGGTCTCCGGGGTAAGGGAATATCAGCCAGGCGATCAGTTGTCATGGATTAACTGGAAGGCGACTGCCAGAACGAGTGAAATCATGACGAAGGAATTCGAGGTGCAGAAAAACCGGGATGTATTCATCATGCTTGATGAAAAGCCATCGGATTTATTCGAAGAATCCATTGAAATGGCAGCTACCATTGCCCACGCCATGTTAAAGAAAGGCATGGAAATTGGGTATGTGAGTAGGGGATCGAGGTTAATCATACCGGCAGCAGCAGGCAATAAACAGAAACGAAAGATTTTTTACCGACTTGTTAAAGAAGAGCCGAGTGTTGGAAACGCATTGAACGAAAATGGCAGGAAGGGAATTCTTCCGGCAAACGCTGCTGTGATATTCATCGTTTCAGACTTAAACTTAGAAAAGGTGGACATATTGAATGCTTTCCGGCCTAATCAGGGATTAATTTTATGTGTGAAGAAACAGGGGGATCTTACTGATGAGGAAAGGTTGTCAAGTTCTGCAGCTGTTTCGAGGGGGATAAAGGTTAGCTTTTTTGAACATGGTCAACTGAAGTTTGACAGATCGGAGGTGATGGCGAAATGAATGTCACTACCGAAAAATTGGAAAGGTTCATGCACGTCCTCATGTATGTATTTGGTCTGTTGTTGATTACTGAATGGTTAAGGCCTGTCGATAAACTCACTGATACAGGTAATATCATCATTTTTATCTTATTTTTGCTCTATTCCCTGCTACTGCATTATTTCCGCATACATTGGTCTATCCGATTTATTCTCATTAGTGCTTATATAATGGTTTCATTACAGTTCCTCCATTCAAAAGACGATTTATATCAATTGTCATGGCTGAAAGGGTTTCTAGCGGATTTTAAGGGCAATCTTGGTTTTATATATGATGGGAATTGGGAGTTGATCACAAATCCATTTCGAACGTTTCTATTTTTTGTGCTTCTTTGGCTTGTGACATATTTGATCCATTACTGGGTGATGGTGAGGCAAAGCATCTTTTTCTTTTTTATGTTAACGGTGATTTTTATATCTGTACTTGACACATTTACTCCTTATGTGGGGGATAAGGCAATGATAAGAATCATCATCATCGGGTTCTTGATGCTCGGCTTGCTGTCCCTTCTGAGGCTAACGGTACAGGAGAGGATTAAGTTTCCGTTGGCTTCCATCAATAAGTGGATCTTGATGCTGACAGGCATGATATTGGGAAGTGTCCTTGTCGGTTTCGCTGCCCCCAAGCTCTCTCCGCAGTGGCCGGACCCGGTGCCTTATATTACTTCCTATTCCGATAAAGCTGTGAAAGAAGACGGTGATTCGAAGCGTAAAAGTGTCGGATATGATGAAGACGATTCGGATCTTGGCGGTTCGATAGAGCCGGATAGTTCCATCGTTTTTTATAATAATGCTCCCGCAGGACATTACTGGAAAGTAGAGAACAAGAATATTTATACCGGTAAAGGGTGGGTTTCCATACCGGAAACGGAATTTCACACTTTTTCCAACGGTCAGGATATGGAAACTTTAGATATTTACGACGTTCCTGAATTGGTGAGGACAGAAGAAATGACGGCAAAAGTGTCCATGACGGAATCCTATTCACATATCCTTCATCCGCAGTCCGGGTATTTAAAAAAGGTTGAGGGCAAAAACGGAAAGGGTTTTAAATATTATCAGGATATGGACAAAGTTATTTCTGAACAGGGTAATGGCGAACGGCTGTCCATGAAAGAGTATGAGCTGGTTTATGATATGCCAAGTTTTGATATGGCTGAGTTAAGGAAGGTAACGGAACCCGACGAATCCATGGATTTATTAATGGAAAAAAACACTCAGCTTCCAGAAGGATTGCCAAACCGGATATTTGAATTGGCATCCCGGCTAACAAGGAATGAAACGAATTGGTACGATAAAGCAAAAGCCATTGAGAATTATTTTGACGGACCTGAATTCATTTATTCTAAGGACGATATTCCGTATCCAGAGAGCAATCAAGATTATGTCGATCAATTTTTATTTGAGACACAGATAGGGTATTGCGATAATTATTCAACTGCAATGGTCGTTTTACTAAGGGCCGCCAATATACCTGCAAGGTGGGTAAAGGGCTATACCGAAGGGGAAAAATCAATCCTTGACGGCGAATCCGTTTATAAGGTGACCAATAATAATGCACATTCCTGGGTCGAGGTCTATTTTTCAGGGATAGGCTGGATTCCCTTCGAGCCGACAAAGGGTTTCGATGGGGAAGTTGAATTTTACGATTCGGAATTGAAACAGGAAGCGATAAAGAACCTTGAAGAACCCCCGACTAATGAAGAGCAAACAAAGAAAGAGACCAAAGAGCGCCAAGATACACCCGATAGGGAAACTCAATCATCCGTGAATACTGGTATTGCAAACATGGAAGGGTTCTTAAAATGGACTGCCATCACGCTGTCGGGTGCTTTGATTTTCGCTTCTATCGGCTATTTCCTCAGAAGGAAGTGGATTCCTCATCTGCAGATTCTTCGTTATAGAAAGAAAACCGGTGCACATTTCTCGACAGCTTATTTAATATTATTGAAACAATTAAAACGAGCTGGTTTAGTTCGGCCGGAGGGGCAAACTTTAAGGGAGTACGCCGCCTATGTGGATGCAGTGTACGAAACGGATGAGATGAGTGAATTGACTGCTGGATACGAGTTAATGATATATCGTGGAGACGCGGAAGATGGGGAATGGAAACACTTTCAAAAGGGTTGGGAAAGCTTAATGAGAAAAACTAGCTCTTGACCAGGTTTTTATTATATTGATACAATAACAAAAACTAACTTAAACTAATATATCCTTCATATATCCTCGATAATATGGATCGAAAGTTTCTACCGAATCACCGTAAATGATTTGACTATGAAGGCGGATTTTAACAGGAAAGCTGAAAATCTGCCTTCGTCTGTACTTTTTCTGTATTTTTGAGGGTGGATTTTTAGTTTTTCTTTTTTTATGATAATATTTTTTATAAGAAGTTATCACTCGATTTTATGAGTGAATTACATTGATAGAGGTGACGTTTGTGCCGGGGAAAACAGAATTGCAAAAAAACCAGGAAATGATCGTAGTACTTGATTTCGGAAGCCAATATAATCAATTGATCACTCGTCGTATCCGTGAATTTGGTGTGTACAGTGAGCTTCATCCTCATACAATTACTGTAGAGGAAATCGAGAAAATGAACCCAACAGGAATCATTTTCTCAGGGGGCCCAAACAGTGTTTATGATGCAAATGCTTTTGGTTGTGATGAACGCATATTCGAAATGGGCCTTCCTATTTTCGGTATTTGTTATGGCATGCAGCTTATGACCAAACATTTTGGCGGTAAGGTGGAACCAGCGAAAAACCGTGAATACGGAAAAGCGACACTTGCCATCCAAAATGAGTCCAAGTTATTCAGTGACCTGCCAAAAGAACAAATAGTCTGGATGAGCCATGGTGATTTAGTGGTGGAAACGCCTGAAGGTTTCCAAATTGATGGGACGAACCCGTCTTGCCCAATTTCGGCTATGAGTGACGAGTCACGTAAATTATATGCCGTGCAATTCCATCCAGAAGTCCGTCATTCCGTATACGGTAATGACATTTTGAAAAATTTCGTATTCGGTGTTTGTGGCTGTAAAGGTGACTGGTCAATGGAGAACTTCATTGAAATCGAGATGGAGAAAATCCGCCAAACGGTCGGAGATAAAAAAGTGTTATGCGCTTTGAGCGGCGGAGTGGATTCATCCGTTGTTGCTGTTTTGATCCATAAAGCGATTGGCGATCAGCTGACATGTATTTTCGTTGATCATGGATTACTTCGTAAAGGGGAAGCCGAAGGTGTAATGGAAACATTCAGTGAAGGTTTCAATATGAATGTAATCAAGGTCGATGCAAAAGAACGTTTCCTATCGAAGCTTGCTGGCGTTTCAGATCCGGAACAAAAACGGAAAATCATCGGTAACGAGTTCATCTACGTATTCGATGACGAAGCAACGAAGCTCGAAGGAATCGATTTCCTTGCACAGGGAACACTTTACACAGACATTATTGAAAGTGGTACGGCCACTGCACAAACAATTAAATCGCATCACAACGTTGGCGGTCTGCCGGAAGATATGCAATTTAAATTGATTGAGCCTTTGAACACCCTATTCAAAGATGAAGTGCGTGCACTTGGAAGTGAAATGGGTATTCCGGATGAAATCGTTTGGCGTCAACCATTCCCGGGTCCAGGTTTAGGTATTCGTGTATTAGGTGAAATTTCAGATGAAAAACTTGAAATCGTACGTGAATCTGACCATATTTTACGTGAAGAAATTAAAAAGAATGGTTTGGAACGCGAAATTTGGCAGTACTTTACGGTGCTTCCTAACATTCGAAGCGTAGGGGTAATGGGCGATGCGCGTACGTATGACTATACAATCGGGATCCGTGCGGTTACGTCCATTGACGGAATGACGTCCGATTGGGCAAGAATCCCATGGGATGTACTTGAAATCATCTCAACGAGAATCGTTAATGAGGTAAACCATGTAAACCGCGTAGTGTATGACATTACATCTAAGCCGCCTGCAACGATCGAGTGGGAATAGTAGATTAAAATCATCCAATCAGTGAAGGAATTAACCTTCACTGATTTTTTTGTTTAAATAGTATTTGAATATGTAGATTACTTACATTTTACGTGATTTGGCGAATATATAGCCATGATAAGTAAGGAATATATAGCGAAACGCGAACATTGCCTAAAATTACATAAAAAATATTCGTTTGATATATTGACGATTTTTTTGGTGACTGATACACTATACCTATAATAATAAAAAAACATAATTGTCGTATAATATTGGGGATATGGCCCAAAAGTTTCTACCAAGCTGCCGTGAACGGCTTGACTACGATGTGGAAGGATTGGCGGTATGGATAAACCGCCACTTCTTTACATGACCGCAGTCAAGCCCCGTTCGTAAGCGAACGGGGCATTTTCTGTTGGCACGATCTTATGATAGGGGAGACTCATAATGAAAAATTATTTTCGGTTTAACGAGCTGGGAACTAATTATCGCCGTGAAATACTTGGTGGACTAACTACTTTCCTTTCAATGGCATATATCCTGGTTGTTAACCCTGTGATGCTGACTTTACAAAGCATCGAGGACTATCCGGATGAATTGAGAATGGATTACGGAGCGGTTTTTGCAGCGACCGCCTTGGCAGCTGCAATCGGCTCGATATTGATGGGGATCATAGCCAGGTATCCAATCTCGCTCGCGCCGGGTATGGGATTGAATGCTTTCTTCGCTTTTACCGTTGTGCTTGGTTTTGGAATTCCTTGGCAGACGGCTTTGTCAGGAGTATTAATTTCAGGTATTATCTTCGTTTTGCTTTCCCTATCGGGAATACGTGAGAAAATCATTAATGCAATTCCGGTCGAATTGAAATACGCAGTTGGAGCCGGTATCGGTTTATTCATTACTTTTGTTGGGTTTCAGAATGCTGGAATCATCACGAATGATGACAGTGTTCTTGTCGGTCTGGGCGACTTGACATCGGGGAATACTTTATTGGCTGTGTTTGGAATTGTCGTAACCGTCATTTTGATGACGAGAGGCGTCAAAAGCGGCGTGTTCATAGGAATGGTCATTACAGCCATTGCAGGAATGATCTTTGGACAAGTTCCGGTGCCGGAGAAAATTATCGGTGCAGTTCCTAGCATAGCGCCTACATTCGGGGTTGCGTTCGATGCCTTTGGAAATCCCGGTGATCTCTTCACTGGTCAAATGTTAATCGTGATACTAACCTTCTTGTTCGTAGCATTCTTTGATACAGCCGGCACGTTGGTGGCTGTCGCGCAACAAGCTGGATTGATGAAGGATAATGTTCTTCCTAGAGTGGGAAAAGGATTGCTTGCTGATTCATTATCCATCGTTTCAGGTGCAATTCTTGGTACATCCACCACGACGTCTTATGTAGAGTCCACATCAGGTGTTGCTGCTGGTGCCCGAAGCGGTTTTGCAGCTGTAGTGACTGGGTTGCTGTTTGTTCTATCCCTTTTCTTTTTCCCGCTTCTTTCAGTGGTGACATCTGCGGTGACTGCGCCGGCATTGGTTATAGTCGGAGTATTAATGGCATCATCACTTAAAAATATTGACTGGCAAAAGTTCGAAATTGCGGTTCCGGCCTTCTTTACGGTCATCATGATGCCTATGACATATTCAATTGCGACAGGTATAGCTTGCGGATTCATCTTCTATCCGATCACTATGTCGATGAAAGGAAGAGCTAAAGAGGTTCACCCGATCATGTGGGGTCTTGGGGTCGTCTTCCTGCTATATTTCATTTTCTTGAAGTGATAATGCAAGTGTGTAAGGAGAGTCCTGATTTCGGGGCTCTTCTTTCATGTTGTAAGAGAAAGCTCATATCGTGTATAGTAAAAGTACTAAGTACTAAGTACTTTATCCTGTATGGGGGCATAGGATGACTTTGAGAAAAGAAGAGGGAGAAAAATGAATGGTTTTATCGTTGAAAAGGTTTTGAACAATAATGTGGTGATTGCCACGCATCCGTTGTATGGAGAAGTCGTTACTATTGGAAAGGGCTTAGGCTTCAACCGGAAGAGAGGCGAAGAGTTGAGTCCGGAACTAGCGGAGAAAACGTTTGTCCTGAAAAATGTTAAGGAACAGGAAAGTTACAAAAAACTTTTGCCGCAAATCGATCAAAATCTTCAAGCTGCCATTATAGAATCCATTCATCTCATTAATGACCGAGTAACTGGAAAGTTAAATGAACATATACATGTCGGTTTAACAGATCATTTATTGTTCGCCCTTCAGCGTGTTTCACAAGGAATGACTATCAAAAACCCATTCTTGAAAGAAACGATAACCCTTTATCCTTTTGAACATGATATTGCTGTTGATGTAGTAGAATTGATTCAAGATAAGACAGGCATAGGCCTGCCCCAAGGGGAAATCGGTTTTATTACGCTTCATATTCATAGCGCAATATCAAACAAAGACTTATCTGAAGTCAATCAGCATTCGCAGTTAATCTATCACCTTATCCATGTTGTTGAAGAACAGCTCAACGTAAAAATTAATAAGGATAGCATAGACTATTCACGTTTGGTCCGTCATTTAAGATTCATGATAGACAGGGTGTTGGCTGGGGAAAAAGTAGAGGAACCTGAAAAAATAGCAATGCTATTGAAAGAAGAATATCCTTTGTGTTACAATATCTCTTGGAAGCTAATAAAAATTATGCAGCAAAAATTAGGCAAACCGGTTTGTGATGCGGAAGCTGTCTATCTAACGATGCATATCCAACGATTACAAAAGAAAATTAAATAAACATACATTAACTTACGTGTTACTGATTCGATCAGGCATAAGTGAGGAGAATGATTGTCTTGAAAGAGGGTATTATATACCTGAATTTTCATTTCAATCCTATCTTTGCTTATGCCTTTTTTGTATTTCAATACTGATGCGTGGGAAGATGAATACCAGCGTTGAATGTAACCGTTTTATTAGCATGGAAAAACAGTAAAGAGGAGGAAAACCTATGTTTAAGAAGTTGTTTGGTGTTTTGCAAAAAATCGGAAAAGCTTTGATGCTTCCTGTAGCCATTTTACCAGCGGCCGGAATTTTGCTTGCGTTTGGTAATGCATTGCAAAATGAAACTTTGTTGGATATCGCCCCGTTTCTTGCGAGTGGCGGAGTGGAAATGGTCGCATCGGTAATGGAGAATGCCGGAAATATTATTTTTGGGAATCTTCCCTTGTTGTTTGCTGTGGGGGTCGCAATTGGGTTAGCTGGTGGAGATGGTGTTGCCGGCCTTGCGGCGATTATCGGTTTCTTGATTATGAATGTAACGATGGGAACTGTTCTTGGCATTGACGCTGCCGACATTGAGAACAATAGTGCGGTGTATACAAATGTTCTGGGAATCCCGACGTTGGGAACAGGTGTGTTCGGCGGTATTATTGTCGGTGTCATGGCTGCTGTTATGTATAATAAGTTTTATGAAATCGAACTGCCTTCTTATTTAGGATTCTTTGCAGGTAAACGTTTTGTTCCCATTGTAACAGCTGCAAGCGCAGTTATTCTTGGGTTGCTGATGATTTTGGTTTGGCCGACGATTCAATCGGGGTTAAATTCATTTTCCGAAAATATGTTGGGTGCTAACCTGACACTTGGGGCTTTCGTTTTTGGGGTTGTAGAACGTGCGCTGATTCCTTTTGGATTGCACCATATCTTCTATTCTCCATTCTGGTTCGAATTTGGCAGTTATATCCCTCAAGGAGGGGGAACGCCAGTCAGAGGGGACCAGGCCATCTTCATGGCACAAATTAAAGATGGCGTACAGAATTTAACGGCCGGTACCTTCATGACTGGTAAATATCCATTCATGATGTTCGGGTTACCAGCTGCGGCTTTGGCCATTTATCATGAAGCAAGACCGGAAAGAAAGAAAATAGTCGGGGGATTGATGGCTTCTGCAGCACTTACATCTTTCTTGACAGGGATTACTGAGCCACTTGAATTTGCATTCTTATTTGTTGCACCGATACTTTTCGGGATTCACTGTCTGTTTGCAGGTCTATCATTCATGACCATGCATTTACTGGACGTGAAAATAGGGATGACGTTCTCGGGTGGTTTGATCGATTACGTACTGTTCGGGTTAATCAATCCGCAAACCAATGCATGGATTGTTATTCCCGTTGGTTTAGTTCTTGCGGTTATCTATTACTTTGGATTCCGATTTGCGATAAGGAAGTTTAACCTTAAAACTCCTGGCCGTGAAGTGGAAGAGAATGAGGAAACGGACGCATCTACAAGTTCTGCTGGAAGTCTGCCTGGGGAAATCTTGGATGCCATGGGCGGAAAAGAAAACATCTCTCACTTGGATGCTTGCATTACCCGTCTTCGTGTGTCAGTCAAAGACATCGGTGACGTTGATAAAAACAGGCTGAAGAAACTTGGTGCCGCTGGAGTTCTGGAAGTGGGCAATAACATCCAGGCGATCTTCGGACCTCGTTCAGAAACGATCAAGGGGCAAATGAAGGATATCATTGATGGAAAAAGGCCTCGTAAAGTAGAAGCGTCTCCTGAAGAAGGTGTGGAAAAGCAAATCGAGGATGTCGTCCCGAAACCTTTACGGACGGATGAAGTTTCCGAGCGCTTTGTTTCTCCTATTAAAGGGGAATTAAAACCGATCACGGAAGTGCCTGATGCAGTTTTTGCTGAAAAAATGATGGGTGATGGATTTGCAATTGTACCCGAGGAAGGGTTGGTTGTTTCTCCTGTGGACGGTACGATCGTTAACTTATTCCCGACTAAACATGCAATAGGTATCGTTTCCGAAGCTGGACGTGAAATCTTGATACATGTCGGGATCGATACAGTTAAGTTAGAAGGCAAAGGTTTCGAAGCACTTGTCGCTCAAGGAGATAAAGTGACAAGCGGACAGCCATTGCTTAAAGTTGATATAGAGTATGTCAAAAACAATGCCAGCTCTATCATTACGCCAATCGTCTTTACTAACCTTTCCGAAGGTGAAAGTGTCAAGATTGAAAAGGCCGGAAATGTAGATAGGGAAGAAGCGGATGTAATCTCCATCAATAAATAATCATTAATAAAGGGGGGTGGCTATAATCAGCTGCCCTCCCTGTTTTGTTTGGATGATTCATTGGCAGGGGCCGCATTTATAGAAAGAAAGTGGTGCATATATAGAAGAATAGAAAAAATGAAGGGAATTTAAAAGATTAAATTGACTTATCTATATGCAAGTGCTAATATATTAAATACACCGCTTGAGACAAACAAGATAAACAAGTAAATGATAACTTGCTGTTGACTTTGTGTTTGGAGGGTGTTATACTAATAAAGTCGCTAAACGAAGCGATGGAAAATATTGCTCTTTGAAAACTGAACAAAACAAAGCGCCAACGTTAAATTTTAAGTGAGCACACACTATCAAAAAAGCAAATGAGCAAGTCAAACATTTC
>NZ_JBIWES010000018.1:0-76226 GCF_044762665.1 Peribacillus sp. NPDC096622 | reverse complement strand
CGCTCGACTTGCATGTATTAGGCACGCCGCCAGCGTTCGTCCTGAGCCAGGATCAAACTCTCCGAAGAAATGTTTGACTTGCTCATTTGCTTTTTGATAGTGTGTGCTCACTTAAAATTTAACGTTGGCGCTTTGTTTTGTTCAGTTTTCAAAGAGCAATTTCCACAATCGTCCTTTCGAACGGCTGTTTATCCATCATAACATCTTATTGATTAGTTGTCAACTTCTACGAAGTTTTTAACTTATTTTTAATCGCTGTGTTTTTCAGCGACCATTTCATCTTATCATTTTCATAGTAAGAAGTCAATAGTTATTATTTCTTTCAGCAATCAGCCAAAAGCGATGAAGTTTTTCGTTTGTCTTAGTTGGTGCTTATTTATATTAATCCCATTTCACTTTAAAGTCAATGCTTTTTCTTCATTTCTTATATTTATATATAACCGGTCATTATCTTCTTCATTTATCAACAATTCCAAGACAGTACTTATATAATAGAAAGAATGGCAACCATACACGAAATTGACCTGATAAGCATCTTTATATCCTATTTAATGCTTCTTAATGATATTGAAGTTTTGGAATATAGCCAAGTTGACTTCATAATTTTCCTTATGCTATTATATAACCAAGTAAAATAATCGGAATAGTTAATTTTATTAAAACTTTCTTTTAACAAAAACTAAGCTAACTCAAAGGAGATGGGAATATGACAGCAGCAATGGTAATACCAGGTGCGGAATCTTTTTACTTACCCGGCAATTCTATTGGCATTCTTATTTGCCATGGTTTTAACGGAACGCCACAAAGCGTAAGGTATTTAGGTGAAAAATTCGCCGCAAAAGGCTTTACTGTCTTCGCTCCTCGACTGGCGGGACACGGAACGGATGAATATGAAATGGAAACAAGTCATTATCAGGAATGGATACAAGATGTTGAAATGGCTTATGCAAAATTAAAGCGAACCTGCACCCACGTTTTCGCCATCGGACAATCAATGGGAGGCGCCCTTGTTCTCGATTTAGCGACAAAAGTGGCTTGTGATGGAATTCTCACCATTAACGCCGCTCTCCAAGTTCCTGAATATGAAAGATATCGTAACCAATCGGTTCCACGCTTCGTTCCCGAAGGCAATCCTGACATAAAAGACAATACAACTAAAGAAATCACATATGACCAAGTACCGTCAAAAGCGATTAATCAATTGCTTGATATAATGGAACATACCAGTCAAAAACTAATAAACGTTTCGTGCCCGATACTTATCTTCCATTCTCCAGAAGATCACGTTGTACCAGACTCGTGTTCCTATCAGATTTATGATACTGTCATGTCCGGTGATAAGAAGATGGTGCCCCTTGAAAATTCATATCATGTGGCCTCGTTGGATCATGACAAAGATCATATCATTGAACATTCATCTCAGTTCATTCAAAGGTTAAGTAAAAGGGCAATAATCGCTTCTTAAAACTCCTTTCTCCATATAAATCAGGTTTATCCATACACTTCATGGGTATACACAGTATATAAAGAAAAAGGAGGTAACATATAATGAGCGGTTTATCAGACAAAGTAAAGAGTGCTGTAAATAAAGTTAAAGGTGAAACGAAAGACCAAGTCGGAAACGCGAAAAATGATCCTCACTTACAAGCAGAAGGTAAAGTCGACAAATTAAAAGGCAATCTCCAAGATAGCATCAGTAAATTGAAAAAGGACCGTTAATCGCAAATAGCCGAATACAGGATTCACTCTCTTAACGAACATTCTCATTTCATATAAAAGTGACCCCCTTTTATAGAGAAGAGGCGGCAGATAATCTGCCGCCTCTTCTTTCTTCAATTTGCTTGAATAACAACAACACACATATCATCAGGTTGATCTTGCTGCATTTCCGGTGACATCAAAAAATCGATAGGGGGAGATTCTTTACAATCAAACCACCTTGTCGAGACCGCTTCTTTTATTTGGTCGAGTCCTTCCGTCCCTTCTCGATCTATTGCTTCCATGACTCCATCCGTAAATAGCATAAGCTGAATCTTCTCTTCATAATGAATGACCGATTTCTCTATTTTCATCTCGGCGAAGAAACCCACAGGACATGTCCCTTTTGAAAGAGAGACCACTTTTCCTTCGTCCATTAAAGCAAATCCTGGAGGATGTCCGGCATTCACATATTCCACTGTCTTTTGCTCTGTATCAATGATCATATAAATCGCGGTAAAATAATAATGCACTTGATTATCTTCTTTATTAAGGGTATTCATCCAGCGATTCATTTCGTTTATTACTGCCACTGGATCCGTATGTGTCCTGATGGCATCCCTCAATACGGAGGAAATGAACATACAAACAAGTGAGGCTGATATGCCATGCCCCATCATATCCAACAGGATGATCCCATACCGGTTTTCATCGATGCGGTGCCAATAGTACATATCCCCTGCTAATTTATTCGCAGGTAAGTATGATGCCCTTATAGTTAAGTGGTCATTTATAATGGGTTCACTTAATAAGCTGCTTTGAACCTGCATGGAAAGATCCAATTCATTGCGGATTTTTTCATCCTGCATTTTATGCCAATCTTTTTCATATTTAAGTCTTAACCCCACGCGAATCCTCGCAAGTAAATCTATTTTATTGATGGGCTTCATTATATAATCAATTCCGCCAACATCAAGTGCCTCGGCCACCTTGTTTGAATCTTCAAGGGCGGTCACAAAAATGACGGGTATATCTCTAAGGTGAGGAATACTTTGAAGTCTCCTGCACGCCTCTATCCCATCGATCTCCGGCATCATGATATCAAGCAGAATGATATCAACTGAAGTCTCTTTAGGTTGCGGACTATCCACCTGTAAATATTCAAACATCTCAACAGCTGAAGTTAATGATAGAAAATCCGTATAGCCAGCTCGTTTTAGAATTTTCTCTATAACGAAAAGGTTAACCTGATTATCATCTACGATTAAAATCGTCATTCTTCCATTCCCCTTTTGGCTTATATCGAGCGGCAACATTTATCTTTTTTATATGGAACAGTACTTTAATAAAGCTCCCTTAACAGGGATTTTTCTATTATATTATAACTAAGTTCAGTCTCTTTTAATAATAATAAACCACAGTCGCGATTCTGCATGGAGACCAACTCATTATTTATACCCCTTCTTCCGATATCTTAAACATTGAAATGCAAAAAAGTGAAAAATAATTCACTAATTAAAAAGAAAGAGTCCGCTTATATGCGAACTCTTTCTTTTTACAATTTCCGATAAATTCGTTCCTTTGAGTCAAAGTCCTCATAATCTTCCGAAAAGGATGATGTATGAAGTGTCTCCTTGCTGCCAACCGCAAGGAAGCCGTCTTTACAAAGACTGTCATAAAACAACTGATTAACATAGGTCTGTAATTCACCGGTAAAGTAAATCATCACATTCCGGCACATGATGATATGGAACTCATTGAACGAACCATCAGTAACTAAATTATGCTGGAAAAACACAATGTTTTTAAGGAGGCTCGAATCAAGATAAGCATTTTGATAATCGGTTGTATAATACTCCGAAAATTCCTGGTTACCTCCAGCTTGCAGATAGTTTTTCGTATAAGACTGCATTCTATTTAAAGGTAATATCCCTTTTTCCGCATGACGGAGGACTTCATCATTCATATCAGTGGCATATATCCTCGCCTTATCATAAAGTCCTTCTTCCTTGAGGATGATCGCCATGGAAAAGGCTTCTTCACCGGTCGAACAGCCCGCATGCCAAATTCTGATTTCTGGAAGTTTTTTCAGGAGCGGTACAATATTTAAACGAAAGGCTTTAAAGAACTCCGGATCGCGAAACATTTCAGTGACATTTATTGAAAAATCTTTCAAAAGCTTCTCGACATACCCTTTTTCATATAAAACCATTTCTATCATTCCACTAATCCTGCGTACATGGTCCAGTCTCATTCTATTTTCAACTCTTCTTTTTATTGAAGAACGCATATATTTGCGAAAGTCAAAACCAGAAACGGAATAAATGGCCTCTAACAATAATTCGATTTCCAAGTCTTCTCTTTCTTCAATCGTTAAAGTATCCTTCATGTAAATCCTTCCTTACCCGTACTATCAATCAATTAGTCAGCCATACTCTTAGGACGGATAGCAGCTGATCCAATTTTAGTGGTTTGCTGACATAATCGGAAGCGCCGGCCTTCAGGCATTTTTCCCTATCGCCTTTCATCGCTTTCGCAGTTAACGCGATGATTGGAAGATCCTCGAACTTACTTTGTTCGCGAATTCTGGTCATCGTTTCGTAACCGTCCATACCCGGCATCATGATATCCATCAATATGACATCTATATCGTTTCCTTTTTCAAGGAGTTCCAAACATTCGTAGCCGTTTTCAGCTGTAAGGATTTCCATCCCCTCATGCTTCAGCGCATTCTTCAGAGCAAATATATTACGGTGATCATCATCGACGACCAGTACTGTTTTATTGCAGAATGGTTTGGCCTTATCCCGATCTTCTTCATCCATCATAACCGCATCCGGTTCTCCCTGATCGCCAAAAGGCGCGGCAGAATCATCGTGGTTAGCTGCTGCCACTTCCGGGGAAGCAGCTATCGCTTCGTCGACATATTTGAAGCCCTCTGGCATGCTTGGAATAAAGAAAGTAAAGGTACTGCCTTGCCCTTCTTCACTATCTACAATGACCCAGCCTCCCAGAAGTTTGGAAAACTCCCGGCAAATCGATAGCCCAAGTCCTGTACCGCCATATTTTCTCATTGTAGCTCCGTCACCTTGCTGGAATGCTTCAAAGATAAGTTTTTGCTTCTCTTTTGATATTCCGATGCCAGTATCCGTCACCTTAATTTCAACCCAATTGCTAGCACCTTTTGTCTGTATCCATTGTGCCACATTTTCTTCATCAGCTTTTTTGATTTGGACAGATACAGAACCTTTTTCCGTGAATTTAAATGCATTGGATAACAGGTTTTTCAAAATTTGCTGGAAGCGCTGCTCATCCGTAAAGAAAATATCCGGAACGTTTTTACTTTTTTCGATTATAAAGTCAATGTTCTTTTTCTTCGCTACATGATCGAAGTTACGGTGCAATAACTCAGGAAGCTCACTCAAATTCATTTCGTCAAAGACCACTTCAAGCTTTCCGACTTCAACTTTTGATAAATCCAAAATGTCATTGATCAACGTTAATAAGTCTTGTCCTGATGAATTAATGACACGGGCGAATTCCAGTTGCTCTTCATTTAATTTACTATCATTCGGATCTGAAAGCATTTCTGATAAAATCAGGATACTATTGAGCGGTGTCCGCAATTCATGGGACATATTTGCCATGAACTCCGATTTATATTTTGAACTTAACTTCAATTCTTCCGCTTGTTTTTCAAGATTCAGCTTAGCGACTTGAAGCTCTTTCGATTTTTCTTCAGTTTCACGATTTCTCTCTTCCAATTGTTCATTGATCATTCGCAACTCTTCAGCCTGTGTTTGCAGTTCCTCCGATTGGGCTTGCATTTCCTCTGACTGTGATTGCAATTCTTCCGATTGAGCCTGTAACTCTTCGGTCTGTGCCTGTGATTCTTTCAATAAACGCTCTATTTCCATCCGGCCCTCTACATTATTGATCGTGATGCCCAGAGTATCAAGAACCTGGTTCAGGAAAGTTTTTTGCAGCTTCGTAAAGGCCTCCAAACTTGCCAGTTCAACCATCGCCACCACTTCATCCTCAAAAACGACTGGCGCAATGACAATGCTTTTCGGGTTGACTTCCCCCAATCCTGTCGTAACCAAATGAAAATCTCCAGGGATATCTTCAATGACTTTGGATTTCTTTTCAAGGGCGCATTGGCCGATCAAACCTTCGCCAAGACGGAATTCACGCCTGCCCGTATCTTCGCCATCTCCAGCAAAGCTGGCAAGCTTCACAAAGCGCATATCCACACCCTCACCCCGTTTGACGTAAAAAGCTCCAAGTGAAGCTCCCATCATCGGTGCAAGCCTTGTAATGAACCGGTCAGCAAGAACTTCCACATCAACAATGCGCTGATACATGGTAGCTATATCTGCCACACGGGTCTGGATCCAGTTCTGTTCACTGATCTTTTCAGTGAAATCTTTTTCTTTTTGGTTATAGATTTCAAGCGATTCCGCCATATCATTGAACGATCGCGCTATATCACCAATTTCATCAGTGGTCCGAACCGGAATTCTTGGTATGACCGACAAATTTTTAAAATCGATATTTTTGATGACCTTCGTAATAGATTGCAGATCTTTCGATGTGCTGCGAATCATCCAAACAACCGTTACGGAAATGACCAAAATGCTGAGGATCACAGCAAAAATTACAAAACCGATCATATCTTCATAGGTTTGTTTCGAATTACTTAATGTATCTTTCATGACACCTTCTTGGTAATCCTTAAATTCATCCATCGTACTGATGACTTTCGTTCGTTTTTCCCTTTGGTCATCCATCAGGCTTGAAAGATTATCAGATGAGTTTCCCGATTTTATCTTTTGGATGATCTCAGCCTCCGTTATGGAGTAAGAGGCATATTGAGTCTCGAACTCTTTCAATAGTTGCTTTGCTTTCCCCTTATTTAACGAACTTGATAACCCGGCAATTTTTGATTCAATCAAACTATGATTCTCATTGATGATTTCGAGGCTCTCTGCTCTTTCTTCTGTATTTGCATCATTAGCTGCAAACAAAATCTCACGGTCCGACCTAGAAAAAAGCTGACGGATTTCCATCGAAGTTTGAACTTTTTCATAGCGATTTTCAACTATTTCAGTCATGCTACTCTTTAAATTGTTTAGCGTAAACATCATGAAAGAAAGTAAAATAGCCAAGAAAAGCAAGATTAAACCAAATCCTAACATTTGCTTTTTCTTAAAACCCATTTTCCCGCCCACCTTCAATACTTATTTATACCAGCCCGAAATAAACGGCATTGCAAAATACTAGAATTCACCTTATATTCTTTGAAATTTTGAATGGATATATAGGTAGTTTCATTGCTCAAAGTCAATTTTAACATTTTCCATGCTAAAATAGTTACCTACACTATTATTTAAAATCATTTCCTTTTCCAATTAAGTAACAGTCTGCCTAAACCGTTGTCATAAAAACCCAAATGAATTGTTCGTACGCAATAAAAGCCGAAAGTTTCCACTTTCGGCTTTTGGTGTGATCCTGTTTATTTAATCTTCTTCACTTCAACATATAAAACATGGTGGCCGTCCATTTCCTTTACAGTAAATTCATATCCGGCGTATTCAATTTTATCCCCGACAGCAATTTCAAATCTGCCTGTCAGGAACCATCCTCCCAATGTATCGATATCTTCCTCCGGTAAATCGATCGCAAGGGTATCATTGACGTCTTCAACCAATGTTTTAGCATCGAATACATAATGCCCTTCATCAACTTTTTGAATGAGCGGACGTTCATCCTGGTCAAACTCATCACGGATTTCCCCGACGATTTCTTCAAGGATGTCTTCAACCGTTACAAGACCAGCTGTTCCGCCATATTCATCAGTCAAAACTGCCATATGGATCCGTTCTTTCTGCATTTTCAGCAGCAGATCATGAATGGCGATCGTTTCAAGAACACGGATGATGGGTGTTACAAAGGAATCCACCGTCAAAGCCGTTACATTTTCTTCTGTAATCGTCGCTGTATAAAGTCGCTTGATATTGACCATCCCCACGACATTGTCTTTATCACCGTCTATGACCGGATACCTTGTGTATTGTTCTTCTTGAATCAGTTCAACAACTTCCAATAATGGCATGCCTTTTTCGATAACGGTCATTTCCGTACGCGGAACCATGATTTCATTGGCAATACGCTCATCGAATTCAAATATCTGATTTACATATTTGTATTCCGATTGGTTGATTTCACCGCTTTTATAGCTTTCCGATAAAATGATGCGCAGCTCTTCTTCGGAATGGGCCATTTCTGACTCAGATGCTGGCTTCAATCCGAAAATGCCTGTCAGAAGACGCGCAGAGCCATTCAGTAACCATATGAATGGGTATAAAATGCGGTAAAAGAGAATTAACGGCTTTGCAAATAGCAAAGTTACCTCTTCTGCCTTTTGAATCGCAACCGTTTTCGGTGCCAATTCGCCGACTACAACATGAAGGAATGTTACGGAACCGAACGCAATCAAGAACGAGATGATGTGACTGACAGATTCCTCTAATCCCCATTTAGTGAACAATGGTTTCAAGATCGCCTCGACCGTGGGTTCACCCAACACCCCTAAACCTAAGGCGGTTACTGTAATTCCCAATTGACAGGCAGATAAGTACTCATCGATATGCGATGTCACTTTTTTGGCTGCGAGGGCATTTCTATGCCCTTCTTCAATTAATTGATTGATCCGGGAACTTCTTACTTTCACGATTGCAAATTCCGATGCAACGAAAAATGCGGTTAATGCTATTAATGCAGCTACTGCTAATAATTTTATAAAAATCTCCAATATGTGCGGGTTCGCCATATAGTTCCAATCCTTCTGACCTTCGGATTAGACATGTACGGCTTAATCCCAAGCACCTCCTGTATAAATGGTTATTTTTTGTTTAAAAATCGATTTTTGCCTTATAACATGAACCGAAACCATTTAGCCTATATCGTTAATATGCACCTTTGTGCATAAAACTATAGAGATAAATTTTAATCATACGAGCAACACTAGTAATGATTGGATCAAGGCCATGCTTTCACGGGATATTTGTTTTTTTAGAAGAAGCTCACTTTTTCCGTCCTTTTCAATCAAGCTGATGAATTCCTGGAGTTCCTCGTTAAGGCCATCCATTTTATTCTTGAGTTGAAGACCTTTTTCCTCAATTCCTGATGCGGCTTCCTTATCCTTTTTAAGTATTTCTTTAATATCTTCCAATGAAAGGTTTTCTCTTTTGTATCCTTCGATACGGCGGAGCCTTTCTAGTTCACCGACTGAATAATAACGGTAATTGGAGGCGGAACGTTCTGCTTTAAGCAAGCCAAGATTCGTATAATAATCTATGGTTCGTTTCGTAACGTTCGCCATTTCCGCCAACTCGCCAATTTTTAAAGTCTCGTTCCCAACATAATCCCCTCCTAACCATCACGTTATGGTTTAGACAAATTTAAAATATGTCTATTCTTCATGACGTTTTATTCTATTCCATATAATCGTACATTATTTTAATTGAAATGAAAAATATTATTACCCTCTTTACCCTCCATTGGAAAAACAAAAACCGATTAATTGAATAATCGGTTTCAGTTTGTAGACAAAAGAGGTTGCGAAAACGTGACTTTGATGTTCCTGAACCAAATGACCCAAAGCAATACCCTCAACTTATCAATATGATTTGCATCTAAATTTTATAACAAAGCTGATTGAAGAGGAAGGTACGAGACTCCTGCGGGAATAGCACGTCTAGGGAGACCCCGCAGGCGCATGCCGAGGAGGCTCGCGGACCGCCCGCGGAAAGCGAGTGCCTGGAGCGAAAATCAACGTTCAATTTTACAAGCCATAAAAAAACTTTAGACAAACTCGAAAAAAATTGTCTAAAGTCTGAACCCGATTAATTGAATAATCGGTTTAATTTATAATTGAATCCATGGATTTATTTTTTTGTTTTAACTGAGAATTGATTGCTCAATATCTTAGGACCGCATTGGCATAGGGAAGAATGCTTTAGCTTTTTTATTGGTGTTCCACATGTTTCACAAACTTTTGCTACCATTAATACCGTCCTCCTCGATTTAAATTCTTGTTATACATATTATACTACTTTTATAATGATAATCAATACTAAATTAAAATAATTATAAATAAGAATAACTTTTGTTTTATTAACCTTTCACTTCACAAGTGATTAAAATAAAGATAAAATGTAACAAAACACATCAGGAAGGTTGGTATTCTATGACGAGTGAAAGTCGCTCCATTCCCCGTCCCTTAGTACGAACGAATCAATGGGTCATTTTGTTAAGCGTGGCCACCGCCTTAATAACGGGACAAATATGGATATTAGTCATTCCTTTAACAGCGGGACTTTTGGGTCTTCTCTTTAATTTCAATCCAGTGATGCGTCTTGCAAAGCTCTTTCTTAAAAAGAAACCGTCCGATTATATTCCCGAAGATCATTCACAGCAACAATTCAACCAGGCCATAGCAGTCGTTTGCTTAGGACTTGGATTCACTTCTTTTTTGCTTGGTTGGAAAGTTACCGGTTATATATTCACCTTGACGGTCGGAATGGCTTCTCTCATAGCCATTCTTGGGTTCTGCATCGGCTGCTTCATCCTTTATCAATGGAAGCAATATTCCTATCGCCGATCTCTACGCTAATACCACACATAAATGGGACTGACATGCGTCAGTCCCATTTTATTATTCGGTTGCACGTAAGGAATTACTCTTTTTGACCCAAATGGTTGCCAATGCAATCAGCAAAATTAATACCGCTTGCGGCACCAGTGTTTCCATTGTTGAATAAAGACCTATCGTTTCTGCAAACGGGAAGGAGCCGATCGTATTTGTCTGTATTACTTGCGATACCTGAAGTGAATGAAAACGGGACAATCTCTTTAAAAAGAATCAACCTCTATCCCTTTTGTTTTCGCAGGATAAGCAGCTCCCAGCTGGCTAAAAATAAAAAAGATAGCCTAACATATCAGCTACCTTTCACGCTCACTCATTAACTTGTCATTTTCTTTATCCATGATTTTTGTGATATCCTCAACAAATTGATTGATCAATATTAGCTCTTGCTCATTATAAGCTGAGCACAAATCTTTTGTGGCCATAGAGAGCGATTGATAGTGCGATTTAATCTGTTCCTGTCTTTCCGGTATCGGCACAATCATTACCTTTCTTCCGTCCAATTGATCTCGTTCTCTTTTAACATAACCGGATTTCTCAAGTCGATTGATCAGTGCCGTAACAGACCCCGTGCTCAATCCTGTAATTTTGGATAATTCACCGGCGGTAATGGGTCCTGTTTCATTCAATATTTCAGCACTCTTTAAGTCCGTATGGGACACCCCTATTTTCTGGGCCATATTTTGTTGAAATAATACGGATCTCATTCCATACCGCTGCAATCTGTGTGTTAAACTCTCTAACAGAGCTGAATTCCGCCCATTATCACTTGACATAAAATGCCACCCCTTTTACACTTAAATTTATCTTGATTATCAAGATAAATGTTTTGTTTCATCTTAACGTTTACCCTTCAACCATGTAAAGGAAATTCATGAGCTGGTTGATATAAGGAGGAAAATAAATGAACGTTCAAAAAAAACAAAAATTCATTGTTGCCGGTTTACTACTGGGTATCTTGATGTCAGCAATGGATAATACGATTGTTGCGACTGCGATGGGAACGATTGTTTCTGATTTAGGCGGTTTCGATAAGTTTGTATGGGTGACATCTGCCTATATGGTCGCCACGATGGCAAGTATGCCGATATTCGGTAAGCTTTCCGATATGTATGGAAGAAAGAGGTTTTTTATTTTCGGACTTATAGTCTTTTTGATCGGCTCCGCATTATGTGGCATGGCCCAGAGCATAGTGCAGTTAAGCATCTTTCGTGCAATCCAGGGGATAGGCGGAGGCGCCTTGATGCCTATAGCCTTTACGATCATTTTTGATATTTTCCCACCTGAAAAACGCGGAAAATTAACTGGCCTTTTCGGCGCTGTATTTGGGGCCTCAAGTGTCTTGGGGCCACTTTTAGGTGCTTATATTACTGAATACTCTAGCTGGCACTGGATTTTCTACGTCAATGTTCCGATTGGGATCATTTCTTTATTTTTCATCTGGAATTATTACAAGGAGTCACCCAACACCCAAGAGCAAAAAATCGATTGGGGTGGCGCAGCAACTCTCGTCATTGCCGTTATCAGCTTAATGTTCGCTCTCGAACTGGGCGGGGAGTATGGCTGGAGTTCCTCTCCCATCATAGGCCTGTTTGCCAGTTTTGTGGTATTCTTCGTTTCATTTTTCTTTTTTGAAAAAAGGGCGAAAGATCCAATCATTTCATTATGGCTGTTTAAAAGGCGATTATTTGCCACTTCTCAGATTTTAGCCATTCTTTATGGCGGTACATTCATTATTTTAACCGTCTATATCCCGATTTTTGTGCAGGCAGTTTACGGTGGTTCCGCAACAAATGCCGGATTGATCCTGACTCCCATGATGCTTGGTTCTGTGTTCGGCAGTGCAGTTGGCGGGATATTCAATACAAAGACAAGCTTTCGCAACTTAATGGTGATTTCCGTCATCTGTTATTTTGCAGGAATGCTTTTATTAGGGACCATCACCCCTGATACCAGCAGGACTTCATTAACTTTATACATGATTTTGACTGGATTTGGCATGGGCTTTTCCTTTTCCCTTCTGCCTATTGCGTCCATTCACAACTTGGAACCTAGATTCCGAGGGTCGGCCAACTCAACAAACTCATTCCTCCGTTCTTTTGGGATGACACTCGGTGTAACGATTTATGGAGCGATTCAGAACAATGTATTCACAAGTAAAATGACGGAGGCGTTTAAAGGAATGCAAGGAAGTCCGGATACGGCCGGATTGACGGAGGACCCACGCCAGCTCTTCCAATCGGACGCACGTGCCGAGATTCCGGACTTTATCCTGAATAAAATCGTTCATGCGATGTCCGATTCGATTTCAATGATATTCACCTTGGCTCTCATTCCGATCGGTCTTGCAGCCATCACTGTGTTCTTCATGGGAAAAACAAGAGTGGAAACACATTCAAAAAAGGAATACTTACAATAAACAAAAAGCGCTGCACTTCCAGCGCTTTTTGTTATTTTCATCTCCTTTCCATAAAGGAGGTGAAAATTGCGAAAAATCATTCCACTACTAAAATATAAGTAACACATTCCCATAGAAGTTTGAAGATCGTATGTTTTGGAGACAGTTTAACCAGAGGCATTTCTTATGTTAGGGGGCGCCTTCGCATCATTAAAGAAAATTATCCGAACTCCCTAGCTAAGCTAACAGGATCTTTGCCATTCGTGGAAGTTTTGAATAAAGGGGTTTTCAATGATAACTCCGACCTGTTGGTTAGCCGATCGAGAAAGACGTCATGTCGGAATATCCCGATATCGTATTAATAGAGGTCGGTGGCAACGAAACTTCCATTGGGACGAAGTAGCCAAGAATCCAGAAGGTGACCATGAGCCCATCGTTCCAATCGAAAGTTACTTGGAAAATACCACACAACTTGTCAAGCAGATTCAAGATAAGCATGTAACGCCTTACCTTTTAACTCTCCCGCCACTTGATCCAGCTAGGTATTATAGATCCATCGCCGATAAGTTCGGTCATTCAATCGGGCATTTCGTTTCCCATGTCGGTGGTATTGAACATTAGCATGGGATGTATAATCGCCAATTGAAAAGGCTTGCAGAGGAACTGAAGGTACCTTTGATCGATGTCCGTTCCTATATTAAATCCTCCGGTGACTTGGGTCGCTTGATAAGCGATGATGGCATCCACCTCACTTCAGAAGGGTACAAGCAAATGAGCCTGGCCATATTCAGTGATTTGCTGAAGCATATGGAAGAGGATATGTTTCCTCAGCCATAAAACGGTTAAAAGGCAAAGCATGGCGCTTTGCCTTTTTGGGTTTTACAGACTTTTCACTTCCACGTTTTCAGGAAGCTTGAAAGGGTTCTCGGTGTTGATCCGGTCATAAAACATCATCCCGTTCAAATGATCTAACTCATGTTGAAACACGATTGCAGCAAAGCCCTTCAGCCGCAACTCTATTTCCTCACCATTACCGTCCAAAGCTTTGATTTTAACCCGTTCATAACGCGGTACATATCCTTTAATATCACGGTCGACAGAAAGGCAACCTTCACTTTGCGGTAAATAGATCATTGTGGCGGAATGGCTGATGATTTTCGGATTCACAAGGGCATATTCAAACAGCTTCCCTTTTTCATCGGGAAAATACATGACGAACATGCGTTTATTCAAGCCTATCTGATTTGCAGACAATCCAACTCCTTCACGCAAGTTGAACTTCTTTTGGAGTTTTGGATCCTGACTATTTTTCAGGTATTGCATCATGCATTCCAACGTTTCACGATCTTCATCCGAAATCGGCAGGCTAACTTCATCCGTTACCTGACGCAGAATGGGATCCCCTTCTCTGACGATATCCTTCATCGTAATCATATAGTCTTTTATAAATTTACTCATAAAACTTCACACTCTTCTACCATTTTATTTTTTCATGACTTAGACCATTTCACTTTAGCATTTCGCATTTAAAAAGTCTAATATGCCGGTTAGATTAAATATTTCTTAATTGCGGACTCTTTAAACTTCCATATTATTTCTTGACCTTAACATTATTTACCTTTAATTTAAGGTATAAAAACATGTTTAAAAATTTTATACTTAATATATATTCTTAAAGGAGATGAAAAATTGAACTCGAACTCTAAATTAGTTTCGAAATTGCTGCCGTTCCTTACGGCTCTCATTGTGATAATTGCTGGAATCAGTTGGTATGTTGTTACTCAGTCAAAGGAAATGGTCATTCCCTTTTCTTCGGTAGAAAAGACGATTAAAGCCCAAAATGGAGCCCTTGTCACCATTGAAGAAAAGAGAAATGGCACTCTTCACATCACCACACCGGATGGAGAATACGTTTCCAGTATTCCTCCCAACAGTCAAATGATCAATAAACTTGTCGAAACTTATAACGTTCAATATTCTTTTTCATCAACTAATAAATCAGCAATATGGATTTTAGGCGGATTAATGGCGGCTCTCGTCACAACCGGTGTCATTATACAGAAAAAATCAAAGGGCGGATTGCGGATCGGCAGCAAAAAACAAAGCCTTTCCACCCCAAAACCCCTGCCGGAGATAACTTTGGATGATGTAGGCGGTTTGCAATCCGAAATCAAACAGGAAATCCTTCAGACACTTACTACACTAAAGGAACCTGAACGTTCAGCTAAAATTGGAATTAAGCCGCCTCAAGGCATTTTATTATATGGCCCTCCTGGAACGGGAAAAACGCTGCTTGCACAGGCAATTGCAAAAGAGCTTGGTGCAAACTTCTTCTCAACGAGCGGTTCAGCCTTCAACGAAATGTTTGTTGGAGTAGGTGCAGCCCGTGTCCGCAGCCTTTTCCAAAATGCACGTAAGCAATCGCCAGCTGTCATTTTCATCGATGAAGTGGACGCGTTGGCTGGTAAAAGGAAAGCCCATGGCGGGGAAGAAGGCGAAAAAACGTTAACTGAACTGCTTGTGCAATTAGATGGTGGCCATCCAAATGAAGGCATTTTATTCATTGCAGCGACCAACCGGAAAGATATGCTCGATGAGGCATTTCTACGTCCGGGCAGGATCGATTTCTCTTTCCAAGTCCCACTTCCAGATACACAAGGAAGAAAGGAAATCATCGATATCCATACGAAGGGAAAGCGTCTAGCGACAGATGTCCTGGCTTCCCTGGATGAGTTGGCTGAAAGTACATCCGGTTTCTCCGGCGCTGACTTAAGCTCCCTGTTCGATACTGCCTCACGTCATGCCCTGAGGAATGAACAGGATATGATTCGTAAACAGGATCTTGATTACGCCATTGACCGAACGATACTTGGAGCGACATCACGTACCTTGAATGATGCGGATACGAAGCGGCGTGTGGCCATTCATGAAAGTGGACATGCCCTGATTGCAGCTTTGACAAAGCCGGGTTCCGTTCGAAAGGCGACCATCATTCCGCGTGGGGAAGCCCTTGGATATGTAGCGCCGATACCAAAAGAACTCCATCTGGCAACAGCCAGTGAATTGCTTGATCAAGTCAAAATGATCTTAGCAGGCGGCGTGGCGGAAAGAATGTATTTAGGAGAACATAGCATCGGTGTAGGCGGAGATGTACAGCAGGCGAAACATCTACTGGAACAAATGGTCGATACCGGAATGCTTCAAGATGGATTTACCCTCACCTTTAATAAAGGTGAGAAGGAGCAAAAGATGCAGGAATTATTCACGAAAGCGATTCAAGAAACGGAATTGCTGATTGACTCGAATCGCTTACAGTATGAAGAGCTCGTTGAAGAGCTATTGAAAAAAGAGACACTAGAGGGTTCAGAAGTTCAGCGTATCGTCGATGCATCGGAAATAACCGGCATTTGCTCGAATGCTTAACGTGTTTAAAAGACTAATGTAATGTTTAGAGCCTGTTCGAATCGAACAGGCTCTTTTTTATATATGGTAGTGAGCCGCAAATCCAATCTTTAATTAATATTTTATGTAGGCAGTCCCTTTACTGCTAGAAAAAATGAGAGGGAGGTCACTGGCAAATCACAGTTATCCGCTTCTGACCTGGTTTTACATTAAGGGATTTAGCCAATATTCTGTTTCGGTATCTTGGCCTTAAAATAAAATCATCCTTGTGCAAACACATCGCAGATAATAGGGCTATGACGAGCAAAGCCACAGAACCGAGGAGAGCAAATTGATAGGATGTTAAATTACATGCTGCTCCCCATTCGTTCCCATCGAGCTAATGCCCACTGCCCCCAGAATGCTGGCTAGGATGCCGACAATGCTAATCAATGTATAAATGATGATTGTACCAAGCAGCCCTATCCGGATTACCTGATTTCTGAGATCAGCTGGATCTTCTTTCAAAGAAAAAAACTGCAGGCAAACTCGCTTTTCATCGAGTTTGACTGCAGTCTAAAAAGGGATGTCGACAATGTCGACATCCCTTTTTTAACACGTTTTATAGTTTTTCCAACTGGATGATATCTGGTGCATTTTGCTTCTGGATCCCTGGCTTTTGCAATTTCACTGCCGTTCCTTCTGGTAAGTTAGTGAATATAATAGGAGTGACCGTTGATGGTGCATTCCGTTTTATGAAATCTAAATCAATTTCCAAAAGAGGTGTTCCTTTTGTTATTCTTTGACCTTCTTGCACAAGGGATGTGAACCCTTCTCCATTTAACTTAACTGTATCTAAGCCAACATGGATCAGAATTTCCAGACCATTATCCATTTTCAATCCCAGTGCATGATTTGTCGGAAAGATACTTAGAACTTCCCCATCGATTGGGGATACTAGTTTTCCTTTGGCTGGCTCGATAGCAAAGCCATCCCCCATCATTTTCATCGCAAACACTTGATCGGGAACTTGTTCTATCGGTAAAACGGTTCCTTCAATTGGAAGGACAAAGTCAATTGCACCCAAAGCTTGGTTTTCTTCCATTCCATCCTCTGCCACTTGTGCAGATGGACTTGTTTTCACTTTGCTTGGGTCGACGCCATTCTTGACAAGTTGTTTCATTGCATTTGCAACGAATTCAACATTCGTTCCAACAATGACCTGCACACTCGATTTGTTCAACTTCATGACACCGCGCGCACCATGCCTTTTTAAGGCTGCTTCATTCACATTTCCTGAATCGGCCACTTGTAAACGCAAGCGCGTTGCACAGTTATCAATTAGCATTATATTCTCTTTACCGCCAAGATCTTGAATGAAAAGCGATCCCATATCGGTATATTTATCCCCTGTTTTCACAATGGTTTCTTCTTCCACAACTTCCTCATCATCTTCACGGCCAGGTGTTTTTAAATCCATGATTTTGATGACAAAATAGAAAATCACGAAGTAAACTGCCGCGTATACCAATCCAATCGGGATTAACCATAGCGGTTTTTGCGCTATACCAAAGTTCAAGAAATAATCAATGGCTCCTGCGGAGAATCCAAACCCATGATGGATATCCAATATAACAGCTAGCGCCAGAGAGACCCCGGTTAAAAGGGCATGTATTACATATAACACCGGTGCGATGAACATGAACAGAAATTCAATCGGTTCAGTGATTCCTGTTAGGAAAGAAGTGAAAGCCAACCCAACAAGCATCCCTGTCACCAATTTACGTTTCTCTTTTTTAGCAGCTGCAATCATGGCTAATGCTGCAGCTGGAAGGCCGAACATCATGATCGGGAAAAAGCCGGTCATGAAGGGCCCAGCAGTCGGGTCCCCTGCGAAGAAACGATTTATATCACCTGTCGCTCCATTGTATTCACCAAAAACGAACCAAACCATACTATTCAAGACATGATGCAATCCTACTGGAAGCAATAAGCGATTCAATACGCCGAATACGCCGGCACCCAAGGCCCCTGCACCCGTAATCCAGTCTCCAACACTATTGATTACATCTTGAATCGGCGGCCAAACAAAACCGAATATTCCCGCAAGTATAATCATCGCAAGCGAAGTGATGATCGGGACGAATCGTTTCCCTGAAAAGAATCCAAGCCATTCAGGGAGTCTTATGTCAGAGTATCTATTATATAGAAGAGCTGCAACTATACCTGATATAATACCGCCTAATACAGCCATGTTGATATCTTTATTAATCGCTTGTGTACCATTCGTTAATACAAAGTAACCAACAAGACCCGCTAATGCCGCAGCACCGCTGCCATCTTTGGATAATCCAATCGCTATACCTAAAGCGAACAATATGGCAAGATTATCAAAAATCGCTTGTCCCGAGGCAGCCACGAATGGAATATTAAGTAAATCCGGTTGCCCTAAACGAAGCAATAAAGCCGCTGCCGGCAAAACAGCAATCGGTAACATCAAAGCTTTCCCAATCTTTTGTAAAAAATTTAACATCGAACTCATCTCCCTTGTTCCTAACTTCTTTTAATTCAGCAGAACGAAAAGACGTATAAAGCGTTTTCATTTTATCAATATAATAACTTTTCTTTGGCTTATACTAGCACAGAAAATATATAGATGTCTATACCAATTCACTTGAAAGTATACTATATTCTTCGAAAATAAAGCAAAAATATCTTTTTTATCCGGTTCCCTCTCAACTGGTCTAGACAACCTTTAATAAAAACGATAAAATGAGGGCAAAATATATGAAACCATTTCATGACTCATTCATTAAGTTTTACTTTCATAAAGGAGATTATGTATGAAAACATTCATTATTAATAATCTAATAGTTCATAGCGAAAAGGAAACATACAAAAATGGGTACATTAAAGTCGTGGATGGAAAAATTGCCGAAGTTGGTCCAGTCAGCCAATACAAACAGGACGATGATGCCAAGGTAATTACTCTTTCACCGGATTATCAGGTAATTCCCGGTGCGATCGACATTCATATTCATGGGGCATCCAATTCCGATGCAATGGATGCCACACATGAAGCATTATCCACAATGGCAGAGACCCTTCCCAAAGAAGGAACCACCAGCTTTCTGGCCACAACAATGACCCAATCTACCCAAGCTATTGAATCAGCGCTTCTTAATGCTGGTAAATATATCGAAAATCAAACTCAGGAACACGCTGAAATAGTTGGGATCCATTTAGAAGGTCCTTTCATTTCACCTGCCCGTAAAGGAGCACAGCCTGAGGAGTATATCGTTGATCCTGATGTCACTCTATTTAAAAAGTGGCAGGAAATGGCCGAAAATCAAATCAAGCTTGTAACGCTTGCTCCTGAACAACCAAATGGATTAGATCTTGCCGCTCACTTAAGAGGGACTGGCGTCGTGGCCTCCATCGGCCATTCAGATGCAACATTTAACCAAATAGATGAAGCAATCCAGGCAGGTACTACCCACGTTACACATCTTTATAATGGGATGCGTGGACTCCATCACCGCGAACCTGGTGTTTTGGGAGCTGCTTATCTTCGAGACGAGCTATATGTTGAACTTATTGCTGACGGCATTCACTGCAGGCCGGAAATGGTAAAACTGGCATATAACCAAATAACCAGTGAACGCATGATCTTGATAACGGACTCGCTGCGTGCCAAATGGCTTGAAAAGGGTACCTATGATTTAGGTGGTCAGCCTGTTAATGTTGACGAAACGAGAGCAACGCTTTCAGACGGTACACTGGCCGGCAGTATATTGAAAATGAACGATGCCATCAAAAATACATTGGAATATACCGACTGTTCCATGACCGACATTATAAAAATGACGGCAGAAAACCCTGCCAAACAGCTTCGGATATTTGATAGAAAAGGGAGCATCCAGGTCGGTAAAGACGCGGATCTTGTAATTTTGAATGACCGCTTGGACGTTGAAATGACGTTTTGCAGAGGAAATTTAGCTTTTAAAAAGGAGAATGTAAAATGAATATCATACAAGTGCGGGATTACGCAGAAATGAGCCGGACAGCCGCAGAAATAGTGATCGGAAAAGTTAAAGGAAATCCAAATATCAAATTGGGCCTTGCAACGGGCGGTACCCCAAAAGGTATGTATGATAATTTGATTGAAGATCACGGGCGTAATCATACCTCTTACGAAAATGTAACGTCTTTTAATCTTGATGAGTATATCGGCTTAAAACCAAATGATCCAAACAGTTACCATTATTATATGGATGACTCCTTATTCACTCACATCAATATAAATAAAGAGCGTACTCACCTGCCAAATGGGACGGCCGATGACACCAACGGAGAATGTAAACGGTATGACGAAATGATTGATTCCGTAGGAGGAATCGATCTTCAGATACTAGGTATTGGCCAAAATGGCCATATTGGTTTTAATGAACCTGGAACTCCCTTCACATCCGGTACACATGTCGTGACTCTTGAAGATTCAACGCGCCAAGCGAATGCACGTTATTTCAATTCCATAGACGAAGTTCCAACACATGCCGTTACGATGGGCATTTCCACAATCATGAAAAGCAAAGAAATTCTGCTGCTGATTTCTGGTGAAGAAAAAGCCGAAACACTGAAGAAATTGTTACACGGTGACATTTCCGAGGAGTTCCCTGCATCTATCCTAAAAAAACATAATAATGTTACAATTATCGCAGACCAAAAAGCGTTATCCGGAGTGATAATACCTTAAAAGGAGCGAAAGTCGATGATTGATAAAAACTCACCTCTTCCGATTTATTTTCAAATCGAAGAACAAATAAAAAGACAAATAGAAAACGGTGAGTTCCAAGCGCACGATGCCCTTCCATCTGAACGTGAATATGCCGAGCAATTCGAAATTAGCCGGATGACCGTCCGGCAAGCCATAAATAATTTGGTGAATGACCGATACTTATACCGTCAAAAAGGAAGGGGAACCTTTGTCGCCGATAAGAAATTGGAGCAGCAGCTCAATGGGCTGACCAGCTTCACCGAGGACATGAAAGCCAGGGGATTAAAACCAAGCAGTAAGCTGCTGAGCTTTGAAATCATTCCGGCTGATAAGAAAATTGCCAGTGAATTGCACATTTCCCTTTATGCTCCCGTATATGAAATAAAACGCATTCGGTTGGCTGATGATGTTCCAATGGCATTAGAGACTGTGTACATGTCCGCCAATTTAATTAAAGGATTGACGGAAGAAATCATTAACCTTTCCCTTTACCAATATGTAGAGAATTACGTTAAACTAAAAATAGATTATGCTACACAAACGTTGGAATCATCGATTGCTTCTGAATTGGAAGTCACCCATTTAGCGATTCCAAAGCACTCACCCATATTATTCATTAAAAGGCATACTTTCCTAATAGACGGAACTCCCCTTGAATATGTTAAATCGGCTTATCGTGCGGACAGGTATAAGTTCACGATAACCATAAGCAGATAAAATTGAATATTTTCATCACTATAGTCTTTTAATTGCGATAGGTAATCGGAGGGGTCACATATATGAACTCATACTTTGAAGAAGTGCAGGCTTTACTCTCAATTGTGGGAGAACAGGAAAAGCAATCAATTAAGGAATCTGTGGAACATATCTCAAAAGCAGTGATGTCAGATGGAATCATCCATCTATTCGGAAGCGGACACTCTCACATTTTGACCGAAGAGGTATTCTACCGGGCGGGTGGGTTAGCCGCAATTCGTCCCATTTTCGTTGAAGATTTGATGCTTTTCAAGGGAGCTTCAAGGTCATCCCAACTTGAACGGCAAAATGGCCTATCAGAGAAATTCATGCATGATGAGGATATCCGTCCTGGTGATGTCTGTATCGTCATTTCATCATCCGGCGTAAATCCCGTTCCAATAGATGTCGCCATTATCGCAAAAGAAAAAGGGGCCTTCGTCATTGGACTAACATCACCGGAGTATGCAAAAAGTTGTTCTTCACGGCATAAACAGAAGCATCATCTCCATGATGTCGTTGATTTGGTCATAGACAATCATATTGCCAAAGGTGACACATTACTGAAATCAAACAATATATCTTTTGGTTCCGGATCGACCGTGATCGGGGCCGTTCTCCTCAATATGGTTTTCACGCAAGTCATCCAAACGATTATTGAATCTGGGGAAACCCCTCCCGTATTCCTAAGCAGTAATATCGAAGGGGCAGATGAACACAATCAAAAGATCATCGCGAAATATAAAACAAGAATCCCCCAATTATGATTCGATTTAGCCAAAAAGGAATACATAAGCTTTTATGTTCCTCATAAAGCGGTCATGATGAAATATTAAAGAAGGCATCCATGCGGATGCCTTCTTTAATTTAAGGGGTACTCCCCATTATTCCTTATTTTTTAAAAATGGCCACCAATTCGCGTTTCCAAACGTTGCAACCATAACCGGTATAAACAATGGCAATATGACAAACGCATATAAAGCAAGCCCCACCAATATTAAAGTGGCTATCTCCAAAAGCGATAAAACTCCTGCTGGCATCATGGCAGCAAAGGTTCCCCCCAGAATGACAGCCGCCGAGATGATCACCGTTCCCATTTTTCTCATTGACAGTAACATCGCTTCCTTGACCGGCTTATCTTTCCACTCGTTAAAGCGATCCATCAAGAAAATGCTATAGTCAATGCCAAGAGCAATCAAGATGACGAATGCAAAGAAAGGAACTGCCCAGCCGATGCCAGCATAACCGAGAATATTAACAAAAATCAACTCTGTAATGGCTGCCGCTGTATAATAAGTCAAAACGAGCGACACAATCAAATAGACCGGCATGACCAGGGATCGCAGCATGAAAAAGAGAATGATTGCAATACCCGAAAGCATCAAAACGACAGTCCTTGAGAAATCCTCCTCAGACATCATGCCCAAGTCATGATGTGTACTTGTGATTCCCCCTATCGTCACCTGTGCGTTTTCAAGCTTTGTATCTTTCGTTACTCTTTCAACGGTTGCCTCAATAGAATCGATTTGCTCGATTGCTTCATTGGAATATGGATTCGCCTTGAATACCACATCCATGGTCATGATTTTACCATCTTCAGATAAATACGCGTTCAATGCTTCCCCGAATTCTTCGCTTTCGACCACTTCTTTGGGAATGTACATGCCTGTTACCGTTTTATCCGTTTTTGCCAGCCCTGATAAATAACCCTGTGCGGACGATAGTCCATCATGGACTTCATTCAGACCATCCGCACTTTCATTTAAGCCATCTGTCAAATCAGTAAGTTGTCCGCCGAGGCTTGAAAAACCATTTAGGAGTTCTTGCTGCCCATTACTTAAGCTGGTAAGGCCTCCTTTAAATCCTGACAGATTATTTATGACTTCCCCCTGACCATTGGCCATGGTACTTAAACCTTTTTGTAAAGTGCCGACACCTGAAATCAGTTGGTTCAGGCCCTCCCCAAGAGAATTTTGACCCTTTACGATCTCTTCCATATTTTCGCTCGCCGTATTCAAACCGCCGGACACTGAAACAAGATTCCTATTGAGCTCTGAAAGGCCTGCTGCCATGGGCTCCAAGCCACCCTGTGCCCCTTGAACTGTTTGCTTGATCGTTTGATAGGACTGATCCGTCTGTAATTCTGGATGAGTGGCTTCCATTTGCTCAAAGGAAGGATTTAAACCTGCAAGGCTTTGTGATACGCCCGTAAGGTTTGTTTGAATTTCTTTATATCGACCTGTGAGCTCGCTTAACCCATTAGCTGATTGTTTGTAGCCTTCGAGTAGCTGTCCGCTTCCGGTAGCGAGCTTCTCCAAGTTTGCCTTGACCTCATTCAATCCGTTTTTTATGTCCCCAGTCCCTGAAGACCCATCGCGAATGCCTGCTTCAATGCTTGTTAACGCCTTCTCCACCTGACCTACGCCGCTCTTTAATTCATTGGTCCCGGATATGAGCCCGCCTATTCCGTCTGTCGCTTGCTTCAATCGCGGTCCTGAATCGGAAAGCTCACTGCCTGCCGTTTTCAATCCATCGCTGATTTGTTTAATGCCTTTATTTCCTTCCCCGATTCCCTTTTCCAAAGTTTCGGCTTGATTGGAGACAAATAAGTCCTTAATGGGTTCACCTGTCGGGCGGGTCATGGATCGAACCATATCGACTTCATCCACCTTGACGATTTCCTGGCTGATTTTTTCAGCAAGTGCGATGTAATCTTCCGAATCCATACGTTCGTCATTTTTTATGACAATCTGTGTTGGCATCGATTGTCCCGGACCGAATTCATCGGAAATGATATTAAATGCCATGATGGAAGGAACATCATCACCCGCTTCTTCAAGGGAGTTATAAGAAATCTTCCCATCATACATAAACAAAAAGGGGACACAGACGATTGCGACGATCATGAGCGCCAATAATGGGCGGTTCAAAGAGAAGTTACCAAGAATTCCCCACAGTTTACTTTCACTATGCGCAAGCTTCCCTTTCGCCGGCCAGAATAGCTTCTTACCAAGAACCGCCATGAAAAATGGAACGATCGTATAAAGGGCGATCATTAAAATGAAAACCCCTATGGCAACGGCCGCCGCAGATTGATAGAGCTTAAAAGTAGAAAAACCGATTGCCGCAAAGCCAATCATTACGGTCAGCCCGCTGAATAAGACAGTCTTACCGGCGGTTCGGTATGTCTCCACGATGGCTTCAGGCAAGGACTCCCGAGACGATAGCTCCTCCTTGAAACGACTAAGAAGCAGGATGCAATAATCAGTCCCGATTCCAAATAAAATACCTACCAGGAATATTTGGGTGTAAGACGAAATCGGAAAGTCCCATTTATCCACCAGGAATGAGACTATGGATTGTGAACATAAATAAGTGAAACCGACAGTTACTAACGGAATGATCGGTGTCACCACTGAACGGAAGACTATCAGCAATACAGCCAGGATGAAGACAACCGTAATGCCTTCAGTTTTCTTCAGCCCCTCTTGGGAATTGGCATTAAGATCTTCATCGATCATCCAGCTGCTTGTATAATAATGCTCGACTTCCACTTGTTCCAACTCTTTATAAAGGGCATCGATCACTTCCTTAGCTTCCCGGTCCCCCTTGACCATCGTGATGGATGTCAAAACCGTTGATTCATTCTCCGAGACCAACTGACCTTTTAGCGAGGGCTCTTTAAAATGGGTCATGACCTCTTTGATGCCAAGCTCCGCTTTATTCTTTTCAAGCTTTTGGATCGCTACCTCGATCTCTTTCAATTCCGAGGAAGATAACTTCTTATCACCATGAAATACGAGAGCCACTTGTGACTCATCCTTATCCTGGATCTCTTTCATTAGCTCATTGGCCATTCCAGAGGAATACTCTGCAGGTACATCCAGCTGGCCCTTATTCCGGACAAGCTCCGCCATATTCGGTGCCGCAAACAATAACCCTGCCGTAATTGCAACCCAAGCGATAATGACCAGCCATCTTCCCTTTATGATTCCCCTCATTTATATTTCCTCCCATTCCTCATTCTTCATTTGAATGAAAATCTGTGAAAGCTTCTCATATGTATCAAGGAATTTAACAATCTCTTCATAATCGAATTTCGTCATGATGCTCTCTACCAATTTATGAATCTTATTTTCCGTTTCCTGTAACAACGCTTCCCCCACTTTGGAAAGCTTCAAGTGAAAGACCCTTCGGTCAACCAGGTCCTGTTCCCGTTCTATCAATCCTTTGCCTTCCAGCCTGTTGATGTTGGACGTGACGGCACTCTTATTAATGTAAAAGGCATCACTGATTTCCGTCGATGTACACAACCGCTGTTGTTGAATGAACCGTAAAGTATAGTATTGTTCGTTCGTCAGCACATCACAAATCTGATCTTTTATTAAAAGCTCCCCCATCTTATTGACATAGAAAGAAACCTTCATATAGCGATCAATCAATCCAGAAACTTTTTCATTAGTCATCGTTGCGCCTCCCAAAAAGTAGTTCAGTCATTTAACTATATGTAGATTACTATTGTTTTATTTATTATGTCAATCCCGTGATAGTTTATTATTTCCAGTTTAACTTATGGTAAATAAGGGAAAACCCAAAATAAGCAAACAATCTACCATTCTAAAGGAGGAAATATAAATGACTCAATCAACTATCGAAACTCAAACGAATAGCAAACTTTTAAAAGGGATTCTAATCGGGGGGCTTGTCGGCGGTGCGTTGACCTTACTTGACTCCAACACAAGAAATAAAGTAAAGCGATCAGCCGTCCTTTTAAAAGACAACTCCATGAATATGATTGAACAGGTGAAGGAAAATCCCGGCGAAATGAAGGAACAGATGGTATCAGGAGTCAAAGGGGCAACGGAGACGATTAAAGAGGCAATCAATGACGTTGAAACATTATATGAAACCGTCAATGAAGACGTGGTAGGTAAAGTATCCGAAGTAAAGGATATCTCCACTGATGCACTTGGTACGGCTAAGGACGCAACAAGTGAATTAAAAGACATCAGTTCAAAGGTGGTCGTTGCCGGTAAACAGCTAAAAGAAACGCCATCACAATCATTGAAATCCGATAATGATAAAGGTGAAAAAGAGAGTGATGAAATCGTTAAAAAATCAGGATTATCCAATCAAAAATCCATTTCATCCAACTTCTAATATATAAAAAAGCTGAGGCATTATGCCTCAGCTTTTTTATCGCTTGTCAATGTTGATATCGCTTCAGGCACTCGCTTTCCGCGGGCGGTCGTGGAGCCTCCTCGACTTCCGCCTTTGGTGTCTCCCCTTGACACGCTTTTCCCGCAGCAGTCTCTTACCTTCCTCTCCTATCAACTCTGTTATAACATTTAGATAGAAGTCTACAAACTGTGGGTCAGTTGGGTCGGGAACATCATTTGATGAAAGGTACATTTTCCGGAACCCTTTTGTTTTTTCATATATCAGTCACTTGATGACCTTAGTTAGAGCCCTCCAATTTATTCGTTATCTCATGGTCCTTTTTCACTTCGGCTAACCAAACGGGATATTCCTCTTGTAATCTTTCGGAAAGAAGCGTTTCTTTAATTACATCTTTACTGTCTTCTAAATTAGCTTTTTTTGCTTCCTTCTTACCGGTTACTTTTATGATATGGTACCCATATTCGGATTTGACTGGATCACTGACTTTATTTATATCAAGATCAAAGGCAACATCTTCAAACTCTTCCACCATATCACCTTTTCCAAAATATCCCATTCCTCCTCCGTTATCCGCCGTTTCAGTATCAGTGGAATATTCAGCTGCCAACTTAGCGAAATCACCGCCTGCTGCAAGCTCTTTCGCAACTTTTTTTGCCGTTTTTTCGTCTTCGACTAAAATATGACTAGCTTCCACTTGTTCCGCTTGAGCAAATGTATCTTTATTATCTTCAAAATACGTACTGATTTCATCGTCCGTCACGGTAATTCTCGGTTCGACCAGTTTTTTCGTTTGCAGGTAAACCACGATGTCCTTTTTTAAGGCATCCATCGAAGAACCGCTTGCTTCCAATTGCTCTTCTAACGACTTTTCATCGCCATAGGACTCAACCATAACATCGATTTCTTTCTGGATTTCTTCATCCTTAATTTTAATTCCTGCTTTTTCCGCTTCCAATTCAACCAATTTATTAGTAATTAACAGGTCTAAAGTATCTGCTCCGTATCCCGCAACAAGTGCGTCATACAGCTCATCCTTATTTATTTTCTCGCCATCGATACTCGCCATTGTCTTATCCGTGGACGAAATCATCGCAAATGCCATGATTCCGGCAATGATTAAAATGCTCCCTGCCCAAATATATGCCTTCGTGCTCCTAAATAGTTTCATGAATACTCTCCCTTAAGTTTTCTATTATGATAGCTTGGAAATATTAATTAATCCTTAAGATTTTAATTCAACCTTCAATATGCACTAACCCAATCATTATACTAACATACTTAAATCCCTACAGATATTTTAGAGTATTCATTCTGCTACAGATTTACATTAAAATTTTGGTTGATCATTACAAAAAAATGTATTATACCGTTATACCAAGTTTTTATATAGGTAACAAAGTGCAATTCGGCTTTACTTGATGAGTTTGGAGCAAATACTCGCGAGTTTCGGGCTTTTACTCGTGAATTTGGAGCAAATACTCGTGAGTTTCAGGCTTTTACTCGTGAGTTTGGAGCAAATACCCGTGAAAGACAGAAACGAAAAAGCATGGTGTACGGAGGGGATTCCTACACCATGCTTTTTTTTCTTTTGTTATTTACGATGCATCTTGAATTCAAGGAAGAGTTCGTTGTAATGGGCCAAGTTTTTCTTCCCAAGGTTTTCGTATACTTCCAGTTTCTTCGTCAGTTCAGGTGATGGATAGAAACGTTCATCCTTCACCACTTCTTCAGGCATATATTTCAGTGCTTCTTTATTGGGTGTCGAGTAACTTACATATTCAGCATTTTGTGCCGCAACTTTCGGGTCCAGCATGAAGTTGATGAACTGGTGAGCCGCATCGACATTTTTCGTTGTTTTTGGGATGACCATATTATCAAACCATAAATTGGACCCCTCTTTTGGAACAACGTATTCCAGATCTTCGTTTTCAGCCATGATTTCAGAAGCAACTCCCGACCAAACAAGGCCAATCGCCGCTTCCTGGGCTTCCAATAGCATGCGGCTTTCATCACCTACTACCGCTTTAATATTCGGAGTGAGGGCATCAAGTTTGGATTTTGCCTCTTGAAGGTGTTCTTCATCTGTATCATTCAATGAATAATTCAAAGAGTTCAGACCCATGCCCATCACTTCTCTAGCCCCATCCGTCAAAAGGATTTCATTTTTTAAATCTTTATCCCATAAATCCGCCCAGGCCGTTATTTCTTTGCCACCGAGCATCTTGGAATTATAAACAATCCCAACCGTTCCCCAGAAATACGGGACAGAATATTTATTCTCCGGATCGAATGGCAGATCGATGAATCGCTCATCGATATTTTTCAAATTCGGAAGCTTGGAATGATCTAAGGGAACCAGCAAGTCTTCTTGCCTCATCTTATCGATCATGTACTCAGACGGTATGGCAATATCATAAGTGGTACCGCCCTGTTCGATTTTAGTCATCATGGCCTCATTCGAATCGAAAGTCTCATAAATGACCTTTATACCTGTTTCTTCTTCAAAACGTTCGATTAGATCCGTATCGATGTAATCGCCCCAATTATAGATGGTAAGCGTATTGCTGCTCGTAAATCCCTGCGATGAATTCAAACTTGAAATTGCATATAGCAGCAAAGCGGATACGAGGGAAATGAGCAAAAACATTTGGAGAAGCCTTTTCATCGTTTCCCCCCCATTCCCGTTTGCCTAACACGTTGAGTTATAAAGTAATATACGACAACCAACAGCAGTGTCACGACGAACAGAAGTGTCGATAGTGCATTGATATTCAATGAAATTCCACGTCGGGCCAATGAATAGATTTCCACAGAGAGAGTGGAGAAACCATTACCGGTCACAAAGAACGTAACCGCAAAATCATCAAGTGAATAAGTCAATGCCATAAAAAAACCAGCAAAGATACCTGGTAAGATGTATGGAAGGATGACCTTCGTCAATACATCCCACCGGCTTGCTCCTAAATCCCGGGCCGCATCAATTAAAGTAGGGCTCATTTCCTGAAGTTTCGGAAGTACCAGCAGCACAACGATCGGGATACTGAATGCGATATGCGACAACAGTACCGAGTAGAATCCTAGCTTGATCCCGGCCATCGTGAATAAAATCAGGAAGGAAGCACCGATGATCACATCGGGACTGACAATCAATACATTATTCAATGACAATACCGTATTCTTAGCTTTACTGCTCGTAAAGGACCGAATTCCAATTGCCCCTATCACCCCGATGATCGTTGCTATCAGTGCAGATAATAAAGCAATCACAAGTGTATTCAATACAATGATCAACAGCCTCGTATCTTGGAACAGCTCCTTGTACCACTCCATCGTGAACCCTTTAAAGTCATACATCGTTCCACCGCTGTTAAAAGAGTAAAAGACTAAAAAGAAAATCGGTGCATAGAGAATGAGAAAAATCAAAACGAGAAACGCTTTTGATATTGGTGATAATTTATTGCCCAATTTACACACCCTGCTTTCGGTTACCCGTTACAAACATAATCAGGAACATTATAATAATCAGAAATACCGCGATTGTGGAACCCATTCCCCAATCCTGTGTTACAAGGAAGTGCTGCTCGATAGCGGTACCAAGTGTAATGACTCGGTTACCGGCAATCAGTCTTGTAAGCATGAACAATGAAAGTGCCGGGATGAAGACTACCTGGCATCCCGTCTTTACACCATCTAACGTCAATGGAAAAATGACACGGCGGAATGTCATCCATCGGGACGCTCCCAAGTCATTGGCCGCATCCAATAGGGTTGGATTCATTTCATCAAGCGCATTGAATATCGGTAAAATCATAAACGGGATGAAAATATAAACCGAAACGAATATGAAGCTGAAATCCGTAAAGAGAATCTGCTGCTTTCCGATTCCTACCGCCTCCAGGAAACCATTCGCCACACCATATGTGCCAAAAATACCAATGAAGGCATAAGCCTTCAAAAGTAAATTAATCCAGGAAGGCACGATAATCAGCAAAAGCCACAACTGCTTATGCTTGGTTTTCGTTAACAAATAGGCTGTCGGGTAAGCGACTAAAAGGGATATTCCCGTAATCAGGAAAGCATACCAAAATGAGCTTAATGTCATTTTTAAATATACTGGCGTAAAGAACTTTTGATAGTTAATCAAGGATAGATTGCCTTCAATGTCAAAGAAGGAATAGTAAAGGATCAATAAAATGGGGGCAATCACGAATAAAGCAATCCATAAGACATAGGGTATGAAGTAAATATTCCGGGATATTTTATTCTTCATGACTTTCCCCATCGTGATACGCTTCCAGACGCTTATCGAACTCTTCTTCAGTTTCACCCAATCGCATGACATGAATCGATTCCGGATCGAAATATAGCCCTATTTCATCTCCTACTGTCACTTTTTTCGTTGATTGGACAAGCCATTCATTACCATCATGGTCATAACAGCTGATTTCATAATGAACACCGCGAAATAGCTGGGAGTCCACCCGAACTTGCAGTTTCCCGCGATCGACCGAAGTAATCTCTAAATCTTCCGGGCGGATGACAATATCGACAGCTTCATTACTGTTCAATCCTTGGTCGACACATTCAAACTGTCTGCCTACGAATTCCACGAGGTAATCTTCAATCATTTTTCCTTTTACAATATTGGACTCACCGATGAAATCGGCAACGAATCGATTCAGCGGTTCATCATAAATATCCGTAGGGGTCCCGCTTTGCTGAATTTTCCCTTTGTTAAGGACAAAAATTTCATCTGACATCGCTAATGCTTCCTCTTGATCATGAGTGACGAAGATAAACGTGATTCCAAGCCTCTGTTGCAGCTCCCGCAATTCATATTGCATTTCTGTACGCAGTTTCAGATCGAGGGCAGATAGCGGTTCATCCAGCAGAATGACTTCAGGTTCATTAACAATAGCCCTGGCAATGGCTACCCGTTGCCGCTGACCGCCGGACATTTCCCTGATCTCCCGTTTTTCATAACCCTCCAAATTAACAAAGCTGAGTGCTTCCTTCACCTTGATTTCCACTTCAGAATTCTTCATTTTTTTGATCCGAAGACCAAATGCTACATTTTCAAACACATTTAAATGCGGAAAAAGTGCATAATCTTGAAAAACCGTATTCACTTGCCTTTTATTGGCTGGTACATCATTGATCTTTTTTCCTTCAAAATAAATATCACCTTTGGAAGCTTCCGTAAAGCCGGCAATCAAACGAAGGATCGTGGTCTTCCCACATCCGGAAGGACCCAATAGCGTATAGAACTTCCCTCTCTCGATTTCAAAACTAACATTATCGAGAACCACCGTTTCATCATCAAATTGCTTCGTAACCTGATCGAAGCGTATTATATTCCCATTTGCCATAGCTTCTTCCCTCTCTCCATTACCTTACTCATCAATCATCAACGATTGGTTTGTTTTGAATTCTATAAGTAGGATTCCGTCACCACGAGTAATAACTCGGACGCTCCTTCAAAATCATTGATGATTTGATGTTCATCTGAAGCATGAAAATAAATCGATTCCCCTGCCTTGACGAAATACGTATGTGTACCTAGCTTTACAATGACTCTTCCGCTTAATACATAACCGAATGTTTCCGACAAGGATGGTTCAAATTGTTTGAACTCCCCTTTTTCCTGGAGAGTCAGACGAATAGGTTCCATTTCCTTTTCATTCGATTCAGGCACGAGCCACTGAATTTGGTATCCCCGTTCTTCATCGATGAAAAATGTTTGTGCTTCTTCTTCATACACTACTTTTTGGACTTGATCCTCATCATCGAAGAACTGCTTCGGCTTGCAGCCGAGTACTTCTAAAATATTGAACAGAGTTTCAATTGAAGGGGAACTAAGATCCCTTTCCAACTGTGAAATATATCCTTTGCTTAAATCGGTTCTTTCGCCCAATTCTTCCTGGGTCAAACCTTTTTTCAAGCGAAGGTTCTTTATTTTTTTCCCAATTTGCATTCCATAACCCTCAATCAGTTTACTTATAGTAAACCCAAAGTAGATAAAGTTTTATATAGGTAAACTTTCAGTTTAGTTTTACGAATATCATTATACAGGAAATGCCGGAAACTTCAAACGGAATTTCCATCATTCGTTAAAAAAGGACTGCCCTGACAGTCTAGTTTGCAGACAAACCCAAAGAAAATTATCTATAGTTTTTTTGAGTGATTGTTGAATTGGAACATTGATTTCCCTCTAGGCACTCGCTTTCCGCGGGCGGGGTTTCCCCTGAACACGTTGTGCTTGTTTTAAAATTAAAGATACTTTCTAACATGATTTTATTTCCGCGAAATCGACTTGAAATGATTACTGTAAATCAATAGGTGCGATGAGTAACAATGTTGAAGTCGGCACGATTGTAACCAAGTATGATAATAATATCCTAGCGCCTCTATTGGAAAACGTGATTGAAAGAGGACACCCAACGAATTTGCGTTTTTTTATAGTACGATGTGCAGAAAGAAAAAGTGGGTTAATACGTCACATTCGAAGTATACGGGGAAGAATCATGAGAGGTAACTATATACCTGCTACATTTCCAATAGTAAAAGGACCGCCACCTGGCAGTCCCCCTTTTATAACTTCAGACATATCTCTTCCGCTTTCTTTTCCCCATCAGCAATACAGTCCGGGATTCCGACACCATTGTATGAACAGCCCGCAAGTAGTACATTCGGATAATTCTCGGAAATTTTCGCCTCCAGTGATTGAACGATTTGAGGATGTTTAATATGGTAGTTCGGCATATTTTCATGCCATTTCGTCACTTCACTCGTAATTGGATTCCCAGAAATGCTTAGACTGTTCTTAATGTCGCGTAAAGCCACAGAGATCAATTCCTGGTTTGTAAGTGACTGTAATCGTTCATAGTCCGGACTAGAGCTTTTATAAAAAAGCCTTACCAAAAGTTGACTGTTTTCAGAAGTATGCTCCCATTTCCGGCTTGTCCAGGTACATGCATTACAGATCAAATCACTATTATCACCTGCAATGAAACCTGTCCCGTCTTTAGGAAGCATGCTGTCCGGAATATCGAATCCAAGATAAACGCTAATCATCGAACTATTGATCAAGCCGTCGAAGTCCTCATCCAGCTCCCGATCACCCAATAATTTCTGGGCAATTGTATGCGGTGTACTCAATACGATAAAGTCCGTTTCCAGCGTTTCACCGTTTGCCAATGAAATGATGTACCCCTCATCATTTCTTCCGATTTTATCTACACTGACCCCTTTTAAAATCTCGACGATATCGAGCCTTTCCTCTATTCGTTCAACCAATGTTGATAAGCCATTTTTAAACGAAAGGAACTTCTTATTTCCCTTGCTTTTGTATTTCTGCTTATTTTCCGATAGTCCTCGTATTATGCTGCCATATTGATTTTTATAATCCAGCATCTCTGGCAGTGTTTTGGCAATGGTCAATTCATTTAACTTTCCTGAGTAAACACCTGATAGGACAGGCGATATCTGCTTTTGCACCAATTCCTTGCCTAAGAAGCTTTCAAGAAATAAACCGATGGAGTCATTCTTCGTAAATGTCTCATTCTTTGTGTAGAAATCCTTTAAGGCGTCGACCTTCCCTTGGGCGGAAACCAGATCACTTTTCGCCAGCGACTCCAGACTCATTGGTATTCCGAATAGGGCATCTTCAGGGATTCCCTTTAGCATCCCATCTGTATGGATGAATGATTTTCCCGTCGCATTATAGACGACTTGATCCTCCAGGTTCAATTCTTTAAGAAATGGTTGGATATTCTGTTTCCTTGCGACGATCGAATCGGCACCCGCTTCAATTTTAAAAGGGCCATCGTGCACAGTCCTTATTTTACCGCCTAATTCCTCATTTCCTTCTATTAATATTAATCGTACGGAGAGACTCCTCGCTTTAACTGTTTTTTGTAAATGATACATGGTTGATAATCCGGTAATGCCTCCACCTACGACTACGACTGTTTTCATTAGGACTACACCTCGATTAACGAATTTTGCAATAAGTAAAGTGTACCATAAGGCAGCGGCATTATTAAAAGCAGCCCTTCTAAATCACTGATTTCTTAATGAAACCTGTAACAAATTGGACAAAAAAGACCTTTCCTTGGAAAGGTCTACATGCCAATTGTTTTTGTTATCCATCCCTTATTCCATATCCTTGTTCACCGTATCCACTCTATATTCCATTATCTCCATCAACCCGCTTCTGCCTTCCTTTTGAATCCCTGTATCCTGAAACCCCGATTTCACATAAAGCGTTTTTGCAATCACGTTCATGATGTTCACTGCCAGAATGATCGAATCCTTGTTTGGAAAAATCCCTTTTACGAATTCCGGAAGGATTTGCAAGGCTTTCTTCGCAATCCCTTTTCCCTGATGTTTTTGATCAACAAGAAATCCCCGGAGCAATATCGCTTTTTTATCGCTGGTGAAAGGGGTGATGTTTTCGCCAATGTGTAAAACGAAAAAGCCAACTGGGATACCATCGGCCAATATTACGATAGGGTGCCTGTCGCAATCTTCCCGGCAATATTTCAGTGACTCTTCCGGCAGAGCTGAAAAAGGGGTTTGTGCATTCGGTAAATAAAACAGGGAAAGCTGGTGTAGATGTTCCGGTAAATAAGGCGTTAAAGTTATGGTCTCGATTTCCTTTTCCATTAAGCACACTCTCTTTCATCAATTATTGAATACAATAATGATTCGATGCCCCGTCCGATATTCCCTTCACAAACCGGAAGGAGCACTGCCGAATATATCGACAGTGCTCCTTCTGTATAATCAATGTGTATTTTCATTGATAGTCAGTGCTTCTCGTAAATTGATTTGCTGGCGGAGTATGTTGGCAACATCACGGGAAATTTGTCGTTTTTCAAACATATCCTGCACTTCGTCCCGTTCTGCCTGGATCGCTTTATAGAACAGCTCTCTTTCATATTCGGCCATTTTACTCGGGGTACGGCCTCTGTTTTCACGTTTGCATTTTAAAATCAACACTTTATACTCTTCTATGATCATCGAGGATGTCTTATGATTATCGGATGTAATTCCGGCTTGTATCTCTTGGATGGCAGCTTTATACATCCTGATTTTAAGATCCCGGACCTTTTCCAATCTCTCAAGATTGATTTTTCTTATTTTACTTTTGTCAGGGAAAAATAATTTTAAAAGCCTTAACATACTTCTTCTGAAAAGCGTTACTGACCTGAAAAAACGGAACTTCAGCCGATTTGTCACGGCACCTTCCATACGCTGGATGTATTCCTTGCATATATACGCCGTTTCCCGGTCCACTTTTTCATCCTTAATGAGTTTATCCAGGAATCTTTGCTCTGCTTCAAGGGCCTTGAAGCGAAGTTCCTTCTCTTCTTCTCTTAATGCAGCCGGTTCTTTCTCCTGTTCTACATAGGACAATTCATTGATCTTGGTACAATACCTGGAAATGATCGATAAAGCCGCTTCCCGGTTTTCATCTGTCATTTGGGACTCAACCACCCGAATGGCCGCTTGATGTGAGTGAATGGCAGCAGCTTTCGTTTTGTCAGCCTGCTTGTTCACCACTTCCTCTTCTTCCGACCGAGCCACGATTGGCAGGAATACACTCGCAACAATCAAGGTCAGCAATATGACACCTGCTGCAATGAAAATGATTAACGAACGCTCAGGAAAAGGACTTCCATCTGCCAACACATACGGAATCGAAAACGAACCCGCTAACGTTACAGCTCCGCGAACACCGGAAATGGTAATGATCCCGGCAGCTTTGAAGTCCGGTTTTTGGGCTCCCGCTTTTTTCGTCATCCAGCCAATCGACCAGGCAGCCGTAAGCCAAATGAAACGTAAAGCGAAAAGGAAAAGTGTAATGATCACGATATAAAGGATCACTTGTCCATTATTGAAGGCTGGGTCTTGAAAGATTGTTTTCGCAACGCTTGGGATTTGCAAGCCAAGCAAAACGAATACAAGGCCATTTAATACATATAAAATGACGGACCATGTACTCTTTGAAACGACTTGAAGTTCCACTGTTGGTGATATTTCCCGATCTCGTTCAATGGCATGGACTATTCCCCCAGCCACGACTGCCAAAATCCCAGAAAGGTGGAAATGTTCCACAGCGAGGAAAATAATAAAAGGAGTTAGGATTTGGATCAGCATATGCATCGTGACATCTTCCATCCCTAAACGGCGAAGAAATATACGAAGCCTGATAATGATGAAAGCTAGTATTGCTCCACCTACAAAGCCACCAGTTGCAATCCATATGAAACTGAAGGTTGCGTCGACTAAGGAGAAAACACCCGTGACTGTAGCAGCAACGGCAAACTTAAAGGCAACTAAACCTGAGGCGTCATTCATTAGCCCTTCGCCTTCGAGAAGGTGCATGATGCTCTTCGGCAATTTGACACGACTTGCCAAAGCGCTTACTGCCACTACATCCGTAGGTGACAAAATGGCTGCTAAAGCGAACGCTGCCGGCAATGGTATTGAAGGAATCATCCAATTAATTAAATATCCGCCTACCCAAACCGTTATGAATACGAGGCCCAGTGCAAGCATCAGAATGGGTGCCCTCAACTTCCATAGTGCTGTTCGGGGTACATTTTTACCATCATTGAATAATAGGGGTGCGATGAATAATAGCAAAAATAATTCCGTCTCCATCTCAACATGCATACCCAGGGGTAATAGTGCCAATATGACACCGAGTGCTATTTGTATTAATGGTACAGGTATAAAGGGTATAAAATGGTTAATTACATTAGACACTCCAATCAATATAAGAAGCGCTAATATAACAAGAAAAAACTCCATACAAACATCAAACTTCCTCTCTCATCCATAATCGTAACTATAAGCGTAACATACTTATACCCAGTCATTCATGCATTAACTATTCTAACCTGGAATCCCCCTGAATAATGATACCTTTTATAAAAGCGAAGGAGCTTAAGTCGTGCACGATGAACACCACCAATAAACTCCATCAACACAAGCTTGGGTAACCGCATAGAAAAAAGCTGATTGGCTAACCCATAATCAGCTTTTTGAATGAAATTGGCACTAAACGGCTCATTTAGTTCCCGGGACGAATAGACGAAGATGTTTATGCAGTACATTTGCCTGGAAAGGAAGAAGAATGCCTTCATCGCCATCGATATTGACTGCAAGTTCCTCTGATGTGGTTATATGGAGCTTGGATGTTTTAATATATTCAACTTCGTCATTCCCCATGATCTCCCCCCTGATCAAACTGGGAATGATTTTGACGATGAGAGGAAGAGATAAATCCTTGATGATGAACGTGTGCAGCTTTCCATCATTCACTTCCGCCTCTGGTGCGAGTTGTTCAAAGCCTCCGACAGAGTTAGTCATTGTTGCAATTAGTAAATGAGCCTCCCCCATCCACTTTCCGTGATCATGTTCAACCGTTAAAGGAAAAGGAGTCTTTTTAATGATCGCTTTTGCTCCTTCAATGAAATATGCAAAAGACCCAAGACGGGTTTTTTGTTCAATGGTAACATTATAGGTGGCCTCGGCGATTGCCCCTACCGCCAACACATTCATGAAGTAACGGTCATTGATCTTCCCTATGTCCGATTCCTTAATATGCATATCCTTCAATATCTCGATGGCTGCATTGGGATTCAGTGGTATTCCCAAAGACCTGGCGAAATCATTGATGGTTCCTAATGGAATGATCCCGAAGATAGGCCGATGCTGCTGCTCGCCCAAGCCATTCACTATCTCATTCACCGTTCCATCCCCACCCATGGAAATGACAGCATCTAATCTTTCTGCACAGGCCTCCTTTGCAAAACCCGTCGCATCCCCTTCTCCTTCCGTTTTACGAACGCATACCTCATCAAAAATTTCACCAAGTGCCTTTTCCGCTTTCGGCAAAATCTTCCCTGCCTTTTCCTTGCCTGAAGATGGATTGACGATAATCATCGCTTTCGACATATGCTACCTCCCATTATTGTACTTCTACTAGCAAGTTACCTCTTTACTGATGTATTAAAACCACACAGACAGAAACTTACATATAATCGCAGCCGCTCGAATTTTTCTGACATTTTAGAACAAGCTCTTTTATGTTACATTCATCGACTGTGAAATAGCATTCATTGATCATTGAACTTCCTGTTTCTCATCTGTTACATTAATGCCCATCTCAACACATCGAAAATTGTTTGTCTCTCTCACTCCCTCTTTGTTTTTTCGTTTTATAGAAAGCATTATTTCTTTGAATTCCTACTTACCTTGGAGAAAAATAAAAAAATAAACAGATGATAATTCCCTTTCCCATAGGGTTTTCACACTATGGGTGAAAAAAATTTTAAATTTTCTGTAAAATACCTATACAATTTCCAAATTCGGGTATATACTGTATTATAACAACAAACAAATAACAAAAACTGTACTATAAAGAGGGGGGCGAGACATGCAAGCAAATCAATCAGATTTACTCACAATCGATTCATTTAAACATTGCCCGGAATGTGGTGAAACACATGTGGACCAATCAGATGCCTATCTGATGGAATGCGATCGCTGCCTTTCCAAACGTGAAGAATAAAGCGATCGGAAAATATATCTAACAATAAAAGGAGGAAATCATCATGCAAATGAAAAAATCCATTGAGTTTTTTAACAATATCCCTGCTAAACATTGCCCCGAGTGCGGTGATCATATTATCGAGCATGCTGAATCCTACTTAATGGAATGTGACCGCTGCCTTTCCAGACGTGAAGACTGATTAAACCAAATCAAAAAGGAGGAACCATCATGCAAACTATAAATCCACTGGAATTCTTCAGGACACTTCCGCCTAAACAATGTACGGAGTGCGGGACCCATATCACTGAACAAGCTGAATCCTACTTAATGGAATGTGACCGCTGCCTTTCCAAACGCGAAGACTGATTAAAACCAAATCAAAAAGGAGGAACCATCATGCAAACTATAAATCCACTGGAATTCTTCAGGACACTGCCGCCTAAACAATGTACGGAGTGCGGGACCCATATCACTGAACAAGCTGAATCCTACTTGATGGAATGTGATCACTGCCTTTCCAAACGCGAAGACTGATTAAACCAAAATAAGGAGGATCATCATGCAAACCAAAAACCCATTGGAATTCTTCAGGACACTGCCGCTTAAACAATGTACGGAATGCGGGACCCATATCATTGAACAAGCTGAATCCTACCTCTTGGAATGTGATCGCTGCCTTTCCAAAAAAGATGAATATTAATAAAAGATGCTGACATCAAGGAGCTATATAGGCCATTTTGATGTCAGCATTAACCTTGTTATCTGCCTCCCTTTCCTTGCATTCAAAAAAGGATGTCCCCTGGACACCCTTCAGTCTTACTTATCTTTTTATCTCCCAATATATTTGTCTACATACTTCCCGCTGATCTTCCTGCTGCTGTATTGTAAGAAGTCCAATGCAAAAATCATGAATTCAAGGCCCAAACGTTTATCGGAACGCATAAAATCAGAACCTAGCAGTTTCTCCAATTTTTCAAGCCTGTGATATAACGTTTGCCGGACAATGAATAATTGTTTTGATGTTTCCTGTTTAGAACCGTTACAGGCAAGGTAGGTCTTCAGGGTAGGCATTAACTCCCCATTGTTTTGCTTGTCGTATTCAATGACAGGACCTAAATATTCATATACCGTTTCCTCTAGATTGCCATGTTTATTTATGAGCGAAATCATGCGATGCATATGTAAGTCCTGATAAAAGAAGCTCCTGTTATCCTCTGGTAATGTATCCTGAAGCAGCAAAGTCTCACGGGCCGTTTCATAACTTTTATAAATCTCACTTAACCTTTGAACATGCTTACCAAACCCAATGGAAAGCAGACCCATACGATTACGCCCGCTTACATCCATTTTCATGATTCGATCCACCGCGCTTGTAACCCTTGATTTCCAATCTTCGGATGAACGATTATCACCTAAAATAAAAACAAGATGCTGATGTATTTCAATGGAAAATATCTGAAAGCCGTACTGTTCAAAAACCGTTCTAAACATTATCTTAAAATAGGTTCCATCTAATTTTGCGGAATTTTTATTATACTTTGGGTGTTGTTTGCAAATGCAAACAATTCCGCCATCCAACTGCATTTTCGGATCAATATAGGAAAGCCTCTCCCGGATTGTTTCGTCACTATATTCACCTTCAATCCAATTTGTAAGCCATATACTTTCTTCCGACATTTTCTTTTCTTCTATATATAACTCCCTTAATAGATGCTGTGCCAATGCGGTAGCCGTTCGATCCAAGATCAGTGAATCAAAATCAGTCAACTCTCTGCCGTTGCTGCAAATGAGCAGTTCCGCATAATTTTCACCAAGCACTTGAATCGGCTGTCCAAGAACGGTTTTATCCAATTTCCGCTTCTCATCGTATATGTCCGCTACCATTTGATAGGTTGTTTTTTTCTTTATTTTTGGAATGCTGGCTATATTATTTTCATTAAAGATAAGAATAACCTGTACATTTAAATAACTGTGGAGAAATGTTAGAATTGGTTCATAATGGTCAATTTCGAGGAGATTTTTATTTAACTGCTGTGAGTAGTTTTCTAAGTTGGAGATCATTTGATATTGTTTATTGATGATAAGGGAATGTATATCCTGCGTGATTTCTACGAAAGGGACTTCTTCATGAAATAGGATGATAGGGAATTGCCGTTCATTTGCGAGATCGATGGCACATTGCGGCACTGCCATGGTGTTGGCGCCAACCTCTATACAGAGCCCAGCTGCATCACATTCTATTAACTGTCTTAAGTAGGATAGAAATGTGTCATCGCAGTCTTTCCACCCTAAACCGGTAGTCAGTATCAGTTCGTTTCCATTTAACAAATGGCTGATTTGGGTGACTTCCATGCAGTGGACCCACTTCACTTGACGCTTTATCCCACTGCTGCCTGCAATTATATCAGTCTGATTAAAATGCTTGCGTGTTAGAATTTCCTCGATTGTAATCGATGTATTCATCCAGCCACATCCTTTTATAAAACTGCTTTAAAATCTATTATAAACGGACAACCCTTAAATCTCCATACACTTGTCAGAAAATCTAACGTCAAAATTCTACAAAAAACTCGAACAAAAAGGACCCATTCGTGAGGAATAGGCCCGGTCCATAACCATTTCAATTCAACTTTTTTTTGAAAAGCAATGTAGAGAAGTATTTCCTTCCTTCCGGGGTTTTGATGTTCAATTGCTTCCATTCCTGCTTCGTTCCTTCAATCAGTTCAAAATCGAGAAAGGCTCCACTTAAACTTTCGGAAACCCGGGTGATTCGATATCCTCTTTCAAGCAAAAAATCGATTTGTTCCCTTTCTAAGCGATACTCTTGATATTCGGACATTTCCATTCCCCCTTTTTCAAACGTTCTCCTTGCCGGTCGAAGCTGTAAAAACCATCTCTTCCTCAAGTTCTGGACCTTTTCCGATTATCCAATCCCTTCCAACTGAAATGCCTAGATATTTCTCGTCGCTCGGATCAATGATTTCAGCTTGTTCATATCGCTTGAACCACCAATACTTAGCTAATATAAAATAACTTGCACCGCCAAGAAGAAAGCCAATAATAAACGAATAATTTGAAAAAATCGTGGCACCAATCCCTCCAATCACCCAAGAAATGATTCCTGCCCAATTCACTCCATTCAAGTACTTATACTGGCCTTCACTTTCATAGAGTTCTTGTACATTCACTCTCCGTTTACGAAGGAAATAGTAATCCGCTACCAGGATGCCGACAATGGATGCCAGGATTCCACCTATTATTAATAAAACTTCTATTATGATGCCGAAAAGGCTCCATGGCTGAACTACTATCCCAATAACCCCCGCTACGACGACCCCCGCCCAAAATGGCATTTTAGGACCCAAGACATTGGAGAAAATGGTAGCTGCGGGAATGACATTGGCCGTAGTATTCGTCGACCATTGAGCAAATACGATCATGATCAAAAGGACGCCGAGGGCAATTCCACTTGCTGATCCCTGTATGGCAACTACAGGATCATAATTGGAAACAGCCATATAAGAAACCGCTCCGATAATCACCATGAACGTCTGGGTGATGGGATAGGTGATAATATTCCCAATTATTTGCCCCTTATTGCGCTTGAACCAATTTTTTTCATTTTTTGGTGCCTTTATATAGCGGGAAAGCGTGGGCATATCTGCAGTCAACGTGCCCCAAAATCCCATATTTGCCATTATGACGACCATGAAAGCCGTGGCGGCTGCCCCGCCAGTGACCGGGCTTTCAATCCAGGACCATACATCCCTTCCTTGGGCCACAGCCTGATCGGATAGGGTGAAATACATCCAGCCAGAAATTAAAATGATGACGGGCGCCGCCAAGTCGGCGAATCGTTCAATCGACTTTATTCCCATTGCCGTGTTGACTAATTGTAAAACGGCAAAAATGAGGAAGCAGATAAACCAATTATCAAAGTCAAAAAGAGTTGTGAAGATCGCGTTCATTGCAGTGGCTCCAAAGTAAGTATTGAGGCCGAACCAGCATGACGCTACAAAACCGCGTACAACCGAAGGGATGTGGGTGCCAATCGTACCGAACGGCGCCCTCATATAGACTGGGAATGATATTCCATGCTCAACACCAATATCCCCTGTCATTGTCATCAAAAAGCCGAGAACCACACAGGCAATGACCGTTGCAAGAACGACCCAGCCTAAGGATAAACTTTGAACACCGTTCCCACCGATCGCGAAGGCAGCCAATACTACAGCCATGCCCACCCAAATGAAACCAAATCCGGCTGCACTTATGTTTTTCTCACTATGAGGTATAGGCAGCAAATCGGGAGACTTTAAATAATCTTTCTTCTCACTCATAAAAATCCCCCTAAATTAATTTGCAAGATTCCTTACCGAAGTTAGACTGTAAGCTTTTTCCCGGTATCCGGCTTCAGCGCCGCATTATATTTTGCCCGTTTCAGGAATTGTCCTTTTCCAGCTTCACCTACAAATTGTTTGTCTTTAATGACGAATTGACCTCGCGATAAAACCGAAACCGGTTCACCCGTAATTTCCATACCTTCAAACGCATTATAATCCACAGCCATGTGATGAGTATCTGCAGAAATGGCCCTTTCAACTTTCGGGTCAAAAATGACTATATCAGCATCTGAACCTACTGCAATCGTCCCTTTCTTAGGGAATAATCCAAATAGTTTGGCAGCGCGCGTAGAGGTCATGTCGACGAATTGATTCAAGGTAATTCGCTCTTTCATGACCCCTTCAGAAAAGAGGATACTCATGCGATCCTCAATCGTTGGGCCGCCGTTCGGTATTTTCGTGAAATCTTCACGTCCAAGTTCCTTCTGTCCCTTAAAATCAAAAGAGCATTGATCGGAGCCGATCGTTTGCAGCTGCCCCATTTTCAAAGCATTCCATAGCACTTCCTGGTTTTTCTTCTCCCTTAACGGCGGGGACCATACATACTTTGATCCTTCGAAATGGGGCTTTTCAAGATAAGACTGGTCAAGAACCAAATATTGCGGACAAGTCTCACCCCAAATATCCACCCCTTTATTTCTTGCCTCAGTGATCTTTTCAACCGCATCTTCACAGGTGACATGAACGACATAGAGCTGGCCATTTGCCATTTCCGTCAGTTTAGCTGCACGTCCAGTTGCTTCCCCTTCAAGCTCCGGAGGCCTTGTTAATGCATGGTAAATTGGATCGGTGTTACCTTCAGCAAGCGCCTGCTTTGTAAGATAATCGATGACATCACCATTTTCAGCATGAACCATGACAAGTGCGCCAAGTTCCTTTGCTTGCAACAAAGTGCGGTATAGTGTGGCATCATCAGCTTGAAAAACATTCTTGTAAGCCATGAACACTTTAAAGGAAGAAATCCCTTCGTTATCGATGATACTTGGCAACTCAGCCAATACATCATCATTAATCTCACTGATCATTAAATGAAAACCATAATCTATGGCCGCTTTTTCATTGGCCTTTTCATGCCATGTTTCAATTGCTTTCTTTAACGGCACCCCTTTTTCGGTCAGGCAAAAATCGATGATCGTTGTCGTGCCTCCATATGCAGCAGCGATTGTACCCGTTTCATAATCATCCTTTGTCGTTGTCCCGCCAAACGGCATATCGAGATGGGTATGCGGATCAATGCCCCCCGGAAAAATATATGCGCCTTTTGCATCAATGATTTCAGCTCCCTCAGCCGGCAGGTCCTTGCCAATCATTGCAATCTTCTCATTTTCAATCAATATATCCGCTTGATACGTATCTGCAGCCGTTGCAATCATTCCATTTTTAATGATTTTCTTCATATTCGACCCCTCCATCATTTTACGAAATCAACACTTTCACTGCTTATGCCCCCAAGGAGCGATTGGCGTTCATTCCAAGTCATTGGCGGTAATTCATTTGTCAATTCGATCATATTGATCGCCCCATCTACCGGACAGACGATCGAGCAAAGATTACAGCCCACGCAATCCTCTTCGCGCACTCTCAAGTAGGAGCTGCCTGACGCGTCCTTTAACATATCTATACATTGATGAGATGTATCTTCACACGCAATATGGCATTTATTGCAGTTAATGCACACATCATTATCAATGCGTGCAACGACCTTATAATTAAGGTCTAAATTCCCCCAGTCGGAATAGCGCGGTACGGACTTACCGACAATATCCATCACGGAGGAAACCCCTTTTTCATCAAGGTAATTGGACAAACCATCGATCAAGTCTTCTACTATTCTAAAACCGTGATGCATGGCAGCCGTACAAATTTGCACTCCAGTCGAACCCATCAATAAAAATTCCACCGTATCCTGCCAATTTGAAATGCCGCCAATTCCCGAAATGGGAACATTGATCATTTTATTCCTTGCACACTCTGCCACCATATTCAAAGCAATCGGCTTCACGGCGGGACCGCAATACCCTCCGTGAGCACCCTTTCCGCCTACATGGGGAATCGTATTCCATGAATGGATATCCACTCCTGCCAAGCTGTTGATCGTATTGATCATGCTTATTGCATCCGCTCCGCCGCGCACCGCCGCTTCAGCCGTAACCGTAATGTCGGTTATATTGGGTGTAAGCTTGACGATGACGGGTTTGGATGCAGCTTCCTTCGCCCAGTATGTTTGCTTTTCCACTAGTTCGGGAACCTGTCCCGAAGCAGCTCCCATCCCACGTTCTGCCATACCGTGCGGGCAGCCAAAGTTCAACTCGTAACCATCGACCCCTACATCTTCTATACGCTTGATGATCTCATGCCACTTTTCCTGTTGTGGCTCCACCATCACCGATGCAATGATTGCATGATCAGGGAACCTCTTCTTCGTTTCATATATTTCTTTCAGATTCACTTCAAGCGGACGATCCGTAATCAATTCTATATTGTTGAACCCGGCAACTCTTTGTCCATTAAAACTGACCGCTGCAAAACGTGATGAGACATTCAGGATGGGATCACCCAATGTCTTCCAAACAGCTCCCCCCCATCCAGCTTCAAATGCGCGCTGAACTTGATAACCCGAATTAGTAGGTGGTGCTGAAGCAAGCCAAAAAGGATTGGGAGATTTAATACCTGCAAGATCAATTGATAAATCAGCCATGATAAGCCTCCTATTTTTCATAGTTATTTAAGCAATATCCACCGCTTCGCCCATCAAAATCGAGTCAATTTCATAGGCTGTCTTCTTCCCTTGCTGGGCAGCTGAAACAACCATTGCCTCACCTTGGCCTTTTCCGAAGATCACGTCACCGCACGCAAAGATCTTTTCATTCGATGTCCTGTAGGAATCACCCTCCAATGTTACGACGCCATCATCATGTTGAATGCCGAACTGTTCAATCAATCCTACATACCTGGATTGGCCTATGGCACGAATGACCCCATCGACCGGTATGACGAACTCTGATCCGGTAATTTGGACTGGACGGCGCCGGCCATCTTCACCAGCCTCGCTAAGCACCATCTTTACGCACTCGATACCCGTAACCTGACCGCTTTCATCCGATAGGATCCTGGAGGGGGCAGTCAGCCAGTGAAACCCGACACCTTCTTGTTTGGCAAACTCATATTCAAAATCATAGGCAGTCATTTCCTTTTGGGTACGACGATAAATAATGCTCACCTGTTCGGCGCCCAGGCGAACAGAACAGGTCGCGGCATCGATCGCCGTGTTTCCAGCCCCAATTACCGCCATCTTCTTCCCAATGAATTTATCAGTGATTGCCCCTGTTTTCGTTGCCTTTACGAAATCGATTGCATCATAAACTTCAGCCAAATCCTCCCCTTCAATCCCAAGCTTTGGAACATCGGACATGCCGATCGCTAAAATGACCGCATCATAGTCGGCAGTCAGCTGATTTGCGGAAACGTCCACCCCGACCCGTGTATTCGTTTTAATATCAACATCCAAACTCTTTACTTGTTCAACTTCCCAATAAGAAATGCTCTGAGGTAAACGGAACGATACAATTCCGTAAGTATTTAATCCGCCTGGATTCTTTTCAGCTTCGAAAATGGTTACACTGTAGCCAAGCAAGGCTAACTCCCTTGCTGCAGACAAACCCGCCGGACCGCTTCCTACAATGGCAACTTTTTTGCCATTCTTCTTCCCGGCCTTGAATAGGGCTTGTTTATTTTGGATGGCCCAATCTGTGGAATAACGCTGGAGATTGCCAATCATGATCGGCTTTGTAGAATGGTTCAGGACACATGCCCCCTCACATAACTCTTCAGTCGGACATACCCGCGCGCAGCTGGCACCGACAGGATTGGCCGTCATGATTGTCTTGGCCGACCCTTTAAAATTACCTGAAGCTATCTTCTTAATAAAACCAGGAATATCTATTCCGGTCGGACAGGCTTGGATACATGGGGCATCATAGCAGTATAAACATCGATTCGATTCTTCCAAAGCTTCCCTTGGGGATAAACCCCTCTCCGCTTCCTGAAAGTTAATCTCTAGACCACCTTTTAACGGGCTCGTCATACTCATCCACTATTTCTCCTTCCAAACATTTATTTTCGAAAAATAAAAAGGGAGGAATTGCATGCATTAACTCTACTGTCCTCATATTTAAACGATTGAAAGCATTGCCAATATGGTTTCCATCAATTTTTTCACCTAACAAGTCATGGCGATTTCCCAGCCAAAAATCTCTCATTTTGTTCATTATTTTCTATCATTCTCTCACTGGTCACGCCTCGGTCCCTGCTTCCTTCTAACACAAAGAGCCCCCCCTACTAATCTTAAAAACCCAAATCCTGATGATAAATCTGAGAATTGAGTATTCTTTATTTTATAATGTTGAAATGCAAGTTACATTATACAAAGTGTAAAGTGTTTCCAGATGCTAAATATGCAATATGTAATATTCATGTTATATTTCCTAACAATAAGTGATAAACATCGTCATTTTTCTACATTCAAACTTACTCTTCATCATACTTACCGATATTCTTTAGATGATTTGTTCCGAAAACCTACTTATCAACACTTTGTCCACATAACAAAAAGCCCAGAAACGCAAATCTTGGTTTCCTGGGTCTTTTCACTCTTATCCACAACTTATTCACATATTATACGGCATTATTCTCTTTGTTTTTGCAGAACAGAGGCATTTCACCAGAAGTTATCCACATTAACGAATCGACTTTTCCACTTATCAACAAACCGTTAACAAATTATCAACAGGCAGGTTCATTCCGGATGAATAACGTATCGTTTATATTTCTCATAATCCGTTCTCTTGCACTCAAGCTTTATTCGATATCCGATTTCCTCATATTCCGTTTCCGTTATGTGACCATTTTCATTGAAATAAGAAACCAGCTGCCCTTGATCAAATGGAATCAGCATTTCACAGTGAGTATAGTCGACAAAAATATGCTTGCGAATTTGATCTATCAATTCTTCGATGCCAACTTTGTTTTTTGCTGACATATATACAGAGCCACGATTCACCTGAGGGATATCCAAATCGGTAAGGTCCGCTTTATTATAGGCAAAAATCGTCGGAATCCCTTTAATCCCTATCTCGTTTAAAGTCTTTTCCGTTATCTCCATTTGCTGCTCATGATTAGGATTGGAAAAATCGACAACATGGATCAACAGATCCGCTTCTACCACTTCTTCTAATGTGGATCGGAATGCTTTCACTAGATGATGCGGCAATTTAGACACAAATCCCACCGTATCCGTCAATAAAAATTCCTTTTTATCCGGCAGCGGAATGTTTCGGACGGACGTCTCAAGCGTAGCGAACAGCATATCCTTCTCCAACACCTGCTTCTCGGCATTTGGATGGAACATCTCAATCAGTGCATTCATGATCGAAGATTTACCTGCATTGGTATAACCGACTAAGGATACGACAGGGATGGCATTCTTTTTCCGCTGTTTCCTCTGCGTTTGCCTATGTGCAACAAGTTCTTCCAGTTCTTTATTCAAAACACTTATATTTTCCTCGATTCTCCTGCGGTCAAGCTCTAACTGCTTTTCACCTGCACCTTTGTTTGTACCGACCCCGCCACTCTGACGCCCTAATGACTCCCTTAAACCAACGAGACGCGGGAGCATATACTGCAGCTTTGCCACTTCTACCTGAAGCTGTGCTTCCTTTGTTTTCGCCCGATGCGCGAAGATATCCAGAATCAAGATTGTCCGGTCGATCACCTTGCAATCCATATCCCTCTCCAGATTACGAAGTTGCGAAGGGGAAAGCTGATCATTAAAAATGACGACATTAGCTTCTTTATGCTCAACGAGATTTTTTACTTCCTCGATCTTCCCGGTACCGATTAAATGTGATGAGTTCACCCGATGCAAATTCTGTGTGATGGTCCCTGCAACCTCTACCTCACATGCTTCCGTTAAATTGGCCAATTCCTCCATTGAATACTCAAAATCCTTTTGACCGTTGAGATTGACTCCAACCAAGATTGCCCTCTGCTGTAATTCCATCATTTCAAATCCCTTCCGTACATACCTTACTCCCTATATTATACTTAAACAAACCTATCATACTGCCTAAAACAGCCACATTGTAGCATACCAGGCATCACTTGCATAACGATTCCTGCCCTTTAATAAAATTAAACAAAAAAATAACAGGATCGATTAATTTTTTTCAAAGTTTCACATGAAACAATTGGAAATCTATAAATAAAAGCTCCCTGGTGCACCTTAAGATGCACCAGGGAGCCCATATTATTCTACTCTTTTATTCTCAATAACCTAAGACTGTTCAATGTAACTAATAACGTCGCACCCATGTCGGCAAAAATCGCCATCCAAAGTGTTAACCAGCCCGGCGCTATCAATAATAAGGCCAGGATTTTAATCACCAATGAAAACGTGATGTTCTGCTTAATGATTTTTAATGTTTTACGGCTTAAGCGGATAGTATAAGGCAGCTTCGATAAGTCATCACCCATTAAGGCAATATCGGCTGTTTCAAGGGCCGTATCAGTGCCCGCCCCGCCCATTGCGATTCCTACCGTGGAAGCGGCCAAAGCCGGGGCATCATTGACACCATCGCCTACCATGGCCACTCGATCGTATTTTTGTTTCCATCGTTTGATGATGGTCAATTTATCCTGCGGCAATAGCTCCGCCTCAATCTCATGAACGCCAGCTGCCGCTCCAATTGCTTTTGCCGTTCCGATATTATCGCCAGTCAGCATGATCGTTTTTTCAATGCCCAAAGCATGCAGTTTCCGAATCGCTTCCTTACTGCTTTCCCTTATTTCATCAGATACCGCGATGAGTGCCAGAAGCTTCACTTGATCGCCAAGCAGCATCACCGTTTTCCCTGTATTTTGATAGCCGCTGATTAATTTAAGCACATCATCAGAGAAAACCATACCTGCCTCTTCTTCAAAAAGGTGGGGTTTACCAATGTAATAGATTCCTTGATTGATTTTCCCTTTTATGCCTTTACCGGTGATCGCAGTAAAATCCTCCACCAATAAAGAATGATAGTCCACATCGTGGTTTTCCGCCTTTTGAAGAATGGCCGTGGCAAGGGGGTGCTGTGATCTGCTTTCTAAAGCAGCAGCGATAGCCAGCACGGCCTGTTCATTCAACACATCAGATAACACCATGAAATCAGTCACTTCAGGTACGCCCTTTGTTAAAGTACCCGTTTTATCAAACGCGATCGCCTTTAAGGCTCCTGCTTCCTCCAAATGGACCCCGCCTTTAATCAGCACACCATGTTTGGCAGCATTTCCGATTGCTGTCACGATGGCGATGGGCGTTGAAATGACCAAAGCACAAGGACAGCCGACAACCAGTACAGCCAATCCCCGGTAAATCCATTCACTCCAATCCCCGTCCATCACAATCGGGGGTAATACGGCAATGGCCAAGGCAATGAGCATGATGGCCGGCGTATAGAATTTTGCGAATTTATCCACGAAGGCTTGGGAAGGGGCCTTTTCGGCCTGTGCTTCTTCAACAAGGTGGATGATTTTTGCAATCGTCGTATCTTCGACTCGCTTCGTGACCTCCACTTCGAGCAGCCCTTCACCATTTAAGGTTCCGGCAAACACTTCACCATCAACCGTTTTAAAAACCGGCTCGGATTCCCCAGTAATGGCTGCTTGATTAAGTGTCGAGGCCCCATTCATGATCAGGCCATCCATTGCAAGCTTTTGACCCGGTTTAACGATCATGATGTCGCCCACTACAATCTCATCAACAGCAACCATCATTTCGTGATGCCCTCTACGGATCAAGGCTTCTTTAGGTGCGATGTTCATTAATGATTCGATGGAATTACGGGCTTTATCCATTGAATATTTTTCCAGTGCCTCACTTATCGCAAATAGGATGACGACGGTCGCCCCCTCTCCCCATTCACCAAGCACGGCCGCTCCGATGATGGCAACCGTCATAAGGGTGTGCATATCAAAGCGAAGCCTTACAAGGTTTTTCAATCCACTGACAAATAATGAATATCCCCCAACTATGATTGCTGCCGCATAACCGATTACCGGCATGATGCTTCCATCAGCATATCGATTATCCAATATCCAGCTGACCAGCAATAGGATAACCGAAAACACCACTTTAATATTTTCTTTTTGCTTCCAAAATGGTTCCTTTTGCGTTACCTGTTCCTGTTCACCGCGGATCTTCAGGTTATCGAAAGCTCCCGCCTTTTCAATCTCTTCAATGGTAGCGCTGCCCTGTACCGAAATCTTCGAGGCCCCAAAGTTGATTTTGGCATCCTTCACACCCTCTAGTTCACGGACATTGTTCTCGAATTTAGCCGCACAATTCGTGCAGGATAGACCCTGGATACGATATGTTTTCATTGGGGACTCAGCCATCGACCCTTACCTCCTGCTGATGTTCTAATGCAATGAGAATCAATTGCTTAATATGGTGATCATCCAAAGAATAAAAAGCCAACTTTCCTTCTTTTCGGTATTTTACGATTGCATGTTTATATAGGGTACGAAGATGATGTGACGTTGTCGCCATCGAAGCACCAATGATATTGGCCAGATCGCACACACACAATTCCTCGTCCGTACAGAGCGCATAAGCTATCTTCGCCCTATTTTCATCGCCTATAACTTTAAACAGCTTCGACATGCTGGATATATCCACCTGGCCCATTTCCTCTTGAATGCGATTGACCTTCACTTCATCATGCAGGTGAACATCACATATATCTTTCAGTTCCGTCATCTTCTCACACCCTTCATTCAAATCTTCGTTTGATTATAATATAACATAATACCCTGAATATTCAAATCCATATTTGAATGTATGGGAATCTTTTCTCCTTCCTCCAAGTTAGTGAAAGCGCCCTTATGTCTTTATATGTGGGCCATCGTTTTTTTGTTTCCCTTTTTGAACAAAATGGTCATGCTGTTCTCTTCCCTAATCTTCAGGCAAAAAAAAGAAGGGACATAAATTCCTTTACGCCCCTTCAATCCGATGATTTCAGTAATTACCTTTCGTTACCTTGATAAGTATAATATAATTAATTTAGTATTTTTTAGAAAAACTATGATATACTTAGTCAAACCTTTTTAAGCGTTTTACTTTACTTGTACCATTTACCCTGCTTTTCGTTTAGCGGGGTTTTTTGTTATGTATTTTCATAAAACAAAAAAAGCCGGACCCTATAACAAGGATCCGCCTTTTTTTGTTATTGAAATTATGCTTTTTGAACGTTAGAAGCTTGAGGTCCGCGTTGACCTTGTTCTACTTCAAAAGTAACTTCTTGGCCTTCGTCTAAAGATTTGAAACCTTCGCTTTGGATAGCTGAGAAATGTACGAATACGTCGTCTCCGTTTTCGCGTTCGATGAATCCAAAACCTTTTTCTGCGTTAAACCATTTTACTTTACCTTGTTCCATTGTTGTTGCCTCCTAGTGCATCTAAGCACAATGTATTACTATCCTTGCTCTAAGTCATCATCGAAAACGAAAAGTAGTACTTTTAGTATCCTTAGTACCGAACAAAAATAATTAAGACTAAGCATAACATTAAATGGTAGCGATTGCAAATAGTTTGGGGAAACTTTTTTCCAGCAATTTTTAATACTCTCTAAATTCGATAAAAAAACAGTAACCAAAGTGGCTATCTATTACAGCCCTCGGCCAACATGAACACTCACATGCATGCATGCATTCATCCAAACAAAAACCGCATACAAAGTTAAAGAGGTTTCAGACTGTAGACAAACTCGATATCATTTAAGATTGCTATATTTTTTTGAGGGAGTGTAAAACGGAGCATTGCCTCCAGGCAATCTCTTTTTGCGGAAGGTCCGCCCTCGGCGCCCTTAGCACCAGTGGGATCTTCCCCGCAGGAGCCTCGAACACCCGCTCCACTCAACTATGTTTCAGATAGAACCCCTACAAAAACCTCTCGAAAACAAAGTTAATGAGAAGTTTTTGCAGATGTTTATATATTTCATTTTTCGGTAATGAACTTTTCTACCATTTCTTCTAAAATGGCCGATTCTTTTGCTAAATCTTCATTTTGGTCCTTCAATCCAGTCATTATGGTATTTTGTTGAATTGCAGCTGCCGAGATTTGCTCAGTTGTCGCGACTCCTTCTTCTGAAATCGCCGCAATTTCTTGAATGGATGCCAGGCTTTCGTCCGAAGACTCATTGATTTTTTTCGAATGGACGGCCAATTGTTCTGTGCCTTTCAGCAATTTCCCTACGGATTCGAATATCTTATTGAAAATCTCGCCATTGTTTTCCACTAAGGAAACACCATTTAGTATATCCTGAAAACTCTCGTCATTATTTTGAATGACTTTGGCTGTTTGTTCATTAATCCGCATAATGGATTCTGAAATGATATCGATGGATTCATCTGTTTGCACAGCCAATTTTTGCACCTCTTGAGCGACTACGGCAAAACCTCTTCCGGCATCGCCCGCCCGTGCCGCTTCAATGGAAGCATTCAGGGACAGCAGGTTCGTTTGGGAAGCAATTACCCTTATTAAACCAATCACTTCATTTATCTTCACTACATCCTCTTCCAGGCTTACCAAATTGGCTTTATTCGCTTGGCCGTTTTCCATGATTTTATCCATCTGGTTCGTTACATCTTGCACTTGTTTACTTCCTTGTTCTGCAAGTGTATTCGCATGCATCGTAAATTCATTCATTTCATTCGTTTGCTCGTTCATTAAACGGATCGTATCCGTTAAGTCACTGATCATATTGGAAATTCGGTCAATATGATGGGCACGTTCTTCCGAGGCTTTTGCTTCTTCCGTTGTCCCCGTCACTATCTGGCCATAGGATTCCACCATCTCTTCAAAGGATCGCTGAATGGAAACCGTCGTTTGATTCATCGTTTGAGCGTGTTCACGGACATTCTGGATAATATGGGCCAAACTTAATCTCATATCTTCGAATCCATTTGACAGATCGCCAATCTCATCCTGTCTGCTAACGGGAATCGACTTACTTAAGTCCCCTTTTGCCATTTCATTCGTGTAACCAACGAGTTCATTGACGGGTCCCGAGATCTTTTTCCCGATGACAACGGCGCATAGCACACCTAATATAACGGCACTTGCAAGAAATAAGATATTATAGAATATCATTGTGCTTTTCAATTCATCAATGAATTTTGCATCCATATCGATTCCGACAATCGCGTCCGTTCCTTCGATTGGCGTAAAGTACGACTTGTGTGTACCCCACTTATCTTTATATATTTCACTTAAGACGTCTTCATTTCCATTTATCGATTTTGCCTGTTCCGGTGTGAAGGGGGATTCCACCATATAGTCATCGCTGCCGCTCAAGGCTACAATCATGTCGGCATCATTCTCCCGCTTCAAAACATAAACATATTCAATTCCCTTTTTATCTTCAACAAAGGCATCCAGTTTCCGCTTAATCTCTTCGCCCCGTTCGGAAGCATTGTTTATCAAAGTGGGATTGAGGCTCGCTGCTAAACTGTGGGCATTTTCAGAAAGTCGATCATCGAATTGCGGAAGGACGTTCTCATTGATCATTTTATTAGTAATATAGGAAAAGCAAAGGCCCATGGCCCCTGCGAAGATCACGAAAGGAATAATATAAAACAAAAATAGTTTTGCCAATAAAGATTTTTTAGGATTCAGCTTCGAAAATCTCATTTTCATGCCCCCCTTAGTTGAAAACCAGGTGTTTTATTGTCAAATATGGTATTAAATCCAAATGAAGCAATTGGAGGTTTTTATTCAAATCCTCACTTCTATAAAAGATGATTGCCATGCTACGGTCTTTTTGAAAAGGAAGCTGCCTATATTCCAAAACATGTTCGAATTCATGACGAAGTCCATCATGATCAATACGTGCAACATCTTCCAGACTTATTTCCAGTGGGACCTCTGCAAAGAAAAAGCTATATATTCGATCGTCCATCTCTTCCAATATCCGATTCCAATCGGGTTTCGTTCCTGAAAAATAGTGTTCATACATATTCATTCCATAGGCATGGTAACCTAGATCCGTTGTACCCGCTCCTGCAAAACGCAGGGGATTGATTTCAATGGGTATCACCCGGTTTCCCTTTTTGCGAATTTCAAAGTGTACAGGATAATTCCTAAGCGGAAGGACCGTTTGGATATTCTTCATGAACTTCAGTGCTTCATGATAGATTTCATTAATGGCCAACTTCGAAGTATAATAAATTCGATCGGAAGTATCGTAATCATCCTTGAATAACCGTTTGAAGACATTCAAAATGACCGGTTCACCATCTTGATTGTAATAACCGTCAATGGCATACTCTTCACCCTGAATCCACTCTTCTATTAAAACGGTCTGGGAACCGACCACTTCTGAATCATATAATCCATCCGAATGAAGTAAATCCGCTTTAAGCTGGTTCACGGCTATATCCCAATCCTGCTCATTCTTGACTTTGTGCACCCCTACACTGGAATAGCCAATATTGGGTTTGATAACTACCGGATACGGTATTTGATTTTTATCCAGGTCACTTATTATGGATAAATCGATATTTTGGAAATAAAAATCAGGATATAAAGATTTCGTCAAATTTCGCACCTGACTCTTATCCTTCAATAACTTTGACCATATGTATTCATTGCTATTCGGTTGAAAATGACCTAATAGTGTTATGCCATTTTCAGAGTTTGTAAGAATTCTTTTGTCCTTTTCCATGGACTTGAAAAATTCTGTATCCTTTTGAATGTTTAACTTTTCTGATGTTAATGTGTCTCCCCATTGCCCTTGTTCCAATACTGGAATTTGCTGTTCCTCTAACACCTTTAGAAGAATTGGCGACACAATGGACTCATTCAAAATAATCATTTTTTCCACCTAACTTATACTGTTTTTTGTATCTCCATATTTAATCGGTTAAAAGCGGTAAGTATTTAGCTTATATAGGTATTTATTATTAAAAATCAATTCAAAAACAAGATATAACTATATCTTTTTACCTATAACCCCTAGTCTTGAGATCCTTACACATATTCCTTCACTCTTACTGTTAACCATCGAATATTTATTTTTCTTGTATCTTCATGAAAAAAAACCGACACTATTTTAAATGTCCGCCATATTTTTTCAAATTTATCCTCCAGAAAAGGTTCACCAGTAGTTTCGTGGAATAATTAAGACTAGTTCATATTCAATTCATAACTTCTTTATATACTTCTCTGTAATGAAGATCGAGAAAGGATGTATTTACATATGTCAGAAGCAAAAAAACAAAAAGGATGGCGCCAGTTCGTTCGATTGGTTCAACAAACGAAGCCTTCTAAACTAATGATAGGGATTGCATTAGCATTAAGCCTAGGCACTACAGGTGTAGCTTTATTAGTCCCATTATTCACAAAAAATCTAATCAATGATTTTTCAGTCAGTTCACTAAGCACTGAAAGGATCATGCTCCTCGTTCTTGCCATCATTGTTCAAGCATTGGCCAGTGGATTTTCCATCTATTTATTGAACCGGATCGGACAATCTGTAGTGGCGGGCATCCGCGATCAACTATGGAAAAAATTACTCGTATTACCCGTGAGTTATTTTGATGAACATCCTTCGGGAGAAACAGTCAGCAGAATGACAAATGATACAACTGTAGTGAAGGGATTAATCTCTGAACATCTCTCTAATTTCGTTACAGGAATCATTTCCATCATAGGCTCCATGATCGTGTTATTCGTACTGGATTGGAAAATGACATTATTGATGTTCACTGCAATTCCACTCTCTGTTTTGATATTAATGCCGCTAGGGAAAAAAATGCATAAAATATCAAAAGGGATGCAGGACGAGACAGCAAGCTTCACCGCAGTCCTTCAGCAGGTTCTAACGGAAATACGCCTTGTTAAAGCATCTAATGCTGAAGCTTTGGAATATCAAAATGGCAAAAAAGGAATCCAGAAATTATTTCAATTCGGATTAAAAGAGGCAAAAATCCAAGCGTTGATTGCGCCGCTAATGAGTTTTATCATGATGGCATTACTCGTGCTGATTTTAGGATATGGGGGGATGCGCGTTTCTTCAGGAGCCCTGACAGCCGGAGCTCTGGTTGCATTCATCATGTACCTTTTCCAAATAATCATGCCAATGGCTCAATTAGCCAGTTTCTTTACTCAATTCCAAAAAGCAACGGGTGCAACAGAGCGCATCATTTCCATTCTGGATTCAGTAGAGGAAGAAGATGCGAAGCAGCCCGTTCAAAATATGAGTCAATCTATCAGCGTGGATCACCTGAACTATAGTTACAATAATGGAGAACAGGTACTTAAAGATCTAAGCTTTAACGTTGAAGCCGGAAAGGTCACTGCAATTGTCGGCCCAAGCGGCAGCGGAAAAACGACCCTTTTTTCATTATTCGAGCGTTTCTACAAACCACAGCAAGGGTCAATATCCATAGGCGGGAAATCCATAAATGATTTCACACTCCATTCATGGAGAAGCCAGATTGGATATGTTTCACAAGAAAGCCCTATTGTATCAGGTACAATTCGAGATAATATTTGTTATGGCATCGATCGGGATATAACAGATGAAGAATTAAATCAAGTGGCTAAAATGGCGTATGCAGATCAGTTCATTTCTGAGCTTCCGAACGGATATGATACAGAGGTTGGTGAAAGGGGCATGAAATTATCAGGCGGCCAAAGACAAAGAATTGCAATCGCTCGTGCATTTTTAAGAAACCCCAAAATATTAATGCTTGATGAAGCTACTTCAAGCCTGGACAGCAAATCTGAAAAAGTGGTTCAACAGGCATTAAATGATTTAATGAAAGGCAGAACAACAATAGTTATCGCCCACCGCCTATCGACCGTTATCGGTTCAGATCAAATCATCTTCCTTGAAAAAGGGAAAATTACAGGCAGCGGAACACATAAAGAGCTATATAATACGCACTCATTATATCGCGAATTTGCCCAACAGCAGTTGCACAAAGTTGAACTGGCCTAGTTCACCGAAAGGAAAGAAAAAGGATGACAAAAATATTGATAGTCGATGATGATGCACATATTCGCGAACTTATAAACCTGTTGTTAAGAAAAGAAGGCTTTGATCTATATGAAGCCTCAGATGGAATGCAGGCATTGAAAGTAATGGAAAAAGTGAAAATCGATTTGGCAGTCATCGATATTATGATGCCTAACATGGATGGATGGCAATTATGCAAAGAATTACGGGAATTTAGTGATATCCCCATTTTAATGCTGACTGCAAAAGGGGAAACAACACAAAAAGTAAAAGGATTCGGGCTTGGGGCAGATGATTATCTTGTAAAGCCATTTGAACCGATTGAATTGGTTCTTAGAATAAAGGCTTTATTAAAACGGTATAAAATCACTATTTCACAAACATTAAATATCGGCGATTTAAAGATGAATCGCAACACGCATGAAATGTCATTCAAAGAACAGGAATATACGATTCCATTAAAAGAATTCGAATTGTTGTTTAAATTAGCAAGCTATCCTGGAAAAACTTTTTCCAGGGAAGATCTTATCGAAGACATTTGGGGCTATGATTATGAAGGTGATGAACGAACTATCGATGTTCATATTAAAAGAGTGAGAGAACGGTTTCCAGAATCGTCATTCCCCTTCCGGATTAAAACGATCTGGGGATTGGGCTACCGTTTGGAGATAACGAAATGAGAGGCAATCGATTTTTCAAACAAATGCTTGTCATGCTGTTTTTTGTTACGTTCATTTCAATTTGCTTTACCGCCGGATACTATATCATTCAGCTATTGCCCTTAAGGTTAACCGATTATGTTCGGTATCTGGCTACAATCGTGACAAGCATCGCAATCATGATATTAATTGGTCACCTTATACATGCTATCCATCACAATAAACGGGTGAATATTTACCTCGAGATCATAGACGCCTTAAGGAAAATAGCAAATGGCGATTATAATGTACAACTGGATTTTAATTTTATGGACAAGAGAAACGAAATGACCGATATCATTAACCACTTCAATCACATGGCCAAACAATTGAAGCAAATGGAAGAAATGCGGCAGGAATTCATCTCTAACGTCTCACATGAAATACAGTCGCCCCTTACCTCCATTGTAGGCTTTGCCCAAGCTCTTCAATTTAATAAGCTGACAACCGAAGAACGAAATCATTATCTTCATATAATAGAGACAGAGAGCAGGAGATTATCCAAATTAAGTGATAACCTCCTAAAGCTTACATCCCTTGAATCCGAGCATCATCCTTTTGAAAGGACTGATTTCCGGCTGGATCAGCAAATACGAACCATCATTTTGGCTTGTGAACCCGCTTGGTTGGAAAAAGAACTCGAATTGGATATAACCTTAGATAAGATTCCAATAGTTGCAGACCAGGATTTAATGAGCCAGGTATGGACAAATTTAATACACAATAGCATCAAATTCACCCGCCAGCGTGGAAAGATCACGATTCTGTTACAACAGGTTGATGACCTGGCATCCATAACGATATCCGACAATGGAATCGGCATTTCCGAAACCGACCAGTTCCATATATTCGAGCGATTCTATAAAGCCGACCTGGCAAGGGAACGCTCAAAAAGCGGGAGCGGTTTAGGTCTATCGATCGTGAAAAGGATTATAGAGATGCATGAAGGGACCATATCCGTGAATAGCGAACTCGAAAAGGGAACGACCTTCACCATTCTGCTTCCTATTTCGTGAAGGATTTTGTGATTTTATAGTAAAATCTAGTAATAAAAAACAGCTGCAATGGCAGCTGTTTTTAAAATCTATTTGTTGGTTTTCACCCTTAATAATCATTTTTTTTCTTCCGCCAAAAAGTTGAACAGTCTGCCTTATCAAAAATATTATACTCTATCATTTTCTCAAGTAATGAGTAATCAACCGGACTGTCCCACTTGATACGTACCAACTGCTTGGTGTGATCATAGCCAGCCTGCACGATTGCATCAGAGAAATGATCGATCCCTGCCTTTTCAGGGGCAACAGCCAAATGATGTTTAGCCACGCTAAAGCCAATAATATATGTGTCATGATCGGTAAACATAGGCTGATTCCACGCAATTTTCGGCATTAGATTTGGAAATTTCTTAGTTACCCAAGCCAGGACTTCTTCCGTTCGTTCCCTATGTTGCGGGTTATTAATATTCGCTAAAAATTCTGCAAAAACTTCCATATCATTCTCTCCTAAAATCTAAAATTATTTTTGAAGATGTTATTTTTCATGCCGATACGAATTAAATCGCCATCTACCACATCGTCTTTTCTTTCAACAATCCACCATAGAAAATCAATCGTTTGTAAGCCAGCTCCTTATCCAAATCTTTAACTTTGCCTCTTAAAGATGCCGCGATTACCTACCGATGGATTTGATAGATTGCATCAAACGAATTTATTACGCTGCACACCGATGCCTATTCCTCGGCCTTCTTTAATCCACTTGTCAACTTGAGAGGTTCTCGTTCTTTTAGACATAAAAAACACCCCTTTGGATAATCATATCCAAAGGGGTGTAACGGTGCAACTTATTTACAATTAATCATTTTTCCAAACGGTTAACTGTATTTCAAATCTATATAACATGTAGATTTGAAACACAGTTTGATCAAAATGCGTGGGTAAGAATTTAAAACAATGATTTAAAACCTTAATTTATCTTCTTCTTCTCTAATCTTTTCTCTTTTAATGTACTCTTCTAAATATCTAATATTTTGTAACGACCATTTTCTTATATGAGATTGAGAATTAATATATTTTTTATAAAATTCTATTAACCCTTCATAGTGTGGTATAAAAGAACCCCATCCACTATAAGTTCGCAATTGACGATCAATATTGCTCAATACCCTTTCATCATCCCCATAATATTCTATTAAAAAATGAATTAAATTATCTTCCTTATCTATTTCTATAGGATATATACTAGCTAAGATCTGTGCAGCTCTTTTATCACTTTCAGCCCATTCTTTTAAACTTTCAATAGGTATATTTCGAACAGGCGCTAAATCTTCTTTAAACATTCCATTTCCCAATATATCAATTAATCTATACTTAAACATACCTTCAGCTTTGAGAAGTTTATCAGAAAGTATTTTCCAACTAGTTATAGGGTCTGACTCAATAATTATTTCAACATACTTTTCGATTAAACTTTTGACACTATAATTATCTTTTCCATTTAACACGTCTAGTAAGTTTATCAATAGATTTTGACTTAGTTCTTCATTATTAACAAATTCTAATTTATATAAATCTATCAGAATCTCACTTACCTCATAGAAAATATTCTGTTCGGAAAGTATAGCTAAAGAATTTTCTAAAAAATGCACTATAAATCTAGATGTTTTTGGCGTAATTTCTTTATTATTGAGGTAATACCTATAGTATATTTTCCAAACTACGGCTTGATTAAATCCTTGATCTAATCCATATAAAGAATCTAAAAACGCTAATAAATCATCTTCTTCAATATTATTAATAGCTGGTCCATAAGCTAACGCTAATAAACTATTTATCTCAATCCTTGATTCTTGAACACATTCTAATAAAAGACATAATATGTTCTTATCAACTTCAATATATCGAATAATTTCTGATAGTATATATGCATATTCTTTTGTATCTAACTGGGTTAAGAAACTCTTGAATAAGTTTGGATTATTTAACTGGATAGAATTCAATACTCCTCCTAAGAAATTCATATTAACTATTTGTACTTCTTTTGAGGTCACTAATTTTTGAGTTTCTGCATAAACTAAATCAAGAAAGATTCCTCTTTCTTCCTCAGCCATTTTATTAGATAATTGTTTTCCAAAGTAGAATGCTTGTTTTTGTTCCCCAATTAACAAATTATTCAAATTGCATTTTAATTCTTCCATTTTTTCTGGATATACTTCTTCTAACAACCCATCTATTCTATCAAGAGCCGCATCTCTATATTTACTTCCACTAACACCATCTTTATCTTCAATGTAATCACTATTAGCATTAGAAACCAATGCCTTTAATTTAGTAATTGTATCCTGTGGCTGTAATTGCTCTTCCCAACTTTTAATTAAACCTAAGATTTTTTTTGGCATTTTTGACCCATCGTATTTTAAAATCAAATTAATTTTCTCTGTAAATTCCGGCCAATAATTATTACGCTTTTCAAAAATACCCCTTAATAAATGATCCATATTTTCAACATATCCACTTTTAATTAAGCCAAATACGTTATCTACTATTACATCAAATATTAAATCTGAGTAATTATCCTCTTTTATAATTAATTCTACCAACAAATTCATCACCTGATTCCAATAATCAAATACTTCTCCCCAATTATCAGGCTTCCATTCTTGCATAGACGGGCGGCTTCCCTGGTTCTCTACTCCAATCATTCTAGAAAAGCCTTGAGTTTTCAAAGCATGTTCGGAAGCACCTATACCTATTTTTTTGATTTCTACTTCTGGAGAAGATAAAGCCCAATTAATAATTGATACTCTACTTTCTAAATTTGCTTGTGTTCCAGATAACATATAGTGAAACAATTGGTTAAACTGACCAGTAGCATTATTTGACCAGTGTTCATTTTCTGCTGCAGCAAATCTTGCTAAAAGCTTAGCTGCTTTTTCAAAAGTTTTTTCCCAAAAGCATAGTTTTTCTAACGCTCTGACTAGATCTCTTCGACCATCTTTAACCTGTTTTAACTCCTCAATACTCATTAACCCAAATTCACGCTCTAAAGTTTCAACAGTTATTACAGGGTCGATTTCTACAAAAGAGCAGAAAATACGTGACCCTAATTTAGAACTTAGTATCTCTGCTTGGCCAAAAGGGGCTTGTACTCCACATAAAGTGGCGGTTAATTCGTGTGCTTTTTCTAAAAAATGGAGTTTTGAAATTTGACTGCAAAGCTGCTTAACCATTGATGATGGTAGATTAGTATCAGATAAAATTTCCTGCGCTTTCTTCGGTCTGCATTTTTCCCACCATTGGGCCGCTAAAGTAATAGCTAGCGTTTTCGGAACTAACTTTATATAACGACCATGTTGAACAATTATTTTTTTCTTTATAAAATAACAACACTTCTCATAGAATTCATCTAATGTTATTCCGCAAATATTTTCAGCAACATATTTCATCTCAAACTCTTTATCATCTTCAAAACCTATATGTTCAAAAACAGCACAAGCTTCAATAACTTTCAATGCTCTTTCATCAATTTCATCTCTTCCCCATAATAGCTTTTTCACTAAAATAGTATCTTGAATCCTTCCTATTGTTTCAAAATCATTTATTCTAGCTTCAGCAAGTAAAGTAGCTATACTTGGAAAACCCTCGGAGAAAACGACTATTCTTTCTAAATCTTGATCGTCCATTTCAGGATATGAGTTTTTAATAATCCCTTCAATTATTTCTTTAGGGACATTTTCTAAATTAATTAGTGGATCTCCCGAAGAAGCAGCATGTAAATTATAATCTAGAGTTAGAAGACTAAATTTACTATCGATATGTTCAATTTCAGATTTAAGTGATTTATGTAATTCATAATCGCAATTATCAACAATAATTATTCCTGACATCCCTAAATTTCTCCAAGAAATTATTGAAGCAATGATAGATTCTTTAGAATACGTTGCATCAATATATATAACCTTTTTATTTAAACTTTCTAATTCAATGCTAACATCCCCTCTAAATATTTCTAATGCTAATCTTGTTTTACCTTTCCCTGGAAGACCTATTATTCTAGCGACTTTTTGTTCAACTTTATAGTATTCTCTTAAATCATTAATGATTTGTTCATTATCATAAGTTAGGATAAATTGTGATTGAAATTCTCTATGTCTACTCCACGCGTCCCAAGTTTTACTTCCAGACAAAATATGTTTGCCGTTCCATTCCCAAACAGCACAAATTACTGGAATATATTTATTACACCACTCAGCAATCTTATTAGCATCGTAAATTTCAATTTTAGGTGTTGCATCAGGTATTACAGAACAAATAGATTCTTTAAAAGCATTAATTCTTTCTAGAATTTGTTTTTCATTCAAATCTCTATTATGGAATAGAATATAATTACCATTTTTATTTATTACATCCTCTACTCTAGCTTTTATTAAACCTTTTGAATCTAAAACTTCATTTTTACAAGTAGAAGGTGGCATATCTGTTGCTTTCACTTGAAAAAGTGTATATCTACCTGGAATCCAATCTGTTCTTTCTATTCCATTCTCCCATTTTATATGTCCATCTTCTCCACCATCAGCTACCGTAATATTCAATGCTACTGAGATCGAATTTTTCACTAAATTAAATTTATTCGCCTCATTATAAAGTAAAAGTGACAATAGCTTAGTTAACTTCAAATCATCTAAATTTTGAATATCCACTGATTCTACTTGCAAATAATCCATTTTTATCGCTCCTAAGTAATTTTCTCATATACCATTTTAGATTTATGATAATATTCTTTTTTGCCATACCATAAGTTAAAAAATCTAAATTATTAAATTGCATTGGTCTTTATCCAAAGTTCCACTAGCATTAATCAACCCTTTATAAATTTGTTGATAAGCGTATACTTTAATCTCCGTGATTATCTAAAAAACATATCAAAGTAGACAATGCTTATCTTCTCGATCAACTTCAATCACACTAACTTTTTTGGCGGTACTTAAAGCGGAAAGCGTTCCCCATTGACTAAAAGGTTTTCGATTATTGGCTCTGAACCATGCGTAAATCATCATCTTCTTTTCATGGCGAAAAGGAGAGCTAATCCAAGTTAATTGTACTTGCTCTCCCTTTTTAAAAGGCCAGTCATTCAATTTTGACCTGTTGTTTGCTCATCCTCTTTCATACTGTTTTTACTGAGCAGCAGGCAATATGTTATACAACCACTCTCGATCATGCCGGTATAAATACATATATTGCTTTATCCCTTCTAGCAATTCTTGTTTATATTGACCTATTTTAAATTTATCTAAATTATAACTTTATACCCTTATTATTTCTATATTTCCAGTAAAATGATTTTTACCTTTTACTAAATTCTATAAATTTTTTATACATTAGCAACGACCTTTATAAAAAAAACCCTAACAAGCAAAAGCTAGTTAGGGTTTTCTTGTAGTATTTATTCAGTTTCAATCTTTGTTTCGTAGTTTCCATCATTATTTCCATTGTACATAACATACATTGCATTCATTCCAACTTACTCAACCGTTACACTTTTCGCAAGATTACGCGGTTTATCCACGTCACATTCGCGGTGCAAGGCTGCGTAGTAGGCAATGAGCTGCAGCGGGATAACAGAGATAAGGGGTGTTAATAGTTCATTCACTTCCGGGATGACGAAACGGTCATCCTCTTCTTCCAGACCCTTCATGGAAATGATGCAAGGGTTGGCGCCACGGGCAACCACTTCCTTCACATTACCACGGATGCTTAGGTTGACGCCTGCTTGAGTAGCAAGGGCTATGACAGGTGTACCTTCTTCAATCAAGGCGATCGTTCCATGTTTAAGCTCTCCGCCAGCAAAGCCTTCCGCTTGAATGTAAGAAATTTCCTTCAACTTAAGGGCCCCTTCAAGCACAACATAGTAATCAAGGGAACGGCCGATGAAGAAGGAGTTTCTCGTAACGGACAAATATTCACGGGCGATGTCTTCCATCTCTTCTTTCGAATCACATAGGGCTTCCATTGCAGTCGCAACGATTCCAAGCTCTTTTACAAGGTCGAAACCGTACTCCATGTTACGGAATTGGCCTGTTACGTTTGCTAGGATGGATAAGACTGCCACTTGAGCCGTGTAGGCCTTTGTGGAGGCAACGGCAATTTCAGGACCAGCATGCAGCAAGAGCGTATAATCCGCTTCACGTGACAATGTAGAGCCAGGTACGTTCGTGATGGTCAGGGCTTTATGACCAAGCGCTTTGATGGACACTAACACGGCACGGCTATCTGCAGTTTCACCACTTTGTGAAATGAAGATGAATAGCGGTTTTTTCGATAATAACGGCATATTGTAAGTGAATTCCGATGCAACATGGACCTCAACCGGAATTTCAGCCATTTTTTCGATGAATTGCTTACCAATCAACCCTGCATGATAGCTAGTTCCGCAAGCGATGATATAAATACGGTCAGCCTCACTTACGGCTTCAGTAATGTTATAATCGATTGCAAGTTTACCTTCTTCATTTTGGTATGCTTGAATGATTTTACGTATTACAGCTGGCTGCTCGTCGACTTCCTTAAGCATATAGTGAGGATACGTACCTTTTTCAATATCACTTGCATCCAGTTCAGCAGTGTATGGGGCACGCATAACTTCTTCGTTGGAAAGGTTCTTGATCGTTACCTTTTCATTTGTCACGATAACCATTTCCTTATCCATCAGTTCAAGGAATTGATCTGTGACTTGCAACATGGCCATTGCATCCGAAGCGACAACGTTAAAGTCTTTTCCGACACCGATTAGCAGCGGGCTTTTATTTTTTGCGACTAAGATGGTTTCATCATTTTCAGCATCCAATAGGGCAATGGCATATGAACCCTCTAATAGAGTCAGTGTTTGACGGAACGCCTCTTCCACTTCCATGCCCTCGTTTACGAACTTCTCTATAAGTTGAACGATGACTTCCGTATCCGTTTCACTTTTAAAGGCAACATCCTTCAAATATTCACGTTTTAGAATCGCATAGTTTTCAATGACCCCATTATGAACTAAAGTCAATCGACCTGAATTACTTTGGTGAGGATGGGCATTTTCACGGCTTGGCACACCATGTGTAGCCCAGCGCGTATGTCCTATTCCGGTATGTGCCATAGTATTTTCATCCACGGCTGCCCGTAAGTCCGCGATTCTTCCCTTTTCCTTAAAGATTGTTACTCCTGCTTCATTTCTGACAGCAATCCCTGAAGAGTCATAACCGCGGTATTCAAGTTTTTCAAGACCTTTTAATAAAATTTCCTTTGCATCGTTAAGTCCAATATATCCAACAATTCCACACATAATTTCTGTTCCTCCAACCGATTCGAGGGAACAGGAATGCACGGGGGCATCCCTGCCCCCTCATCTCTGATATATATTTTTATAAAGGAAATGCCCTAAAGCACTTTTTCCCATTGTGCATTTCCAACCCTTTGTGCAGTAAGTTGCCCTACTGTTTTAAGATTGGAATTACTGCGGCTGTGCACTTCAGCCGGGAGGTATCCGCCGATCATTCGATAAACCTCCTCCTCGTCAACTAAGTCATTTCTCGTCCAGACTTAGTTCAGGCGCTTTTGTGAATCCGTTCTCTCCTTGCCTACCCTCCTTTTTAAAACAACCATTTTTAGAAAATGAGTTGTAAATCAGGATAATCATACCTTAAACAAGGGACATAGGTCAATTCTTTATTACCTTTACCAACAAAAAAGACTTCTTTATAAAAATATGCATAAAAGGAAATTTCGTTCCTTTTATGCATAGGATTAGTTATTCGTTCATTCCCATTTCCGCTCTTACAACTGCGACGATGCGATCTACATAATTGGTGCATTCCTCAGCTGTCGGTGCTTCAGCCATAACACGGACTAGAGGTTCAGTACCGGATGGTCTCACCAAAATACGACCGTTTCCGTTCATTTCCCCTTCGACTGCCCTGATGACTTCCTGTACCTTTTCATTATCGGTTACAGCGTGTTTATCGGTAACTCTGACATTGATCAGCGTTTGTGGATATTTCTTCATCTCGCCAGCAAGCTCGGATAAGGTTTTTTGGGTGTCACTCATGATGTTCACAAGCTGTAAGCCCGTCAATAAGCCGTCTCCTGTCGTGTTATAGTCAAGGAAGATGATATGTCCGGATTGTTCGCCGCCAAGGTTATAGCCGCCTTTCCGCATCTCCTCGACCACATAGCGATCCCCCACTGCCGTCTGGGCGCTTTGTATACCATGCTCTTCAAGACCTTTATAAAAACCAAGGTTGCTCATGATCGTAGAAACCACTGTTCCCTGTTTCAGACGGTTATTTTCTTTCAAGTATTTCGCACAGATATACATGATTTGGTCGCCGTCCACTATATTTCCTTTTTCATCTATTGCAATGACGCGGTCACCGTCGCCATCAAAAGCAAGCCCAACATCCGCACCTTTTTCTTTTAAGAATTCAGCAAGTGCCTCAGGGTGGGTGGAACCTACCTTATCATTAATGTTCAAGCCATTGGGCGATGCCCCCATTGTAGAGATGTCTGCATCAAGATCTGCAAACAAATGCATGGCCAAGGCAGAAGTAGCCCCATGTGCACAATCAAGAGCAACATGAATGCCTGTAAAATCTTCATCAACTGATTGTTTCAAATACTGGAGATACTTTTGCCCTCCTTCGAAATAATCGTTCAAATGGCCTAAATCTCCGCCAACCGGGCGTGGAAGTTCATCCTTTTCCTTATCTAATAGTGTTTCAATTTCCGCTTCTTGTTCATCGGATAACTTAAACCCATCAGGTCCAAAGAATTTAATGCCATTATCCGCTACCGGATTATGCGAAGCGGAAATCATGACACCTGCTTCAGCACTTAAGGCCTTAGTTAAATAGGCAACTCCCGGTGTCGAAATGACACCCAGGCGCATCACTTCAGCCCCAATGGATAAAAGACCTGCAACAAGCGCACCTTCCAGCATTTCACCTGAAATACGAGTATCGCGTCCTATAAGCACTTTGGGTTTTTCTGTATTTCTAGTAAGAACGTAGCCACCAAAACGGCCTAGTTTAAATGCCAACTCCGGTGTTAACTCGCTATTCGCTATACCCCTTACTCCGTCTGTTCCAAAATATTTACCCATCTTTATCGCTCCTTCTTCGAATCGTTACTGAATTTAATGATGATGTTAAAGGAAGGTCATGTCTCTTCGTCTTTTTGTGTGATGGTGACCGAAACCGTTTTAGAATCCAGTTCCCATTCCACTCCCTCAGGCACTGTTACCGCCAGATCCACATCATGCTTACCTTCATCTAAATTACTCACATCTACTGTAAGATTAATGTCGTCTTTAGTTATTTTCTTCAAATCATCCGCCTCACCAAGCAAAGTGATGCTAGTTACATCGGATTCCAATTCTGCATCTTGGTCATCCCGTATGCCCACAGGCACTATTTGTATATTGTTGAAAGTTTTAGACTCAATGGCAGCCGCTTCATCTTCTTCTGCTTCTGCTTCGGCTTCTGCCTCTGCTTTTTCTTCGACTACTTGTTCTTCTTGTTTTTGATCGGTTTTTGGTTCTTCCTCTTCTACGACTGGCTCTACATTCTCTTCATCTACATCAACTTTCTCTGTGCGAATCTTGACCTGCGCCTTACCCAAGGACATTTTTTGTACACTTTCCGGTTTATTAAGATCGAGTTCCAGTTCTGTATCACCATCAATTTTCGAGATATTTACAGGAAGATTTATTTCATCTATTTTCTCAAGGCTCGTTTCCGAACCAAATAAGGTGACCTCTTTGGGATCGACACTTATACTCGTGATCCTGATGCCATCCTTTGCCTTGCCAGTTTGCTTCGGTTCTATCGACACCGTCTTGGAAGGAATGCTCACTTTTAATGAAACGGCAACTGAAGATGGCTCTATCGTCACATCCAGCTTATTCAAGTCCCTGTCCAAGGCTTTAACGGTGGCCTTGCTGTTCACCGTTTCGTTAAGCCCCTTACTTATTTCAAGGTTTGCCTTTACATAGGAAATTTGTTCAATCGCATCTTTAGCACCCGTAATTTTGACAGTTTTCGGGCTGACTGTTGGCTGACCAGCTGTATACCCCTCTTCAAGTAAAGAGCTGTTATACTCGGCTTCAACGGAGAATTCCTTCGTCACCCGTTCCTGAACGTTGACTTCCGCATATTCCGGGTCGATCGTCGCCACTAACTTTTCATTCAACTCACTTATTTTAAATGTGACAGTTCTGTCCCCCATTGAGATTGCAGGATCAGAAAGGTCTACATACACTTTAAAATCCCTTTGGTTTTTCGCATTTATCAATAGGCTTTTTGCTCCCTTTAGAGTAACATCAACTGTCTCAGGTACTCCGCTCACCACTAGATTCTCACGGTCATAGTACACTTCAACCGGTACATTTTCGATGGTCTCCGTACTGATTTCAGGGGCAGTCGATAAACCAAGGGATTTTTTATCCGACTCCATCTCAAAGTTAATGGAAATGAACAAAAGTGCTGCCAAGGCAAAAGCTACGATTCTCATAAACCAAGCGCTATTGGTGAATTTATCCATTCTTTTTCCCCCTCCAGTTAAAGATGCTTGAGGAAGTTGATTTGATATTTTCCACTACCAGTTCACTTGTAAGCATGGCCCTAAATGATTCTTGATTCAAATCCCGGTAAAGTTCCCCGTTTTTAGTGACGGATATTCCTCCCGTTTCTTCTGAAACGACAATCGTAAGACTATCCGTAACTTCACTCATGCCTATGGCTGCCCTATGCCGTGTGCCAAGTTCCTTTGATATGAATGGACTCTCTGACAATGGCAAATAGCAAGCTGCAGCTGCCACCTGGTTATTTTGTAAAATAACTGCGCCATCATGGAGCGGCGTATTAGGGATGAAGATATTAATGAGCAGTTCTGAAGAAATATAGGATTTTAGGGGTATCCCCGTTTCAACATAATCCCCCAGCTCCGTACCTTTTTCTATCGTAATCAAGGCACCAATCCGCCTTTTTGCCATATAGGTGGACGCCTTTAGGATTTCTTCGACTAAACGCTCTTGCTGATTCTCTTCTGGAACGGTGCCCCTTGCAAAGAGCTTCCCGCGTCCTAATTGTTCAAGTGCCCTTCTCAGTTCAGGTTGAAAAATGACGAGAATAGCCAATACTCCCCAATTCATGACTTGTGCCATTAACCATCCGAGTGTATTGAAACCAAACAAGTTGCTTAAGCTTTTTACAATGACAATTACAAAAATTCCTTTTAGCAGCTGAATAGCCTTCGTGCCTCGAATTATAGTTAACAATTTATATATCACAAACCATACAAGGAGAATATCAATGAAATTTACTACATAGTCCCAAACAGTCAAATTGGTTAAAGACATGTTGTTTCCTCCAGTCAGTATTACTCCAAATACCAATTACAATCTTTATACGATAACCTTAATAGTATACCATTTTTTAAATGATACATCTAAAAACTAGTGTGAGAAATTTACACAGGAAAAAAACACCATTAAAAATGGTTCCCCTCCCTTTAAAAAAACAAAGCTGGGCGAAGTCACCGTATATGAAAAACGATGTCCTACCCAGCTTCTATTCCTTATTCCTTTTTCTCCTCTTTAGCAGGAACCAACGAGGTTGCAGTGTCCTTCACTTTATACCACATCCACTCAAAAGCTTGGTCAATAACATGGATGCTTCCAGTCACATTACCTGCTTTAGACATATATTTATGCCCATTTATGATTGTCACATCTCCCTCTACTTCACCATCTATTTGAATATTACCATTTTGAACTACAACATTTCCCTTGATTGTCTCACCCTCAGGCACAATCACCGTTTCACCTTCAACCACTAAGTTAGGCTGCTTTGATACTGAAAAATGTTCGTCCTGATTATAAGTGGAAAAAACAGATCCTGTCATCAATATGATGAACATCGCTGCCGCTGTCATGAAGGGATGGCTTTTGAACCAACGTTTGGCACCTGTTGTTTTCGTTTCCTTTGGCAATTGAGCCATAACCTTTGCTGTAAAGTCATCCGGGGCCTTTATATGGGAAGTGCTTTGTACAAGAGCGACCGCCTTTTTCATTTCATGAAAGTAATCCCGGCATTCAGCACAGTCATGCAAGTGCTTCCGTAAAACTTCTTTATGCTCCGGTTTGATGTCCTCATCTAAATAATCATGCATATATTCAATGATTTCCTCATGGCAGTTCATTTTTCTCACCTTCTTTTTATAAATGGCGTAGTTGTTTACGCAAGGCTTCCCGACCGCGATGTATCCTCGTCTTAACCGTACCGACCGGCAAATCGAGTATTTCACTGATTTCCTTTAGAGATAACTCTTCAATATACTTCAATACGATTACCGATCGGTATTTCTCGGGCAATTTCATTATTTCCACTTGAATGGTTTCCTGCAGTTCTAAAGATTCAACCTCTTCCTCGGGTTTCGCCATATCCGATGCAATTTGGGAATACATATTCAATCCCTCTGTTCCTGCCACCTCTGCATCTAGATAGTAGTCCGGTTTTTTCTTGCGAAGCCGGTCAATACAAAGATTGGTCGCAATCCGATATAACCATGTAGAAAATTTCATTGTTATATTGAAACTTCTAATATTCACGTAGGCCCTTACAAAGGCTTCTTGAGCCAAATCTTCTGCTTCTTGCCTGTTTCCGAGCATCCTGAAACATATTTGGAAAACTTTGTCCTTGTAAATTTCGACAATTTCCCCAAAGGCATTATGGTCTCCTTTTAATACTTGATTAATTCTCTCTTTAATGAGTGCATCCATTTTCCGGTATTACCCCCGCTCATGCGGCTATACGATTACTACGAATCGTAAGCTAAAAGGTTTCAAAAATTTAATACATTAATTTTAACAAAGTTTTACATTTTATGGTTTAAGAAAAAAAAAACAGGGTTATATAGTAAGAAATTGTAAAATTCAAGGGAGTGATTCTCTATATGACTGCTGAACAAATTTTAGATCATATTGAACAATACAGACAGAAAATGATGTTTTTGGCTTCCCGTTCTTCGATGGTGGATAATGAAGTTGTTGAAGTTAGCAACAAATTGGATTCTTTAATCATTCAATACATCCATTTAACTAAAAATGGAGATTTCACGGACAGACGTGCTCTCAAGTGAATATGGATATACGATTGCAACCATTTATCTATAGATATGTTCCTGTTACATACACCCTGGTAAATAAACCTACGTCTTATAGCATATAAAAAACAGTAACCCATTACAAGCCGGTTACTGTTTCTTTTAATTATTAGTTATAATAACTTTTCTCCAAATAGCGAACCCATTAGGGCCACGGCAACAATCGCCGTTTTATTTCGCTCATCTAAAATGGGATTCACTTCAACGAATTCAGCGGATGTAATCAAGTTGGATTCCGCAAGCATTTCCATGGCCAGATGACTTTCACGATAACTTATACCACCAATCACCGGTGTCCCGACTCCGGGTGCATCTGCTGGGTCCACTCCATCCAAATCCAATGAAAGGTGGACGCCATCCGTTCTTTCCCTTAAATAATCAATGCATTCTTCCATGACCCGTGTCATTCCCATCCGGTCGATCTCATGCATCGTGAATACTTTAATCCCTTTCTCACGGATAAGTTCCTTTTCCCCCTCATCCAATGACCTCGCTCCAATGATTACGATGTTTTCCGGTTTCACTTTTGGAGCAAAACCATGGATATTGATCAGGTCCGGATGTCCAATCCCTATACTGACGGCTAGGGGCATCCCGTGTATGTTCCCTGATGGTGAAGTATCTTCCGTATTTAAATCGCCATGTGCGTCGTACCAAATCACACCTAAACTTTCATAGTGCTTTGCGACTCCTGCCAGGGTGCCTATTGCTATTGAATGGTCTCCTCCCAATACAAGTGGAAAGGAACCTCCTTCTATTATTTCATCAACTCTCGTAGCTAACTGTGTGTTACCTTTTGCTACAAGCTGTAAGTTTTTTAAGTTTGTCCCAGGCTCATTTGCATTTTCAGGACGCCCTACAATTATATCTCCTAAATCCTCTACTTCTATATTCAACTTTTCAAGACGCTCGACAATCTCTGCGCAGCGAATGGCACTAGGTCCCATATCCACCCCTCGCCTTGCTTGGCCAAGGTCCATAGGCAATCCGATGACGGAAATTTTCTGAATAGACATGCAATTCCCCCTTTCCACCATTTTATATCGTATATGCCGATTGGTTCAACTCGACATTTCCATGTATAAAGATGCACGTTTTCCGATCACATATGTTTTTTGTGAAAAATATCATTCTGGGGATTAGTTTACCCAACTATGTCTTAAACAAAAAAAAGTCTTAAACCATTTTTGGCTTAAGACGTAAGTTTTGGTGTATGTAGTTGATGGTGGAGCCTAGCGGGATCGAACCGCTGACCTCCTGCGTGCAAGGCAGGCGCTCTCCCAGCTGAGCTAAGGCCCCTAAGGAATTTAAAATATATTAAGCGGAAGACGGGATTCGAACCCGCGACCCCAACCTTGGCAAGGTTGTATTCTACCACTGAACTACTTCCGCAAATGGCTGGGCTAGAAGGGATCGAACCTTCGCATGACGGAATCAAAATCCGTTGCCTTACCGCTTGGCTATAGCCCAATATATGATATGCAATGATTAATGTATAACAAAATAAAAAGGTGGTAATCATATATTTCCCCAATACAGAGAATATATAACTGATCCACAGGATTTTATTAAAATGGTGGAGGGGGGCAGATTCGAACTGCCGAACCCGAAGGAGCGGATTTACAGTCCGCCGCGTTTAGCCACTTCGCTACCCCTCCGCAATATATGGTTATAAATGGTGCCGGCAAGAGGACTTGAACCCCCAACCTACTGATTACAAGTCAGTTGCTCTACCAGTTGAGCTACACCGGCAAATAAAGAATGAAATGGTGGAGGATGACGGGATCGAACCGCCGACCCTCTGCTTGTAAGGCAGATGCTCTCCCAGCTGAGCTAATCCTCCAATATGTTATCTTAATGGTGACCCGTACGGGATTCGAACCCGTGTTACCGCCGTGAAAGGGCGGTGTCTTAACCGCTTGACCAACGGGCCGAACTTTTTTTTGTTCATAGATAGATTGGGAAGCTCCCAAGCGGATTCGAACCGCTGACCTCTTCCTTACCATGGAAGTGCTCTACCTACTGAGCTATGGAAGCATATGGCTCCGCAGGTAGGACTCGAACCTACGACCGTTCGGTTAACAGCCGAATGCTCTACCACTGAGCTACTGCGGAATAATATAATGTTTCCTAAAACCCATTTAAAGATTTAAATGAACAGCCTGGCAACGTCCTACTCTCACAGGGGGAAACCCCCAACTACCATCGGCGCTGAAGAACTTAACTTCCGTGTTCGGAATGGGAACGGGTGTGACCTCTTCGCCATCATTGCCAGACTATATTCATTTTTGAAGAATTCATTCCTTCAAAACTAGATAATAAGAAGGTATTTCATTTTTTAAAAAGCGTTGGTTAAGTCCTCGATCTATTAGTATCAGTCAGCTCCACATGTCACCATGCTTCCACCTCTGACCTATCAACCTG
>NZ_JBIWES010000017.1:0-76265 GCF_044762665.1 Peribacillus sp. NPDC096622 | reverse complement strand
ATAACGAAATAGTACATTTACGCCCTTCGAAAAAAATGAGAATATGGAGGGTTTTTTTTAGCATGGCTTTTTTACTAATGTGTTTTCATACAAAAAATCAAATTGGTAAAACTACCTATGTAAAAACCAAATAGGAAGAGGTAGTAAATTGAAATTACTTTTTATACGTTTATTAGTTGTATTTATTCTAATTCAAAACATTCCACTAATAGTTCAAGCTAAAGAAAAATTGGTTTGATATAATATATCAAATTGGCTTTTTAGCTATTATAGTTGCAATTGGATTTCTTATATACAAATGTATCAAAATTAAGAGAATGAATAGGCGTACTAAATAAGTTTTTTTACAACACTTTATATTCATCGGGTTAGAAATACCATTTAGCAAAGGTTGAAGAAGTGATTACAAAATATATCTTTATCAATAGCCTGAGCCCTTACTCATATAGAGTAGGGGCCTTTTTAAATTATAAAAAATATTTATGAAGATACTTTTTATTCGTTACACTGCCTTTATTCGTGTCTCCACCCATAATAAGAAATCAGGAAAACATTTTCTTGAAATCTGAACTAATGACATGATTTAAGGCTTATCTTCTTTATTTTCAACTATGCTTCAAGTATTCTTAATTTGAATAGCAACTACTGTAAATGAGGGATAAGCCGTGAAGCAAATATATAGTGATGTCATACAATTTCGGGGTACACATTATGAGTTTGGATACATGCAAGGGGAGGAATTAAAAGATTCACTAACGGTAAAAAACCGTGAAGATCAGTGGAAGATCAGGCAGCCTCGGTTTACGGTTGAAGAAGAAGAGGTCAAGAGAGCGATTACACAATTCGCCCCTGGAGTTTGGGAAGAATTACTGGGATTGCAAGAAGCACTGAAATGGCCAATTGACCGCGTGCTGCAAGAGTTCGGTGGATACCGGTTGGATTATGTTCGGTCGGGCTGTTCGATCATGACAGGCAATGATTATCTTATTCGGAATTATGATTACCACCCGAAGACCTATGAAGGACGCTATGTCTTATTCCAGCCAACCGATCAAGGGTATTCAAGCATCGGCCCTAGTCAGCGAGGGACTGGCCGGATGGATGGAATGAACGAAAAAGGGTTGGTGATAGGCTATAACTTCATGAATCGGAAGAACCCTGGTGATGGTTTCATTTGTTGCATGATTGGCAGACTGATTGTTGAATCGTGTGCGGACGTTCAGGAAGCGGTGGCGATGTTGAAGGAAATCCCGCATCGTCATTCTTTCACTTACGTCGTCTATGATAAAAGCGGAAGTACCTATATTGTGGAAACCTCCCCAAGAAATATAGAGGTGCGCACGTCAAATGCTTGTACCAATCACTTTGAAATCATGAAAAATGAAAACCGTAACCATCTTATCGATTCGAAACGCCGATTGGAGATCATCCAAGATCATGAAGGGAAACTTGCATCTGCCTACGATGCTTATCGGCTGTTTAATGATACCAATCAAGGTGTCTTCTCGGATTTATATAGCAGCTGGGCGGGAACGATTCATACATCCGCTTATTTACCTAAAGAGATGAAAGCTTGGATTGCATTGGGAGGGAACCAGGAGCCGACTTCCATAGATTTTGCGAAATGGCTCGAAGGGGAAGATGTTGATTTAGAACGAATCAAAGGTGTAATTGATACGGATATTCCCTTCGTGCACATGGATGAGGGAGCGAATTGGTTTCGGAATTGAGCGTCTTTAAGTAAATTTCCACCTTACTTTGTTAAGGGCCCAATCCTTTGATTGGGCTTTTTTTGTTGTTCTATTTTTAGGAAAACCTGGTACTATTTATTAGTGGGTTTCACCATAATATAATATGATAGAGTAACAGATTTTGGATTGGGACAAGAAGCTGGATTTGTCTGCCGTACTTGTACAATGAATAAGGGGATGAGCGAATGTTTTCGACAGCTATTGGATGGTTTCGGTTTATTACAATAATTGAGGGAATCTCATATGTTCTATTGCTTGCCATTGGTATGCCCATTAAGTACATATTGGATATTGGGGAAGCAACACTCATTTTAGGCAGCATCCATGGTTTCTTGTTTGTCGTGTTTGGGCTTTTTTTACTTTATGTGAGCATCATATCAAAATGGTCCTTTTTAAAAATGGCGATGATTTTCATCGTTTCATTCATTCCATTTGGTAATTTTGTAATCGACCGCAGGCTTTTGAAGCAAAGTTAATCACTATTACTTTTAAAAAATCCAAAGAAACGCCTTTCCATTTAAATGGAAGGCGTTTTTTTGGATTTAAGCTTGCTGTAAGGTTGGCACAAAGATGCTGTAAGAATGAGCATGTAAAGTAAATGTATCAACAATACTGAAGAGGTGAAACAAATGGAACCATTATTAAAAGTGGAAAATATAAAAAAAACGTATGGTAAATCAAGCGCTGCTTATACAGCGTTGGAAAATATATCTTTTGACATCCATGCAGGGGAGTTTGTAGGAATCATGGGACCTTCTGGAGCGGGGAAATCGACGTTGCTCAATATGTTGGCAACTATTGACTCGCCGACTGAAGGGAAAATTTATATGAATGATACGAGCATTCACGATATGAAAGGGGCTGACTTAACGGATTTCAGACGTGATAATCTTGGTTTCATCTTCCAGGATTACAATTTGCTAGACTCATTGACTGTGAAGGAAAATATATTATTACCGCTGGCGATTGCGAAAATTCCAGCGAAAGAAATTACTGCATTGGTGAATCGTATTGCTAAAGTATTCGGGATTGAAGATTTATTAGCTAAATATCCATACCAAATTTCCGGTGGGCAAAAGCAAAGAACAGCTGCAGCCAGAGCGCTTGTAACAGAGCCTGCATTGATCCTGGCAGATGAGCCAACAGGTGCACTTGATTCAAAATCAGCAACTGGTCTGCTGGAAAGCTTAAGTGAACTAAATGAAAATAATAATTCCACCATCATGTTGGTGACACATGATGCATATGCCGCAAGCTTCTGCCGGCGGATCATTTTCATCAAGGATGGTACGCTATCAACAGAAATTTATCGTCGTGGCCAGTCACGTAAAGCTTTTTTCCAAGAAATTATGGATGTCCTTGCAACAATTGGAGGTGAGGTAGATGACGTTATTTAGTCTGGCGAGAAAAAATATTGCCCGGAACCTTTCCCAATATTTTTTATATATCGCATCCATGGTGTTTAGCATTATCATCTACTTCACATTTGTAACATTAAAATATAGTGATGCAGTTGCAGTACAAACGGCTTCATCACAGAAATTAGATTCATTAATGAGTGGAGCGGCCGTCATCCTGATTTTTTTCGTTGCCATTTTTATTGCCTATTCCAATTCATTCTTCATGAAAAAACGTAAAAAAGAAGTGGCATTATATGCTTTGCTTGGCGTACGTAATCGCCAGATTGGCTTTATGCTCTTCTTTGAAAACCTATTGCTAGGTTTGGTTTCATTGGTTGTGGGGATTTTACTTGGATTTCTTTGTTCAAAAGGGTTCATGACGATCTTGCTCTATTTAATGGGCTATGATGTCATCGCACCATTTACTTTTTCGGGATCTGCAGCATTGAACACCTCTATCGTATTTCTTATTATTTTCTTGGTGACATCATTCCAGGGCTATCGTTTAATTTACCAATTTAAACTAATTGATCTGTTCCATGCATCGAAAAAGGGGGAAGCGGCTCCGAAGCCATCTATGATTGTAGCCTTTCTGGGAATTTTCCTGATTGTCATGGGATATTGGTTGGCGATGCAAGATCTTTTTACTTCTAAAGTGTGGGAAAAAGTCGGCTTTTTGATGACGGCACTCATTATTTTGACAACTGTAATTGCCGGTACATTTTTATTGTTTCATAGCGTGACAGGCTTTTTGTTAGCCGTGATTAAGAAAAATGAAAAATGGCTATGGAAAGGCCTGCATCTGATGACGGTCTCGCAATTGCTATATCGCATTCGGGGGAATGCACGGACATTGACCGTAATTGCGGTGTTAAGTGCTACAACGGTAACGGCCGGGGGTGCGGTTTATGGTCTTTATTACAACGCGAATGACCAAGTCATGACCGTTGATCCGAATACCTTCATGTATCAGCAAACGGATGCAAAAAGCGATCATCAAGTCACCGCCGTATTGCCAGATACAAAGTATGATGAAAATGTCGAAGCACTATCCATCACATTTAATACGGAAGAACTTAGCAAGGGATCAGCATTCGATAGCTCGGATAAAAGGATTTATACGGTTATCGACGAAAGAACATATAACAAATTGGCAGATGTACAAGGTAAGGACACATTGCTTGTGAATCATGGCAAAGCAGTCATTTTAGATATTGGATATGACAAAAGATTCTCACCTGAATACAAGGACAAGACGATCAGGACCGAAAACAACACGGCGATCACATTCCAAAGCTTGAAAACACAAACAGTTTTAAATGCCAAAACAGCAGGCATTGCAGTGGTTGTATCGAATGAGCAATTTAAATCATTGCAAAAAGAAGGGGAAGCCCTGAACTATCGTGTTATCGGTGTTGATCAAGCCTCCGTGGATTTATCTGAAAAAATTGCAAAACAAATACCTGAAGAAGCTCTATTTTCCAGTGCCCCTCAAGATTTTCAAACAAGCATTGAAAGTGTAGGCTCATTGCTCTTTATCGGCAGTTTTCTTGGTCTGGTTTTTTTAGCGGCAACAGGCAGTATCATTTACTTTAAAGTTCTGACGGAAGCTGAGGAAGATAAATCACAATACAATATGCTTCATAAAATGGGCGTTAACGCAAAAGAAATGCGGAAATCCATTGCATCTCAAGTGTTTGTAATCTTTTTCGTTCCGCTGGCAGTGGGGCTGTTGCACAGTGCGGTTGCGTTAAAAGCCTTCTCGGGCTTATTGATGATGGACTTGGCAAAACCTGTGTTGATCTGGATGATCGCTTATACGGTTATTTACGGTCTGTATTATATCTTAACGGTAGCTTCCTATAATCGTATTATCACACAAAATAATAAAACAGAAGGATGATCGTGATGAAAAAATTTCTTATGATAGTTGGCATTTTGTTTATACTCGGAGCGGCAGGAGTATTCGCGCTTACTAAATTGGACTTTAACCGAATGAATGCCGATAATTATTATTTGCAAATTACTGAGGATGGGGTGCAACATGAAACCAAGCTCGATGATGGTTCAGTGATGACTTACTATTCTTATAAACTTGACGCCAAAAATGCGGATGGTGAAATGATACCGCTTGAATTCACTGCACAAAAAAATCTTCGAAAAGATGCTTACTTAAAGATGTATGTGAAAAATGGTGATGAAGTTTCGTCATATGATGAAGTGAAATTTGAGGATATTCCAAAAAAGGCACAACCAAAATAAATAGGAGAGAGGGCTGTCTGTATGTTGTGGACAGCCCTTTCTCTGTAAGGAAAAAATTATAAAAGTATCGTAATGGTTGTTCCCTTATTTTCAATGCTAGTCAAATCCAGTTTACCTTTATGAGCCAGAATAATGTCCCTTGCAATGGCCATTCCTAAGCCGGTCCCATGTGTACTGGCAGTATTCGTACCTCGATAGTAGCGTTCGAAAACCTGTTCCAAATCTTTGGAGGGAATACCGCGGCCATTATCGGCAATGGTAATTTGGGTATAAAGTTCTGAATGTAGATGAATATCATCAATTTGTATTTTCAAGACGACATTTTCATCATTATGTACGAGCGCATTGTAGATAAAGTTAAAAATCGCCCGTTTCAGTAAATTTCTATCGACTTTATGTATTGCCTTGTCCACATTTGCATCAAATTCAACCTGTCGATCACCAAATTGTGAATCATTTAAGAGCTCGATCGTCATTTCTCTTATAAACCCAACGATATCAACATCTTCAAATTGCAAAGGAAGTCGTTGGTTGCGTAAACGCATCGTTAAATTGAGGTCATCCAACAAATCTTTCATATATACGGACTGTCTATTAATAATGGATGTAAACTCATACAATTCTTGTGGTGTTAATTCAGTGGCATTGTCTTTCATCAATTCTGTATAACCATGGATCGAAGCAAGTGGTGTCTTCATGTCATGAGAAACATTGCTAATCCATTCCTCACGCATTTGGTCGAGTTGATCACGTTCTTTTTCATACTGATCTAACTTTACCGATAGTTCATTCATATTGTGAAATACATCTTCATATACGCCTTTTGGTATACTCATCTTTTTAAAACGTCTTTCACGAAGCTGCTGAATTCCTTCTATTAAAGTGTTAAGTGGTGTCGTTAATCTTTTACCAAATAATAGTCCAATGACTAGGGCAATAATAATATCCACGGTTAAAAACAGTAAAAGTATGATGTTGATATACTTTAAAATGTGAACATAATTATAGGACAGTACATATCGGCCTATTCCTCGATCTTTAACCCCTACAAAATAGCTGAAATCATGAGCTTCGCCGGCAAAAACAGTAGTCTCTGCATCGATTTCTTTATACTTATACATTTGGACGATTTCAACAGGGGAATATACGGTTTCCAATTTTTGAGGTGTGTAATAGGCTGCGACTTGTTCACCCTTATCATTCAAAAATTGTATCCAGGCGTTTGTGTTCCGCAGTTTTTCCAGTCCTTCTTCATTTACCATTGGTTTGTCATCAATTAGTTCTACATATTGTGAAAAAGATCGGCTAAAGTTTTCCGCAGATTCCTCTTCCGTGTCGAAATGAACAAAGAGTAAGCATAAAAGTAAAATTGTATTTACGATTCCCACGATTACAACAATTGTCACAACGGATCCTAAAAAGCGCCGTGTCAATTTCCACTTCATCTTGTTTCACCCTTGGTCTGTAATTTATAACCAAGCCCTTTAACGGTTATTAAAAAAGAAGGCTTTGAAGGATCTGCCTCGATTTTTTCGCGTAAACGGCGAATATGAACCATCACTGTATTATCAGAGCCAAAGAAATCATCGCCCCACACATGTTCAAACAAAGTTTCCTTGCTCAAGATCTGATTCGGATGATGCATAAAACAGCTCATCAGACCGATTTCTTTAGCTGTGAGCTCAAGCGTTTTGCCATCCTTTTTCACTTCATTTTCATTTGAACTAAGCTCAAATGGCCCAATTTGCAATTCTTTCGGTGAGGTTTTTTCCTCTGTATAGCCCGCCCGCCTAAGCTGCGCCTTTACCCGATAGGCCACTTCTTTCGGACTGAATGGTTTGGTAATATAATCATCCCCGCCAATCGCCAACCCTAAAAGCTTATCAATTTCCTCATCCTTTGCCGACAAAAATAAAATGGGCACATTCGACACTTCACGAATTTGCTTGCATAAATCATAGCCTTCACCATCTGGCAGCATGATATCCAGCAAGACTAGTGATGGATCGAACTTCTGAAACTTTGCCCACCCATCCGCAATCGTTCCCGCCGTAATAATATTCGGGATACCTTCTTTATGTAAAACTGTCTCCATGAGACGTGCCAAATCTTCTTCATCGTCAATAATTAAAATCCACTGATCATTAGACATTCTTCTACCTCCCAAACATCAATCATACCCTACAGTATAGAGTACCCCTTAAGAAAAAATAAGGGGAGGAAAAGATTTTTAACGAACTCATGCCACTGATTTCACGAAACACAGTGAAAAAAAGAAAGTGCCATTACATGAGAAATGACTGTAGAGTTCAGGATTTTGATGCCCGGTCCTTATTTATTTAAGGGAGTTTCTGAAAGAAGGTCGTGCTTCATACTGATTTGGTAAAGGTTGTATGATAAACTGTTTAAAGTATTGCCAGGTAGATTATGCTAAGTAATGGGATTCAGGAATTCGTTCCAATGTACGCAGCGAATGTGGAGAATAAAAGGAGAAAAATATAATGGAAACAAAAAAGGTGTTACCCGTACTTTTTTTAGTGATGTTTTTAGTCATGGTCGGATTTGGGATCATCATTCCCGTCATTCCGTTCCTTGCTGAAAAGGTTGGTGGCAGTCCTACAGAGCTTGGCCTTTTAATGGCTGTTTATTCACTGATGCAATTATTTTTTGCCCCGATGTGGGGACGTATATCTGACCGGATAGGACGTAAGCCTGTCATGATTATCGGGATTGCTGGACTGGCCCTTTCGTTTTTCATCCAGGCTTCGGCAGATTCCTTATGGGTATTATTTGTAGCCAGAATCATTGGCGGGATTTTGTCATCGGCTAACATGCCAACCGCAATGGCATATGTGGCTGACATCACGACGCCGGAAGATCGGGGAAAAGGGATGGGAATCATCGGGGCCGCCACAGGGCTTGGATTCATCTTTGGACCGGCGATTGGTGGGGTATTCTCCAAATCAAGTTTGAACTTACCGTTTTACATTGCGGGAATATCCTCTTTGATTACTTTATTCTTAGTGATTGCGATACTGAAGGAATCACATACAGTAGAGAAGAGGGCCCAACAGTCAAAAAATAAAGAGTCCATTTGGAAAGCCTTTAGAGGGCCTCTTAAAACCATGTTTTTCCTGCAAATGATCGTCACCCTTTCAATGGCAGGACTTGAAACGACTTTCGCCTATTTTGCAGCCAAAAAGGCTGATATAAGTCTTGTACAATTAGGCTATATCTTTATGATCATGGGGTTTGGGAGTGCGATCGTTCAAGGTGGATTAGTGGGTAGGATGACAAAGAAATATGGGGAAGGAGCGGTCATCCGAATGGGAATCATCGTCTCGGCAGTTGGTTTCATTCTCATCCTGTTTTCTTCCGGGTTCTGGACATCGGCGGTCTTCCTGACGATTTTCGGAGTGGGTAATGGGTTCATCCGGCCGGCCATTTCGGCACTGCTTACCAAAAGTTCCATGACGGGCCATGGCAGTGTCACGGGACTGCTATCTTCCTTCGACTCGTTCGGCAGGATTGCGGGTCCTCCGCTCGGCGGTTGGTTATTTTCGATTTCTATTGATTTACCATTTATATCGGGCGCGATCCTTTCCGTTTTTGCCTTGATTCTTTTTCAGTTATACCATGCACGGACACAGACTAAACAGGTCCAAGCAACTCATTAAGTTGATGATGGGCAAAAACCCCCCATTCTAAAAATGGGGGGGGTCGAGCGGTGCTTGAAATAGCACCGTTTTTTTATTGAATCATATTGAGGAATTTTCGTGTACGCGCTTCTTTAGGGTTTGTGAAAATCTGCTCGGGTGCACCCCGCTCGATTATTTTTCCTTCATCCATGAAAATGACTTCATCGGCGACTTCACGGGCGAAACGCATTTCATGGGTCACCACGATCATTGTCATGCCCTCTTCTTTCGCCAGGTCTTTCATGACCTGCAGGACGTCTCCGACTAGTTCGGGATCCAAAGCGGAAGTGGGTTCATCGAATAGCATGACCTTAGGCTCCATGGCCAGGGCCCTTGCAATTCCGACCCGTTGCTGCTGTCCGCCGGACAATTGAAACGGATAAAAATCGATTTTTTCACCTAAGCCCACTTTTGTAAGCAGGGCAGCAGCCGTTTCTTTCGCTTGATGTTTGGCGATGTTTTTTACAATGATGGGGCCTTCCATTACATTTTCCAAAGCTGTTTTGTGGGGGAAGAGGTTATAGCTTTGGAAAACCATCCCTGTCAAACTGCGAAAAGAAGTAATCGAATTTTTTCTAACCGGTTTTTTGAAGTCCATTACCGTTTCATCGATTTCAATCGTCCCGTCCGTTGGTACCTCAAGGAGATTCAAACACCGAAGAAAGGTTGTTTTACCTGAACCCGAAGGACCGATCAATACAATGACTTTCCCTTGCTCAACTTCCAAATCGATGCCCTTTAATACTTCAAGGTCACCAAACGATTTATGAAGATTCTTAATGTTGATCATTTTAAAATCCCCTTTAACTACTGCGGTTCTTATTTTGCTACATAACGATTAAGTCTGTCCTCTAAACTTCCTTGAATGAAAGATAGAATGGTGCACAAAATCCAATATAAAGCAGCTGCTTCCATGTAAAGTAGTAGAAATTCATAGTTTTTTGCAGCGATTTCCTGGGCTTTACGGAATAATTCCGTTACAAGAATGAGTGATGCAAGCGATGTATCTTTTAAAAGGCTAATGAACGTATTGGATAATGGGGGAATGGATACCCGAGCTGCCTGCGGCAAAATGATGCGCTTTAAAGCTTGGGTATATGACATCCCGATTGAATAGCCTGCTTCCCATTGCCCTTTTGGTATGGATAAAATGGCCGCTCGTATAATTTCAGATGCGTATGCTCCAACACTTAGTGAGAATCCGATAATTGCCGATATGAAAGGATCGATGGTTACACCTAAATTTGGAAGTCCATAGAAAATGATAAATAATTGCACAAGTAATGGTGTCCCGCGGATGATTGACACATATACTCGCGCAATTATTTGAAGTATCCTCATGGAAGATAATCTAGCCAATGCTGTGAGTACAGCAAGAATAAGGCCGAGAACAAATGAAATTAGTGTTAGTGGAATCGTATATTGAATAGCTCCCTCTATCATTGGATAGAGGGAGGTTTGAGCGATGGAAACAAGCTGGTCCATACGCTCGGGGTCGGCGAAAATATTACTTAGGAGAAACATCTTCACCAAACCATTTATCCGAGATTTTCGCGTACGTGCCGTCTTCTTTCATTGCTTTAAGTGCTTTGTTTACTTCTTCCACTAATTTACCACTGTCTTTTCTGAACATTAAACCACTTGCGACTCCGCTTTCTTCCTCATCAGCCACTTTGATAGGTGCATCCGGATGTTGTTTTTTATAATCAAGGTAAGATAATTTGTCATTGATCGTGGCATCTACACGTTTAGAACCAATAAGCTGTACGGATTGAGAAAATCCTTCAATTCCGGTAACTTCAGCACCATGTGATTTCGCCAGGTCATTGTAGTTACTCGTTAATGATTGTGCAGAGGTCTTGCCTTTCAAATCATCGAAGGATTTAATATCCGTATTATCTTTGTGTACAAGCAATACGGCCCCTGATTGAATATATGGGTCAGAGAAATCATATTTCTTTTGACGGTCTTCATCGATGCCCACTTGGTTTGCGATCATATCAAATCGTTTTGCATCCAAGCCTGCAAACATGCCGTCCCATTGTGTTTCCTTGAATTCAGCTTTCACTCCAAGGCGTTTTGCCACTTCTTTAGCAATTTCAACATCAAACCCCGTTAGTTTATCTGAATCATCGTGGAATGTGAAAGGAGGATATGTACCTTCTGTTCCAACAGTTAATACGCCATCTTTTTTGACTTTATCATATAGACTTTCTTGTGAAGAAGATTTATTGCCGGTATCGTTTGCCTCATTTTTTGTATCGGTACCACAAGCGGTAAGTACAACCGTGAAAGCTAACAATAGCGATAAAAGTGCAACCATTTTTTTCATTTGGGTAAACCTCCTAGTAATCTGATAGGGATTGATACTCTGTGATACTATACAAGAAAAGGAAAAAAGTCAATGAAAATAACTTATATCATTAGTGTTAATGAAACTTGGTGAATTATACGGATTTTCACGCATTGAAGTTAAATAATACGAAAGGAAAGGGAAGTGATCATTAAGAATCCAAGGGGACAAAAAGCCCCTCATCCACGTCGAATATTAGCTAAGTGGAAAAGGGGGTTTTTGGGCCATCCGGAACTATTGCAAGGTTCTTTTAACTTAGTGTTTATCATGATTCCTATCCTCTACACTGACGAATATAGGATTCGAATAGAACCACTACAGTTTGATCTTCACCGACATTGAATTGCAGTTCATAATTCCCTGTCCTGTAAATGTAGTTGTTTTCATTCGTACTGGAAATATGCCGTATTTCGACTGTAATATGTATTTCCAGGTGTAACAATCGTTCCCAATACAAAACTTTTACGGTCTGCGGCACCAGTTGATTTAAAGTAATCATTTCAAGTTGATCTCTAGAACCATGTATAGCAAGCATCCTCATCACCACAAGTTTAAATATTTCTATTTAAAACAATAAAGACTGTAGGCAAAAGGGTTCAATCTAAAATTAAAAACTAGGTTAATTGGAGCGTGCGTGAGACTCCTGCGGGAAAAGCGTGTCTAGGGGAGACCCCGCAGGCGCAAGACAAGGAGGCTCCCCGACCGCCCGCGGAATGCGAGTGCCTGAAGCGGAAATCAACGTCCAAATCGTACAAGCAATAAAAAAACTGCAGGCCCAATCATTCAGACTGGTACCCGCAGTTTGTAGGCGGAAAACATATCTTTCATCAAATGATGTTCTATAAACCAATACCTTCAACTCCCAGGCATGGTTTCTAACTAAATGCTATAACAAAGTTGATTGGAGCGGGTGTGAGACTCCTGCGGGAAAAGCGCGTCTAGGGGAGACCCCGCAGGCGCAAGGCGAGGAGGCTCCCCGACCGCCCGCGGAAAGCGAGTGCCTGAAGCGGAAATCAACATCCAAATCGTACAAGCAATAAAAAAAACTGCAGACAAACACGATTTTCATCAAGTTTGCCAACAGTCTGGGCGCTTCACCATGATGAAACACCCTTTGAAAATGATGTGATTAATCCCAAACGTTAATTCTAGGGACTCCAGCAGTTCTTAAGTAGTCCAATAATTGACCAGTATGTACAGACTCATGATAAGCGATTCTCAGCAGTATGTCTCCTAAATCCCTGATATATCCTACATCAGAGCGATCGATTTTAATAGTGGATAAGTCGTCTTCGCTGAAGGATATGATTGTTTCCAAAAAGTCACGCCTGTAAGGTTCGGCAAATTTTAATTCCGCTTCTACAGAGATAAGTGGCTGTTTTTCATATGGTGATTCATAAACTGGTAAGCTGCCTTGATTTTTAATGGATAAATGATAGTAATGCTCACTATCAAGGACATGTCTAACCATTTCTAAACAGCTCATTGCCTTGTCGTCCGGTTTCCAATGGAGTGTGCCTTTAGGTATTGAAGTCCATAGTTTAATGTTTCTTCTTCTAACCTCTTCAAGATTTAAGATGATTAGTTCTATCGATTTCATTATATCTCCCCTTTTAGCAGGTATATAATCACTATACAGGAATGGGTTTATTTTGAAAATATAGAAAAAATATTATGGGTGGGGTATTAAATCATTGCGATTCCTTCCAATATATATAGTGCCGCTCCTGTTTTATTAAGATAAACGTATCTAGGGTTAACTAGTTTTTACTGGTTGACCTTTTTAAGGGGAACTCTACTATCAAGCAAAGGAATGACAAACGTGGCACATTGTTTGTTCAATAGAATTACCTTGAATACATGGGAAATTGCATGAAAAAGAAGCATCGGAGAGAGGAGTAAGATTTTAAGAAAGGTTGAAGAGACTACAGGGAAAATGCCTATGAATCCGTGTAGAATTTACAGGCTTTCCTTCCCTAGTTGTTCATTGCATGGAGGAACGGAGAATTCATATATCCCTATAATCCTAATCTCACTTATTAGGATTAGTATCAGGAAGATAATCCCTGTGAATGGAGGGTAAAACGGAATGTATTTTGATCGATCTTTCTTTTTATTTACCCCTATAGGCTTCAAGAGACCCTTCTTAAATCAGTGATTGAATTAGAATGTCATCACGATAAATGAAAATCGGTTTAAAACCAAGGGCTCTAAACTTTTGCAATGCTTCATGGTTATTTTTGTTCACGAAACCGGACACTACAAGGATTCCTTTTTTTCTCACATATGCTACTAATTCGGGTAAAAGGGCTTGGAGAATTCCCTTTCCTCTATATTTCTTGTCAATGACTACATAATTAATATGAGCCACTTTATATAAATAAAGATTATAACAAAGAAACCCCACTACTTTACCTTTATCATTACAAATCACAAGTACCTTGTGTGAATTTTGCAGAATTTCATTCACTTTATCGGAGGAAACCCGAAAATTTTTTACCGTAATATCCGTTAATTTCTTTATATCCTTTTTAGGTTTCCAGTCTCGAAAAAAATACATTATAACTTCTCCTTTATCTCTATTAGATATAACAGTTATTCACTAGACATATATAGCTGGTACATGTAAATACATAACATGGAATCCCTTAGATTAGTCCAAAGGGATTCCATGTGAATCTCAAAAAAGCAACCTTCTAATTTTCAAATTCTTTGACAGAAGTGGGTTGCTTGATGGAAGTAGGTTCCTTAATTGAAGTACCTCTATTATTGTTTAATAGATTTTGTAAGACTCTTCTCAAGGCAGACCTAAGGCTGCTATTGCCAGTTCCAGAATTACCAGTTCCAGAATTAACAGCTCTTCTTAGCTTTTTGTTTGACACTGAAATCATCCCCTTTGTTTTATAGATTTCCACATTACTAATTTATGTGTAATTTTTCCTTTTGCTTGGACAAGTTCATTAATTATTGCGCAGCACAGGAGTTGCTACCATTTAATGTAATAACATGGTATAATTCATGTGAAGTACTTCACATGAAAACACTTAAACACTCGTTATTATTCGTACTATTAACTCATAAACGAAAGTGCGTTGGTTATATGCTGAAGAAAGTGGTTTTAGCTGGCGGGACTGGTTTTGTCGGTCAATACTTTGAAAAGCATTTCAGGAATTTAGGGTATGAGGTAAGGATCATCTCCAGACAATCCCCGCATACTGGCTGGGAAGATAAAGAAGGAATAAGGGGAATGATCGATAATTCGGAAATGTTAATCAACCTAGCAGGAAAGACGGTCAATTGCCGTTACAACGCCAAGAATAAGAAAGAAATATTGGATTCACGAACCGATACGACTGAAGTGCTAGGTAAGGCGATTGAACAATGTGAGAATCCCCCTTCATTATGGATAAACTCAAGTACGGCAACGATATACAGGCATGCTGAAGATAAACCAATGACGGAGGAACATGGTGTAATCGGTTCAGGCTTTTCTGTAGATGTTGCGAAAGCGTGGGAGCGTTCATTTTTCAATTTCCGATTACCAAAGACGAGGCAAATTGCTTTACGGATCGCCATTATATTTGGAGATGGGGGAGTGATGACCCCATATAGGAATTTGGTTAAATTCGGACTGGGAGGGCATCAAGGATCAGGAAATCAGAAATTCAGTTGGATACATATAGAAGATTTATTTAACATTGTCCTTTTTCTGAGAAAGAATCAGGAGCTGAGCGGGGTGTTCAATTGTTCATCGCCGCATCCAGTTACAAATCGTGAATTGATGGCTCATTTGAGAAAACTCATGAATATTAGGATAGGACTTCCCTGCCCAACACCCATGCTTGAAATGGGCGCTTTCTTTATGGGTACCGAAACGGAATTGATATTAAAAAGCCGGTGGGTCATACCTGAGAGATTGGAAAAGGCGGGGTATGCATTTAAATTCCGTCATCTTGATGAGGGTCTGAAACAGATACTGATGAATTCTTAAAATACACGAGAAAGATTGCTATAATGATAGATAGAAAATCATTAATGGAGGGGAATCGCAGAATGGATATGACTCCATCTGAAAAAGTCGGAAAATTCACAACGGGGATATTTTCAGAGTTGGCGACCCGCAAGCAGGATGCAATGAAACGAGGGCTGGATGTTATCGATTTGAGTGTAGGAAGTCCGGATCTACCACCTCCTGATTTTGTAGTGGATACGCTTGTTAAGTATGCGCAGGATCCCAATTCCTACGGGTATACGTTAAAAGGTACACCTGAATTCCATGAGGCAGTCCGTTATTTTTATCGGATGCGTTATGGAGTGGAGCTGGATGCAGAAAAGGAAGTCCTCCAACTGATGGGATCGCAGGATGGCCTTGCACACTTGGCAACGGCGATGATAAACCCTGGAGATTATGTGCTGGTGCCAGATCCGGGATATCCAATTTATGAAGCGAGTGTAGAACTTGCCGGCGGAATCATTCATCCGATGCCGCTTACTGCCGAAAATGGATTCCTGCCGCAGCTTAACGAAATTCCGGGTGAAATATTGAAAAAGACCAAAATGATGATCATTAGTTATCCAGGAAATCCTGTCACGACCCTTGCTGATGAAGCTTTCTTTTTGGAAGTTATATCGTTTGCGAAAAAGAACGAGATCATGGTGGTTCACGATTTTGCTTATTCCGAGTTGATTTTTGATGATCATCCGCAAATTAGTTTTATGTCCATTCCTGGTGCCAAGGAAGTGGGGATTGAATTTAACTCACTTTCCAAAACTTTTAATATGGCCGGCTGCCGCATCGGGTATGCAGTAGGCAATCGAGAGGCGCTGAACATTCTGGGAACGTTGAAATCACACATCGATTATGGGGTTTTTTATCCTATCCAAAAAGCTGCCGAGATGGCGCTAACTTCCAATCTTTCGCTGCTATCCGAACAGGTTAAGGAATACCAGTCCCGACGTGATGCCTTGATTTCAGGTCTTGCGGAAGGGGGATGGCATGTACCGAAAACATCAGCTACCATGTTTATTTGGGCCCCGATTCCTGCTGGCTGGAAATCACGGGATTTTGCCTATGCATTGATTGAAAAAGCAGGGGTAACGGTCGTTCCAGGCGATGCTTTTGGTAAGCAGGGTGAAGGGTATGTCCGGATGGCCTTGGTTCAGCCGGAAGATAGATTGACAGAAGCTGCTGAACGGATAAGATTGTTTTTGGAGGGGAAAATTGGAGTGTGAAAAATCTAGCATTTAATATATTCAGGTTTTAAGAACGCTCGATCAAGGATCGGACGTTCTTTCTTTTTATTTTCTTACTTAAATGAAATGCACAAATATCATTAAGGCAATTGCAAACGTTGGCCCACATGGAATAATGCCCTGATCCTGAAAAATCCGGAGCAAATGCCGCCCAATTGGCTCAGCAGTATAAACGGTTTTGGCTGGCACAGGGGCCGCCGGTGTCCATTCCGGGGGAGAGTGAGAGAAAAGGTTTGCGGACGGTGACTCCAATCTACTATAGAGGCAGAAGCTTATTTTCTAAAGGCAGGAATAAACTGGCACGCCGAGGAGTATATAGAGCTTGAGGAAGGCTGTTACGTACTTGTTAAAGTGAGATGCTCTCTAGTGTTTTAAAAAACTACTTTGCGGTTTAAGAGAAGGTCCATCCTCTGATGGGCTTTTTTCTGTTTATGGGAAACTAGAGAGATGGATTATAATGGAACTTTTGAACGTAAAAAGGACAAGCCGCATAAAATATAGCAGGTCTGCGACAATCTTCAATGAAGCGGACTTAATATGATAGAGAGGGGGAAAAGCAATGATCAACTGGAAAGTGCGTCTTAAGAACCCTACGTTTATATTCACTGTACTCCTTCCTGGTCTTTTAATATTGGCGCAGATGGTTGCGGCGTTCATAAACAATTTCATTACTCCTATAGGCTTTACCATTACTGATGATGCATTGAACGGAGCTTTAGGCATCATTAACTTCATAGCGCTTACATTCTTTGGAATCGGCGGTGTGGTCGATCATACCACTAAAGGTCTAAGTGACAGTGAAAATGCTCGACAATACGAGGAACCTAAGTAATGGACACTATCCTTTCAGCTACTGAAAAATAGAATATACCAGATAACACCGTATTAGCTAAAACACCGGCGTTATCTGGTTATTTTTTTTGCCGAGATGATGATCGCCGAACATGATTTGGTCTAAAAACCGAAATGCAACATACATTTAAAATTGTGGTTCATTTTCAGTTTGGGGAGGAAAAAGGATGAGTTATAGTTTACAAGTTTCAAAATGGTTTACAGCCATAGTTTTAATCGGGGCATTATTGACGGCATTCATATTCAGTCCGGCTAATGCTTCAGCCTCTATCAATTATGGTGATGAAGTTGCCGCTTTGGCAAAGAAGCAGGTGGGAAGCAAATATAAATATGGGGGGACGACCCCAAAAGGGTTTGATGCTAGCGGTCTTACCCAATATGTATATAAAAATGCCGCCACAGAAATGAAGATTCCAAGAACGAGTGCGGAACAGTATAAAACCGGAAAGGCCGTGAAGCAAAAAGATTTAAAAGCGGGCGATTTGGTCTTCTATGCGACAGGTAAGAAAGGGCAGGTCTCTTTTGTAGGAATCTATTATGGAAATGGTACATTTGTCGGGACCACTACCAAAGGGGTCAAGGTGGTCAAAATGAGTGATAAGTATTGGAAAGAAAAATATATAGGGGCAAAACGGGTCATTAAGTAACAATCTGATGTTCATATGAAAAAAGTCCAGCAAAAAAAGAGCATCGAAAAAACGATGCTCTTTTTGCTAGTCATATCCGGGGGCATTCATTCAATGATGATATCGGTTAAAACAACATTGCCATTACGAACTTTTACGACGGCCACTGAAGGATTGGCCAATGCGTCCTTCTCCATTTCCTTTGCTTTTTCTTCGGAAGCGAAATAATTGTCCAGACCGTATCTGATCTGAATGGTTTTAGCATTTTGCAGGTCATATGGGATTTCCAATTCCCCTTTTAGGTACACGCCTTCGCCGGGTTTTTCTTTCGTTACGTAATCGACCACGTATAGTCCATCAGTGTTTTGTTTCAAACGTACATATACCTTTTTATAATCACCCATATTTCTTGTATTGAACTCGGTTTTAATCGAGTCATCGACTTGTGATGACCTAACTGATTCAATTTCGTATTTCAATGCCACATAGCTTCCCCTAAATAAGTCAGTCGGGTCGACCGGGGCTGTTTTGATCTTGATTACATCTCCTGTCATTGTTGTCCAGACCGGAGGAAACGCCAAGATTAACAGAATCAAGACTGGAATGGAAAATACGATGAGTGGCCTGAATGATTGATTACTCATTGAGTTCCCCTCCTTTTTTTCGTTGATTTTCAAAGAAGAAGCCAAAACCGATAAGCATGATTCCACCGATGATGAATGTAAGTGATTTTGGCAGGAAGTCAAAGGAGTAAATGTAATATCTGAAAATCAGTGCACATATTATCACGATGCTGGTCAAACTGCCTTTTAGAATCAGATAAAGCAGAAAAACGAAATAAGCTAAAGGAAACCAGATTGAAAAATCAAAGGTAAGGAAGAGTGCAGTTATACCATGTAAGATATGCCCTTGTATGTGTGTGATGTTTTGTAATTTGGCTCTTACCGGAATATAGGCAAGCACGATTCCCAGTACAAACAAAATGGAAAGGACTATCGTATTCGAATTTTCAAACCCTTGTTTCGGCACGAATTCCATAAGAAATAAGGCAATTGTATTGATGGCTAAAGCGTTAATGAAAAAGGTCAGATATTTAGGGTAATCGAATTTCTTTAACAGAAAGTATAAAGCCGGTAGAAATACAAGAATGGCAAGCGGATAAGATGTTTCATCAACGAATATACTTCCATTAATATAAATGAAAAGCAGAAAGGTTGTAAAAAGGAGGATGAAAACATCCTTCAAATAGTATCCAATGAATACCGTTCCAATCGCCCATAATAAAAAGGAACTGTTGAAATTGATGCTAATGTTAAACATCTGCTCGACTAGAAAAATCCCTGCACCAAAGATCAGAATACCTGCATAATGCAGACTTCGTGACGTTTTGGGAAAGCGTACATGCACCTTCATGCCAGCAAAATTCACTCCGATGAGGCATGCAATGATAAGCAGGAATTTAACCGCTTTACTTAAATAGATCCAGTTGCTGGCTACGAAGGTCAATACGCCTAAACCTAAAAGAAGCGCCCCAATGGATAATAAAATAGTGATGAAGTTCAAATTACCTTTGATATCATAGGAACCTAACATCCTCACTTTCTCTTGCTGGGAGATGACTCCTTCCTTTTCAAGGTAATTAAATTCATGTTCAAGAAAATCGAATTGTTTTTTTGTTATTGCTTTGTTGGCCAAAGTAACTCCTCCTTCCACATTTTACTATTATACATCGTATTCTCTTGCAGCTTTGAATATAATGCTAATTTTCTTCTACCCTTATTAGAATGCATGTAAGAGCAAAAATTATTTATAGTACCTTGCAATGAACAGTACCATGTGGTAAATTATTTACATAAGATGTATTATTCGGTGTTCAGTACTGTTTATTGAACTATACTGAAAAACTTTCGGAAGGAGTGAAGGTGCTATGAATGTACAATTTAAGAAAGGTGTCCTGGAACTGTGTGTCCTGGTTTTACTGGATAAGCAGGATCGCTATGGGTATGAACTTGTACAGAAGATTTCGGATCAAATTGAAATATCGGAAGGGTCGGTATATCCACTTTTAAGGCGATTGACGAAGGAAGAGTATTTTACGACATATTTGCAAGAATCAACAGAAGGGCCTCCGCGCAAGTATTATACATTAACCGAAAAAGGCCGGAGATACCTTCAAGAGCTGCTGACGGAATGGAATGAATTTTCCCATGGTGTCAACCAATTAATCAAGGAAGGTGTGAACCAATGAATAAAGAACAATTTTTAAAACAATTGAATGCCTCTTTAACCAGACTTTCTTTAGAGGAACGGGAAGATATCCTTCAAGATTACGAAGAGTATTTCGAAATTGGAATGGAAGAAGGGAAGTCAGAGCAGGAAATCTCCAAATCCCTTGGGAATCCTAAACAGATTTCCAAGGAACTGATGGCATCCTATCATCTGGGTCAGGTCGAACAAACGACTTCTGCAAGTAATGTCATGCGGGCAGTTTGGGCAGTCATTGGCTTGGGATTCTTTAATTTAGTAATCGTTTTGGGGCCATTTATAGCATTGATCGGAGTTGTCATTGCAGGATGGGCTTCGGCGATAGCGTTCATTCTTGCTCCGTTTGGCGTTCTTTTTAACCTTGCGATAGGTAACTTTCAATTATTCGATCTTTTCTTCGCATTGGGACTATGCGGGATTGGCATTTTCATTGCCATGGGAATGTTTGTTGCCACGAATGCTTTAACTAAAGGATTCATTCGCTATTTAAAATTTAACGCTTCCCTTGTGAAAGGCGGTTTGAAAAATGATTAATGTAAAAAAATTATCGATCATTGCACTTGTATTGTTATTGATCGGAGTAATAGGAAGTCTGTTTACGTTTTCCCAAGTGACGAATAAGGAAACGACTACAGAGGAAAAAACGATTTCGGAAATCGTGACGGACATTCGGATCGACACTGATAATGCAGCTGTAGAAATCGTTCCAACGAAGGATACGGAGACCAGGATAGAGTTGGTTTCAAAAGGGATGGATGTTTCCAAGTTGGATTTCACTGCAGATGTGGAAGGGAAGAAGCTTTCGGTACAATTAAAAGATCGACGCACCTTTAGCTTTGGTTTTCATATTCAATCCTTACATTTAAAGGTATATGTGCCTGAAGAATCTTATAAATCCTTTGTCGCCGAATCCGATAATGGAAAATTGCAAATATCAGGATTGAAAAGTGAAAATCTAAATGTGAAATCTCAAAATGGCCGGGTAGAATTAAATGATATAATAACCGAAAAAGTTGAAGTGAAATCTGCTAATGGAAAAGTAGAGCTTAATAATGTGGAGGGAAAACTGGTTGGTTCATCGAATAACGGTAAAATCACATTAGTCACGAAAGACTTGGATAGGGAGATCGAACTCGAAAGTAATAATGGTAAAATCATGATCAAAACGGAGAATGAACCGACAAATACAACATTCGATGTTCATGTTGACAATGGGAGAGTAGATATCCTTGGTAAGTACGAAGGCAATACTGTCATTGGCAAAGGTGAAAATCTAGTTAAATTGGAAACGAATAATGGGAAAATCGAGATAACGAAATAGTCGTGAAGCATGAAAAAGCGGATCCAATTGGGGTCGGCTTTTTTCAGTTATGCTGCCATTGCTATAAGCGGCCCCCTTCTAAGGAAATATTGAAAAAGATTTAAAGTTTTTCCTTTTAGATGTTTTTGGAATTATAATATATGAAGGATAATTATGTTAAAAGTAATGAGTGTAAGTCCGCCATCAAATCTAAGGAAAAGTTTTAATGAAACGACTTCAAAAGCATGGGGGCTGTAGAATGAAATTCAATAAATTGTCATTGGATATATTTAAACGTATGATCTTCACTCGCAAGAAAAGGGAGGTGGACTATCTGAAGAAAGGGTTCGAAGTGCAAAAAAAGGTTTTTAATATAGTGGAAAGTTCTAAGGATATTATCTACTGCTACGAATCAAATCCAAGTTCCAAGTTCAGGTATCTAAGTCCATCCATCAATACACTTTTAGGTCAAGGTGTCTTGGAAGAAGCATACAATGACCCTTCCTCCCCTTTCGAAAGGATTCATCCTGATGACTTTGAACTCCTAAATGAAAAGGTATATATTGGGATTGATTATACTAAGCCGGTCATTCAACGCTGGAGAAATATCGAGGGGGATTTTTTGTGGTTCGAGGAATATGCCACACCTATATATGAAAAAGAGCAATTGGTAGCCGTTCAAGGAATCATTCGCAATATCGATGAAAGAGTGAGGTTCATACAGGATATTGAGTATCAAATGTCCCATGACCCATTAACGAACATCCATAATCGACAGTTTTTCGATAATATATCTGCCAAATCCAATCTTGATTTCGATACTCCGGTTGCCATGATATTGTGTGATTTAGATGAGCTGAAATTTATGAATGATACGTATGGCCATAAGAAAGGAGATGAATTGATTAAAGCAGCGGCAAATCTATTGAAACGGATTTTCTCGGACATCGCTGTTGTAGCGAGAGTGGGAGGCGATGAGTTTGCCATTCTTCTGATTGACAGAAGCAAGCGAGAGGTAGAATCTCTTTGTGAATTATTAATGGAAGAAATCCTTTTGCAAAACTCCCTAAAAAAAGGCCCTCACATCAGTATGTCATTCGGGCATGCTTACCGTTCGCATTCCAAAGGGAATATGGATAGCTTATTCATGGAAGCGGATCAAAAAATGTTTCAGGATATACGGCGAAGAAAAGAACAGAAACTCGTTCGGGCGGGCAGATGAAAGAAATGGCATACAATAAGATAGGGCGGTACAACCATTCTTCACTTACAGAATGGTTGTTTCATAGGATGTTTTATGAAATTTAGAATTTAAGGGAATTCCATTATATTGGCGGGTTTCGTTTCAGCCAAAAGGATTTGGAGCCGTTCCGCTGTATGAAGGGATGATATGCATTAAAAGCATGGCGAACCTAAATTATTAGTTTGCATAACGGAGGGTAAGTGGACGGAAATGATCATGAATGTTATAGGGGGAGCCCGATGTCATATTGGGCTTTTATTTATATATATATATTTAGGTACACGAAATAAATCATTCGCTTATTTTAAGCAATTTTAGTAAACTGGCAATGACTATTATAATTAGAAGGTGAAGGGATATGAGGGAAACCTTAGTGGATGAACGGGTAAGAGGGACTGATAAAATCTGGACACGTGATTTCATCATGATCTGTTTGGCAAATATGTGCATCTTCATGGGTTTTCAAATGACGATGCCGACCCTCCCGTTGTTTGTAGAACAGCTTGGCGGTGATGACCGTCTTGTGGGGGCTGTCCTTGGAATCTTCACTTTTTCGGCCTTGCTTGTCCGGCCAATTGCCGGAAGGTTATTGGAGACGAAAGGAAGGCGCATCGTTTTTCTTGCCGGGTTAGCCATTTTTGCATTGTCAGTGGGTTCCTTCGGTTTCATGGGGAGCATCGGCTTGTTATTCATGATGCGGATTGTACAGGGCGTCGGCTGGGGATTTTCTTCAACGGCTTCAGGAACGATTGCTTCCGATATAATCCCTGCGAAACGGCGTGGTGAGGGGATGGGGTATTACGGATTATCGGGTAACTTAGCACTGGCATTCGGGCCATCATTGGGTCTTTTCCTAGTTACGGTCCTTCCGTTTCAAGAGTTGTTTTTGATCTGCTCTTTGTTAGGATTGCTTGCCATCATTGCGGCATCACTTATTCGGTATCAAAAAGTGGAAAGTGATCCTTCGGCCGCTGTCAGAGCCAAAAGGTTTGATATATATGAAAAAAGTGCCCTTCAGCCATCTTTGCTCATTTTCTTCATCTCCGTTACATTTGGTGGAATTGCAACATTCCTTCCCCTGTATACAGCGGAAAAAGGTGTAGATGGAATTCAGTGGTACTTTTTAGTATATGCAATGGCCCTCATGGTCACGAGATTATTCGCGGGCCGATTATATGACAGAAGGGGACATCGAGCCGTATTCGTGCCTTCAACAGTACTCATCATGGCTGGGATGCTGCTGCTTGCATGGATGCCGAGTGAAGCGGTCCTTTACATTGCGGCAGTGCTTTATGGATTTGGATTCGGTTCTGTCCAGCCGGCGCTGCAGGCATGGTCGATTGAAAAGACGGCACCCAATCGGAAGGCGATGGCAAATGCAACATACTTTTCATTTTTTGATCTTGGAGTGGGCATAGGTGCCATCGTGTTCGGGCAGATAGGCTTCCTCTTCGGCTATAGGAGCATCTATATCACGGCAGCCGCCTCGATTTTCATTTCGATGATCGTTTATTTATGCATTATCAGGAGCGAGGATAAAGTAAAATCAATGTAAAGACGTTGAATGGCTTCAAATGGAAGTCATTTTTTTTTGAGTCATGAGGAACATTACTGGATTCGTTGTTCTATCAGTATATCACCCTAAATATTTAAAAAAATGGAAGAACTTTGTTATTATCAAAAAGAGAATATACATAAGATGATAGAAGGTCTATTTGAAGGAAGGGGAATCTTGGGATGAATGATTCTTCAAACGAAGAAATGACATTAGAAAGAAGGAAGCGTATTTTCCAAGAAGAGCTGGATGTTTTATGGGAAAGGCGGCTCATCCCTAAATCAGAATATATCCGGATTAGCAGGGCATATAATCGCCATTTCCAACTTGCCCTCCATAAAGAAAGGCGCTTAGAGGATGAAAAAAAGAAATCCATCCAAGAACAGGAAACGATTATCGGTGAAAGTGCCGAGATGAAGGTTCAAGATAGCCTGAGGGAAGAATTTCCATTTGGATTACGGGAATCTGGTAAATGGAAAGAATCGATAATGAAAAATGAGAAGGCCGGGTATGATCCTATTGAATCCGTTTTGGAGGATAGTCTGGAACCTGTCAAGGAGATCACTGATAGGAAACCGGTTATTCTACAGCAGTCCATCAAGCGGGAGAAACCGGTAAAACCGGTAAAGCCGAAGAAAACACCTGAGCAAATCAGGGAACGGAATATCTCTGTCATCCTGCTCACTGGGGTCATATTGCTTCTGTTTGGCGGGTTGATTTTAGCAACCACTTCATGGGGGGATCTGAATGCGGTCCTGAAAGTTTTCTTCATTGGAATGGTTTCCGTCATTTTTGCAGGGATGGCCTTCATCGCGTCGAAGCTGAAAATTAAACAAACCGCTTTTGCATTCCTGACGCTAGCCGGGTTATTCGTTCCGATTACTATTTTATCAGCTTCATATTATCGGATTTTTGGAGAGTACCTTTCACTTAATGGTGATGGGCGGGGGCTTCTGGGGTTTCTTGGGGGATTACTTTGCTTAGCCATTTATTGTAAGATTGCTGACTACTTCAAGTCGAAAATATTCATTTTCATTTCAATATTCACGTTTGGCATAACCTGCTATTTCGGATTGGCTTTTGTGACACCCACTATCGAGTGGATGTTTTTGGCGATTGGCATTCTTAATTTAATACTATTATGGAATAGGGAGCAATTGAAAAATCAAAAAGCATTATCGTTATTCAAACCAGTCATTTTTCAATTCATCCAGTTTAAGATCATTGTGGAAGCCTTTGTGATCCTGACGTTATTTTCAAGTAACTTGGTGTATTCGCTAACGTTGATGGTCTTTTCTGTTTTGTTTTTGATTTTTTCGGTCAAATTCCAAAAAAAATATTATGAAATGGCTTTTAGCGCCGTTTTCACGTATGGCTATATCCATCTAGTTTATAACTCGTTTTTAAGTGAGTACATGATCATTGCATTTGCACTTGTTCCAATCATTTTTACTATGCTATCGAAATATCTGGCTAAATCCAAAATGACTAAGCTTTCGAAGAACTTCATGTTCGCCAGTTTGATTGAGAGCGGGATCGTTTTCTTATATAGTAACGCGATGGTGTACCAGGAGATCTATGCGCAAATATTCATTGCGCTCATGATAATATCCGCTCAGCTTGTCCATGTTTCCCTTCATTCGAGAAATTCCAGCTTCACGTACCCGGCTGTTATTGTTTTCGACTTAGCGTTCCTATATCTTTTCTTTGCCTTGCCAGTCTCTTTTTCTATCATTTTAAATCTGATTTTTGTTGTTCAGGTCATTCAATATCTTGGAGTATATTTATATAATCGTCATCCAAGGTACAGCCTGTTTAAGAAGAGTATCTTACTCATCTCCCCAATGATCATGTTAGTGATACTGGCCAGTAAATTCAGCGAAATGGATTGGCTTGCAGTTAGTGCAGAGCTCGCCATGATTTCTGGGCTTTTCTTCATCACATATATAAAAGACGAATCAAAGCATATGAAGGATAACGCCATATACGGGTTTCCAATCACTTTCGTACTGGCTTTGGTTGCTTTCTATCCATATTTGTTGGAGAGTTTAGGGTGGGTCCGATCAAATATACCGCTCAGCGTCTATTTAATGGGGGTTTCACTGATTTCCATCTGTTCAGCCTACTCATTTAAAAAGGGATACCATAAATACTTTCCTGTTTTTGCATATAGCGGACAGATTCTTTCCTTCCTTTCCTTGATATCGATTCCCTTCGATTCATTGAATCCTTTGGAGGCAAGCGGAGTCATTGCCATAGCTACTGCAATGAACGGCTGGTCCGTCCATATACATCGGAAGCAAATTTTCTGGGTGCCTGTCGTGATCACAAGTGCCGGCCTATATGCCTCACTCTACGATGTTTTTGATTTTGGTTCAATGGTGCTGAAGATTGCGTTTGTGCTCCTAGGTCCTATCGTCTTTTTCCTTCTAGGAGGATGGCTTGGGAAATATTCGGGAAATGGGAAATTGTACTTCCAATATACGAGTCACCTTGCCAATTTACTGGCGATTCCCGTTGGATATTTGCTCATCATCCATACGGAAAGTTCACCGTTCCTATATGTTTCACAACTGTTGATTTATATTTTGAGTGCTTTAAGGGCAAATGTGAAATGGGAAAAATACGTTTTTACGTACCTGGGGTTTTCGACACTTTTCCTGCAGGTCCATTTATTTTTTGCAAACGTGGGGAGAATGGCATTCATTACATCAATATGCATGATGATAACAGCAGGACTCATAACCATTCTGTGGTCGGTTTCCAAAAAGAATTGGAAAGGCATCATGGAGTATTATCTTATTCCATTCATTCATTTAGCAATAAGCATATCCATATTGGAAACGGCAATCCGGGATTTTCCGCTTAACAGGGAATTGGTCTGGGTAGGAGTGATGACTGTACAGTTCTTGTTTGCCTGGTATCTGCTCATGAAAAGGAATTGGCGGAACTATGTTGCGGCTCCTCTAAGCTTGGCGTTCATTTTCTATAATATGTATGTAAATACATTACCTCTGGTTATGGCGATTATCGTATTGCTTGTATGTATGGCTGTGATGGTGCTGGCTAGCAGACGCCATTTCAAAGGATTGGTCAACCAAGAGGCAACGGAGAGAGTCATTGATCATTATCGGATTTTTGGTTTGTTATATCTGTGTACTCTGAACCTGGAAGTGTTTTTGAGCGATACAGGTTCTGCGATTTTGGGGATTTTTGTTTCCCTGCTGTTGCCTACCTACTTCATTCTTATGGGGAAATTCACGATCTATAAGAAAGAAAAAAGCATTTACTCGGGTATAGCGGCCATCATCGGCCTTTTCCCGTTCATCAATATCATAGATTATGCCCATACACTTCCAAACGTCACGAGTTTGGCTGTTCTTTTTGGCTGTATGGCAGGGATGTTGTTGCTGAGCAGACTGTATTCCAGCGGGTCACTCAAGAAAAACGGATCAGGCATCATCAGCTTTGATCCTTTCAGGATCTATGGTTTATTCTTTTTGATCGATATGAATGCGGAGGTTTTTAACGATACTAAACATCAGTTACTCAAAGTCTTTGTCTCACTTCTGTTAACCGCCTACTTCATCTTCCTGAGGGGTCTGACAGCGGAAAAGCTTGAAAAGAAAATCTATTCCAATATTGCTGCACTAGTCAGTCTGTATCCCTTCCTGATCATCGTCGGCTATGCCAACAGCCAATCGGTTGTAATGGGCTTGCTGTTCCTTTTCGGCTTTATGTCAGGGATGCTGCTTTTAAGCCGGCGTTATTTCGATGGTTTAATCAAAAAGGAAGACACAGGTATTACCATTGATGCATACAGGATATATGGCCTGCTGTTTTTACTTGCCATGAATAGGGGAATCCCAGTAACTGAAACCTCAAGCCAGTTACTCCAGGTTTTCGTCTCGCTCTTGATCACGGTTTACTTCATCTTGATTGGAAGTTTCACAAAGGATGTAAAAGAAAAAGGCATCTACGTTTGGCTGGCGGGAATTCTCAGTTTGTATCCGTATTGGACCATCATCATGTACGCGGACACATTACAGCCTTTCGTTGGAGCGGCAGTCCTTTTGGGGTGTATGGCTATAATGGTACTGCTAAGCAGGAAATTCTTTAAAGGGTTGCTTGATAAAGGCGGGGCAGGTTTTCAATTGGATTTTTACAGAGTCTATGGTCTGCTGTTTCTTCTTGCCATGAACATGGATGTTTTGACGGGGGGACCAGCACATTTCATTTTGGAAATCTTCGTGGCACTTCTGATTCCGGCCTATTTCATTTTGATGAGAAGCACAACGACAGGCAAGAGGGAAAGAAAATCCCAATTGGCTGCAGCGCTTTTGTTCAGTCTATATCCGTATTGGGTCATTGTCGATCAGCTCACGATACATCCTTTACTTGCGGAGGAGGTGAATATTCTGCCATTGTTCATTGTCAGCACCACTCTGCTGAGGAAAATCTTTGCTAAAGGAAAAATCACACAATATATCGAGAGTGGTATTGTTATCCTCTTGTTTTTAGCCTTAATCATTGATGCAATGGCAGGAAACACCTTATATGATGCCCTCATTATCGGCACGGTGTCATTGGCGGCAATGCTTTTTGGATTCATGATGAAATACAAATCCTATTTCATCGCTGGAACGGGGACCATTTTATTCAATGTCTATATGAATACCAATTCGATGTGGGGCGAGATGCCATGGTGGCTGTATTTAATCATTGGCGGAGGCCTGCTTATCGGAATTGCATCTTTCTTTGAATGGAAAAAACAAAAAGACAACAGGACCTCTAAGGAGGTTCTCGAGAAAAATAAACAAAGGATCAAGAATTGGCTCAATCGGTGGAATTAATGAAGAAGGAAAAGGAATGCATCAGACGACTGGAAAAATTTCCGATGGAAGCGATGCTTACCTTTAACTTGGAGAAGAGAGCTCAATGCACATGTCTAATAATGGCCTAAGAGAGTGGGCTTCCAGAGCCTCAATCTCAAAACCTTGGACGAAAATTCAAAGTGGTTCGGAATTTATAAATTCCGAACCACTTTTGTCTACAAACCGAGAGCATTTAAAAGTATTCTTTTCCTTCTTCTATTTTATTAATTTCTTCTTGCCAATCATGAATTTCTATCTCCCACTGATCTATATTAGTTTGCAAAACATTCATTAAAAATGGTGAAAGGACATTTCTATATTTTTTTAGTTCTTGAATCAATTTCACTCGATCTTCAGTTAAACCTTGTACTGATTTTTTCTAGTTTTCCAAATTTGCATAGACAAAAACTGGTCTGGATTTTCGTAACTCATTATCATCCATATCAGTTGTAACTCCTTTAAAATTGAGTAAAAAACTAAGCTTGATCAATCCAGTTCATCTAATGCTTGTGTATACAAAAACGCTTGGATTTCTCCAAGCGAGAAGCTCAAGACGAACAAGAACTGCATGAAGAACAGCTGGAAGAGGAATCAGAGCTGCTGTCATGGGAACCGGTATGGCCACCATGATCGACATGGCCGGATCCGGAGGAAACTGTGTTCGATTCATTCCCGAATATATCTTTAAATTCGCTGTCAAAATCATCGGTGCTTGCATAAGTGAAATAAGCAGGAGCTGCGTAGTCCGTCTGGTCGTACGTTTTCCGCCAATTCAATTCTTTCATGGGGCGATTTCCTTTAAATTGGGAAGTGAAGGCTTCAAAGGTCCGCTCCGCTTGAATACTTGTCGGTTTCCGCATATATTTCTCTTTTAACTGCTCCAGCTCCAACGTTTCAAAATCGCGGAGAAGCGTTTGCCCTTTATCATGTTTGAAAAATTTTCCCCACCTTTGAATGGAATGGGAGTCCACCGTAAATAGCTGTACATAGTAAAAGTCAAAAAGAGTGCGCTCTTCGGGTTTAAAAACGGGTTCTGAATGAGGATGGTGCTTAATGGTCCTACCGATGAAAGCCTGGCAAAACTGATCATATTCCTGTCTATAATTCAGCATGATATGCCACAACTCATCGATGACTGAATTAAACATTTCAACTTTTCCAAACACTGCAGCCATAATCAAATAGCGTTTCAATTCACGCCAAGCCTGATTGACTTTTACCTGTGAGTCCCGAGGGTACTTCAGTCGGAATTCAGTATTGACCTTTTCCATATAATTAAAATCAAGTGCTGTATTAAGCTTTTCTATCAATGTTTCTGAAACGATTTCCGTTGCATGCAGATCTAAAGTTTCCTCACGGTATTTATGGAATTCATTTTGATAGCGTTCCAATTTAGCTGGCTCACTTAGCCTTTTAACGAAATTGACCAGTAAAACAGCAAAAATTGCCGCAAGAATGACATAAAAGAAGGTCATTTTTGTCCACTCCTCTTAATCTATGGATATAATACTTTAACATTATCTTACATGTTCTTGGAAGGGATTGTAAGTTTTTGTTTGGATTTGCTTGCAAAATGTTCCCTTGGCAAAAATCGATTAAGCTGTGGAGGTTGTATGCCAAAACCCTGAAACTGTTTCGTCCTTTCCATGGCATGTAAGGGACTTTCAATCATTAAATCAAGCACTTCAAATAATGCCTCATATCTAGTATAGTTAGAGGGGAAAAGGGGTGAAGGCATGTACTTGACAGTAAAAGAGACTGCGGAATATCTATCGATGCCGGAAACTTATATAGAAAATTTGATCATTCAAAATAAAATTCGCACCGTTCATGATGGTGAGCAGCATTTGATTTTTAAAGAGCAGTTTAATATGCATCTTGAACAGATGGAGAAATATAAGAAGCAATTAGCGGATTATTATAATGAACCTATCCCTGAAGATATCGATGTGAAGGATGAAGATTAGCATCTTTCCATTTGGCAGATGTTGAGTTTGTTGACAAAAGGGGGAAGGTGCGAGACTCATGCGGGAAAAGCGCGTCTAGGGGAGATCCCGCAGGCGCAAACCGAGGAGGCTCCACGATCGCCCGCGGAAAGCGAGTGCCTGAAGCGGAAATCAACGTCCAAATTCTAAAACATAATAAAAACCTTAGATATACTAGATTTTCATTGAGTTTGTCTACGGTCTGGCATCTGCCGATTTGGCAGATGTTTTTTCATGCAGAAATGGCTGTGAAATCAATTTTCGAATTTTCGTAAATGGTCTTAACTACGTCTCCATCCCGGGTCTTACTGATCATTCAAATAATTTTGTTGTCAATGCAAGGTAATTGTAGTAGAATTCCTCAATTCCGTGTAAAATGAAAGGTAGATGGAATTATCACGGCAGAATGGTAGTTAGGAGATAGGTAAGTGGTAAAAGAGTATTTGCAAAGCGAAGGTTTTTCAAGGTTAATTACATTAATTGTGTTAGTCCTCTTTTTAATAAGCATCGGCAGTATGGTTAATATCGTGTTATTCACATTTGTTTTCACTTTCCTGATGGGAAGGCTGGAGCAATTCATCATGATTCGGCTGAATAAAGTGATGCATATCAACTCCAAGGTTGTTATAAGCTTTTTATATGCAGTCGTCATTTCTTGTTTAGCCATCGTACTTTATAAATATCTACCGGTCATTACGCTACAATTCACGGAATTAGTGACACAGATCGTTTTCTTCTTTCAACATCCACCAGATAGTAGGGTCATTCAATATGCCATTAATATAATGAACGAGCTGGAATCGCCGCTCGATCTTCAAAAACAGATGAATACACTCTATCTTTATATATCCGATTTCGGTAAACTGGCATTTCAAATTTTCATTTCCATGTTGCTTAGTCTATTTTTCTTATTGGAAAAAGATAAAATCATTCGATTCACCTCTAAATTCAAGCGGGCCAAATTTAAATCTTTCTTTATAAACTTAAGCCACTTTGGCGTCAAATTCATCAATTCATTCGGAAAGGTGATTGAGGTCCAGTTCTTGATAGCCATTACGAATGCCGTCCTATCCGTAACTTTCTTATGGATTCTTGGCTTCCCGCAGTTGCTCGGTCTAGGGATCATGATTTTCTTCCTTGGTTTGATTCCGGTTGCAGGGGTCATCATCTCCCTCATCCCGCTTAGCATGATTGCCTATAGCATCGGCGGCATGCCCAAAGTGATTGCTGTATTAATCATGATTGTTGTGATCCATGCAATTGAAAGCTATATTTTAAATCCGAAATTCATGTCGGCAAAAACAAATCTTCCAACATTTTTCACCTTCATCATCCTATTGTTTTCCGAGCATTTCCTTGGGATATGGGGATTGATCATCGGAATACCGATCTTCATCTTCCTGTTGGATATGTTAGATATCGAAGAGGGGAATATGGAAGCCCCATAATAATCTTTATAATCTTTTGAGCAGCGGCCACGCTAATATGGCCGCTGCTTATTTTTGTTCTATTAAATCCTTTGAAAGGTGACGCTAACTGTTTTCAATATAATATCCATTAGTTCGAGTAAAGGGGAAAAGGGTGCATCTTTCCCTATTAGAGCTTAATTGCGTTTTTGATTTACCGAGTTAATGGATTAAAATTTTATTTTACTAAAGTTATTTATCGACTTTTTATTGCATAAAAAAACAAATAAACGTATAATATTCTTAAAAGAATATACTGAAAGTTCTCTAAAGTTAGATTTATCTGTTTTTTTAAAAAAAAGAGAGTTTACGAGAGAGAAGAGGGGATTATTTTGAAAAAGGTTTCTTTTTTAGTGTTTGCCATGGTAGCTTCTTTGTTACTAGTCATGACAGGATGCGGGAAGGGTAAGGAAGTCTCGACAACTGGTAAAGAAGAAGAGTCCAATGGAAAGACACTCAGGATCGTGACGGACGCCAACTATGCTCCATTTGAATATCTTGAAGGCGATAAGATTGTAGGATTCGATGTTGATTTCATCAATGCCGTTGCAAAAGAAGCGGGTTATGAAGTTAAATTGGAAAGTGTTGGTTGGGATCCGATTTTTGTTGAAATCGAAGGTAAGAGAGCGGATGTCGCCATATCTGCGATTACAGTGAATGATGAAAGAAAACAATCTTATGACTTCTCTGTTCCGTATTTCTTATCCACAAACAAGATTCTCGTTCCGGAGAATAGTGATATAAAATCAGGAGATGAATTGAAAGGAAACGTCGTTGCCGTTCAGACTGGTACAACCGGACAGGAAGCGGTAGAGAAACTCCTTGGAAAGAATCACAAGGATATCAAAAAATTCGAAAATAATAACCTGGCCATTCAGGAATTACTAAAAGGCGGGGCTTCGGCTGTCGTAGCTGATAATACAGTTGTTGAAGAATATGTGAAAAATAACCCCGATCAAAAACTGAAAGTAGTTGAAGATAGCAAAAGTTTCAATGAGGAATTTTATGGTCTCATGTTCCCAAAAGGCAGTGAATTGAAATCGGAGTTCGATAAAGCCGTGAATGCCATTTATGAAAATGGGAAATATGCAGAAATTTACAAAGAATGGTTTGGTACTGATCCAGATATAGAAGCATTGAAAGCACAACAATAAAATCAAATGGATAGAAAAAGATTGCGTAACTTTACGTGTGAAGTTACGCAGTTTTTTTGGCCTTAGGAGGGAAACAAAATGAGCTTTCGCTGGGATATTATTTTTGAATATGCACCTTTCCTATTAAAAGGAACATTGCTTACTATAGGGCTGTCGGTTTCCTCCATCCTCATCGGAACTTTTTTGGGGTTATTGATCGGTTTAGGGAAACTCATGAGAAACAAAGTGCTTGCCTTTCCATTTTACTGTTATGTCACGGTTTTTCGCGGAACACCGCTTTTAGTTCAAATCTTTTTAATCCATTTTGGAATTGTACCCTTTTTTACCGGGGAAACGAATGCAGTAGCTGCCGGTGTCATTGCTTTATCTTTAAATGCAGCCGCATATATTGCCGAAATTTTCCGGGCGGGCATTCAATCCATCGATAAAGGGCAAATGGAAGGGGCGCGTTCATTGGGAATGACCCATATCCAAACAATGGTACATGTTGTATTGCCTCAAGCTTTCAAACGGATGATTCCTCCGTTAGGAAATGAATTCATCGTATTATTGAAGGATTCATCCCTGCTTTGTGTCATTGCTGCCCCGGAATTAATGTATTGGGGGAAAGCGATGGGGAGTCAGTACTTCAAAGTGTGGGAGCCATACTTGGCGTGTGCCTTCATCTATCTATTCCTGACCCTCATTTTAAGTTTCGTATTAAATAGACTCGAAAGAAGGTTGAAAACAGAATGATAAAGGTGGAGAATCTAAAGAAGTCATTTGGCGAAAATGATGTATTGAAAAATATCAATGCAATCGTTTCCCCTCGGGAAGTAGTCGTGGTAATTGGTCCTTCTGGGTCGGGTAAATCCACTTTCCTCAGGTGCATCAATCAACTTGAAACGATAACGGGAGGCCATATTTTCATTGAAGGGCTTGATACGACAGACAAGAAGGTCAATATCAATAAAGTCCGGACCGAAGTTGGCATGGTATTTCAGCATTTTAACTTATTTCCACATAAGACTGTTCTTGAGAATATAATGCTTGCGCCTATAAAGGTCCGTAAGATATCCAAAGAACAGGCATCCCAAAGAGGAATGGAACTGCTTAAGAAAGTGGGACTTGCAGAGAAAGCGAACGCATATCCGGATTCATTATCGGGGGGACAAAAGCAACGTGTCGCAATTGCCAGGGCTTTGGCGATGGAACCCAAAATCATGCTATTCGACGAGCCGACTTCCGCCCTGGACCCGGAAATGGTCGGTGAAGTCCTTGAGGTTATGAAGCAACTGGCTAAGGAAGGCATGACCATGGTAGTTGTGACCCATGAGATGGGGTTTGCAAAAGAAGTTGGAGATCGCGTGATTTTCATGGACGAAGGTTATATTATTGAAGAAAATATTCCTAGTGAGATTTTTAATAATCCCCAGCAGGAAAGAACGAAAGCCTTTTTGAGTAAAGTGCTTTAATGGCACGTAAAGAAAAAAACCTTCCATAAAGGGAGGTTTTTTTTCGGAGTATATCAGGGGGCTTCATTTGATGCATGAAGCGCCTAAAAGCGATTCAGGGCTTTTACCGAGCACAAGCATACTGATTTTGGCATATCCAATATTTTTATTTTGGGAGAAGGTCTGAAGTAATACCTGGATATTCGGGTCATCCTTTAACTTTTGAACTTCCTCTATATATAATCCGATAACGGAGGGCATAACGAATTCAGGGGTGTATTCGTTAGGGTTTTCATCCATGAGTAACGTGCCCATAAATTGATATTTAAATTGAAGAGCCCGTGTTAAGGCAATGACATGGAGCAGTTTTTTAAATAGTTCGGGGTAAGAATATTTAATTTTCTCCAGAGCTGCTTCTGTTGCCTGTAACTCATCGACACTAGATAAAGTGATCATGATTATCTCCTTTTTAGAATATATGGCATCCATCAGCATTTACCGTGCTTTTTACTTATACTAGTCTAACCCTGCCGAAATGCATTGTAAAATGGTTAGTTGTTATCATGTGCATAACCCAAATCTATGATACTGCTTACATCAATCATGCTGGATAATTCACTCCTTATGAGACAATGCTTCCCTCGTATATTTCAGCCATTCTTTTGCAGCGTATGAAAGGTAATGGTCCTTACTCCAAATGAATCCTAAATTCCAATTAATTGAGGGATTTTTAACCTTGATTGTCTTTACGCGCTCATCATGACGGCACAAACTTTCAGGTAATAGAGCAACGCCAAGTTTACAGTAAACCATTTCCTCAATAAAATCCCAGCGAGAGCTTTCCGTGACAATATGTGGAGAAAAACCAGCTTCATTACAGGATGAAATGATAAGATCTCGTAGGACGTAATCTTTATTGAATAAGATGAAAGATTCGTTTTCCAAGTCGGCCAAATCAATTTCTTCCACACAAGCATGGGGATGGGAGGGATGAACAATTAAGTTGATGTCCTCTTCCAAAAAAGCAAAATGATGAAAAAGTGCGGTGTTGGTTGGCAGGACTATTACGCCTATATCGATTAAATCATTTTGGACGGATTCTTCTATCTTCTTTGAACCATCCTCTACTAATTGAAAGGTGATATTGGGATAGTCCTCGTGAAAACGGCTAAGAATTCGGGGGAAGAAAGAAGCGTCGATGATCGGCGGCAGCCCGATGCGTATATGTCCCTTTTTCAAACCTAATAAATTGTCCATTTCCGTTTCTAAATTGTGAAAGGCCTTATCGATCAATTTTGCCTGTTCTAAGACGACCCTGCCTGCATCGGTCAAGATCAGTTGCTTGCGTGAACGATCAAAAAGCTCAACACCTAGCTCGGTTTCCAGGTTTTTAATCATCTTGCTGATGGTCGGCTGGGTAATGAATAAATGGTCGGCAGCCCGAGTGAAGCTATTGAAATTGGTTACCTCTATAAAGTATTGCAAATGTTTAATATCCATTGCGTCACCTGTTATCCTCGTTTAAAATTAGTTTCATTTTACCCGTAAACGGAAGTGTTTGTAAAACATGATAAGTTTGGAGTTCCCTGCACGCATAAATAAGCTGGATTCCAAGAGGGAACCCAGCTTATGAAAGGCTGGCTATAAAGAGTACCTGCCGTAAATTTCATTTGACCAACAAGACGGGCACTGGGGAATGCTGGACGATATAGTGGCTTACGCTGCCTAGGAATTCCTTGAAGCCGCTCAACCCGCGGCTGCCCATGATGATAAGGTCACAATCCTGGGATTTTGCATGTTCCAATAAAGTCGTGATGGCTGAACCCTCTACGACAAATGTTTGGGATGCATTCGGGATTTCGGATAAAAGCGCTTCCGCTTTTTTAATCACTTCATTGCCGTACTTGAGCATGGTTTCTTCAATTTCCTGAAAAGCATTGCCATATATATTTGGCTTGATTGGCAGCGTTACGGCGTGAAGCACTTGGATTTCGATAGCGGGATCCAGCTTCGCTAATTCAATCGCTTTTTCTAAAGACTTAAGTGCCAATTCAGATTCATCATAAGCAACTAGTATTTTTGAACATAGCATCAATCGATCATTCCCTTCATTAAAAGAATATACCCATAGTATATCAATTTGAATCTTTCATGCAGTTTCATATATTATAAATTTTGTGAATATTTCATTGAAGTTTACGTTAACGTCAATGTTAAAATAAAGGTAAATAATCCCTTTGCAAAGTGTGGTTTTAACATGTACACCATTTCTGAATTAGCAAAAGAATTCGGATTGACGACAAGGACCCTCCGATATTATGAGGAACTGGGTATGCTTAGGCCAATGCGTACCGAAACGGGAAAAAGAGTTTATGGAAAGAAAGAATATGCACAGCTCAAAATCATAATGCGCGGGAAGAAATATGGTTTTTCGTTAGTGGAAATTAAGGAAATAGTCCTTTTATTCGATAAGGATAGGACAGGCATTAAGCAATTGGAAAAAACGATTGAAACTGCAGGACAGAAGTTAAACGATATTAATGAACGAATTAAAGAGCTGGACGGGTTGAAGCAGGATTTTGAACAGGTAATCAAAGGCTTTACCGAAACCCTTCATGACTTGAAAATGACCGATAAAACAGGCAAGAGGTGAAATTAATCTTGAAAATAGGTTTTGATGATAGTGAAAGATGAATATACATTCTAGAAACAAATGGGGTGAGGATTTGGAAATTCAAGAAACCATTGCAGTTGTGACAGGCGGAGCTTCAGGTCTGGGAGCCGCGACAGTAAGAAACATCATTAATAAAGGAGGAAAAGCGGTCATATTTGACCTCTCGGAAGAAAATGGCGCTAAAATGGCTCAGGAATTGGGAGATTCAGTCCTGTTCATTAAAACGGATGTTACCAGTGAAGAAAGCGTAGCGGCAGCGTTGGGTGAAGGAATGAAAAAATTCGGGAGCATCAATACGGTCATCAACTGTGCAGGCATTGCGATTGCAGAGAAGGTCATAGGCAGAAAAGGTGCACATCAATTGAAAGCGTTCTCAAATGTCGTGCAAATCAATTTGGTCGGTACGTTTAATGTAATACGGCTTGCGGCCGAAAAAATGGTCGATAATGAACCGAACCAAGAGGGGGAGCGTGGGGTCATTATCAATACAGCTTCGGTAGCTGCTTTTGAAGGACAAATCGGACAAGCCGCATATAGTGCCTCCAAGGGTGGAATTGTCGGTATGACTCTGCCGATCGCAAGGGAGCTTGCCACCAAAGGGATACGTGTCGTATCGATTGCACCGGGTCTATTCCATACTCCGATGTTCGATTCATTACCTGAAGTAGCTAGGATGTCATTAGGGAAAACCGTGCCATTCCCATCAAGGCTCGGGTATCCAGAAGAGTACGCTAAACTAACGGAAAGCATCATAACCAATCCAATGCTGAATGGGGAAACCATTAGACTGGATGGGGCCATTAGAATGTCACCAAGGTAAGTTGTTAATCCCTTCAGGGTAATCCATTGTAAATCTAGAAAAAGAAGCTCGACAAAGGAATGGAAAGGAGATAAAACAGATGAAGCATCCATATCTAAGTGAAGAACATGAAATTTTCCGTAAGTCCTTCCGAAAATTTTTAGAGAAAGAAGCAGTTCCCCACTATGAACGATGGGAAGAAGAGAAGATCATTCCCCGGTCTTTTTGGGTTAAAATGGGGGAACAGGGTTTTATATGTCCGGATCTTGAAGAAGATTATGGGGGTTCCGGGGTAGATTGGGGCTTTGCCGTTATAATTAATGAGGAATTGGAAAGGGTTGGTTCGGGGTTCATTGGTTTCGGACTTCACAGTGACATCACCGTTCCGTATATTTCCGCATACGGAACCGAGTCGCAGAAACAGCGCTGGCTTCCTAAATGCACGACAGGGGAAATCATTACAGCCATTGCCATGACAGAGCCTGGTACAGGTTCGGATTTGGCCAATATAAAAACGACTGCCATTTTGGATGGAGATCATTACATATTAAATGGCCAAAAGACATTCATCACAAATGGCATTCATTCTGATTTGGTAATTGTTGCCTGTAAAACGGATCCCAGTGCCGTTCCGAAACATAAAGGCGTAAGCTTAGTCGTGGTCGAAAGGGATACACCCGGGTTTTCGAGGGGGAGAAAACTGAAGAAACTTGGCTTGCACAGTCAGGATACAGCAGAACTCATCTTCGAGGATTGTCGTGTTCCAAAGGAAAACCTGCTTGGAGAAGAAGGCAAGGGGTTTACTTACTTAATGGAAAAACTGCAGCAGGAACGACTTGTGGTGGCAATTTGTGCACAAACCGCGTCTGAGGATATGCTGGCCGATACGATTGAGTACGTGAAGGGCAGGGAAGCGTTCGGAAAATCAGTAAGTCAGTTTCAAAATACTCAATTCAAAATCGCGGAAATGGCAACGGAGATCAAAATGGGGCGTGCCTTCCTAGATCAATTGATCGCCAAACATATGGCTGGTGAACAGGTTGTAACGGAAGTTTCGATGGCAAAATGGCGTTTGACGGAGACTGCCAGAAAAATATCCATTGAATGCATGCAGCTCCATGGCGGCTATGGATATATGGAGGAATACAAGATTGCGAGAAGGTATCGGGATGTTCCGGTAGCAAGCATCTATGCCGGGACAAATGAAATCATGAAGAAAATCATCGCTAAGAACCTGGGCCTATAATAAAAGGATGAGAGGGGAAGAGAGTATATGCGGGAAGTGGTTATCGTTGAAGGGATTCGCACGCCGGTAGGCAGAAGGAACGGTGTCTTGAAAGACGTTCGCCCTGATGATCTGGCAGGTGAAGTATTGAAGAGTCTGATTGAAAAGGCGGGCATCGATCCGGCTATTGTCGATGATGTAATTTTAGGCTGTGTTTCACAGTCGGGTGAACAGGCCGGTGATATAGCAAGGGTTGCTGCACTTATTGCCGGATTTCCGATTGAAGTGCCGGGAACGACGATTGACCGTCAATGCGGATCAAGTCAGCAGGCAGTACATTTCGCTTCCCAGGCCATCTTGTCGGGTGATATGGATGTGGTAGTGGCCGGTGGAGTGGAAAACATGTCAAGAGTTCCCATGGGGTCTAATTATCAAGGTGCTGTAACAAGCCAAAAGTATATGGACTTATATGAGGTGATCAACCAAGGGTTATCAGCTGAAAGAATCGCCGATAAGTGGGGAATAACACGAAAAGATTGTGATCAGTTTTCCGTTGACAGTCATGCCAAGGCAATACGTGCACAAAAAGAAGGGCATTTTAACCGTGAAATGATATCAGTAACGGGTACTGATAAAGAAGGAAATCAAATCGAAGTTACGGAAGATCAAGGACCAAGGGGCGGAACTACGCTTGAAGTGCTTGCTGGGTTGAAACCGGTTTTTCAAGAAGACGGTTTAATCCATGCAGGGAACTCAAGTCAGATCAGTGACGGTGCTGCCGCTTTATTATTGATGGAACGCAGTAAAGCCGAAGAACTTGGATTGAAGCCGCGCTTTAAAGTGCATACACGGGTTGTTGTCGGGTCAGATCCCACCCTGATGCTAACGGGACCGATTCCCGCCACCAAAAAAGCTTTGGAAAAAGCAGGTCTTACAATTGATGATATCGATATCTTTGAAGTGAATGAGGCTTTCGCTCCTGTACCGATTGCCTGGCTAAAAGAAACGGGGGCAGACCCCAAGAAGCTGAATCCAAATGGCGGGGCGATTGCCCTGGGGCATCCTCTTGGCGGCAGCGGGGCCCGATTGATGGTGTCCATGATTCATGAGTTAGAAAGGACGGGCGGCCGTTATGGGCTGCAAACAATGTGTGAAGGCCACGGCATGGCGAATGCGACCATCATTGAAAGATTGGACTGAATCTGGACTTCCATTTATGAATATTCGTAATTCGCACGAAAGTAAAAGCTGAAAAAGGGATGAAGCCGACCATCGGCAGGCTTTACTGAATTCTTCCTGTTGATGGTGGTTACTTGAGGAGGAAAATTATATGTCAGTAACGATTAAAAATATCTTTGATCAGACGGTTCAGGAATTCCCCATTAAAGACGCTATCTACGACGTGAGAAGGAATATCCGCTATACGTACATTCAATGGAATGAACAGGTGAATAGGTTGGCGGCGGCCCTTCAAGCGGAAGGGGTGCGAAAAGGGGACAGGGTCTCTACGTACCTTTACAACAATGAAGAGCTTGCAACAGCGTTCTTTGCCTGTGCAAAAATAGGTGCAATCTTTAATCCGATCAACTTCCGTTTAATGCCGGAAGAGTTGGCCTTCATCTTGAACGACGCTGCTCCAAAGGTCGTTTTATTCGAACATGAATTGGAAACGAACGTTGCCGCGGTTGAAAAGCGATTTCCGGAAACGGCCTTCTGGTATATTGATGAGGATGTGCCTGGGTATGCCAAAGGTTACCGCCAGAAATTGGCCAGTATCTCATCAAAGCCAGATGAAGTGGAAGTTCACGAAAATGACATTTATGCCATCATGTATACGAGCGGGACAACCGGACGTCCCAAAGGGGTCATTCACCTTCATAAAGACATGGTCAAACAAGCCGAGATTTTAATAGAGGCCATGAAGTATGAACGCTCTGATATCGGTTTGATTACTGCCCCGATGTTTCATTGTGCTGAATTGCACTGCTCTTTTTTACCTCGCGTACAGGTCGGTGCCGCTAATGTCATATTACATCAGTTTAATCCCAAAACGGTCATGGAACTGATTGAATCCGAGGGGATCACCAAGTTTTTTGCTGCACCAACGATGTGGAACATGCTCATTCAGGAAAACTTGGAGAAGTATAAATTCCAGAGTTTGAAGCTAGGGCTTTATGGAGCAGCCCCGATGGCTCCATCACTTGTACGTGCCTGTCAGGAGAAACTTGGCATCCAGTTCATCCAAGCTTATGGAATGACTGAAATGGGTCCCGCCATCACTCTCCTAATGGAGGAAGATCAAATTAGGAAAGCGGGTTCTGCCGGCAAGGCATGTTCCGGTCATGAAATCATCATTGCCCGTCCGAATGACGAAGGGCCATCGGATCCCGGGGATATGCTGGAACCTGGGGAAACAGGGGAAATCCTCGTAAAGGGTCCGTGCATCATGCAGGGTTACTTTCAAAAAGAAAGAGAGACCGAAAAGGCGCTCTACAAAGGCTGGTACCATTCCGGTGACATCGGATTCCTGGATGAAGATGGATATCTGTGGGTCAAGGACCGTGTGGACGACATGATTATTTCTGGAGGGGAAAATATTTATCCACGCGAAGTGGAGGATACACTATATGAGCATCAAGGAATTCTTGACTGTGCAGTACTTGGTCAGCGAGATGATCAATGGGGAGAAACGGTAACGGCTTTCATCGTAGCCAAAGACCCTTCGCTAGCGGAAACCGATTTAGAAACTTGGTGTAAGAACAGTAATACTCTGGCGAACTATAAACGTCCAAGGAGATATATCTTCTGTAATGAACTGCCTCGGAATGCAAGTGGGAAGATACAAAAGTTCTTGCTTCGTAAACAGTTGGAAGAAAATGTTGATGGCAAAGGTTTGGGGAACCCTCTTTAATGCAGGGGTCGGCAGCCGATACAACACCACGTTATGATTGGAAAAGTCATTTAGAATTGCTGGGAATGTAATAGAGATGGATGAATTATTAAATAAATAATAATCCTGTGGAACAAATGAAGGAGAGAGAATAGTTATCCACAACAAAAATGCAGGGTGGTTAGCGCAATATCTCCTTTATCCACATAATCCACAGGGTTATCCAGAAATAACATTATTTTCATGTTAATAAGGTGGTTTATTGTACTTATTTTTTATCAGTATTTTCAGAATATATCCACAATATACACAGGGGTGTGGATAAGTTGTGTGAATAATGAAAAAACAAGGGGCTGAATTACAGCCCCTTCGTTTGGTTTATTCTGCTTATTAGCGGCGATTATGAGCACGGCGGTCAGCCGCATTTGCACGGGCTTGTGCCTCGATATCTTCCTGGTCAGCCAGTTCTGAAGAATATTCAACGTCAAGTCCGTCACTTTTCAGGTTTTTGGGAACCTGAGGAAGTTTCTGTTTGTTCTTATCTCGATTATGGTGTATGTTATTTCGTCCCATGTTATCGCCCCCTGGAATAAAGAATAAGCTGGAGATGAATTCACTGATCATCTCCAGCTTATTTTGTGTAGAGTGGCTGTTCAAAATGTACGGGAAAAAACTCCAAACTTAACGACGGGATTTCTTCTCGGTATATCCACCAGCTTTATCTGCTTTTTTAAATTCGCGAGCATAAAGAATCGCTTGTGTACTAGTTAAGTTACTTTTCTCTTTATCGTGTTTTTTGAGCAATTAAATCATCTCCATTCACTTAATATCCCTATTTTTTCCTAAAATGACCCATTCATACGTGGGAATCTTCTTTTAAGATATTTTGTAAAGCTTCTTTAAGGGTTGGAAAGGAGAAGGTGAATCCTTCCTCTTTAAGTTTAGTGGGAAGGACATTTTGCCCCTCAAGTACAAGTATGCTCATTTCCCCCAACAGTTTCTTGAGGAAGAAGGGGGGGACGGTTAACCAATGGGGCCGGTGCAAGGCAGCTCCTATCGTTTTCCCGAATGTATCCATCTGAACGGGGTTCGGTGCCGTAAAATTGACTGGACCTTCTATCCGAGCATCTTTCATGCAAAAGATGATTGCACGGACCGCGTCATGGATATGAATCCAGGAAAGCCACTGATTCCCTTTGCCAACCTTTCCTCCGCCAAATAGTTTATAGGGGAGGGCCATCATTGGCAATGCGCCGTCTTTTTCCCCAAGAATCACCCCGAATCTTGTTAAGATTAACCTATTACTGTAAGAGCGTGCTTTAGCTGCTTCCTTTTCCCATAGTTGAACAGTACGGGCCAAGAAATCATCACCAATGGATTCAGAGGTTTCAGTAAAGGTTTCATCGTCCGAAATACCATAATACCCGATTGCACTTGCATTAATGATGACGGACAATTTATCGGGCAGTATGGAAATGATCCGGTTCATCTCTTTGGAAGCTTCGATCCTGCTTTCGACAATCCGGCGCTTTCGTTCAGGTGTCCAACGGCCGTTGTTCAGAGATTCACCAGCAAGGTTAATGAACACATCGAGCCCCTCCAAGTACTTTTCTGGCTTTGCCTCCTCGGTCAGCCAGCCGATATATGTCAAATTAATCTGTTTTTTAAATTTTTCGGGATGACGGGTCAAAATATATATATCATGATTTTCTTTTGATAATTCATCAATAAGGGCTTTGCCGACAAAACCGCTTCCACCAGCAATGGCTATTTTCATGAAAACCAATTCCTTTCCCTGTCTTTCCTTCACTTTAACATGCCCTTGTTCTTTTTTCATTTTTAGACATGCTATATATAGAAATGGTAAACGTAAAGGGGTAAAGTAGGTGTGGGGGTGAATTTATGCCAAACATAACAAAAATAACAACCCAAAAGAAACGTAAAGATCGTTATAACATCTTCGTTGACGAAAAATATTCCTTCAGTGTAGACGAAGAAGTGCTATTGAAATTTCATTTGAAAAAGGGTATGGAACTTGATGACCTGCTTTTGGCCGAAATACAATTCCATGATGAAATCCAAAAAGCATTTACCGATGCTCTTAATTATTTATCATACCGGATGCGCTCGGAATCGGAAATTCGCCTTTATTTAAAAAAGAAGGAAACGGAAGAGCCGATCATTAAGGAAGCGATACATAAACTATACAGTTTTAACTATTTAGACGACCTTGAATTTTCCAAGGCTTACGTACGGACCCATGTAAATGGAGGGAATAAAGGGCCCACCACCCTTAAGCTTGAGCTTAAGGAAAAAGGGGTGCAAGATAAGTTGATTGTCGAGGCATTGAAGGAGTACCCCTATGATATTCAAATTGAACATGCCAGGAATCTCGCTGGAAAAGCGGTCAAAAAGGAAAAAAACATTTCCGAGCGAGCTTTAAGGCTGAAAGTTGAACAAACCTTGTTACGGAAAGGTTTCCCTAGAGATGTCATCCATGAAGCACTTGAAGGTGTGACGGTTGAAAAGGATGAGGATGAACAATGGGATTCCCTTTGCCACCATGCCGAAAAAATGCAACGCCGATATAAAAACCATGAAGGCTTTGAATATGAACAAAAAATGAAGCAGGCATTATACCGAAAAGGTTTTCCAATAGAATTGATTGAGCGTTATCTTTCCAATCCAGATGATGATTAAGTGCATCAATAGCCAAATCACAAAATTTTGTTTAATATAGAAGTAAATTATTATTTCATTGAGGAGTCATATATATGAGCGACGTAAGATATAGCAAGATGTCTGCCTATGAACTACAACAGGAAATTGCAGCGTTGACTGAAAAAGCGAGAAAAGCAGAGCAATTGGGAATGGTTAATGAATTTTCAGTATTGGAACGAAAAGTGACGATGGCCAAGGCTTATTTGTTAAATCCGGATGATTTCAAAAAAGGTGAAATATATCAAATTGACGGAGATCCGGGTGTCTATTTCAAAATTGATTATATGAATGGCGTATTCGCCTGGGGTTACCGCTTGAGTGGAAGCGGTAAGGAAGAAGCACTCCCGATTTCAATGCTGAAATAAAAAGGAACCGGGGAAGTACCCGATTCCTTCTGATGTACCTTTTAATTCGATCGCTCGTTTGAAGCTTTCATTCTTTCTTGAGGGTGTGTATTAATACTTCCATCTGCACGCTTTGAAGCATATCTTGCCTTTGCACGAGGCTCGCCTTGGAATTTATTATTGTTTTGGTTGGGGAATCCTTTTTGTTTATTTCGCAAATTTTTCTCCTCCAAGCATCAGATTAAAGAAAGAAGCGTTTCCGCTTACCACTAGTATGGGTATGGAACAGTATAGTTCATTCTGTAAAAATATTGGCAATGAGGTGGTTCTAATGAATGATTACCATGAAAGATTAACCAAGATACTGCTTGAGAAAAATGAACACATCACGTATGAGCAAGCTTTGACTTGGGTGGAATTATTATGGGAAGATTTCGAGGCGACCTATGCAAAGGCCGGGCATGAATATGCCGGAGAAGAAATGACATCACGCGTTGTAAGGACCTGGATTGATAATTACGGAGAGCAATTCCACGAATTCATTGCAAAAAACCCTAAATATAAACAGTTATTAAATCAGCAGAATCGACTGCATTAAAAAAAGCTGATTCCAGAGGGGGTCCCTGGAATCAGCTCTTTTTCAATATACTACAAAATAATATTCAATTTCTTCTGCAGTTTCGCTTCGCTAAAGATCCAGCCGGTATAAGAATTCAAGATATTCAATTCGCTGTCTAAATGGACCACGGCCACAAACGGGTAATATCCATTGCTGCGGTATCTTAAATCGATGAAACGGACTTCATAATATTCTTTTATCTGTTCGATTTCGAAGCGGTAAACCGGAGAAAAGGACAGAAAGGCTGCCAAGTTGATATCCTTCTTGGCGGCTTCGATAATTTCACTTTCAGGCAATGGCACTCGATCGAACGTATCAAGAATCTTCACATATCCATTATCGGCCCGTGCCACATAATAATTCTTTTCGGTAATCACTGCAATTTTCCAGCGGTGAAAACGCATGGTCGGTGATAATAGAATTTTCCTTGCTCCAGGAATTTGCTTTTTGACCACTTTTTTTATAAAAGCTTGTTCCCTGAACCTTGAAATGTAATAAATGACGAGTATTCCATAAATGGAAAGAAATAAATAGCCTGGAGGAAATCCAAAGCCCCATAATATCAGTCCGGCAACATGTATTCCAAAAATGAACGGATCGAATGTATTGATGACCCCTAAAGCTACCCATTTTGATGAAATCGGCCTAAGAGCCTGGGTCCCATAAGCATTGAATATATCCACGAATACGTGAAGGAATACGGCTAAAAAGGTCCAAAGCCAAAGATGAAGGTAATTTGCTTCAGGTATGATGGCGAAAATTGCTCCGCTGATAATCAAGGGCCAAAGTAAAACAGCGGGTATGGAATGCGTGATTCCACGGTGGTTACGTATATATACAGCGTTATTCCTTAATTTTAAAACGGTGTCAATGTCCGGAGCTTGTGATCCCAATATCGTACCTGCTATGACTGCACTTGCAGTAACTGGGCTCTGCGCAATGACGGGATCTAATGTGGCAAGACCTCCAAGAGCAATTCCCATGACAAAGTGAGTACCTGTATCCAAAAAACTAACCTCCCTGCCACAATTTGAAAAAAATGGTCTTCTTTCATCATACCGTATTTATATATTAACCATCAAATGAATATAATTTTGACTTATTTCAAGTGACCCGTTACAAATAAATGGATATGAACATGATATTAAAAAAAGAATGGCCTACTATAGGTATTCCCAATTTTGATAAGAGTGTAACATCTTTGGAGGAACTGATGTGAAAGAAATAACGATCCCGACAATAGAAAAAATAAAAATCGATGAATTTCAAAAAGATTTGGTTTCCTGGTTTCTCGAAGAACAAAGAGAATTGCCATGGAGGGAAAATAAGGACCCGTACCGCGTTTGGGTTTCTGAAATAATGCTGCAGCAAACGAGAGTGGACACGGTGATTCCTTATTTCAACCGGTTTGTGGAATGGTTCCCGACACTCGAGGATTTTGCCAATGCCGATGAAGAGAAAATCCTAAAAGCTTGGGAAGGGCTGGGATATTACTCGCGTGTAAGAAATCTGCATAGTGCCGTTCAGGAAGTGAAGGCATCCTACAATGGGATCGTACCGGATGATCCCGAGGAAATCTCCAAATTGAAAGGTGTCGGACCTTATACTGCTGGTGCGATTCTTAGTATCGCATACGGCAAGCCGGAGCCAGCCGTTGATGGAAACGTCATGCGTGTTTTATCAAGGATATTAATGATATATGAAGACATAGCAAAGCCGAAGACAAGAAAAACATTCGAAGCTGCCGTCAGAAAGCTGATCGATCATGAACATACTTCAGCCTTCAATCAAGCCTTGATGGAACTTGGAGCATTAATCTGCACACCAGGTAAGCCTGCCTGCCTATTATGCCCCGTTCAAAGTCATTGTCTAGCATTTGAAGCTGGGGTCCAGTCGGAATTACCGGTAAAAATCCAAAAGAAAAAAACGCGGGATGTACCAATTGTAGCTGCCGTTTTAACGAATGAAAAAGGTGAATTTTTAATTCACAAGCGATCTTCAGAAGGATTGCTTGCAAATCTTTGGGAGTACCCGAATTTCGAAAACCATTCAACCCTTTTGCATAAGAGGGAATTCTTCGCGAGCCGGTTTCAGGAAATGTATGGCGTCAAACCGGAAATCACTGAATCACTTGTGAGAATTGAACATGTTTTCTCACATCTCGTTTGGAAAGTGGACACGTATATCGGAGTGGTCAAAGAAGCCATCAGTGAAGAGACATTAAGTGAACAGCAACTTAAGTGGGTGAGTGAAGCAGAGATGGAGCAGTTAGCATTTCCGGTTTCCCATCAAAAAATGATGAAGGCGTATAAAGAAAAAGAGTGTATTGAATAACGATTGTGGGTTCAATCATCATACTCATACATGGGGTGCGTATTGTAAATCCTTAGGAACAGGCAGGGGCATTTCAGAATGAAAAAAGAATTCGGTAATGTAATTCTTAGGGGCAGCCCTGATTTGCCCAATGTCCATAACGTCTGATAATAAATAAAAAACGCGCTAGTGGTATTATGCTAAAAGAGGATATCCGCTAAGATATCCTCTTCCTTTTGTTGATTTTCGAAGCCATATCCGTATAAAATCAATCGTAACTGGTTTGCGTTCCGTGGGTATAATCGGCTTCCTGCCTATTAAGTCCGCCTCTATTTTCAATTTCTTTGATGATTTCGCTATGGATAGTCTGTCCTTCTTGGTTTAAATAAGGTACCATTTGTTGAAGGGAGTGATGAAAATAGGCAAGTTCACCATTTTCCCAATCCGATTTTTTCATCATCGACAACTCAGTCATATCACGTCCAACATACATAACAGTAACACTCCTTAAAAAAATGATTTTTATTACTCGGTGTTTACTCAGAAAGGATGAATAAACGAATGGAACAAAAAGTGGCACTCGTTACAGGTAGCAGTAAAGGTTTAGGCAGAAGCACGGCAATAAGGCTTGCAGAGGAAGGTTACGACCTCGTTATTAATTATGCCCGGAGCAAGTCGAAAGCATTAGAAGTGGCAGCCGAAATTGAAGCGTTGGGGCGAAAAGCCCTTGTAGTTAAGGCAAATGTCGGTGATGTTGCGAAAGTGAAAAGCATGTTCGAGGAAATCGATGCTTATTACGGACGTTTGGATATCTTCATCAATAATGCGGCCTCAGGAGTGCAGCGTCCATTGATGGAGCTGGAGGAATCCCATTGGAACTGGACCATGGACATCAATACAAAAGCACTCCTTTTCTGCGCACAGGAAGCGGCGAAATTAATGGAGAGGAACGGCGGAGGGAAAATCGTCAGCATCAGTTCACTAGGATCCATTCGCTATTTGAAAAATTATACAGCTGTTGGAGTTTCCAAAGCTGCGCTTGAAGCCCTGACAAGATATTTAGCGGTCGAACTGGCTGCTAAAAATATTTGTGTCAATGCCGTTTCAGGCGGTGTGATCGATACGGATGCCCTGAAGTCTTTCCCGAATCGGGATGAAATGCTTGCTGAGGCGGCAGAACAGACTCCCGCTGGACGGATGGTCGAGGTGGAAGATATGGTGAATACCATCCTGTTTTTAATTTCCGATGGAGCCGGGATGATTCGTGGACAAACCGTAATAGTTGATGGAGGCATTTCATTGCTTGTTTAATGTAACTGGAAAAATTTAAATGATTTTTGTTGGATAGCACTCCTGGATAATGGTTATCTTATTATCGTGGAGGTGATATCAATGGCTAAAAACATGAATAAATCACAAGCAGGTACTGACGTTCAACAAGTAAGACAACAAAACGCGCAATCTCAGCAAGGTCAAGGCCAATTCGGTACAGAATTCGCTTCTGAAACTAACGTTCAGGAAGTGAGACAACAAAACGCGCAATCTCAACAAAGAAAAGGCCAAGGTCAAGCACAAGGCCAATTCGGTACAGAGTTTGCTTCTGAAACTAACGTTCAAGAAGTGAAACAACAAAACCAAAAATCTCAAAGCAATAAAAACCAAGGCTAATTGCCGATGAAAAGCATCCTTCTTATGAAGGGTGCTTTTTTTTGCATTTCATTGGATTCGACAAATGTTTCGTTGTGTTTACATTTTATGTCAAAGGAGAAAGCTGATAAAAATAGAATATACATACTATAGAAAAAATACAGATTAGGAAGGTGCATTCATGGAGGAATTTAACCGGCTTATAAACAACCAGTTGAAAACGATGGATAAGCTTTTACTTTTACAATCCGAAATCGAAAGATGCCAAGATATAGAGAAGCAGCTCCTTGCCCTTGAAGAGGAGAGTGAAGCGGTCACCATTCAGGAAGAGATTCAACTTAAAAAGCAGGAATTGAAAAGTATCCATGATATGTTCGAAAAGCAAACGGAAGAAGTCATCCGTTATTTTCAGCAAGGACAGGCAGCCATACGATAAATAACCGGCTAATTTCTTAGATGAAATGGGTGGATGGTCAGACTTTTTCGACTTATTTACACATTTTCACTGGGAGATTAGCCACTTTTGTTTTAAATTTATGAATAAATCGCTATAATATAGGAATATAGGGTAAATGGAAAAAAGTATATATTTTAAATACACACAACAACTGCAAACGGAATAGGGCACAGTACGCTGTCAGGGTGTCTATAGAAAGTAGGGAGAGATTAATGGGGATTGTTCCTGCCGAAGGAGGAAAAATCCAAATCCATAGCTATAAACATAATGGACATATCCATCGTATCTGGGAAGAGACAACCGTTTTAAAAGGGACCCAAAATCTGGTGATAGCAGCGAATGACCGTACTATGGTAACGGAATCAGATGGAAGGACCTGGATTACGAGAGAGCCGGCGATTTGCTATTTTCATTCAAAGTATTGGTTTAATGTTATTGGTATGTTGAGAGAGGACGGGGTTTATTATTATTGCAATATCAGTTCGCCGTTCACATACGATTCGGGAGCATTGAAATACATTGATTATGACCTGGACATTAAAGTATTCCCAGATATGACGTTTAATTTGCTGGATGAGGATGAATATGAAAGGCATCGGAAAGAAATGAATTACCCGGATGCCATCGATTCAATATTGAAACAGAACGTAGACTATTTGATTTATATGATACGCCAGCGAAAAGGACCATTCTCCGCAGAGTTTATTGATAGTTGGTATGAACGCTTTTTAACCTATCGATGATAGAAAAGGCCTGCTGCATAATTGGCAGGCTTTTTCATTGTGTATCGTAACTACACAACTGATTCAATCTTTCAAGAATGCAGGAACCATTAAACCTCCTACAAATGTTTATGAAAGTAATCCTTTTGATAGTTAATTATCGAAAAAGAAAATATAATTGAATAGTGCATATAAGATTCCCAATTGACTGCTATGGACTTTTTTTAGCATTTGGAATTATTGATTAAGAAAAGGAGGAATTCCGTGGGGAGCATTAAGAGATATTTGCAATTCGTCAAACCATATAAATGGCAGATAATCGGGACGGTACTGATTGGATTGCTAAAGTTCGCGATTCCGCTTTTGCTTCCATTGCTCAGTAAGTATATAGTGGATGACATCATCGGAAACGGTGACCTGTCCAAAGCCGTAAAGTCCGAACGCCTTTTATGGGCAATGGCCATCATGATATTCATTTTCGTTGCAGTCAGGCCGCCGATTGAGTATTACCGTCAATATTTCGCTCAATGGACCGGAACGAAAATCTTATATGATATTCGTAATGATTTATTCACTCATATACAGAAACTGAGTTTTAAATATTATTCCAATACAAGGGTGGGCGAAGTCATTTCGAGGATGATCACGGATGTGGAACAAACGAAGAACTTTGTCATCACGGGTCTGATGAACCTTTGGCTCGATATCGCAACGATCATCATAGTGATAGTCATCATGTTTACAATGGACGTTAAGTTAACCATTGTATCCATCATCATGCTTCCATTTTACGCATTTTCGATTAAGCATTTCTTTGGCAAGCTGAGAACCTATACAAGGATTCGGTCCCAAGCGTTAGCGGATGTACAGAGTCACCTTCATGAACGGGTTTCAGGGATGTCAGTCATCAAAAGCTTTGCGATTGAAGACAGGGAACAGGTATTGTTTGCAAAGCAGAACAAGAATTTCCTCGATAAGGCCCTAAAGCATACGAGCTGGAATGCCAAGTCATTTGCTGTCGTGAATACAATCACGGATATTGCCCCCCTGCTCGTGATAGGATTTGCCGGTTATCAGGTCATTCATGAACAATTGTCACTGGGCACCATGGTTGCTTTCGTCGGTTTCATTGATCGGCTATATAATCCCCTCAGACGTTTAGTTAACTCTTCGACGACAATGACCCAGACATTGGCGTCCATGGACAGGGTTTTTGAGTTTGTGGATGAGAAGTATGATATCGATGACGAACCAGGGGCGAAAGAGCTGAAGCATGTGGATGGCCGAATAACGTTTCAGGATGTATCGTTTGCTTACGACGAGAAAGAGGCACCCGTTTTAAAACATATAAACTTGGATGTTAAACCAGGGGAAACCATTGCACTTGTCGGGATGAGCGGCGGCGGGAAATCCTCGATCGTCAGTTTGATTTCCCGTTTCTATGATGTTACGGAGGGAAGGGTATTATTGGATGGGATGGATATCCGTAAATATCAAGTCCGCAGCCTAAGAGATAAAATAGGAATGGTTCTACAGGATAATATCTTATTTAGTGAATCGGTTAAGGCCAACATTCTTATGGGACGACCTGATGCAAGTGATGAAGAAGTATTTGAAGCGGCAAAGGCGGCGAATGCTCATGACTTCATCATGAGTCTAAAAGAAGGATATGAAACGAAAGTCGGGGAGCGGGGAGTAAAATTATCCGGTGGCCAAAAGCAACGGGTGGCCATTGCGAGGGTATTTTTGAAAAACCCTCCAATCCTCGTTCTCGACGAAGCCACCTCCGCATTGGATTTGGAAAGTGAACACTATATCCAGGAGGCGCTGGACATTTTGGCGAAAAACCGGACCACGATCATCGTGGCCCATCGGTTATCAACCATCACGCATGCCGATCGGATCATTCATATCGATAATGGGGAAATTACGGAAATGGGAACACACGAAGAACTTATGAAAAAGCAAGGGCATTATTACAACCTATTTCAAGTACAACAATTGGATTCTTAAGGAGAAAAGGCAATACAAGTTAAAAAAAGAAGACCATTCCGCTAACGGGAATGGTCTTCTTTTTTATTCTGATACGGTGCATGAACGTTATGAAATCCTTTTTTCATGCAGCGTTTTTTTTCTGTCAGGAAGGAATTGCGGCAGATGCTTTATTCCCTCAGGCAAGGCGATGCCGACGATGATCAAGCACATCCCGATCCATTGCAGTGACGTAACCTGTTCATTCAAGAAGATGACGGAAACGACCATCGCTGAAGGCAGTTCCGCAGCACAAAGAATCGTTCCAAGCCCGACCCCCACTTTCGGCAAACTGACAGCAAAGAAAAAGAAAGGAACTAAAACACCCAAAGTGCCGAGGAGCAGACCGTAGTACCATAGGTTCGTTTGGACAAGGTCCGTCACAAGCGTGACGGGGTTAGTCGTGAATACAGCAGTCAGCATACCACCCGTTGCAATGAAAAATAGCCGTTTCATTGAAGATTCCCCAACTGCGAATTGAGAGTTGCAATACATATACAGCGCAAAAAGCAACGCAGACAGTAGTCCGAACGATACGCCTTTTAGGCTTAGACCAGATAGAGGCTGACCAAAGATCGCCCCTGCCAATAATGTACCGATGAAAAGAACGAAAATGGCAATGAGTTTATTTTTATCCGGGCGTCTTTTATTTAAGAAGCTTTCTATAAGGACGCCTATCCAGGTAAATTGAAATAAAAAGACAACGGCAATCGAAGCGGGAAGCTCGGATACGGAAACGGCATATGCCTTTCCGACGAAAGTGGACATCATTCCCGTGATTAAAAGTAATCCGGCACTCTTCCATGAAACTTTATATTTAAACGAAAAAAGAAATAAAACGGAGACAATCAGCCAACCGACAAGATATTGACTGCCGACCAGTTCTCCAGAAGAATGGCCATCCATGAATCCAAACTTCATCATGGTGGATAAAGTGCCGTATGAGATCGAACCGATTAAGACCATTATGGAATACTTCAAAAGTTGCATGTTTTTCCCCCCTATAAAAATAAAAATCGCCACCTGCCAAAACGGCAAGTGACGAACGAAAAAAGGAAATCCTTTTAAAATTCCGTCTCTCAACAAAAGCTGAGTTTAAAAAAATGTATGTGTTGCATTATCTTAGCTTAAGGTCTTTGTGAATATTTGTCAACCAGAAAAATAAGTTAAGGTTGGGGGTCTAACTTTAAGCCGAGGCAGTGGGAGAGGTCGGAAATATTCCTTTCTGCATAGTAATTGAAAACCCCCAAAGAGGCGAATATGCCAATTGGGGGATGGGCTTCAATCGCCATTTTGCTGGAAGTCTTCCAATGTACCACGGTATTCCGCGTCTTTCATTTTGCGAAGATTAGGCTTTTTTTCTGAAGCTGGCTCATCATTTGGCTTTTGTTTGTGAAGCTTGGAAAGTGCCATACGATAATCCTGATCTTTCATTTTCAATTCATCATTGTCTGTTGGGGAGATGATCTCGGTAACGGAATCATCAGCCGAAGAGAAAGCGGACTCCTCATGCGGGTCCTCTTCCTCGACAGCCCGCGGCTTACCTTCAGGTGATAAGGCTTTGATATTGTATGTGATCAAGCCCGTAACCGCTAATATGGCAACGATGATAATTAGAATTATGCCCATTGAATCAAGCCTCCTAGAGCTCGTTTATGAATGAACGGGTGACATGGGCTACCCGTTTTCCTAATGCTTCTCCAAGCTGCAAGTCATTTTGGGTGATGTTGTCATCCACACCGGGCGGACAGCTTATCCCCACTCCATAGTAGGAACCATATAAGGCGTTTTCCGGGACAGTGCCGGGCAAACCGACAATGATCATGCCTTGATGAAGCATAGGGGTGATTAAGTTCAGCATGGTAGCCTCGAGTCCGCCATGTACGGTGGCCGTTGTACAGAACACAGCACCCACTTTATTGATCAGGGCACCTTCCGCCCATAGATAACCAAGTTTATCAATCCATGTTTTCAAACTCGAACTGATGGTGCCGAAATGACCGGGACAGCCCCAAATGATGGCATCCATTTCCTGAAGCTTATAAACATCCGCCTCGTTTACATGGTCAATGAGAACCTCAGCGCCAGGGACCGCAGCGGCTCCCTGGGCAATTGATTCGGCAAGTGCTTTCGTATGGTTACCTTCACTGTCGTAAACAACATAAATCTTCATTTTTATTCCCCCATTTAATTAAACCGATTTTTTTACTGGTGAAGGGAGCAAAGGTACATCCAAATGTTCATGTTTAGCTTTTTTCATTGCTTTGTCCTTCCGAACGTCACGCAAAAACAGTGAAAGAACGATACCGGCAATTGCGAAGCCTGTTGCCCAAAAGAATGCATCATTGATTCCCATCACATTTGCTTGACCCTGGATTTGGGAAGAAATCAGTGACATGGCAGTTTCCTGTGCCTGTTCACTTGTTTGATTCATCGAAGTCATGATGGATTGAACGATTGTTTGGAAATTCTGAACGAAACCGGGATCACTCGTACTCATTTCCGTTCCTAAAGCAGATCCATGGAAAGAAGCACGGGTTGTATAAATGGTCGTAACGAAGCTCGTACCAATGGCTCCAGTCACTTGTTTCAACGTATTGCTCATAGCCGTACCATGTGTATTCAAATGCTTAGGAAGCTGATTCATCCCAGCAGTCATGATCGGCATCATCAGTAAAGACATTCCAAGTGCGCGGATTGCATAGATGATGACCAAAGTCGAATAGGTAGTTTCCGTAGTCAATTTAGCGAATTCGAAGGTTGTGACAGCAGTGATAGCTAAACCAAGAAGTGCTAATGGACGAGGGCCGATTTTGTCAAATAATGCTCCTGAAATGGGTGACATCACCATCATCACAAGGGCTCCGGGTAACATCAATAGGCCGGATTGAACTGGTGTAAAGCCTCTTAAAGTCTGCAAATATATAGGCAATAAGAATATCCCGGTAAACATGGCCACTGTTACGATTGCAGAAATGATATTGGATAATACGAACATGTCATACTTAAATACACGGAAGTCGAGCATAGGCGTTTCCGATTTTAACTGTTGAACCACAAATAGCGTCAAAAGGATCAGCCCAATGATGATCGTTCCCAGAACGACGGGATCCGTCCAGCTTTTGGAACCTGCTTCACTGACACCGTATAGTAATGATGCAACGCCTATCAAGGATAGAGACGCACCCAACAAATCCAATTTGATTTTCTTTGGTTCAGCTACATTACGCATACTTAAAAAGGCGAGCGTCATGACTATCATGCCTAATGGCACCATTGCGTAGAACATGACCCGCCAGCTATATTCCTGAATGACCCAACCTGATAAAGTCGGGCCGATTGCAGGGGCAAACATAATGGCAAGTCCAAAGATTCCCATTCCTTTCCCGCGCATTTCCGGAGGGAAGATGAAAAGAATGATCGTCATGACCAATGGCTGCAGGATCCCGCCGCCAGCCGCTTGAATCAGCCGGCCTGTAAGGATGACGGGGAAATTTGGTGCGATGCCGCAGATGAATGTCCCGACTGTGAATAGAAACATGGCAGCAAGGAATAAAATGCGCGTGCCAAACCGTTCTATTAAAAAAGCGGACAGTGGAATCAAGGCTCCGTTCACGAGCATGAATCCTGTTGATAACCATTGAATCGTAGTCGCAGTTACATTGAATTCTGCCATCATCCTAGGCATGGCGACACTAAGCAGGGTTTGATTCAAAATGACCATGAACAAACCTAGCATTAAGATAATTAACATGGGGGCAAACTGTTTCATTCCCTTGTTTTCATTTACTGTGATGGTTTGAGAAGCCATTTAAAGAAAAGCCTCCTTTCTGTATAACTGTATAGCTGGTTTATTTAGTCGAAATTTTCACTTCTGCGTTCATTCCAGGCAGAACTTTATCGGATGGTGCTTTGATGGAAATTTTCACTGGCACCTTTTGAGTGACTTTCGTATAGTTTCCGCTGCTGTTTTGATTGCCCATCACTGAAAAGACAGACGTTGTAGCATAACCTATCTGTTCCAATGTACCTTCGAAGACAGTATCGGGATCTCCATCGATGATAATATCGACGCTGTCGCCTTTTTCAATATCCTTTAATTTATTTTCTTCAATATTAGCCGTTATGGACAGATCATCCATATTGATGGTCTGAGCTAGCGTTTGACCCGCTTGAACAAGCTGTTCATCATGAACTTGTGTTTTAACGATAGTACCTTGTGCTGCGGTTTTTACCGCTTCTTTTCCGTCTAAGGTGGTTACATTGGCAACTTTGTCATTCTTACTTACGCTGTCTCCTTCGTGTAAGTCCCAATCTGCAAGTTTACCGGCAGCAGGGGCAACGATGGTATATAGCTCTCCCGACACTTTCGCTTCATCCGTTTTAATGAAATTCGTGCTTTCATAATAGTAATAAGCCCCACCGGCCAATACCGCTATTATAATAACCAAACCAATGACATTGATTAAAACTAAACGTCCTCTATTCACTTGTTTCGCCTCCAAAAAAATATTGATGATGTATTCCTTTTTTTTGTTTAACGGTCATTAGCTAGAAATGACACCGCCTCCTATTCTAATGTTTATTTATTAATTTTAATAAATATTAATTTTTATAAGTATTAATATTATTAAGTAAAGAGTTTACCAGTTTAATTATTTTTTGTCATGTAATTTATTCGGAATAATGGTAGGAAATAAATACAGTGAAATAGTAAAAATTTGAATTTTTTTTAGTTTTAAGGATATATGGAAAGTAAAGTTGACATTGGAATGTCATTTAATTAAATTTAAGAGGTAGGATTGTCCTATATAAGGAGTGAGAAGGCTGGAATTTAAATGGGAAGTAACTAATAGTATAGAAATGCAGATTTTTCGGATCAGGAAGAAGCTTAGGGCCATCGTAGCAAAAAATCTTCAGCCTTATGGATTAACATCGCCTCAGTTTTTCATTTTATTGATATTGAAAAAAGAGGGGTCGATTAAATCGACCCAGCTGGCTGACTTCTTAACCGTAAAGCCAAGTGCGATTACCGTATTTGTAGATAAGTTGGTCGAAATGGATTATGTGAAACGGCAGCCCTCTGATAAGGATCGCAGGGTCATCAATCTGGAATTGAAAGAGGCTGGGGAAGCCATTTTGGGGAGAGTCCTTGCTGAACATAACGAATTGATGGGCAAGAACTTCAATTCATTCTCGGAAGATGAGCTGCAGGATCTTTTAAAGAAATTGGATACGATTGAAAAGGCTGCTGATAAGAACCTTTTGGATGATTGAATGAGTGCATGCTCTAAATAGAGACGAAAAAAGACGGTTCCCGGGAACCGTCTTTTTTTAATCTTCTTCATATTGGACAGATATTTCGTTGTCTTCCTTATGGAAGGACTGGAAGCTGACGATCAGCTTTTCAAGGTGTTCCAATTGTTCGTCATATTCTATGACTGCAGAAATCAATGGTACAAGTCGGGCAGAGAGGTGGCCCAGGTTATCATGCATTTCGTCCACTTGATTTTGCTGTTCGAAAAAGTGGGCGAGCAGCTCTTTACGACTTAAACAATCCTGGTCCCAATCTTCAATCTCTTCAATTGACTTGATTTTTTCGATATGCAGTAATATCAACTGTTCATGCTTGCGAATCAAGGAATCAAGCTGCTGTAAGATGCTCCGTTGGAAACCTTCAGGCATTTGATATACTTCATTCTCGAATTTATGGACTCTTTTCAAGGTTTCAAACGCTTTTTTTGTCGTTATGGTCATTTGCCGATAAACGACAAGCTTTCTTGCTTTAGCTACACTGTTCTTTTTGAAATATTCCCGTTCCTCTTTGTACATGGAATAGATATGTTCCAGATCGAGTAACTCTGCCTTCAGTCGGCTGATGTCTTTTTTCAATAAAGTGTGTTCTGTAGCATGTCTTGTGCTGATTCTGATCCATTTCAAGATGTCTTCCGTTACATCTGTAATGCGTGTATAAAGCTTTGCTTCGTACTTTGGAGGAATGAAAACAAGATTCACGATAAACGAAGAAACGATTCCAAGCAAAACGGATGAAAGACGAATAAAGGCAAAATTAAGGAAGTCCCCGTCCTGGCTTTCCATGATGGCAATGACCGTCACTATGGAAAGGACAATCGTTTTATCCATTTTCAGTTTTAAATTGATGGTTATGACAACCATTACGGCAAGACCGATCATAAAAATATCATTTCCGAACAACAAAACGAAGGAGACAGCAACCAATGCGCCAATGATATTTCCTTGAATTTGCTCCAATACCGTTTGATATGAACGGTAAATGGTCGGCTGTATTGCAAAAATTGCAGCAATCCCAGAAAGGACAGGAGCAGGAAGGTTAAGCAGTTCCGATAGATAAAGCGCTAAAACAATTGCTATTCCTGTTTTGAGAATGCGGGCACCAAACTTCATATATGGGTTAATCCTTTCTTTGTGTTGTAATGGATCTGGTAAGAAAAGGCTCTATTAATATATAGGCTTTTGCTTAAAGTTGTATTCTAACTTATTTGTTAGTACTTTACACTAAAATAAGATGATGTAAACAAAAAGTAATATACAGGATTTTCCTAAGAGTTACAATAGTTAAAATCAAGTTTAATATATAAAGAAAGGATAGGCAATTTCTTGATTGCTTTCAGCATTGTTTTTCAATCGTTTGAAGACTATCCCAGAGGAATATGACTGGAAAAGGCTGATGCTCGAATTGAAGAGCATCAGCCTTTTTTTTTTTATTTTCGGCATCACTCCGTGGATACAGCAGGATCCGCCTGTTCTTTAACTGGAACGACCTGAAGGAAGTGCTCTCCAGGATTTTGAAGCAGTGTCTCTAAAGAGGCCGCCTCCTCGGTTTGGCCATGATCTTTCAGGAGGGCCGTGTATTTGCCAAGAAGTTCGGCCACATCCTGCAGGCCTTTTGCAGATAGGGGCTCAATGGAAATCTTTGCCCCTTTAGCAACCCGTTTCTTAATGACCTCTTTGGTTAATCCAGATTCAGGCTGCTGCCGTAAATAAACGACACCGCCTGTCATCCCTGCGCAAATCCATGGACCGGGATCACCCAGAACTAAACCTCTTCCATTTGTCATGTATTCAAAAGCGAATCCCTTAATATTGGAAGTAACCGCAATATTACCGTTTTCCTTTTTAGGAAGCGGTTGTTTCAATAATCCGCCAATGATCATATCCGCTCCGGAAAGGCGGATTCCCGCCCTGGCATCGGCATCACCCTGGGCAATGAGGAGCCCATGCTGTGCACCGTAACCAAAGCCCTTGCCGACAGAGCCGTTGTAGAACTTCCCATCTTTTCCTGGAGATTTAAAGATGGCAATATTACCGCCAATCGATGTTTTGCCGATACCATCCTGGGCACCGCCATTCACGCTGATTGAAATTCCCTCCGTATTGTACGCCCCAAGTCCATTACCCGGAATGGAACCATCCTGGTAGGATAGGTGAACGGGAGGAAGTTTTTTGTATGATCCATCCAATCTGCCCCTAACTCGGTGACAGGACACCCTGCTGCCGAGTACACGCTGCTCGGAAGTGATCGAGCTATAGCTACGGGATTGCTGCAGGTCATTTACATGCGAATCAAGATATTCAGCGCCAACGGCTACCTGCATGGAGCCTTCATTCAAATATGCCGCCGTTTCCTTATGCGAGAACGGTGTTATATCCAGGTTTTTTAATAAATAGGTTAAATCCAATGATTGCTGACCTTTAACTTGCTGCAGCAAATCAGAACGTCCGACGATATCCTGAAGATTCTTCACTCCAAGTGATCCGGTCAAAGATTTGAGTTCTTTTGCAAATGCACTGAACATATTCGTTAACCCTTGAACGGCTAAATCAAATTTTCGTGGAACAAAACGGCGCAGCCCATGTTCTTTCGCCTGGGCTTCCGATTCAATTTGGGTGGCGATGCCCACATGGCAAGTATCAAGGTGACATCCACGGCACGTTGTACAGCCGACGGCAATCATAGAAAGGGTCCCAAAGCCTACCCGGTTTGCACCAAGCAGCATTACCTTCAATACATCCATCGAGCTTTTTAACCCACCGTCAGCCCAAATTTCAACGTTCTGTCGGATACCTGACTCAAGCAATGCATTATGGGCCGCTTTCACACCTATCTCAACTGGTAGACCGACATGAGCGAGTGCATGGATCCTGGCAGCACCCGTTCCGCCATCAAAACCGGAAAGCGTTATGATATCGGCCCCCGCTTTTGCGACGCCGACAGCAATCGTACCAATATTTGGAACAACTGGTACTTTGACGGCAACTTTTGCCTTGTCGTTTGCCGTTTTTAGCTCATGGATCATTTGGGCCAAATCTTCAATTGAGTATATATCATGGTTATTGGAAGGGGAGATCAAATCGGAACCGATTGTTGCATTTCGGGCTTCTGCGATTTTCGCTGTGACCTTGGAACCGGGAAGGTGACCGCCTTCACCGGGTTTTGCCCCTTGCCCAATTTTAATTTCCAATAGATTTGAAGAGTTCAGGAGTTCTGCATTGACACCGAAACGTCCGGAAGCGATTTGCTGTCCGCGGGATTTCGGGTACTTGCCCAGCATATCCTTTATTTCCCCGCCTTCACCATTCATGCTGATCATGCCTAACCTCTCGGCAGCTTCTGCATAGGCCCGGAAAGCAATCTCATTTTGTGATCCAAAGGACATGGAGGCTATGACGAATGGCAATTCCTGTTCACCGACCGAAAGACTGACTTCTTCAGAAGGGATGGAAGCATCTGAAGTTTTTAATGATGTCAAGTGGCGGATCGTCGTCGGATTGGATTCTTCCTGTTCAGTTATCTTTTCGCGATAAGCATCATAGTCCCCGGTTGAAGCAACTTCCCCAATGGATTTCCAAATTCTAGGGAATAGATGGAAGGTCTTGCCCATCCGTTCTTTTTCATTGCCGTAATCCTCTGCACGCTGGATGGCATCTGCCTTGATTTTATCAAAATTATAGTCCAGATCATTGGATCCGAAGAAATTAGCCACATTTAAATATTTCGCGATTTCCTCATGTAAACCGATGCTTGAGAATAGTCTTCCATAGCCGCGCAGTTCATGTATGCCAATGGTGGAGATGACTTTCTCAAGCCCTTTCGTCAAGGAGTTATATAGATTGGTAACCCCCTTATGGTCATCTGAAGATAAGGAAAGGAACATATAATAGGGGCTGATTAAGTTAGCCCCAAGACCATAAGAAACGATGATATCATGCAGTGACCTTAGCGACGCTGAACGTAAAAGGATGGAACAATCACGACGCTTGCCTGTTCGGACCAACGCTTGGTCGACGGCTGAAGTGACGAGGTGTGGATCAAGCCAAAGGTTGCCGTTTTGATGGGCAAGGGCATCATCCAGAACGAGCAGCGTTTTTCCTTCATCCACAGCATTGACACTTTCAGCCGTAATCCTGGTCAGGGCATCCGTGATGTTTTCATCCTCTTTGAACGTGCTTGAAATGAAGTGTACCAGTTTTTGATCTTGATTAAATTTAATGAACTGGTCGTAGCTTGGCTGCGATATGATAGATGAGCACTCATAACCCGTAGATCCTTCAATCAATAAGGGAGTCAGCAGCTCCGTTACCTTTCCTGCCTTATTCGCTTCGAAAAGGGAAGGGCGCTTTCCGATGATCGTTCTTGTTGAGAAGTGCTCGGTTTCCCGGTCCCGGTCGATCGCTGGGTTGGTTACAACGGCCACACTTTCCTTGATGAAATCAGCAATGTTGGTCCGTTGGGGATTAAGTGCTGCCAGTGGCGCATCATGACCAAGTGAACGAATTGGCTCAGCGCCTTTTTCGGCCATCTGTTCCACTAATTGGACATGCTCCTTTTCCCACCCAAAGGCTTTATACTGACCATTATGAATGGCTTGCGTGTTTGTCATGGAGACAACCTTTTCAAAAACTTGGGGCTGTAAGCGGACTCGGTCATTGGAAAGGACGAAACGATCATTGAAGAGTTCAAACACTTTATCCTGGTAATCCTTGTATGTGTACAATTCAATACGGTCGCCGTTCCATTTCAAACCGATTTTTTCCCCTGGACCCATCGGTTTCGGATCTCCGGTATATTCACTGGAAGGGATGATTCCTGGTTCGGAAGTGAACATATAGGATGACTCCGTTTCAATATTCCATAACGGGCGCAAGCCTAAAGAGTCGACAGAGAACACGGCTTCATCGCCGAAACGGGAGATGATGCCTGCCGGACCTTGTGCAAAATGCCCCCATGCTTCCCTTAAATACGTATATAAATCTTGTAGGTGCTCGGGATATTCCTTGATTTCATTGATGATTGGCGGGAACATAAGGTCGACAGCTTCAAATAAAGAGTAGCCATGACGGCAGATGAAAGTTTCGATCGTCTTGTTTAAATCTTGAGAGTCGCTTCCATCTTTAGCGATGGGAACTCCGATCATTTTCGCTTCATCACGCAATTTGGCGATGGTATTGATTTCGCCATTATGGCCAAGTACACTGAAAGGCTGGACCCGGAAGAAGCTTGATAGGGTATTAGTTGAAAAGCGATTATGTCCCAGTGTCATGGTGGAGGCAGCCAAAGGATCGGCAAGATCAAGATAATAGGCAGGGAGCGTATCCCCCGCACCCATCACTTTGTATACCGCATGATGCTGGCTTAAAGAGGCAACATGGATGAAATCACTTTTTTCGATGTCGGAAGTCAGCTCAAAAAGAACATTTGAAAGCTCCTGGTTGTCATTGATGGTGGAGGAACAGGCAAATTGCCAGAACACTGGGTCTTCTTGAATGGCAATCGGTCCCAATGCCTCGGAACGGTAGGCTTTATCCGTTTCGAATATCAATGAGAGACCATGTTGGAGCAGTTTCTCCTTAACTTCGATCTTTAAGTCGTTAGCTTCTGTTTTTTTGCTTAAAAATAAGTGGCCGACTATGAAGGTATCTTGATCGACGATGCCTGAATCGACATTTACCGCTTCAAGCTTCTTTTTCCAAAGAGCCCGGGGAATATCGATATGGATGCCGGCGCCATCGCCCTCACCATTGATGAAGCCGCAGCGATGGTTCATTTTAACCAGGGCGTCGATACAGGCAAAGATGTTTTCGTTAGTAGGGATCTTCTTTTTTTCGATGCAGGAAACGATTCCGCAGGCGTCATGTTCTACCTTGTGAAATTCTTTGAATGTAGCAGGTGTCCATTGTTGGGCCATATTTGTGGCTTGAATAAGGTTTCCCTTATTCTCTGCCTTTCACCTCCTGTAGCATGTGTTTAATGGGGGAAATATTAGTAAACCCGAACAATAGTCCAAGTTTTGATAGATTGAAAGAAGTGTATAAATGTATATAAATGTATTCATATCATATCATTTAAATATTCAGAAATCAATTTTTTATACAATGGTATGGATGCTGTGATTAAAAGGGATTTTTGTGAGGAGTGGCTTAAAATGCTAATATTAAAGATTTATTACAGGGAAATAAGAAACCCTCAAGATTGATGTACATCCTGAGGGTGTATAGAAAATGCATAATTATGCTGACACAATTTATTATATTAGGTTTTTGAATGCATGTTCAACCGCTTTTAGAGTATAAGCGATATCATCATCCGTGTGAGCAATTGTCAAGAACCAGGCTTCGTATTTGGATGGTGCCAAATTGATTCCCTGATTGAGCATGAGTTTGAAGAACTTGGCGAACATTTCGCCATCCGTATTTTCCGCCTGCTCATAGTTTTCAATTTTTTCTGTCGTGAAATAAATCGTCAATGCCCCTTTAAGGCGGTTGATGGTGATCGGTACATTATATTGGCGAGCCGCTTTCAGGATACCTTCTTCAAGGGTTTTCCCCAGCCGGTCAAGCTCATCGTACAGCCCCTCTTCTTTAAGTACTTCTAAGCAAGCAATCCCGGAAAGCATGGAAGCCGGATTTCCTGCCATCGTACCAGCTTGATAGGCTGGTCCCAGAGGTGCGACAGAATCCATGATCTCTTTTTTACCGCCATAGGCACCAATGGGAAGCCCGCCCCCGATGATTTTTCCAAGCGCGGTCAAATCGGGTTGAATTCCCAAGTAGTCCTGTGCCCCTCCATACATGAAGCGGAACGCTGTGATGACCTCGTCGAAAATGACAAGTGATCCGGCTTCGTGAGACAATGAAATGACTTCTTCCAAGAAGCCAGGACTTGGTTCCACGATTCCAAAGTTGCCGACGATCGGTTCGACCAGCACGCCTGCAATTTCATTGCCCCATTTATCAAGTGCTTCTTTAAACGAATCGATATCATTGAAAGGTACCGTGATGACTTCTTGTGCAATGCTTTTTGGAACGCCGGCAGAGTCCGGTGTTCCTAGAGTGGACGGGCCGGAACCTGCAGCGACGAGAACAAGGTCGGAGTGTCCATGGTAACAGCCTGCAAACTTGATGATCTTATCGCGCCCTGTGTATGCACGGGCAACACGGATGGTGGACATGACTGATTCGGTGCCTGAATTGGTGAAGCGGACTTTATCCATGGATGGTATGGCTTCTTTCAACATTTTGGCAAATTTGACTTCATGTTTTGTCGGAGTGCCGTATAATACGCCGGTTTCTGCTGCTTTAACGATAGCCTCCGTAATATGTGGATGCGCATGCCCTGTGATGATCGGGCCATATGCAGCTAAATAATCGATATATTTATTGCCATCAACATCCCAGAAATAAGCCCCTTTGGCATGATCCATCGCAACTGGCGAACCGCCGCCTACAGCTTTGTAAGAACGGGATGGGCTGTTAACCCCGCCAACGATATGTTCCAATGCCTCTTTATGTAAAAGCTCCGAATTACTAAAATCCAATCTTAAAACCTCCTATAAATATAAACATATTTCCCCTTAATCATAGCACTTTTCCGTCCGTAAATCTGGGGTGGAAGGCTAGGAAATGTGATTCTTCCCCTGGCGGATACGCTGTACCCAAGAAGAATCAGGATTCCGGGCCATCATTTTATTTCGGAAATGTGGTTGGAGCCCAAAACTCCGGATATGAAAGTAAGAATGGCCAAGATGGTGGCAGGGTTTTCGATGTCAAAGGATTGGCGGTTCATTTCACCTTGGGCTTGGTAATAGATTAGATGACCGGTTCCTTTTTCTTCATTAATGCGAATGTGGAAACTTAAGGGGGTGCTTTCGATCGACCCGCTGGAATCCCTTTGGATGACTTGGCATAATAATTCCCCGTATTCATCTTCATAAAGAAAGTCATATCGGAGGCCGATAACGACCTTTTCGATTTGGGATAGTAATAATTTTTTGATATCCAAAGTATTCTCGCCTCCTTTATCTATGTAACTGGTACAACGTTCATTTCACCCTGAAAATGGTATATGGCATCCAAGCATTTTTATTGTCTAAAAAGGTTAGGTTGGATAAACTAATTCATTAGGACAAGAGATTACGGAGGATGTAACAGGATGAGTGATGCAATTCAAGTGAAACAGCTTCGGAAGGAATTTAAGTCGGCATCAAGCCGTACAGGGCTAAAGGGTGCCTTCCGGGATTTACTTACTAGAAATTATAAGATCGTCCCTGCCGTCAATGATATCAATTTTACTGTAAAAAAGGGTGAGATGGTAGCTTATATCGGGGAAAATGGTGCAGGGAAATCGACCACGATCAAAATGCTGACAGGTATTTTGGAACCGACAGCAGGCGAAATCACGGTAAATGGCATGAATCCACATAAAGAGAGGGAAAAGTTCACTCAGACAATCGGAGTCGTATTCGGTCAGCGCTCACAGCTTTGGTGGGATATTGCGGTTCAAGAATCCTTTAGGCTGTTAAAAAAGGTCTATAAGGTAACGGATGAACAATATAACGATCATATGGAACATGTCATCAAGACGCTCGATATCGGACCTTTGCTGGACAAACCAGTGCGTAAACTCTCACTTGGTCAGCGAATGCGCTGCGAGCTTGCCGCAGCATTGATCCATAATCCGCCTTTGCTGTTCCTGGATGAGCCGACGATTGGACTTGATGTACTCGTGAAAATGAAGATCCGTGAGTTCCTGAAAGAAATCAATGAAAAATATAATACGACAATCCTTTTGACTACCCATGATTTAGGAGACATTGAAGCATTATGTGAGCGCGTAATCATGCTTGATGAAGGACAGATCATTTATGATGGGGAATTGCAGAGTTTAAAAGATAACTGGGCTGAGGAAAAACAGATCCATTTTCAATTCATCGAGCCGATCGCATTGAAGGAATTGCAATCATTAGCGCTCCCATTTACCGCTAACTGGGTTTATGATGAAAAAAATCAAACATACATTGCCTTGTTGAAAGAAGAAAGTGATCATATTTCACAGCTTGTTTCGGCTGTCGTATCTCACTTTAAAATAAAGGACATCAAAATTCATGAAACGTCCATTGAAGAGATTGTTCGCAACATTTACGAAGAAGGCACTGTCTGACTCTCTTATCATTAAGAAACAACGTGTCTATCAAGAAGGGGGAGGGCCATGGGGAAGTATCTTGCAATGATCCGCATGCGTTTTTTGATGATGCTTGCGTATCGAACGGATTATTATACCGGCATTTTAATTTATAGCATTAATATCGGTGCTTATTATTTCTTATGGAATGCGATATATGGAGAAAAAAGCTCCATCGAAGGACTTTCAGGTATGCAGATGACAACCTATGTCGCGGTTGCATGGATGGCGCGCGCTTTTTATTTCAATAATATTGACCGCGAAATCGCCACTGAAATTAAAGACGGTAAGGTCGCCATTGAAATGATCCGGCCTTATAACTATTTAGGCATGAAAACGATGCAAGGACTTGGGGAAGGGATATTCCGTTTCTTCTTCTTCTCGATTCCAGGAATGCTGCTGGTAGCTTTCATTTTTCCTATTGAATTGCCGCACGAGCCGGCTACTTGGGGGATATTCGGCATTTCCTTGCTGTTCAGTTTCATCATCAATACACAAATTAACTTATTGACGGGAATCACTACCTTTTTCTTATACAATAATGCCGGATTGATCCGGGCTAAAAGGGTTATCATTGATCTATTTTCCGGTCTGCTGCTGCCCATCAGTTTCTACCCGATATGGGCGCAGGAAGTGATGAAATATTTACCGTTTCAAGGAATCAGCTATGTACCAAGCATGATTTTTACGAATGGGTACAGTTCAGGCGAAATTGGCATGGCGCTTTTACAGCAGTTAATTTGGTGCATCATTCTCTTAATACCGATTCAGCTTTTATGGATAGTCGCAAAAAAACAGCTGATTATTCAAGGAGGTTGACGGGATGTTTTATGTATCGATGTTTTTTCAATATGTGAGTCAGTATATGAAAACAAGATTGCAATATAGAGCCGATTTCTTTATGGAAATCCTATCAGATCTGCTGAATCAGGTCGTGAATCTGGTATTTATCTTAGTCGTTTTCGGGCATACCCAATTTTTAAGCGGCTGGAGCCGTGAAGAAATCATATTCATTTATGGATTCTTCCTTATCCCATTTGCCCTTTTTTCTGCCTTTTTCAACATCTGGGATTTTAATGACCGCTATATCGTCAAAGGTGAAATGGACCGGATATTAACAAGACCGATACATAGCCTGTTTCAAGTCATTTTAGAAAGAATCGAACTTGAAGCGTTATTTGGTGTTGTGACCGGTTTGATCATTATATTCTATTCGGCGATTTCATTGGATCTGCAGCTTGCGTGGTATGACCCGATTCTTTTCTTCATTTTTGCAATAGGCGGGGCACTTGCTTATGCAGCCATATTCGTTGCGATAGCAAGCATTGGGTTTTGGTCGGATGCGAAAACATCCATCATGCCAATGATGTACAATATCGGGAACTATGGGCGCTATCCTGTTGATATTTATAATAAGGTCATCCGTTTTGTCCTTACATGGGTGCTGCCATTCGCGTTTGTCGGTGTCTATCCGGCATCTTATTTCCTAAGAAAAGAAGAGTGGTATGCATATGCATTTGCCACACCTGTAATTGGGGTTGCCTTTTTCGTGATATCCGTTTTCATATGGAATCAGGGAGTGAAGAGGTACCGCGGGGCAGGGAACTAAAAGAACCCCTTCAACAGCATTCATGTTGAAGGGGTTTTTGTTTAGTTCCGTATTTTCTTTCTTTCAATATATCTTGCTTGCGCTTGAACATATTGCTGTTTTTCCTCTTCCGTTTCCGGTATGACTTGAGGTACGTTTGTCCGCTTACCAATGGCCAGCATCGTTAAAAAAGCACGGCCGTAAGCTGTTTCTCACCTGTCAATAGGTTATCGCGCTCCACTTTCACGAATACTTCCATTGATGATGGGCACAGGTGCATAAGCTTCAAGGTTGATCGCAACCCCCGTCTAGATGGGAACCAAACAATCAAAAGAGTCGCTTGAAGCAGTCACAACGGGTTTTCGACAATGGCGTACACCTCAAATGCAGGCTGTTTTATCAACATAGGCCACTACTTTCTCGCTAAAGATGGTATTGTGATGATTTGTATCCGGTTATTAGGTGTGTAGGTGATAAGGATGATTCCTAAAAAAGAATATATTGTTTGGACAGGGAGTATGTATAGAGGAAGTGGCGTTTTGAAATGGGGCGTGGGGGATGACTTTCTACATCTTGATTGCAGGAATCATTTTTTGCATGGTGATGAGCATTCGGACGTTATTTCTTGTTGAGTCGGGAGGAAAGAAGTTTTCTCTGGAGGATATGCTGTGGCTTGGCAATTTATATGCGACGATATTAGTTGGATTTGCACTGATTTATTTATTATACGAGCTTCAGAATCATTCGGTGATTCTTGATATGGGCAATCGATTGGATGGGACTTTCTATGAACAATTGAAGACTTCTTTTTATTTTAGTGCGATGACGATGTTTTCTGTAGGGTATGGAGATATAGCCCCGATTGGCATGGGCAGGATGATAGCTACCATTCAGGCTTTCATTGGGTATACACTGCCGGCAGCGTTCGTGATTCGGACGGTGATCGATTTGGAGCAGAAAGATAGGAAGGGTAAATGAAAGTTGTGTTTCTTTCGATTATTGGGTACTCTTACCATAATGAAAGAAATGGAGGGTTCAATATGACTGTTAAAATTGGAGAAAAAGCACCTGATTTCAAACTCCCTGCAAACAATGGAGAAACGGTTTCCCTATCGGATTTTAAGGGGAAAAACATTGTTTTATATTTTTATCCAAAAGACATGACGCCAGGTTGCACGACGGAGGCCTGTGATTTCCGGGACCATAATGAGCAATTCGAGGAATTGAACGCGGTCATCATTGGTATCAGCCCAGATCCAGTTGCACGTCATGAAAAATTCATCGAAAAACATGGATTGCCTTTTTTGCTGTTGGCTGACGAAAATCATGAAGCGGCTGAATCATTTGATGTTTGGCAATTGAAAAAGAACTTCGGCAAGGAGTATATGGGCATTGAACGTTCAACTTTCTTGATTGATAAGGCTGGAAACGTAGTCAAAGAATGGCGTAAAGTAAAAGTCAAAGGCCACGTCGAAGAAGCGCTTGAAACTCTTCGCGACCTCGAAAAATAAGGGACAGGCAAATGAAGGATGAGCGAATAACGAAGCTTGCGGCCAGGCTGATTCATCATTCGATACAATTACAGCCAAAAGAGAGAATCCTCATGCGGGGGCATATCAACACAAAACCATTATTGAAAGAGCTGATTGATGAAATATACAGAGTGGGCGCTTATCCATATGTAGAACTCGAAGACGATGAGATAAGCCGCCACTTGTTACAAGGGAATGTGAAGGAACAACTTGACACAGCTTCGCAATGGGCCTTGAAGAAATATACGGATATCGATGCGGTCATCATCATCGCAGGTGAAGAAAACGATGCTGAAATGACTGATGTTCCCATCGAGAGGCACCGTCTTCAAGGGGAGGCTATGAATTCCCCTACACTTTTTTATGTAAACAACCGACGTTGGGTCTTGCTTAATTATCCCACAAAGGCATCAGCGCAAAAAGCCGGCATGACCTTCAACAGGTACGAAGACTTTCTTTTGAGCGTATGCACAATGGATTACGGGAAAATGGAGGCGGCCTTGAAACCGTTAAAACAATTGATGGAACGTACTGACAAAGTCAGGATCGTTTCACCAAGGACAGATTTGACCTTTTCCATCAAAGGCATGCCGGCCGTCATATGTGCCGGAAAAAAGAATTTACCGGATGGGGAAGTGTTTACGGCACCCATAAAAGAAAGTCTCAATGGAAGGATATCATTCAACACACCTACAACCTATGAAGGAATCACCTTTAGTGACATAGAATTAAACTTGAAAAAGGGGAAAATCATTAAAGCGACTTCCAATCGTGACTCTGAAATGAACCAAATCCTGAATATTGATGAAGGTTCCCGGTTTATCGGGGAGTTCGCTATTGGAATCAATCCATACATATTGGAACCTATGGACGATATTTTGTTCGATGAGAAAATAAGCGGGAGTCTGCACTTGGCTCTTGGACTTGCCTATGAAGAAGCGGATAATGGAAACCGTTCATCGATACATTGGGATATGGTCTTGATCCAGCGTCCGGAATATGGAGGTGGTGACATCTATTTTGACGACGTCCTGATCAGAAGGGATGGCGTTTTCATTTTGCCGGAATTAGATGCATTAAACCCAAATTCTTTAAAATAAAGCCTTTTTTAATAAGGGTAAGGCTTTTGTCCAACTCAAAAAGGGGACACATGAATATGCTTTATTAAGGGAATACCTCCTCAGAGAAAGTTGCGCGGGACACATAGAGCCCGTGTTTTTTTATGTTAATTAAAAGGGAGAGATAAACATGTTAATACTTTCGACTGTCATCCCGAATGAAGGCATCCAAACGAAGATGATGGAAGCATTTCCTGATCTGAACTTCATTTATCATAAAGGATGGACGGATGGGCCGCTTCGTGAAGCGGAAATCTTAATTACATATGGTGAAGACTTAACTGAAGAGATCATTGGGAAAGCTGTGAACTTGAAATGGATCATGGTCATGAGTGCAGGGATGGAACTAATGCCATTTAAAGCCATCGAGGAACGGGGCATTCTGGTAACCAACGCAAGAGGCATTCATAAAATCCCGATGGCCGAGTATACGATAGGGATGCTTTTGCAAAATGAAAAGAAATTGAAACTGCTTATGAAGAATGAAAAGGAAGAATTGTGGGATAGAAAGATTGAAGTAGGAGAATTGAATGGCAAGACCATGCTCGTTATTGGTGTGGGTGCAATTGGAGGGGAAGTGGCTCGTCTTGGGAAAGCCTTTGGGATGACGACAATAGGAGTGAACCGGAGCGGGAAACCAGTGGAATCCATCGATCACCTCTTTACCTTGGATAATTTATTGGGAGCCATACCGGGAGCCGATTATATTGTATCCGTCCTGCCAAGTACGGATGAAACGAAGGGCCTTCTGGAAAAAGAACACTTTAAAGCAATGAAAGAATCTGCAGTATTCGTGAATATTGGCCGCGGCGACCTGATTAACGATGAAGTGTTGATCGAAGCCCTGGATGCCGGGGAATTGTCTCATGCCATCTTGGATGTATTTGATCCGGAACCTTTAGGAAAAGGGCATCCGTTTTGGAGGATGGAGAATGTTACAGTCACACCGCATCTTTCAAGTAAAAGCGGAGAATATTTACCAAGAACCTTTGCCATATTCGAAAAAAACATGCGTGAATACCTGAAAGCTGGAAAAGACTTCACCAACGTAATCGACTTATCAAGGGGATACTAAACTCAATGCAAAAATGGGAAAGATTCAAAGTGTTCATGAATAAACTAAAAAAGAATGGTTAAGCCATTGAATTATTGACAAATTCAACGCATAAAAGGTACACTATTTATAAACATTATAATTTAAGAATGCATACTTAATGAGAAAAAGAGGTGGATGACGGTGTCTGAAGTTCAGTTAAAAGAAGCGTTGGATTCCTTAAAAGATACCGGTGTAAGAATAACTCCTCAACGCCATGCGATACTTGAGTATTTGATAAGCTCCATGTCCCACCCTACCGCTGATGATATATATAAAGCGCTGGAAGGCAAGTTTCCGAATATGAGTGTGGCAACGGTTTATAACAACCTGCGTGTGTTCCGTGAGGTAGGATTGGTAAAAGAACTTACGTATGGTGATTCTTCAGCAAGGTTTGATTTTGTGACGACGAATCATTATCATGTAATTTGCCAAACTTGCGGGAAAATTGTGGATTTCGATTATCCTGCATTGGATGAAGTCGAGCATTTCGCAGCACAAGTCACTGGTTTCAATGTTAGTCACCATCGGATGGAAATCTACGGCGACTGTACGGATTGTGCGAAAAAAGAATCGCATTAAAAAAAGTTCCTCCACTTGGTTGGAACTTTTTTTCATGTTATGAAGAAATGATACAATTGTTAAAGACTTCTGGAAAGGGAATTCAGCTAGCCGACCTAGTCATGCAGGCTTTTCCGGTTATATTTCTCGTTGAATTCTTCGCCTTCCAACTTTTTGTCAAGTGTCAATGGTTCTTCGCAATGCATGCAAATATCTACACGCCCTAGTATTTTTGTAGGTTTGCTGCAGTTAGGGCAGACAACCTGGATCGATTTTGTGGAAAGCATTCCAATCCAAAAATAAACCCCTGTGCTTGCGATTATGAATAAAAGGCCCAGCCCCATGAAAATCGTCATGACAACAGGGTGTGTTTTGAAGAAAAGCCCAAGGTACATTACGATAAAGCCAATGAAAATCAAACTCAAAGCAAAAGTGCGTATTTTATTGATTTTGCTAGAATATTTAGCCATGGATTGTCCCTCCTAAAATATAACTTTAACTATAACATAAACAATGGATGGAACAAAAAAGAAATAAAGGATACATATTACTTTTGAATTGAAATGGTTTGGGGTAAGGGAACTAAGCAGGAATTTGAAGAGTTTTGTCGAAAATCTAAAAAAAAGGTTTTGGAGGAATTTATGATGGAAGATATCCTTCGCCCGATTTATCAAGAGCGAGCAAGTTTAAAATCTACACTTGGAATCTTGTTAGTAGAAAAAAGAGATGATAATAGCCCGATTACTGATACATTTGACTACATCCTTTTTGTAATTGCAGATGAAGCCGAAGAGGCCGTGTTTTTAAAACATTACACTTACCAGGATAAAAAGGCAGCCCTGCATATCGTAAAGGAAGACCAGTTAAAAGAATGGCTCCTATTAGGCACGAACCGCAAAGTCGTTGACTGGATATATAACGGGAAGGTCCTTTTTGACCGGAATGAATATTTGGACCGTTTGAAAACCGAAATCCGGGAGTTCCCCTTCTATGGAAGGAAGTTAAAGATGGGGATGGAGTTCGCGAAGCTAATTCGCAGGTACATGGATGGGAAAAGCTTCTTTGAAAAGGGCCATCATCTTGAGGCATACAACCATATTGTTCATTCCCTGCATCACTTGGCCCGTTTGGAGATAATAGAACAAGGCTTTTATCCGGAGGTTACTGTCTGGAACCAAGTGAAGCATATGGAACCTGAAATTTACAAGTTGTATAAAGAATTGATCAGCAGTGAGGAAACGCTCGAAAAAAGATTGGAGCTTTTATTCCTTGCAAGCGAATTTCTTATTTATTCGAGGACGAATGCAGGTTCACAGCATTTGCTCGAAATAATGGGGATGAAAGAAGATCCGTGGACGATTGCGGAGCTAATGGAGCATCCGGAAGTTAAGTTTTATTCAGTCGACCTAGGCGTTTTATTGGAATATTTGATAGAGAAGAAGGTAATCGACGTCATCAAAGCGGAGACAAAAGGGCACGAGGTATATCATCGGTTTTATCGGGTATCAAAAAACTTTTAAAAAAATGCATTTTTATTGTTGACCAATGATAATATAGGTGTTATATTAATACATGTCGCTGCGGGACATCAGCTTTCGCAGCTTCATCAAAACAAAGAAAAATAAAAAAACATGTTGACAACTTAGTTGAAAACATGATAAGATGTAAAAGTCGCTTACGAAGTAGACGGCATCGAAATTGCTCTTTGAAAACTGAACAAAACAAAGCGCCAACGTTAAATTTTAAGTGAGCACACACTATCAAAAAAAGCAAATGAGCAAGTCAGACATTTCTTCGGAGAGTTTGATCCTGGCTCAGGACGAACGCTGGCGGCGTGCCTAATACATGCAAGTCGAGCGAATCGATGGGAGCTTGCTCCCTGAGATTAGCGGCGGACGGGTGAGTAACACGTGGGCAACCTGCCTATAAGACTGGGATAACTTCGGGAAACCGGAGCTAAT
>NZ_JBIWES010000016.1:69796-81328 GCF_044762665.1 Peribacillus sp. NPDC096622 | reverse complement strand
CTTTTTTATAAAAGAATAATCCAATTAAATAGTATAAGGGCATGTTTTGATTAATCTTTTTTCAAAACATGCTCTTTCTATTTATTCATTTATCATGATTTCTTGTATTAATTTGATCAAACTTCGCTTCAAAGCTACACCTGTTTTTTTTGTCGCTATGGACGATTCTAAGCGAATTATCTATTGTTTGGTCTATAGTTGTTTATTCGTTACGAATTTCAGATCCTTCCTAGGTGAAATAGGGTTTTCCAGTGAATCTATATACTGTAAAGAGCGTTTATTATAAATCCTTTACCCGATATATTACATTAAAACCCTTATTTATGAAAAAGGATAAATAAAAAAGCTGAAAACCCTTGATACTCATAGGTTTACAGCTTTTTCTGTAATGTAAAATAATAACATTGTGTTGCATTACACGGTTGTGGCTTTGAAATAAAGATGCGATGTTTATAAAAAAGAAGCAATGCTTTACCCAATAAAAGAATTCTAAGTGGGTTTTAATCCAACTTTAATTCAAAACTAATATAGGAGCATGTTTTGACTAAACTTTATTTCGTTTGGTTATTATCTTCTTTATTTTAAAACTTTATATTTTCATACGTTTCAATAATATGACCATTTGTAGATTCTAAGCGATCAAGTGGATCGTGATCTCGCACCTCACCAAAATCAAGACCTGTTAAGTTTTCAATTTTCGAAACGGGTACTTGATATGTTTTATATTCGCTAAAAGCAAATTCCAAATTATCAATTAGATTTTTCTGGGATTGTAAATAAGCTGTAGTAGATAAGTTACCATCTTGCTTGACCATTACAACTACTTTCCAAAACTCTGCCGGTATCTGTACTCCTCGATAAAAAATATCATCACTTCGGAATACTGGTCCTGTAAACACTGTTACTTTTAGATTAAAATCATCAGTGTTCTTTAAGATATGGTCCTCTAGACCCAACCATATTTCTTGATTTAATTTTTTGTGTTGTGGAGAAGCGTTTGTGAAATAGAAAGTATCTTTGTTTGCTTCATCTGCAGAATTTCCCCATATAGGATCTCTTCTACGAACAAGATGTCCTCTATCAAGGTCATTATCTTTATATAGTTCGTCACCACACTGATATTTTTTATCAATACGAGGATCAAAGTTCCAGCTGTTTTCACGGCCCACATTTTTCAAGTTATCTCCATCGATATTAACTACAGTATAGTAGGCTAAACGACGTTTTTTACTCATCACAATCGAAAAATGTGTATAGTTTAATATTTTTTCACCATTTACTTGGAGTACGATATCATCTTCAAGATCCAATCGGAATTTAGGATGAAGAATTTCGTAGTTATTTCCCAAAAATTTTGAATCATAACCCTTAGAAGCATTATGCCATTCTTGGATGAACTTCTTCTCGCTCTCTAAGCTTTGTGAAATATTATCAATTAACATCTTTTGATCATCACTTAAGTTTTGATACTGATTCATAATAAACTGTAGGATACTACTGATTCGAATTCCTTCATTAGCTATAAAATGATCCCTGTTGTTTGAATCAGGAACAGCTGCATGATGAAGAGCTACAACTATCCATTGGTCATTAAATACGGGAGAACCTGATGTACCCGGTTTAGTGTCTGTTTCATAATGAAAATAGTCATCAAATATATCCAGTACTTTATTTTCTCTAAGAACGATTGATTTAGGTGCTCCATCTGGATGTTGAATAATTGATACATGTTCACCTTTTAAAATTTTACCTTTTTGAGGTAATAGAGGTAGAAAACCAAAATCACTCGAATGAGTTCCATTTGCAGATATCTCTTCAATTGCGACCAGTGAAAAATCAAGGGTTTGATCTGTAATAAATAAACGTTTGGGATTTAAACGAAAATTCTTGATTTCACGTTCTGTATTATTTAAATCGAGTTCATAATTAAATTGGACTAAACTGAACAATGCCATATCTTCATTTTCTAAAACATGATTATTTGTCAATAATAATGTTGGAGAGACTAAAAAGCCTGTACCATACCCAAGAACACTTCCTATTCTATCTCTCACTTCAATTCTGCAAACAGGTTTTGCAGCTTTCAGTCCTCTTTCAAGAAAAGAAACAGGAAATAAATCACTTTCTCCAAAAAGTCCTTCTAACGCTAGACCGTCACGGGGACTAATTATCGATGTTCGAAAAGCTACCCTCTCTGGCTTACTTATTTCAAAAGGATTTTTAGTTTGTAACTCATTAGCTGTATGTTCTCGTTCACTGGAACGTTCCATATAGCGCTCTAATGCCCGACGATTTTGAAGTTTTTCGAGATTTTCATTAAACTTCGGTTTTTCAGCAAATGAAATATTTGTATTCTCAGTTTGACTTAAAGGAATTTTTACAGTAACAGATTCTGGATTAGGTGGATAAAACCTTCTAATAAACTGTTTGTCTAATTCTGATAATTGCCTGTTCCATCCTACTTCATAATCGCCAATGGTATGTTTATTAGGAATAGGGTAATGCATAATTGAATCCTTATCATATCTTGAGTAATTCAAAAGTGTACGATCAAATTTATTAAATAAATTATCATCGACATCTTTTTTTGTCCAACAAGGATCTTCATTAGGATCTACGCACTTCATGTAGTCACGATACACAGCTTCTTTGTCCCAAGGAATACCGCCGTCTGGGTGCATATGTTCATGATGAAGTCCTAAAGCATGACCAAATTCGTGAATTACAGTTCTAGAATATTCTTCGTCTGATGTATCTATAGTAAACCAGCCAAAATTCATTGTTGGTAAATGTTGAGCGACTAAGAGACAATCAGTTCCTACATTTGACCAGGCTCTACCTTTTTGTTTAAAGGTTATTCGGATTTCAGTTTCTCCACTCTCAACAAATTTAAATTTCAAATTAGCGTAATTTGTCCACTCCATAGCATATTCTTTCACCTTTTCTTGAATCTCTGGGACTCCATCCAAAAACTTAATTCGAAGAGTTCTGCCTGGTCTCCAAAATTTTAAACGTTCACCCACCATTTCGGGACTTAAAGACCCATGATTGGAAAAATTGGTGCCACTTACAGCATAATAAGGGTTGTTAGCAGGATTTTCTTCTATCGATTTAATCGCTGCGCTTTCTTTCATTTCATCAGGTAAAGTTTTATCAATACATATCCTAAGTATTTCAGACATAACCTAGATTTCCACCTCTCTAATTGGCTTACTTTAAATAGTTTGTAAAATAAAGGTCTGTTTTACTCATGGAATTAAATTGGATTCTTTTAGATGTATTCGAACAGTTTTTATAACCCTTTTATATGGTATTGTTAGAGTTCTAATCAAACTTTTTCAAAATGGATTCTTTTTGTTTGTTGCAAAATACACGTTCAATAAATATTTTTAATCCAACTTTATTTCAAAGCAACAACTGTCTTATTGGGGTAGCGTCACGGCAGGACCCCCTTATTACAATATTCTCGCTCTTAACGCGATCGGCACCGCATTATTAGGGTTCCAATAGTTCGCCCAGAAGGAAGTAGGAGGATATTAATTCTGCACTAAACAGCTACTTTAGTATAGTTACAGCAAATCCCCCGATGATTCCCCAGGTTGTAAAATAGATGATTTTCGTTCCCTTAACCCTTTCCTAAAACTAATTTCCTTTTCGCAAACCCATTTACGTTAAAGGGAATTAGCTTAAAGTAAGGAAAAGAGCTATTTTGCTACCAAAAAATGTCTTAACGTGGGTTTTACGTCAAAATGTTGGTTCTACCCCTACGAGATACCAATTTCTCGTTGGGTCTTGTTTAATAAAATCGAGAATTGGCTGTGTAGCTAATTTCGACAGCTCCTCTGCGCTTTTACCTCTTTCATTTGGGGCAACGGGAAAGTTTAAAATACCAGGAGAACGTTCAAAAATGTTAAGCCGAAAACGGCAACAACATATGGATCATCAATACAAGAATTTTACGGAATCTATCAAAAAGCAGGAGGAACAAAGGTTAATTGCTCAACAGGAAGCTCAAAAGAATCAACAAGAAGCCGTAGCCACTTCACACAAAAAAAGGATTTTTTGCACGATTATTTTCATCATAATAAAAAAACGGTCCTTTAGGGCCGTTTTACTGTTCATACCAGCTTAGAAATTCCGAAACAAATCGAGCCAAGTACAGCCTTTACCATTTCTTGTTCCCTATTCAGTTGTTCTGCCTTTTTCTTTTCCTCTTGTACATCGTTAGCTTTGTACAAGAGGAAAGGGTAAGAATAAATTAACCATAATGATATTATTGGTAATGCAAACCGAACATGAAAAGGGATTTAATGATGAGATTATGAAGTTGATTCATTTACTTTACTATTCTCATTAAATTGGATTTTCCGACCATCCCCGAAATAGATTACCCATACATTAGATATTAATACTAATGTGGCAATCGTAATTAGTGTTGAATTGAGACCAATCTTGGCTGACAAAGGACCAGCTATTACAAATCCAACAGGCATAAATATAAACGATACAAATGAATCTAAAGAACCGATTCTAGAGATTAGATGCTCTGGTACATGCTGTTGAACGATTGTGTCCCAAAATACTGCCCCTAGAATTATACTAGCACTTGCCAACATAAATACAATCATAATAATCCATGTCGACAAAGGACCTATTAATACGAGAAGTTCTAAAATTATAAAGATCGCCATTAAAACAAAACTAAATTTCAAAGGGTGTTTAGGCTTTAAATTATGAGAAATAATTCCTCCTAACAGACCTCCAATTGAACCTGCTGTCAAGATTAGTCCCCATTCTTTTGGACCTCTTAAACTTTCACTTAGAGCTAATGGACCTAACACATTAATTGCTGCGACAGCAAAGTTGAAAATGGAAAAAGAAATCAATGTAGTCCAGATCCATGAATGATTTTTTGCCACTTTGACTCCTTCTTTTAAATCCTGCCAGTATGGAGTTTGCTGAGATTGCTTACTTTTAAATTTTGGAGTAACGAATAGAACGAGAAAAAAACTCACAAAAAATGTTATAGCATCAATAATGAATATAGTACTAAAGCCTAAAAAGATAACTAATAAACCAGCCAAGGCTGGACCTGCAATATCAAAAATACTACTAGTGATACTTAAAAGTGAATTAGCTTTTTGTAACTGATGCTTCTCAATAATTTCTGGGAGAAAACCACTCGAAGCTGGTGCATGAAAAGCGCTTATTGCCCCATAAAATAAAGCTGAAATAGCTAAGTGCCATATTTCAATTAAGTTAGTAAAAAAAGCTAAGGAAATTATTAGATGATTGAAACCTTGAAATAAATCAGCAATAATTATTATATGTTTTCTTGAAAGGCGATCGGCCCACACTCCCCCAAACATGACAAATACAACACGAGATATCCATAAAGCTCCTAAAACTATACCAAGGCTAGTAGCGCTACCGGTAACTTCCAATACAGCAAAGGTAATGGTAACGGGAATGAGGCTATTTCCTAAGGAGGATATTAACTGGGATACCCAATATAAAAAAAAATTTTTGTCTTTCATTAATAAATTCGATTTTAATAAATTCATTTAAAAACCCCTTGATTAATTTCACTTATAAAAATTGTTTCTAACTTTTCAATCACTTTTATCCAATCAAATTTATTACGACCCTTCAAGTAGTGTTTCACATATCGATAATTACTTTCATTAATAAAATTTCCGGTTAAGGATATAGTCGGGTCTGTATTTACAACTTCATGTGCCCAACCACTGGGTGTGTAAATTATATCACCAGGGTGTTGGACGGCTTCGATTATATACCGATCTTTACTAAATTGACTACTAAAACTCTTATCGAGTATATTCTGTTTAATGGACTCAGAGGGAGATAGAAATCTCCACCTTTTAGTTCCACTAAAAAGGATGTTCCATGCACTGCTCATCATTACATCGATATGTAATGCCGTTGAAGATTCTCTTGGTCCTAAGAATAACCATAGCCAATTAGGCTTTATATCATTAGGCAATTTTTCCAACCAACAATAAAATAAACCCGGAAGATCAATATTTTTTAACACTGCTGTTAATATATCTTCATTATGCCAGTTAGCTGCGTACCAGGGATTTTTATCAGTGGTTTCATTCATGTAGGAAAGGTACTCTAAAAAGTTAAACTTACGTGTTTCATTGCTACATCTTTTACTCGTCATAATGGAAGATGTCCCTACATTAGATACCAATCTCTCTTCCAATAGAAGATTTAATCGTTGCTCTTCAGAAAAAAAGTTTCGAATAATAAATGGTTTTTGTAACACTTCCCATTCTAAATGCAGATTATTTTCTAATTCTAAAACATCACCCATAGGTTTTCACCTTCTTAAAATTACAGGTAAATGCTTCTATACATTTGTGTTTGTATAATAAGAGTAGAATCTCGTGAGTAATCTTTTCGTCTTTCAAGATGTTATTGATGTCTTTAAATGAGAATTTCGGTTCACTATTAATAAATTTTATGGCCTGTTCTATGAATTCATTTTCTTTAAGTCTAACTTTTCGCCCTCTAAGATAAAGAACTAAATCTCCATCTAACTTCCGACTTGCAATAACAGAGTGATCTTTTAACTTAAAGCAAGAGGTCTTTAAACTTACATTATTATCTACGTTATTGAACATAGGGGAACCGATAAATCCCCCATTACTTTTAAGCTTATATTGTTGATCTATTATACCTTGATATATTGCTTCACCTAATTCATTAATATTTAGCTGAAAATAATCTTCAACAATTTGATTGAATTGTTCTTTTTTCGAGCTTTTTTCTGACCATGATACTAAATTTTCAATATTGACATTGCTGTTCCTACTTAGGTTTGTGATTCCTGTACGAATCATTGAAGGTGCATCACCTGGAAATAGCGCTGTCCCTAGAGTAATGGAAAAATCTCTTGTGTATAGTAGATGATATACGTGTTTAGGTATAAAAATCATATCACCTGGTTCAAGGACCACATGAACAGCCCCTTTTTTCCATGTATTAGATTTTTTCAAAATGTCAGTTCTACCTACTATACTCTCATCTGGACATTCCTCCCAATACCAAATATCTTTTTTCTCGGGACCGCAATGAATTAAAAAGATGGGTTCATTATCTGGATGGATACCAAATGGTGTGTAGCCATAATTTCCAAATATCGCATAAGTATCTGCTCCAATTTTTAATTCAACATTTTGGCCTAAGTTACCTATAACTTCTGATGCGATTATGTTATAAACCATTTCACTATAATCAGTGATACGATCAAATAATACACAAAAGTTATCTCCTTCCAGCCATTCAGAAAACCATTCCACTAAGCTATCATAATTCTTCACATCAAAGTCATGAATTTTGTTTTTATACCATGGCTTTACAGAATCATTTACATTTATGTTCATATTAGGATATTCATTATTTTTTTGAAATTCACAGATAAGGTCAGTATATAATTGGTTCCAGTTTATATCCTTGCTTATAAAGGACTTCCAAAGTATTGGTTTAGTGAAGTTTTCTGTCTCTTCTACTAATGAACACTTAATATTAAGTTTTCTCAACTCGTTCACCCCTTTATCATGAGTCCCTTATACTGAATAATGCAACTAATTAAATATTCAGCAACTTCTGGAGAGATAATGTTTCTCAAATCATCAATTAAATTCATATAAGTGACTTCATTGTAACTATTTATGGCCTCAATGCACTCCGTAATACCTGTAACATTTTTAATTCGTAACAGTCTTCCTCTAACAAAAATAGCAATTCTCTCACTCTCGACTAAATATAATATTGGAAAACATTCAGGTTTTACTAAACTTTTATCTTGATACTCTTCTTTTTTTATTTTGTTAATGTTTGGTTTGTGTATGAAGTATCCATTGCTTTTTAACAGCAAGTGATAGTAGTAGGACCCTAGCTTTAAACCATTGTCTAAATCCTCTTTATGTGAGTTAGTTATTTGATCAATTTGTTTATGAATACTCTCTTTTAGATGCTTTTCTGCCACAAAATATTCGTCGTTATCCCCATTTAGTTTTGTTAACATGTTTATCCCCTCACTACCGATTGTCCCAGCACTCGAAGGATACATTATAAACCCCAGGAAAGCAGAATACCCCACATTTTCAAACACATGGAAGTCCCCTTTTGGAATGAACAAGCAGTCTCCAGGCTTCATCACAAAGTGATCAGCATATTCAATAAGATTCTCCAAGTCGAAACGCCTATCGTTACTTCCAGTTAGTTTTAAATAATCTGTATTCTTCCAAATCCACACGTGTTTTTCATCGGGCCCAAGGTGGAATATCAAGGAATGGTCAGGATCTTCATGAATCCCAAATGGAGTATAGCCAGCGTTAGCAACGAAAGCATATGCATCAATTCCAGCCAACGGTACACCTATATTATCTACAATTGGTCTAACCACTTCAGTTGTTAGTTGTGTATGGAGAGTATCATTCCATTTAGTAACTCCATTAAAGGTTAGACAATACTCTTTAAAACCAATTGTTTCTTGAATCCAATTATCCATATCCGCATCTGAATTATACGTTGTATTTCTAATCTTTTCTAATAGGTCATATCGTTGTCCGTTATCTACAAATACTCTTAAAATAGCTTTCTCATCCTGATCTTTGATGTTGCTAAGAGCCTTTTTAAATTGATTCGCTATATCATCAATCTCTATCAACATATTAGAAATTAGTGCATAATCTTTTAAGTTGTTTGTAGCTTTTAATAATTTCAATATCCAATCTTCCACGAATGCCGGAGATTTTTTATTCGTTAATAGCACATTCTTCACCTCTGTTTGTAATTTTTCTCTTCTGATTTAAGGCAATCAGTGTAGCCAATTTAGCTGCCGATAAAGCAGCCAAGTTGAATTTTTTTTCTCCAGCACAAACTTCCACAAAATCTGCTCCAATTACATTAAAATGTTGAGATAAATAAGTAATTAGAGTGAATACTTGATGAAAGTTCAATCCACCTATAACAGGCCAAGCTACTTCAGGTGCATAAACTGGATCTAAGACATCTATATCAAAGGAAATATAGATTGGGTCGTTTTTGTCCAGTGTAGAAAAAATACTAGTCACATCTTCTAAAGAATGAATTTCATGTGCAGTATGTATATGACAGCTATCTTCCTGTACTTGTAAAGAGTTACTTTTCGTTTCAAATTCTCTTATACCAACTTGATATAATTTGTGGAATTTCTTATTTTTCATTATTTCACTAAAAACATTGCCGATTGTGAGTCCGTCTTTATTCTTATATCGACCTTCATAACGGTCGGTATGAGCATCAAAATGGATAATGGTTATACTATCATGATATTCCATGAGACTTGAAACAATGGAATAGGTAATAGTATGATCTCCTCCTAATGCAATAGGCTTCAATCCATGTTCTACTATTTTATTTACTGTAAAATTGATTTTCTGATTAACGTCATACATTGTCTCCATCCGAGCATCATAACAAATATCGCCTAAATCAAAAGGTAAGACATCTTTTCTTTTGTAAAATTGATTTCTATTAGTATCGTAGATATATTCTTCATCAGGTATATCTGCGTCACTTCCACTTGGAAGATCAAATATCTTTATATTTGATCTTATTTGGGACGTTCCACTTATTGGGCTTAGTATACCCTTATGTTCAAAGGAAACTGGCACTCCTATAAAACAACATTGTCCCTCAAAATTCATATCTTGCTTCAAGCTTGAGAGTGCTAACTTTTTTCCAATAATATTTTCAGGTTGTTTTAATAGTCCATATTCATATAATTTTGAATTTTCTATGGGTATTAGGATATTTTCGTCATGTAAGAAGTTAAAAATTTCGTTGCTTATCCCATAATCTATTAGCTGATTTAACTCTATAGGCTTTGCTATTAAATCAAGTACTTTATTGAAAGGATGGCTAAATCTAATCTTCTTTTTTTCATATGGTAGTATAATAGTCAGATGAGTATCATCTTGATCAGTTTTAATACTTGGGTTTATAATATATTTCTTATTGCAGTTCAAATGTACTCACCTCGATCACTTCACACTTATATAATCTTTCAATTAAGTAATATAAGGTACTCTCACTTAAACGATCACCAAACAATCGTATAAGTGTGTTCGTTTCAACTTCTTTTCCCAAATTGATTGTTCTAATTAACTCTAAGACAGTCTCGTTTTTTGAGATACTTATCATGTTACCTCTAGCAAAAAGGTGGATCTTTTCTGATTTTTCAAGAACAATAAGTTTAAAAGGATTGACTAATGAAAATGAACTGTTCTTCCATTTGTTAATATTGATAAACTCCAAACTTCCTTGCGTGGTTGGTACTTTAAATCCTAGATTACTCCTTATCCGAAAAATATATTCTATAACTTTTTCTTCCACTTCATTATTTAACTTACTAAGTTTAGAATAAGGAATGACTCCATCTTCACTATTGGCTTCTTCGTTAATAATGCACTTTAACAAGGAAGCTACGTCGATTGGAGTATTTTCATTATAAGAAAGCGAACTTTCCTTTAAAGAACGTTTTATAATAGTATCCTCATCATATTTAATTAAAGCTAAGGCTAATGACACACTAAAATCGGTATTTTCACCGATATGAAAATATTTACTTGCAGGTAGAAAAAACCAATGATTTGGATTGATTTGATAGTGTTTAGCGTATTCTAAGACATGTCCACCGGGGTTGTGGAGTGGTAATAACGACCCCCTAACTTTACGATAAATGTCTGGCTCCCAAAGATGCATATATCTTTTGTTCGGTCCTAGGTTTAAATGCAAAGCATCTGATATTTCATCGATGTGCACTCCAAACGGTGTATAAGTGGTATTACCAATAAAGTAGGTTACTTCAAGATGAAGTAATCGCTCGTCAATAATTCCTTTTGAATCTTGAAATAACTCGCCGCACCATTTTACAATAGGGTCGTACCATTTCTCTACCCTATTGAGAATAATTAAATAGTCTTGGTTATCAAAAGTATCTTTACCCCACTGTTCTAAATCTGAAAAAGAGTTGGGAACGCTTTTAAGTACTTGTTCCTCTAAGTCTTCTCGAGCTTCACCGTTAACGTATATTCGCAAACTATTCTTATATGAGGGATCTTTACCTACTAAATGTGATAATGATAATAAAGTCTTAATAGGTGCTTCATAAACGTATGATAAGTCTGTATTTGAATTCGTTTTAATAAATGGTTTTAAAAACCCATTAGTATAATTTTTACAATTCATATTAATATCTCCTTCATTTGATTTAAACGAAAGATCGATGGCCACAGTTTTTTCGATCAGTTATTACCTTTAAACTTCAAAAATTTCTTGTAATTAACAATTAGTGCCCTACGTGGTTTACTGGTCGAGCCATAAGCTCCTCATCGCGTAACTCAGACACTCTAATGTCTAGGTCTTCTAAAGAGATTATGTTCTCATTTTTTCTAACTTCAATATTTTTCATCTCTGCCATTTTAATATCCTCCTCCCGGTTTAGTGTCACATTTG
>NZ_JBIWES010000016.1:0-69698 GCF_044762665.1 Peribacillus sp. NPDC096622 | reverse complement strand
TGTTTAGTGCCCTACATGGTTTACAGGACGTGCCATAAGCTCTTCATCTCGTAACTCAGACACTCTGATGTCTAGGTCTTCTAAAGAGATTATGTTCTCATTTTTTCTTACTTCAATATTTTTCATCTCTGCCATTTTAATATCCTCCTCCCGGTTTAGTGTCACATTTGTTTAGTGCCCTACATGGTTTACAGGACGTGCCATAAGCTCTTCATCTCGTAACTCAGACACTCTGATGTCTAGGTCTTCTAAAGAGATTATGTTTTCATTTTTTCTTACTTCAATATTTTTCATTTCTGTCATTTTAATATCCTCCTTTATCAATTAATTAACTGTGGCCATCGATCTTTCGTTCAAACCGTCCTACTTATTCAATGAAGTTGCACATCAGGATGGGGAATATATTCGTTTGGCTCAATAATGATCCAAGCAGTGCTATTTTGTAGCCTTTTTTCCTTTTCAGTTAAATGAACTAACCTGAATTTTCTTTGAGATACCAGTTGGAACAAATCCCACCTTGCTGTTTTATCTTCTAAACTTAAAAAGTGTTGTGGAATTTTACTTTTATTTAAATCATCTATTATTCTTTCAAGTGTTAGATAGGAAGGAAGATGAGTAGAAGCACTATCAATGAAGATAGAAGAATATTCGTTCATATATGGTAGGAATTGCCTTAAAATATTAAGAATGTCATAAGGACCATATAAGGTATCTGCAAATACAAGGTCAATAGGTTGATTTATCATTGAAAAATCTTTAACAAGAAGGACGTCTTTTGAACTTAAATCCAAGTTACTGCTAATATAATTCACCTGATCTTTCAGATCATACGATTTAATGAGTAACTCAATGTACTTTTCATAGATTTTTTTAGGGTCATCTCCGACAATATCAGGAAATATTTGTTTGATAACTTCTAATAGGAGATGCGCATCTTGCCCATTATCAATTGTATAAAGTTGACCTAAACCATTTTCCTTTAGAGCTTGCCCCATCCATAAAGATGAAAGCCCAAGTCCGGTGCCAAGTTCGACTACACATTCGGGTTTCTGTCTTTTAGCTAAAGTATATAAAAGTAATGATATAGTCTCTGAACCATAAACTGCTCCTATTGATTCTGATAAATCAGATAACTTAATGCAAGCTTTAGTATCCATTTACAATCACCCACTTTCAAATATTATAAAAATTATTTACCTTTAATCCATTGGATATACGATGATGGAAAATCAGATGAATCTAGGGAGGTTTCAACTATACATTCTAATTCTCCATGTAACTCTAAAATTTTCTTCAATTTTATCATCATAGCCTCGCTTTCTTTTTTAAACATTACATTCAATGTTTTATAATCATACTTTTCAATGGCTTCCAGGGTTAAAACATATCCAACAGCTAAATTGTATTGTGATTTTTTCAACAGGGGCATAGTTCCACTTAAATCTATATTTTTAATTGGCACGAATGCTTCGTTTTTTAAGTTGAATAAGTAGATTCCTTCATTTTTTATACCCTCTACAACATTTTTTTTAAGTACGATAACTACGGGAGCTAAAAACGAATCCAATGATTCATTTTCTTTAAATGCCTCGTATAACATCTGAGCTAGGGTATTTAAATGCACTATTGGAACATAATTGTGTCGTTCAAATGTTTTTTTTTGATGATTTAAATTTGAATATTTAAAAATTTCAAAATATAAATAGTCGTTTTTCATCATACTGAAAGCTTCAAATTTCAATTCACTTTCTCTTAATTGTTGAGCAAACTCTAAATACTTTTTATTTAATGTCACCTTCTCTTTTTGCCTCCTTTCTTAGTGGTTTTTGTTACTATTTAAACTATAATTTACTTTTTTGTTATCTGAAAGAAGTAAAAAAAGGGTAAAAATCTTACGAATTAACAATAAATACAGCTAATAAATTTTACTAATGTATAATTCTAACCCCCAAGAAATTTTGAACACTTTTCTTTTACAAAAATGAATTGTTCGATGCATAATTCTGTAGGTTTCAATGCTGAATGTTGAGGTACCCTTACTCATATTGATAATATTATGATGCATATATAGAACCGTTCCGTTCCGCAGATAACCATAGTCAAGGATTTTAAAAATTCGAAATAGGTCAATTTTCAACGTTGTTTTAAAATTACAAATAATGGTATAATTATAAATAACAACTAAAAATATGAATCCTTTTTCTCATAACAATGGATTTTTTCCTGTTTTTCTGGAAGGTAAACAAGATTTTATACCATCTAGGGTTATAGATTTCAGGACAGCTTGCAAGCAGGAAAGATCGGGCCTGTACTGAAAAACACTCTTTTTGTATTAATCTACAGAGGAAAAAGAATTGTCTCAAATAAGACTAATCCAAACATCTAGAAATTTCTCTCCATGTCATTTGATTAGTGGCATAAACATAATTTACGAGGAGGATTACTAATTGAATTTAGAATTATTAGGTTGGAAAAGTAATTTAAACGAAGAATTTAAAGAATATAGAGACAAGGGTTATTCTATTGGAAGAATATCGCTTGAATATAAAAATATATATCGTGTAATCACAGAAAATGGAGAATTATTAGGGGAGGTTTCTGGAAAGTATATACACAACACTACTGAAAGAAGCCAATTTCCAGCAGTTGGGGATTGGGTTATTATTTCAGAAAGACTTGATGAAAAAAAAGCAACTATACACAAAATCCTACCCCGTTTTAGCAAATTCTCAAGAAAATCAGCTGGTGAGGTAACAGAAGAACAAATCGTTGCAACAAATATCGATACCGTTTTTCTAGTAATGGGTTTAAATAATGATTTTAATTTGAGACGAATAGAACGCTACTTAATAACTGCTTGGGATAGTGGGGCTAACCCTGTTATCGTATTAAGTAAATGTGACTTATGCAAGGATGTAGCAACAAAAATAACAGAAGTTGAAGCAGTAGCGCTTGGTGTTTCTGTTCATGCAATCAGTGCAACTAATAATATTGGAATGGATAGTCTTAACCAATATTTATCTAAGGGGCAAACAGTTGCTTTGCTTGGTTCATCAGGAGCCGGAAAGTCGACAATTTGCAATAAACTACTTGGCCATAATAAACAACAAGTAAAAGAAGTTCGAGAAGGGGATGATAAGGGAAAACATACGACAACTCATCGAGAACTAATTCAAATTCCTAATGGTGGAATATTGATAGACACACCTGGCATGAGGGAATTGCAACTTTGGGAAGTAGATAATAGTATGAGTCAAAGCTTTTCAGACATAGAGGAAATGTCAAAAAAATGTTTGTTTAAAAATTGTAAACATGAAAATGAACCCTCCTGCAAAGTGAAGTTAGCTATAGAAGAAGGTTTTTTGGACAAGGATCGTTACAACAACTATATTAAATTCCAAAAAGAACTTGCTTATCTTGAAAGGAAAAATAACAAACGTAGTCAATTAGCTGAAAAGGAAAAATGGAAAAACATCGGTGGTGACCGTACAAGGTTTAATAGAAAATAGTATAAACAGTTTAGTGTTTGCACTGTCTTTTCATGTATTAAGTACTGTTGGTCTCATTATTTATTCCAATTTGTTTAGTTGTTTCATTGAGTAGAAGTTGAGTTCTCCTGTTAAGAGAAAAGGAAAAATGCTGAGAGGAGATATCCCTTGTTATTATCCGAAAGAATTCGACAATTAAGAATACATAAAGGAATGAATCAGGCAGAATTGGTAGAGGGAATTTGCTCCATAACTTATTTAAGTAGAATTGAGAATGGGAAAATTAAACCGTCTAAATCTTTTCTGCAAAAAATCTCTCAAAAACTAGATGTTGCTATTGAATACTTAACTGAAAATGATATAAAAAATTTTGAAATAACTATCCAAGAAACAACAGAAAAATACAAAGAGACCAATTCGCTCTCTGAAAATGAGCTCCTTTTTTTAGAAATTCAATCTTTAGAGATGCATCCTACACCTATTCTTTCACAAGTTTATGGTGTTTTGTTGCATCACTATGTCCGTTTACATCAGATTAAAAATGCGAATCGTGTATACAATCAATCAATCAAATTTCTTCCAGATAAGATACAAGACTTTACTGAGGAAACGTTATACTATTTCATTTCATGTGGGAATTACTTCTATAGTAAACAAAATTTTATTAAGGCTAACGAATACTATTTAAATGCAGACCACTTAATGGGAGGGGAAGAAACTATCCATAGAGCTAATCTCTATTATAATATGGGATTAGTAAAACAGAGGCTTAATAAAAGACAAAATATTAGTCGATTTTATTCATTAAAGGCCTATGAGATTTATAAGAAACTGAACAGAATAAATAATATAATTTCAGTACTAATCACGCTGGGGGTCCAATATCATCTAGATAAAAAGTATGAAGAAGCCAAAGAATGTCTTGAGAAGGCAGAAGAATTGGTTAGCTTAAAAGAAAGTCCAACATTACTTGGAATGATTAAATACAATTATGGTCGTATACATCAGGGAATGAAGGACTACGACCAAGCTATACTTCATTTTCAGAAAAGCCTTGATATCCATTATGAAGAAGGGAATGAAAAGGAAAGAATTTATTCTTTAAGAGGTTTAATCGAGATTTATTCAGAACTAAGGGAATGGAGTAGGGTAAATCACTATATAAATGAAGCTATACATATAGTTAAAGAATATGATTTAAGTTATTTATATGTTGAGATTCACGTTTTATTAGCTGATTTCTATAAAATTAGAGGTGATGATTACCAGTATGAGAAAGAGATGCAGCAAATTATTGAATTTGCTATAAACCATAACCAATTTTTATTAATCAAAAAACAAGCAGTCAAACTAGGAGAACATTATTATAGTATTAATGCATATAAAATGTCAGCAAAGTACTATCAAATTGCTTTAAAATATGAAATCCACACCGAAGAAATTGAATATAATCCCATATAAGTAAATAAATATAATTAAATTGAGTTTAAATGAACTGAAAATTCTATATTTTTTTACTAGTTATTATAAACTCACTCCTGTTTTATGATTTGTATAACGTAAAATAAAAGGAGTGAGGAACATGGTAAAGAAGATTTTATTGGTGATACCTTTAACTTTAGTGATAGCAGGATCGATATATAATGATTCTCAAAGTTCAGTAACTAATCTAGGAGAAAACAAAACAGAATTCAAGAAAATCACCCTTGCAAAAGACGAATCACAGCCAGGTCCTTACGTTATTATATTAAAATCTTAAACGACAGCTTTTTTCTTTTGATAGGTGCAAATAAATCTTATAGGCCTCCTCTTATAATATTTAATTGGATTATTTTTTTATAAAAAAGATTGATCATTGTGATCATACCAGTCCATCTCTTTTAGGGAGAAAAATGAACATGGCAGGCGTCAACGGTAAATTTCTGACTGACCGACAGGGAGGGAATTTAAGGAGTTGATGCCTTTTGCTATACCAAAAAGCTGACCCAAATTCATTTGGTTTGACGGTCTTCCAAACCGAATGGATTGGCAAGTGTCACCGGGTGACAGGAACAGATAGTTACTTTATGAAAACGACCGTGGCTTCTATTCGTCATTTAGGGGTCCTACCACATGCCCATCAAGGTAAGATATCATGAAAATTTTGTGCATCTTACTCGTTTTTATCGTTTTGGGGTTACTCGTTATTGTTAGCTTGATGGCGATGTGGCTGTACCCCTAATAGCGTTATTAAATGGTTTCCTGCAGCTCTCTCCAGCTCCTTCCGTACATTCTGGCATGACGCTTTGTAAGGAAAGAATTATCGTATTTAGGTTTAACGGAGGGATTCATGTGACAAATAAAGGCCTGCTGCAATTCCTTTCCAGTTCTTAGTGATATAATTGCATAATGATCCGGTAATTTATAAGCCTCTTCTAATGGAATAGTTTCTTCAAATCTATGTTTAGATAAATCGAATGTTTTGGTATGATCGTTTGCAAAAAGGAATTGCTGAACACCACCGCCTTGTAAATTATCTTGTAAACTACCTTTTAACTTATTCCAATGGTGAAAGGCAAATAAACTCCCTAATCGTTCTTTTCGTCCTTCTGTGCCGATTCTCACCATTAATTTGGTTAAACCCTCTGATTGATATTGCTCCGGCTCATTAATAACCTAGTCATGAATGTTTTTAAAGTTATCCAGTGTACCAAGGTCTTTACGGCGTGTTCCCCGAATCCTTTTCCATTGGGAACCCTTAATATTCTCACTTTGCCTTCGGCCATCTATTTAGCAAAATCCAGTTCTTTCAATGGATCCTGAGCAAAAATATCATATAACTTATCGTTTCCGAAAAATCTGTTTAAACGATTTAGAATTGGATCAGCTTTATTTCCTATTTCTTCATTGGTACCCCATGCGATCAATTCCCTAGCTAATCGTAAATGTCCATCCTCGATTAATTCTGCTATACGCTCGGTCCTAAATTCCTCATCCACGATGATGCGTTTTATGTTATACAACGATCCTTTTGAAGCTTTGGCAGCCTCTGTTAGATACTTTTCAGACCGCGTCAGCCCTTCAATTTGCATAAAATCAATCATTTCATCAGCAAACCTACTCATGCCATCACGACCTAATGAACTAACAACTTCGGTTAAATCGAGAGGTACTACAAAATCATCGTCAAATAAATTCAAATCTATAATATTTTCCGGAGGCAATGAATCCCTTATTCCGTCAGCCATACCACGTTCTCCTTCTTCCAAAATGTCGTCTGGAATGACGAAACTAATTCCATGATGTAAATTACCGTTTACCACCGAATTCTTTATGGCGGTATTTTTACCGGCTCCCTGGCCACCAATAAAAACATATCCTCTATAAAAATTATCTGGGTTATCATTCGGCATTGTGATTGCAATTTTAGCGTCCTTAAATTCGGCAACTCCTAATTTTTTATAATTGAATATTTATATTAAAAAGTTGAAAACGTTGATTTATCAAGCATGTATAAAATATTGCATAATGATAAAAAACAGGATTTTCATAAAATGTTGATTTAAAAGGTTTTATAAAGGGTTTTAAGTTTACATAATGTAGTTTAACGGAAGCTAGAAGGGGTATGACCGAGATACGTGTAAAAGTAGGTCACATCCTTACAAAGTCTGGAAAATGAGGATTTCCAATTACCAAAAACCTTATTTTTTGTAATGAAATATCGCATTAGGCTATCCCTTGCTACAATAAGGTTTATTGATTCCCAAAAGTATTTGTCAATGCAATTTCAAAAGTTTGTGATTTTAGTAGTTTTTTGTTCATTTCCAGAAAGTGTATTCAATTATTTCTTACGTATACAACAATAAATACTTTTCGCTCATAACCCTTATAAAATAATAGCTTTTTACTGTATACATATATCTTGCAAAATAGGTTTTTAGATGATAAGATAATGGAAAATGTATACACATAAGGAGAGGGTTAATAATGAATATTTCACGTTTTAACGTAGACTTTGGTAACAGCATGTATATGAATCTAATCGATGGCTATTATTTCGAAATCCCTACAAATGTAGTCGAGCTTTCAGAAGAAAAAGCAGCTGGTTATTTCACATCTAACATCGACGATCCGGAAGAGCTTTTAGAAAGGCTTTTAATCTCTACTACAATCGAGGGAGAGGAGCGTTTTTTCTTAGTCGGTGAAATTGCGGAAAATGAAGTCTTAGGAAACAACCACATCAAAAAATTGCATAATAAAGTTGAATCTCATATCCCTTTAGTTACATTCCTTGCAGCAACGGCTTATTACCAAGCTATTAAAGGCGACAAAAATGATAATGAAGTAACAATAGAATATTTTCAAACGATGCTGCCAATTTGGCTTCTAAAGAAATTAAACAAATTCAGTGAAATGCAAGAGAACATGGCCACTCGCTTTGCCGGAGAACATCAAGTGAAAATCCTCACTTTCGGAATGGAAAAAGAAATCAAAATAGAAGTGAAAGCATCAAAATGCCGGGTTGAATCTGAAGTCGCAAGGTGGGCAATTAAAAAGAATTTCGATCTCGAAGATAACAAGGAAGCTGAACAATTCAAAAATTATGATGTCGTATTAGTCGATTTAGGCGGAGGAACGGACGACCTGGTGCTATTACCCGCAGGCTTAAAGGCTCCAAAAAACCGTGATTCCTTTGATTACTACACGAATGTTCCATTCCTTAGTCATTTAGAGGACTTACGTAAAAGTAAGTTAATTGAGCACTTCGAAGAAGTAAGAGCGCTGGAAAAATTCATTTATACTAATATCAATAAATCAAAGCTTGAGCGCCGTGACGGAAACACAGGTAAAACATATGATTTAACGGATACGATTAAAAAATCATTGAAAGAATATGCAACCATTAAAATCACTCAAAGTGAAAGTGCGTTTCCAGCTCCAAAAGACAGCGTTTATAAATACGTTTATATTGGCGGCGTGGCTCCTGTGATCGAGGAAGCCATTCAAGAAGTAACTGAAGAACGTTACGGCCGTGAAATCGCGGAAACTAATCACATCGTTCATCCTGAAGCACGAAAAGTAAATTTATTCGGCCTAGAAATTCTTAGCCGTGCTGAAGAAGCAAAAAGAAATCAATCCCAATCCGTTGGATCTAGGTAAGAGCAGATGGAACGAAAACCGGTTTTCAATTGCAGGACTAGTCAGATGTCCGATGAAATGTATAAACACGTTGAAAAACGCCTAAAGCAAATGCAGGATAAGTCTTTTCGTGCTTATGCTTTTGAATTAATTGAACGGGATATGAACGAAGATAAAGACAAAAAAACGATGTATGAACTAATGCAAGAAATGAAAGCACAAATGGAAAAAGAATTTAAAGAGCTCAACAAAAAAATCGATCAAAAAAGTTTTGATGTGGCCAATGATCAGCAAGCCCTTCATTTTGAAGAAAAAGAAAAGCAAGATATAAAAGAAGGTGACCTGGCCACCGATGAAGTTACTGGGTCAATCGATGAGGAATACGATATAGATTTTTAAATTTTTTAAGTAAAGAGCCTTTTCCAAAAAGGCTTTTTTTCTTCCTGGGCTTCCAGGAGGAGTTTTTTTGTTTCTTGAGATTCCTTTATATTCTCTTGAATTAGTTGTTCACGCTTATCCAAGCGTTCTTCTATGTATTTTTGCTGTTCGTCTAAGCGCTCTAAAAGCTTTTGATTAAACTCTTCTTGCCGTTCGATATGATCAATTAATTTTTGTATAACTTCATCACTATAACGGACTGTAGGAACGTCGTTATTGATGTTCTTCTCCACGGACGCTTCTTCATTAACCTTTGTAACAATAATAACTGATGCGTTCTCTAAACTTAAATTTTGAACTTGAACCAACTGCCTTAACTGCCTAAGAATGATCATATCCTTTTCGAAGAACACTCTACGGTTATTATCTGTTCTCGGAAAATTATATCCGTGATGTTCAATTGCAAGACACCACTTACGTAGTGTACTATCCCCAATACCTAACGAGACACTTGCTTCCTTTGGATTTATTGGCTTATCCGTTATCTCCATCGTTCCCCCTCCGTTCTTTAAGGTAATTGTAGTCCAAGTTCGGGGTTGACGATAGAGAACATGAATTCGATTCCATTATTTTACCGGTCCTAATCGCCTTTTTTAACATGTGTATAGAATCGCTACTCCCTTGACCATAATGAGATTAATAGAAAAACAAGGTGGTAAGATTATATGATTTGCAAAGCATGTGGTAAGAAATCAAGTTGTAGTGTTAAACGTGCAGGCTTATGTGCTAATTGTGCGAAAGATATGAAACGTTTAGTTAAGTCTTTAAAGAAAAATGCTTAAATGTATTCAATTCCTTCTGGCGTCTTATGTACAACTACTCTGTATTTATCATCTTTATTGAATGTATCTTGATACCAATTTACGTGATCTTCACTATTCAAACATAAGGAAATAATATGTTCAGCAAGTTTTGTCTTTGTCATCTCGCATGAAATGGCTAACTTCTGCAATTTATTATGATCATCTTGGGTTAATCCTGCTAATACCTTAACTTTCTTATCACTTCTTACTTTTCTCATACTAAAACCTCTCCCTTTTTATTATTTATATCCTGCGAATAATCTCGAAATTTTTTTTATCTCACTAAATGTTTAAAAGATTTAAAGATTTAATGTTTTAATTTTATTTCAAAGAGCTGCTTCTCATGTCAAAAAATATAGTTATAAAAAGGTCCATTAGTTACTTTGGTATAATCGCAACCCCTTAAAACCAGCTCGTTCATAAATAAAATTTATAGAGCATATATAAATGCTGTGGACTGGCAGCGCATTTTATCCAGTCCACAGCAGGGCACATTCCTAACAATTTCATTACATTTTTAAGCCAATAATGATTCAATCTCTCCATATCTCCAAAGGAATCAATTAACTCATTCTGTAAGGGATTTATTCCATAATAGGCGCGGTTCTTAATGAACTAACAGGTGCTTTACTTCAATAAAGGGAGTTACTTTGACAGATCCTTTTTTTATGGAGCTAACGGGGCAGGATAGCTTAAGAAGGAAAACTATAAAATAAAATTCAAAAAAAGGTTGGCGATTAATACGGCTAGTGGGATTTTTCTTGATTTACCTGTCATAAGTCAAAATAAAACTCGTTAGTGTAGTGAAAGCACTAACGAACGTTCGCACAAAATTATTAGTTCTAAAATCACGGGTAAAAAAACCGTGAATATTGGGTTTATGTATAATTCATGCCAATTTTTAGTATATAATATAATCAATTATATTCATTTATTGGTGAAAAGGGGGATTTTATGAACGTTTTGGATTTTAGAAGATTAGTTGATAAAAGCTATGTTATCACTAGGCTTAAAGGAACAGATATAGAAAAGGGATCAAACGTAGCAATGGATGATTTATATGGGATTTTAAAAGATAAAAACGATCAACTACTTTCTGAACTTGAAGAACAATATGGATTTGCTGGAAAAACATCTTTAAATATTTTTGAAGGAGTGGGATTTCCGGAAAGTTCCAAAAAAAATGAAAATTTCAAGAAACTATTGAAAGACTTTATAAATTCTACGACACCTGGAATTATAAAGGATGATCTCCCTTTAAATAAAGAACTACACCCACCTTTAGGTGTACAACCAGTAATTAACCTTATCAAAGAAAGAGAAGATGGATATCTAATTCAATTTGTCCATGGGATTCCAAAGCAAGTGGTCGATGGATGGACAGTGAGGACAATTATGAAACCTCAACTAGAAACGGTTATTGTTAGGTTAACTTCACCCGTTTTCGTTGAGGTTCGTTCAGGATTCCGCCAATGTAATCAATATTTATCATTAATTCAGACTATTGTAGGTTGTAAACCAGGAGAAATCGAATGGATTCCTCTTACCAAACTTACAGAAAAAGAAGCTGAAAGAATTGCTGAATTACTAGATGCTGGATTAGTGGAAGCTGAACATTTGGGAACTGGAATATACGGTAAAAAAACTGTTTCTGCAGCAGAAGGTATTAACCTTAGAAATGAGGATGAATATAGAGAAGATTTCCACGGACTATCTTATCTTTCCCAAACGATGAATGTTAAGTATACTGATACTAGTGGTTACATTGCGAATATTAGCTTTAAGGTTCAAATGAATGGTGGGTTTCAATTCCTATCAAAAGTAAATGAATCTATTATAACAACAGTAATTGATGCTTTTGTTCAAGTTCGTTACTTAGACAAAATTCATACTGAGCAAATTGCTGCATCAAATTAGAATATAAAGAATAAAATTTTAGGGGGGCATACATATGGGCATTGATTTTTTCAAAGTTGAAGACGCACTAAAAGAAGCCTACATGCGTGGAGAAACGAGATTTAATGCCTATACTGTAGCCTTTTGGTCTAATCAATCTGATATATTGGCAGTAAATAATTATTTATTATCTAAGAATGGGAATGTTCTAGAAGCTAGAATTGAATTTTTATGTGATGAAAATAATCATCCAACTGGATCGATAAAATTTGGAGAGAAAATCCCTCCATCTATAACTTGCCATATTTGTCAAAATGAATTTATTCCGTCATTAGAGTTCAGTAATATAATTTTTAATTTTTCTAATCCACTAAGCCGTTCTTCTACTAAACAAGAAAAAAAAAAACTTCAATTAGTGACGTGAATCAAAACTTCTCATTGTCACAAAGTATTGATGCAGGGCAAGTTAAGATAAAACCAGATGGAAATGTTTATATAAATATAATAAACTTAAAAGGTGGGATAGAAATGAAACACATTGAAAATAACATGGGTGACATTACTGGTAGTAGTGTGAATGTCGCCTCAGATAATGCTACTGCTTCTACAAGTTACAATGTTAATACTGTTATTCAGCCAATTGATAAAGCAGCTGAGGAATTAATTATACATTTAAGAAAAGGTTTAAATCCAGAAACTTTTCCTGTTATTGAAGGTATGATTAATCAAGTAACGGAGGAAGCAAAAAAAGAAGATGGAGATGAATCCAAAATTAAAGGCTTAATTGGCGTGATTAGTCCTTTAATCCAAACTGCTGGTTTGATACCATCTGCTTTAGAAGCATTTCAAAATTGGACTGCTTTCCTATAATGTGCGTATTGAAACAGCAAAGAATCCCTATCTATGATGATAGGGATTCTTTGCTGTTTGAGTATTGGTTCTGATTTTACAAGGGCATGTGGTGGCATCAACGTGCTTAACGATAATTTAGACATGAGTAACCCCTTTGGCCGCCACGGTCCTCCCTGTACGGAAAAAAGACGATTAGCTATTGCTAGTCACTTCTTACGTTCTGCTAGTTCCTTATAAATTTTTGCCTTACTTACCCCAGTCTTTTCAGTAATGTCCTTAATGCTGTATTTCTTAGTTTCGTAAAGGTCAATAGCATGATCCAGTTGTTCCTTACTCATTTTAGGTCTACCACCATTGCGGCCCCTAGCCCGTGCAGACTCTAAACCTGCCTTGGTACGCTCCGAAATGATATCCCGTTCCATTTCACTAAGGACGGCCAACATCTTAAACATAGCCTTGCCTATTGCTGTAGTCGTATCAATTTTATCTTGAATACTGACTAACTCTATTCCCCGTTCTTCCAGTTCTTCAGATAGTTCGATAAGGTGCTTAGTGGAACGGCTTAGACGGTCTAACTTGTAAACTACAATCTGATCCCCTTTCCTAGCATATGAAAGTAATTCATTTAGCTTCGGACGGTCGGATTTAGTTCCTGTTACTTTTTCTTCAAATATGTATTCTATTTCCACGCCTTCTTCAATGAGTGTATCCTTTTGTAAATCTAAAGATTGGTCTTGAGTTGATACCCGTGCATAGCCTAGTTTCATTTGTATAAATAGGGTAATTAACTATGTTAATATACTTTGAATTATGGACGATTTTATAGACTAAAACAATTCCCATTTCACACTATTTTAAGGATTTTCTATAAAGGTCAAAAAACGACCGTTTTATAGACGACTTGCAGTATATTCGTACTGTCCTACAATCAACCCAAAACATGTTTCGTTTCATAAAAAAAATTATTCATTTTGAAAACTATATACTAAAGAAAACGGTTATTCTATTGCATATTGAGGAATTATATTTTTAAATGGGTACATAGAGTTTTGTTTGAAATTTATACTTTCAACATTTGTTTGTATCTTTTTTAACTTTTTGACTTTTAATTTTTAACTATATAAGCTGGGGGAATGACTAATGCAAAATCCTGAACAATTCGGAGACAGAGTAAGACTTTTAAGAAAAAAACTACATTACACTCAAAAATCCTTATCTGAACATGTAGAAATTCCAAAAAGTACATTAGCAGGTTATGAAAATAATATAAGAACACCTAAATTTAAAACTTTAGAAAAACTAGCCGAAGCCTTAAACACTTCTACAGACTATTTAATTGGTATGTCAGATGATCCACAACCTTCTAAACCAACTAAAGACCTTAAAAAATTGCTACAATCAGACAATTATCATATTGATGGTAAAAGATTAAGTAATGAAGATCTAGAATTCGCAATTAAATTTTTAGAAAAACTAGTTAAAAGCGAAAATACAAATACAGATAATAATGATACAGAATTCAGTAATGAATTTAATTTAAAATCAAAACAATAAATGTTTAGATATTAATGAACTTATTAATATTAATGTTGATATGTCATTCATCCTCACTATGCAAGTTTTTTATGTTTAAAAACCTATTTTTAAACATAAAAAAGGCCCAGGAGAAGGTCCTAAGCCTTTTTTATATATTATTTTTTATCCATTAATCCATAGAAAGGATTTAAAAAAGATAATATAATACTCAATACTAACGGGACAAAATTAAACATTTTATCATATAATTTCTTTATTGGGGAGGGGTAAAAATATACCCCTCCTTTTCGCTTAAGAAATATTGTATTGTGTAAATAGCCACTACATTTCCATTAATCTATAAAATTAGGTTTTCATTTTGAATATCTTGAGTTATAATTAGAGCAATTAAAGAGCCCGGAAAAAGGGAAAACCCCTCTAACCTGTTAGTTTGGCGACCAGTAGGTTAAAGGGGTACTCAGAACCCAATAAAAGAAAATCTCTATTTACAGAAAAAATCTCAAAATGTAAAGTTGTTACCTTCATTATATGATAATTTGTGAAGAAATACAACTCATTGAGAACTTTTTTAACTGTAAAATTCTGCGAGTTTACTCTTTTATATAAACCCTGAGAACTTCCCTTATCTGTGGTTAATCCACTTTGAAGGGGAGTTTTTTTATGTCAGATAAACAATCGCCACAACATGTTGAAATTATATGGGGTAACCCAATATTGGATGAAGGTTTTACACCCATTCCTAATTTGATCATAAGGAATTATAGAAAAGTCGGTCTGACTCATGGTGAATATTCGTTATTGACCATCTTGTTTTCATTTAAGCATGATGTAAAAGATCCGTATCCTAGCCAAGAGACATTGGCCAAGATTTTTTATGGTGATTCGTATGAAGAAGGTAAAAGCGAAAGAGCATTAAGGAAATTAATAAAAAGCATGGAAGATAAAAATCTATTGGAGATCAGTTTCCGTTATATCGAAGGTAAACGAAAATCCAACCAATATAATTTCAAACCCTTGATTGATGCTTGTTTAGCGTATATGAAGCCTAATAAGGTGAAGGAACAAGTTGAGGTGAAAACGGCTAAGAAAAAAAAGCTACCGGAACAAAAAGTTCCGGTAGAAAGTGCACAAAAAGTTCCGGTAGAAAGTACACAAAAAGTTCCGGTAGAAAGTACACAAAAAGTTCCTACTAAAAAGAAAAGAGAAAAAGACAATATTAAAAAGAAAAATGAAAAAGAATCTATCTATCCAGAACAAGTGGAAAGCTTGGATATTAATCCACTAATCAAAAGAGTATTAGAAAAGCAGATGGATAGATTGATTGCATTTAATTTAAATATTTTTGATATTGAATTACACATTAAAAACACAGAAACCGTTTACCCTGCTAATGAGTATGCTTTTGTGTTAGACAATTTATTAACCAAAATGAGCAAAAAACCTGAATCAATTGGTGCGGTTATGAATGATTGGTTAATACGTAATCGTGAAATGAATAATAGATCGGCTCAAGCTAACAAAGTAAAACCGTTACATATCGTTCGGGAAGAACCCGTACCAGAATGGTTGGGAAAAGATGATAAGATTAATGATGATCAATCAAATGAAGCTTATGAGGCGTTAAAAACCAAGTTTAAAGAGGAAAACCCAGATATGCCAGACAGTCAGTTAGCAGTGTGGATGGATGAAAAGTATAAAGAACATGGTATTGCTGAATTTGATTATGTTGGATTAGATAAAGCGTTAGGTGATGCTAAGAAAGCTGCGTTAAAGGCTGAATTTGATGCTTGGAAGAAAAAAGAAGAGGTAATGTCATAAGGGGGGGGCGTTAATGCCTAAGTGTATGTTTTGTAACCGTAGTGAGCCAATAGGACAGTTAACTCCCATGTATGAAAAAAATAAGCCTGAGTGGATTCGTTATTATTGTGATCGGTGTCTCCCAGGCGTTAAAGGCAGCATGAAAAGTCATGAATGGAATTATTTGAGCTTCGGAAGAAAGGGTGAAGTGCCAAGATTATCTGAGGATAGTTCAAGTTAATGTTCTACAACTTACAAATAAATCGCAAGGAGAATGTTATGTCCAAAGTTATACTTTTCAATTTCAATGGAACCCTTGTAAATACAAAATCTTTAGCAATTGATATTTTTAATGAAATAGCCGAAAGACGTGGTTATAAAAAAATCAACAATAATGATATTCATTATTTAAGCACATTATCAATACGTGATAGGTGTAAAAGACTTGATGTACCAATTTATCAAATGCCTTGGGTTGGGTTGCAAATAAAGCAAAGGTATCAACAATACATTCCTAATTTAAAATCTGTAGACGGCATAAATGAGGTGCTTCACGAATTAAAGAAAAAGGGCTTTCGTTTAGGGTTTTTGACAACCAATTCCCGTGTTGTGACTACCCAGTTTTTAACAAATAATTCAATTAATATTTTTGATTATACTCATTATTCGTTTAATCCTTTTTCTAAAGCAAAAGACATTTCTTCTTTTCTTAAAAGTAATGGATTAAACCGCAATGAAGTCATCTATATAGGCGACGAATTAAGAGATATTAAAGCTGCTAAAAAGAATCAACTTTGTTGTATAGCAACATCTTGGGGCTACGATTCTATTGAACTCTTAAACGAAGGACATGCAGACTATATTGCACAACTGCCGAAAGACATTTTAAATATGGTTTCGAGGTTGTGACCTATGTTATTCATTTTCGTTTTTAATTTATTATTTTCGATCATCTTATTCGTTAGTCAACCTAAAGAAAATGAAGCTAATCGCTGGATGATTGGATTCGCTATGTCAGCTGGCATAGGTGCGCTATCAGAATCATTAGTGAGTGACATTATACCGACGCTTCAAAAAATGGAAGTAATATTTCTATTACCTTTTCTTTTTCAAGTGCATATTTATTTTCAATTTCTAGGTGAAGTTATTTCTCCTTATGCGATCCTTATGTACTCGATTGTATATTCGAAAATAGTCAAGGTTGAGATTAAGAAAAAGTTATCGTACATTCTGACAATTCCAATGATTTTTATGGTATTCGTTACCGATTTTTATCCAGACATTGCAATTAATTTTCGAGTATTGTTAGTATGGGCTGCCCCGTATTTTTTAATTGCAAGTTACATAATGTTCTACACCTTTCGTAGTGAAATAAACATGTATCAAAAACAGAGTAAATTTCGAGTATTTATTGTATTGGTTCCTGCTTGGTTAGGTGTCTTCCTCTTTAATTACGTTTTTCGAGCAATCAACCCACACACAGAATTATTTCGCTTGGTCCCAACATTTTTTTTCATAGCCTATATGTTATTTGTTGCCTATATATTTCTACATGGTGCTTTCGGAATCAAGGTCAAAATAGAACAACAACACATATTAGACAAGTCGATGCAGATTATGAGTGGAGGAACAGCAATTTTAAACCACACGATTAAGAATGAAGTTAGTAAAATTAAATTTTTCTTCAATATCGCTAAAGATTCAATTGAAAAAAAAGACTTTAATGAAGCTAAAAACTCAATCGAATCCGTTTTTTCTGCAATTGAAGGTATTGATAACATGGTCGATAGAATTAGGTCAAAAACGGAAGAAATTGTTCTTAAAGAAACAAGTGTTCAGCTAGAGGAACTTATTAGAGATTGTATCGATAAAATACAACCTATTTGTAATTCAAAGGGTATTGAAATAAAGACTCAGTTAAAAGCTGATGTTACGTTACATTGTGACAATGTTCTGTTAGCAGAAGCAATTAATAATATTTTAAATAATGCTATGGAAGCTATTATGGTTCCAAAGGGTCAGATACTTGTACAATTGTTTAAGATAAAAAATGGAATAAGTATTGAGGTAAGCGATAATGGTATCGGAATCCCTAAACAAGAAATGAAACGAATCATGGAACCATACTTTTCAACTAAGAAAAAAATAAAAAATCATGGATTAGGTCTAAGCTTCAGCTATAGAGTAATTCGAGCACATGGTGGCGAGATATTTGTTCATAGTGAAGTGAACAAAGGAACTTCTGTCATTATTCAGTTTCCTAAATCTCGAATATATCCAACAAAACCGAATGCTTAAATAATCGTTTAGTTTTGAAATGGAGGATAAAACTTTATGGAAGAAAAGAATATAAAAGTGGTAATAGTAGAAGATGACCCTTTTTGGCAGGAAAATATATCTAAGTATATTAAGAAAGAGACAGATAATATCGATGTAGTTGACGTTGTTTTATGTAAGGAAGAAATGTTAGAAGTTTTAAAAAAGGAACCTGAAATAGATGTTGTATTAATAGATCTTAATCTAACTAGAGCTAATTTAGATGGAATTGAGATTATAGAAATATTAAGCAATCAGGGAATTAAAACAATTGCCCTTACTTCAATTGTTGATAAAGAAGTCATTATAAATTCCTTTGAATCTGGAGCAATCAATTATATAAACAAGTCGAGTATATTTGACATCATATCAGCTATACAGGAAGCTGTTGAAGGTAGAAACCGAATACATTCCGATGCTTCACCAGCCTTACTATCCAAAATAACGGAAGAAAAGAAAATACGGATACTTACCTCTTCGGAACAGGAAATTTATAAACTTCAACAAAAAGGGTATAGCAGAACGAGGATTGCGGAAACACTTTTTAAATCCGTAGGAACGGTAAAAAAACAAATTCAGTCCATTAATAAAAAAATAAATGCTTAAAAAATGGCTCCTCAAAATAGGGAGCCATTTTTTAATTAGTATAGGTTTTTCTTAATATCTAAACTTAAATTATACAATATCAGTTTTAAAATGGGGAGGGGTATTTTTTTTACCCTCCCCAAAACTTATCAAACCTTGTACCATTTAAATACTTACACCCCCTGTTATTTCAGTTGTTATATTAAATGTTTTCAAAATGAAATTTTTTTATATAAAAAAGATTGCATTTTGAATCAAATGGGGATATTATGGAATTAAGCCAGATAGTTACTTGGAATGTTAGCCAACTTGTTAGTTGGATTGTCTATTCAGATATAAACAGGACATAACAATCTAATATACTATCCATTAAAGGCTCTGATCCTTGAAAACTCTATAGTTATAACGATTATAGAAACCCTTCTAAATTCGGTGACTGTTATGTTAATAAGGTACTCCTTATTTCCCATAACTTTAATATTGACCACGCCCTCCGGCAGACGGCGAATCCTTAGCCTCGTATCTTCATAAATCCCGAAAGTGTAAAACCGTAAAATCTCTAGTGTTATCCTAGCCTCTTAATTCAGCTAGAACACACCGCAATATACGGTCTAACCAAAGGGAAGGAGATAGCACGAAATATGGCTAGTAAGCAAGATGATCAACTCATGGAAATGGTGGGATTATGGGTTCCTAAAACGGCCCCAATTTGGATTCCTGGTTCGGTAATTGCCTTCTATTTTTGGAAACCTGATAAGTTCCATGAACTATTCGGACCTTATTATCCAGCTTTAAAAACTGGAATTTTAACACTGATTATAGGGGTAATAGCAACGATAATAATTGCCATACTAAGATTCCTTTTCAATCGAAACCGGGAGAAAAAACGGTATCAATATTATCAACTTTTACCCCATCAAGACCAATCCGGAAATGCTGCTTCCATCCTTGAAATGGTGGAACAGATTGCCGGATATAAACGTCCTCGAAGCATCAGAATGATAAGAGGTCGAGAATGGTTTCAATGGATGGTTCACAAAGACAAAGAGGGAATCAAATTTTATATCGGGTTTCCACAGGACCGAAAAACCGGAATCCTTCGGACGATTCAAAATGCTTACCCAGATGCAGAAATTCATGAAGCCGATCATATTCAATTTCCTAGCCAATCAGCTTATAGTGGCAGAATGGTTATGGATTACAAAGGGATCCATGAAGTGAAGCCTTTAGCTTCCTTTAGTGGAAAGAACGGAATTGGAAACCTTATTTCTTACATGGAACCTGGATCTTGGATTGATATTACATTTAGCCCTTCTTCTCCTTATCAATTAATGAAGAAGATAAAGAAATCTCAAAAGAAAATGAAAAAATACCATAGTCGCATGAGCGATATGGACAGTTTTGAGAAAGCTGATCTAAAATCCATTTCTAAACGGTTATCAGGAAGAGATAAAGTTTTTACAGTTGCGGTTTCCATTGCAAGTGAATCCAAACATGCTGGCGGTGTTGTTCAATCAATCGCTACCACGTTAGGATCCATCATGAATGATGAAAACGGATTAAGCATAAGAAGGTTCCGAAATGCTGTAGAAAGAAACCCCTATCCTTTCGCTTATAAAATGGATTGGATAGGCCGAGAACTTTCAAACCTTCTGCAGCTCCCTTCACCTAATCACGATATATTTGAGCAAGTGCCTCACCTACAACAAGGTGAACGCGCCCTTGAAAAATCTGAAATGAATAACGGAATAACTGTTGGATACATGAAACACCCAATAGTTAAAAAACGTTTGGTGAAGGTCCCGTATAACATTCTAAGAGAACATTGGTTCATGTCTGGTAAAACAGGTTCCGGAAAATCTTCGGAAATATTAATGATTCTTCAATCTATGATTGATGATTGGGCAAACGATCCGAAGAGTGCCCCTGGATTTACACTGTTTGACCCAGCCAAAGAAACCGCCCTCACCGTTATAAGCCGGTTGAAAAAGGCTGAAGCAGAAGGAATCACCATTCCATGGGATAAAGTTCATTACATTAGCTTAACGAAAGATGAACATCCTTTAGCTTTAAATCTTTTACACAAAGCACCAGGTGAATTAGATGATACGGTAAAAAACAACATCATAGACATTATTGAAACTGCATTTGATACATCCAATGCTCCGAGAGCCATGAGATGGATAGAAAATGCGATACTTGCTCTTTTGCAGGATAAAAAATCCCATTCCATTCTCGGTATCAACCGAATGTTCCAAGATGCAAAATTCAGGACCAGAGTGGTTGAAAACATTAAAGATCCTGTCTTAAGGGAAGAATGGTTATCTTATAATCTTAAAGATACTGATGCCACACTTGATGCGATTAGAACGAGGATGCAGCCATTTCAATCTTCCCTTTATATGAGAAGGATGTTCGGCCAGACAAAATTCGGCTTGAACCTTCGTAAATGGATGGATGAAGGCCACCTGGTCCTCATTGATATGAAAGATGTCGATGATACCAACATCACTTTAACAGTCGGTCACATGGTTACCCAATATCATCAAACAGCCATTAAACGACAAACAGGATCTAAACTCCATATGCTCTTGGTTGATGAAGCCCATTTGGCTCAAATTGAAATCATGGATACGATTGTAGCTTTTGACCGTAAATTCGGTTTAGGGCTTGGCATCATCACTCAATACATGGATCAGTTAAAACCGTTCCTTAAGAAAGCAATCAAGGGTAACATGGGAACGATTCTTTCAGGAACACAGGGTGATGAATCAGCCGCACAAGTGGAATCCATGACTGGTGGAAGATTTTCAGCCCAATATGTTCAGAATCTTCCGAGTAATACGGTCGCTGTTTTTACTAAAGATAAGGTTGGAGGTGTTAATAAAATCACCACCTGTACAGTAGAAACCGAACCACCATTTGTTTATAAGGAAAATGGTGATGCAGCCAATTACCAGGATCAAAAGGAAATGACGTCAACCTTCAACTGGCTTGAATCCATTGCTTTAGATCTTCAAAAACGAGATGGAGAACATTATAAAAAGGTTGATGAAAGCATTCAATCTTACCTGGGGTATGACAAGAAAAACAAAAAACGAGAGAATGAAGGTCTTTTCTCAGAAATCACTTTACCGGAAGAACCTCCTTCCCTTGTTTCGATATCCGAATCCCAAACACCTGAAGATGACGGCCTTTTTACTACCATGTCAATATCAGATGTTGAAGAAATGGATGAGGATGAATTTTTCAAAATCATTTCACCACAAAATGATACTTTAAGGGGTGATGCCGTTCATCAAGATTCACAAGATGAGAAAACGAATAATGAATTATTCAACAATAAAACACCCCCTCATCATGACCATGAGGTTTCAAATAGAAACCAAAACAAAGAGAACGGAAAGCAAAATGAACACTATGAAGAAGTAGAAGAAGCCAAAAAGCCATTCTCCTTCTTCTAAACAAGAGGGGGAAAGCCAATGGCAAAGGAGATTTTTTTAACACCAAGGGAACAAGAATTATTTTTAGACTTATATGATTTAATTTTTCTGGATGTGGATTATTTACAGAAAGTGATTTACCAATCTTCTAAACCAGCTATCTATAGGAGAACAAAACTCCTTGAAGAACATGGCTATATTACATCATTCCGACTTGCAATCGTTGATAAAGCGAACCCAGCAGGAAGAAGTAAAAATGTTTATACCCTAGATTCCAAAGGATTAGAAGAAGTCAGAGAATTACTTGGTGAAGCAAGATGGGATACACGCTGGACTGATAGAACACCATCACATATCTATCATTGCTTGGAAATGGCTAATGTTCACGCCTCTTTCAAACTTATAGATAATGATCACTTCGGAATACATGAATGGCTGAATGAATCAAGAAGTCAATACAGATTCGCAGATGGTCGGGATGGTCAAATCAAACCAGACGGCATGCTCCTTCTTAAAGCAAAATCACATGATATTCACGCAGGTGTCATGCTTGAACTTGAACGAAGTAAACAAAGAAAAGATGTTAGCATCGGAAAATTAAAACGGTACAACCGATATTGCGAAATAAAATGTTTTACTGATCAAGAATCTATAGACGTTGATATAGCAGCTCCCCGTATAGTTTTTATCTCAGTAAAAGAAAACGAAATGCGGAATTTGATCCTACACACAAAGGATGTTAATACATCCTCTACAAAAGGCGTTCTATATACCACAATGGAAAAAATACTAGCTGATCCTTACGGTAAAATCTTTTTTGCTAAAGGGTCCAGCAATCCAGAACAATTATATGGTATAGCTGACCCAATCAATTAAGAATGAAGATGGCCGGAGGGAATCACAGGAGGCAAAAAGATGAAGATTCAAAAATTTTTGGGAATGATGAATAAGCCAAAGGATTCCAAGCCAAAAAAGCCGAAAATCAAAAAGGATTTTTCTCCTAAGAGGATAAATTCGAGGAAATACGTTAAATACTCGATTTATCTCTTAGTAGCCTTTTGGACAGTCGGAGCAATTAGAGGGTATACAGCCGATGATAATTCAACCAAACCTGTTGAAATTACTCAAAAGGCAACGGTGGAAAATTTCGCTACTACTATAGGAGCTGAAAATTTCGCTTCAAAATTCGTTAATGAATACTTCAAATGGAATAAGGATGATTTCCAGGAAAGAGAAAAACGCCTTCAACCTTACTTAAGAGAAGGAATGGATGAACAAGCAGGATTGCGTTTTGACACCATTACTGGAAACGCCTTTCTTGATACCTCTGAATTATGGAAAATCGAAGAAACTGGTAAAGATACGGCTGAATTCACCTTTAAAGTTACTTATAAAGTGAAAAAAACCGAAGAACGCGATGTGAAGAACGGCAAAAGAACGAAAAAGGTCACAGAGGAAAAGGATAATGGACCATATGAAAGATGGATTAAGGTGCCAATCATAACAGACGGTAAATCCTTCTTAATTAATGGAAATCCTACTTTCACGAGCAAACCAGAAAAAGCAAAAATCAAACCTTTAGAAACCAAACCAGAATCTGCAGCAGCTGATCAAAAAACAGCAGCCGAGATAAATAAATTCCTACAGACATTTTTCAAGCAATATTCAACTGGAACGGCTGCTGAATTAGAATACTTAACTACAGATAAGAGCATCCAACCACTAGGCGGAACGATTGTTTTCGAAAGTATAGAAGAACTTAGAATCCTAGAAAATAAGAAAAAGAGCTCAATAGTTGAAGTAAATGCAATATTTACAGATAGCAACTCTAAAGTGCAAATCCTACAAAAATACACTCTGGAAGTTTTGGAATCTTCTGATAATAAATGGCAAGTAACTAAATTTAACTAAAATTAAGGGGATGTTATAAATGGATTTCGGTCAAAACTTATTAACTTGGTTGCAAGGTCAATTGGTTCCGGTGCTATTAATCATTATCATCATAGGTGCTCTGACATTGGCTTTAAAAAGAAATTTCACTGCTTTAATCGGTTTCTTAGTCTTCATGGGAATAATCAGTGCGATTGTTGCAGCTCCAAAAGGATTAATGGAATTAGGAAAAAAATTATGGCAAGTGGTGTTTTCTTAAGAAATGAGAAAACAAGTCAAAGTTTATACGCCTCTCGTGAGGTATGAAAGAATCCTATATTCTCTACTTGATGTTGAACTTCCATTCCCTGTCTCGTTTAGACAAATAGGATTCTTTGCTTCCTCTCTCCTAGCCATGGTCATATTGGTCAAATTACCAGGATTCGGTTTCATGGAATCCTGGTGGTTGATCAATTACGTTGCAATCCCAGTCGGATTAACTTGGTTCTTCACCAAATTTAAACTTGATGGAAAAGCGCCTCATATTTTCTTACTAAACTTTATTCAATACCAACTATCTGCAAAAACCTATAGCAAATATGAAAAAGCTGAAAAACCTGCCAAATATCAATATAAAACGAATGTGACATATAGAAAAGGAGTTGATTCGGAATGAACGAAATTCAATTTCCAATCAAATATTATGAAAAAAATATCTTATTCACCCAGGACAATGAGTCCTGGGCTTTCTATGAACTAATAGGCTTTGAATATGATTTTCTATCCGATAACAAAAAAGCATCTATCTCTTCTCGACTCGAAACGTTTTTCGCCAATATTGGTGTTGATACCCACCTTTTAATTCTTCCTAAATTCCACTCGGTCCTTGATAAGCATGAACAATTTAAGAAAACAATAAAAGGACCACTTAAAGATGAGGCCATTCGCCATGTTGAAGAAGTAGCGCCAATCATTGAAAACGCTGTTGGATCTGAATCAAGCGATTATCATTTTTTTATCGGTATTAAACTGCCAAAAACAGATGAATTTGAACTGACTATAAAAAACATCATTGAAAATGTAAAAAGTGTTGTGAATGAAATATTCGCAAAAATGGGCTTGGAAGAACAAGATATCGCTGGAACAGACATTGACAGAGCAAATCGATTAGAAAACTTATATTTCAAATTCGTTTCTTCTCATGTACACGCAAGAAGAATCGATGAAGACGATTATCAATGGTTGATTCGCAGAAACTTTTATCGTGGGATTGGCATCCCTCCACATAACAAAGATTTCAAACCATCTTACCAACCAACTATCAAGGCAAGAAAACCCCTTAACCTATTACATTTAACAGAGGGAATCGTTGACGGATTTACAAACCCAAGAAAAATTCTTTTGACACAGGCTGTTGATGGTGAAGTAAAAAATGGCCACTGTGCTTTCCTAACCATTTCCTATATCCCAACTGATGGATTAATCAATATCGATACGGAATGGATTTTTGCCATTCAAACCCTTGATTTTCCGGTGGAAATATCGATCAGATCTAGCAGCTTAGATCATAGAAAAGTTATGCAAATGGTCAGAAATAAGAAAAAAGAACTTAAAAACCTTGATGAACACGCAGCCAGCACCAATAACGAATCAACATATGAAGTTTCAGAGAATGTATCACTTGCTAGAGAATTAGAGATTGCAACGAATGTTACAAAAAACCCTCAACTCTTTGTTACGGTAGCATTTTGTGTATCTGCTTCTAATGAGGAAGAACTTAAATCAAGAATTAGAGCCACAAAAGATTTATATGCGGACTTTAAATTTCAACTGGAACAGCCACTATCTGATCAATACAAATTGTTTAATGAATTCATACCCGGTTCTAAACAATACGTTAATTCCTATGTTCAGATGATGGAGCCAGGAGCATTAGCAGCCGGAATGTTTGGTGCCACCACTCAAATTGGCGATAGCAATGGATTCTGTGTAGGAACCCATGGTGATGATCAAGCCGTTTACATTGATATTAGAAGATATACGCAAGGACTTGCAGGAGCGAAATCCCGTTCCCTATCGATGGATTTCATCGGCTCAAAAGGTTCCGGTAAATCATATGGAGCCGATCTTATGTTATATCTGGCGATTTTGGCTGGCGCTAAAGGGTTTGTCGTAGATCCCAAGGGTGACAGAACAAAGTGGAAAGAATTACTTAGGGATATTGGCCATGAAGTAAACGTGATTACCCTTGAAGCGAATGAACGCAATAAAGGACGATTAGATCCCTTCATCATTTGTAAGGATTTGAAGGCTGCTGAAAAATTAGCCTTAGTTATTTGCACATACCTTACCAAGCTTGACCAACGGAACAATCAAAATGGTTGGGTGGCCATAAGAAACGCAGTTCGTGATGTAGCTGCGGAGCCAACTCCATGCATGAATAAAATCATAAGCAAATTAAAAGATCATCCAGAAGGCTCAAAAGGTTATGATATGGGCGCTTATTTAGAAACTTATAGAGATTTATCTTTCGCTTCCCTTCTATTCGGGGATGGAAGCGATGTTGATGCCCTTGATATCGATAACGCTCTTACTGTTCTTCAAATCCAAAATTTAAAAATGCCACCGAAAAATAAAAAATCCGAAGATTTCAATATGGAAGAAATGTTATCGATGGCCATGATGTTCCCGATCGGGGAATTCGCTCTTGAATTCATCCACCAACCTAGAAATCTTGTGAAAATTGCCTTTTTCGATGAATCCTGGTTCATGGAAAAGACAGATATCGGAAGGGATATTTTAGATAGAGTTAGTAGGGAAGGTCGAGCGATGAACGCAGGACTTATTCGGGCCACCCAAGCAACAAATGATATAGATGAAAATACAAAAAATTTGGTTGGAATGAAATTCGTTTTTCAAAATTCAGACCACAAAGAAGCAGCTAATAGTTTGAAATTCCTTGGAATTGAACCTACAGATCAATTAATCGAACGTATTCAGAATTTAAATGTTGGTGAATGCTTCATGCAAGACATATACGGAAGAATCGGAATTGTTCAATTAAACGCCTGGTTCAAGGATTTGGATCATGCCTTTGATACTCGTCCACCTATTGACCAAGAAACTGAAACAGAAGTTCAAAAAGAATTGGTTCTAACTTAAGGAGTGTAAAAAAATGAAAAAAATCCAAATAGGCATCCTTCTCTTATCTGTACTTTTTCTAACATTTATCCCATCGGCGCCAGTTGGCGCCGCGGATATGATGGATAGTCTTCTTCCCCAGGAAGAAAAGAAAGATCATGAAGGTAAAATAAAACTCGAATACAACCAATATCCTTTATCTAGATATGGCATGGAAACACAATTAGAAGATGATCAACTCTCTGATCTTATGCCTTGGGGATGGGATGATGGAGTAGGAAAACAAATGAATCAAGGTATATCCATGATGAACTCCACATTATGGGGATTCAATAAAATTATTGCTGCTACAGTCGGAACCTTAGTTTCCGAAGCCTATGAATTAAATATTGTATCGGATTTTGCAGATGATATTTCTACCGTCATTAAATCCATTTCAGGTTTCGGACCTGGTGGATTTGCTAGCAAAGGATTATGGCCTTACTTGGCTACCTCCATTCTTGTAATAGTTGGCGTTTGGGCCGCCTATATCGGAATTATTAAAAGAGCCACCTCTGCTGCTATGTCAGGAGTTTTAGGAACACTTATTATCTTGACCATTGGACTTGGTTTCTTTACAAATTCCGATTGGATTTTAAAGGAATTTAATGATGGTGTTAGCGAAGTGCAAAATGACGTTTTAAGCTTTTCCCTTACTACCACTTCACCAGGTAAATATGATGAAAGTGAAGGAATGGCCTCCATGAGAAACCAAATTTTTAATCTCATGGTTAAGAATCCATACTTACTATTGAATTTTGGCAGTCCTGATCAGGAAAAAATCGAAAAGCAATGGGATAAAAAAGGTTCTCGTGTTGATACCATACTTAAATCTAAGGTTTATTCAAAGGAAAGAAAAGATGCTATTGATTACGAAGTGAAAGAATTGAAGAATGGCAATATGAAACCTGAATCCTTAAACGATCGGTTCATTATCCTGGTTTTTGTTTTAATCGCTAACGGTATACTTGGCACCATCTTATTATTATTAGCTTGCTCCATGATTTTTTATCAGGTTTTAGTTTTGATCTTTGCCGTGTTTACTCCGGTTGCTTTCCTTATCGGATTAATACCAGCTTTCAGCAATACTGCAACAAATGTCATCATGAAATTACTTCATGCTTTTTATATGAAAATTGCTTTGGCTCTTTTAACCACCATTTACTTCTCCATTTCTAGCATGGTCTATAATTCGATGGACCCTAAAAAGGGTTACATTCTCTTATTCATCATCCAAATCATTTGTGCTGTAGCTGTTTGGGTTAAACGCAATGAAATCTTGAACGCTGTAACGACTCCTTTCAGAAAAGCCAATGTGAATAACAATGTAGGGCAAAATATTAGCGATTTTAAAAAGTCATACTTTAAAACGAGAAAATATGTCAATAAAATCACAAAACCATTTACACAAAAACCTACTCAAACACTTGCTGAACGTACTGGTTACAATAAATTGAAAGCTAAACCAGGAGTCGGCATGGTTGATCAAATGAGACACCCAATGTATACAACAAAAGAAAGAAATACACCAAATAAAGTTGTTGCTGCTTCCAATGGTTCCGGTTTTGAAAGATATTCTAATCAAAAGGCTGCATCTAACGCACCACTGGCCGAACGAAAACAAGAAAACATCGTAAATAATCAAGAAAAAGTAACTCAACCCCAGGTGAATGCTCAACCAATCTTGAATAAAGACTTAAAGACAAATAGACAACCAGAACAAACGCTTAATGATCGCCGTAATTTAGAAAGCCTTGAAAAAACATTAGAAAAAGGTGGTCACGCTCATATTGCTAGAGAAAACGTCCAATTAAAAGGAAAACCTGTTCTTAAAGATAGGTTGGCTGAACGTGCAGCTGCTAATCAATCTCATAAACCAGAATTAAGAAACCGCCCAACTACAACAAATAATCATAGTATTGAACCTAAAAACAGAAATCAGGAGTGAAGAAAATGAAATTAGATTTAACAAAAAAAAGCCATAAAATGATCCTTTTCGCTTTACTAGCCATTCCCACACTGATTATGGGCATCATATGGACCGCCAATAATCAAGATGAAGCAACAACAAAAGAAGAACCTAAAACGGAAAAAACCGAAGGGAAAGAGTCCGATACACCGGATTCCTCTCCTTCAGAATTAGAATTAACGGAAGAACAAGAACAAATTGAATCAGAAAGCATCCCAGGATCTGAATATATCAAAGAGGAAGATAAAGCAATAGCGCAGGAAGTGGCTGAAAATTTTGCTCAGGCATATGGAAATTATGACAGTGAAAAACCTCTAGAATTCATCCAGAACGCGAAGCCTTACATGTCGGAAGTGATGGCTCATGAATGGGATAAAAATCCTCCTAGAAGGCCCCTGGCGCTCGTTAAAAGTGAGGTGGATAGTTATGAAGCTTATCCGATTGATACAGCTGATAAATACACGCTCATGTACAATGTAGTTTTACAACAAAAAACAGTTAATTCCCTTGAAGATAAAGATATACCATTAGAAACTTCATTGATTATCGCTTTGAAAAAAACATTCGGAGAATGGAAAGTGGAAGGAGTGAATGTTAGCAATGGGTGAACCTCAATTCCAAGAGAAACCTAAGAAACAAAGTGTTGCTGCTGATGTAGGTAAACTGGCCGTAAAAAAAATAGCCCTAACATATTTGAAGATACCAATCCTTATTGCGATTGGTATTATTTTTTTCATTTTTTTGATTGCTGGCCTGATTCTCTCCTTTTCTTTCCATGAAAAAGATTTCTTTGATGCTGAAGGCGGAGACGGAGGATGGCAAGTTGGAAATATTACTGAATTTGGTGCTAATGAGATACCTGCAGAATATATTCCGGTCTATAAAGAAGCAGGAGCAAAATACAACGTACCTTGGAACCTGTTAGCAGCTCACCACAGGGTCGAAACAAGGTTCTCGACTATTTCCCCTATGATAAGTCCAGTCGGCGCTATAGGACACATGCAATTCATGCCATTAACGTGGATTGGATGGTCATACCCAGGAGGAACAAACCTTGGGAATGCCATGATTCCTAATAACATCTTAACGGACCCTAAAAAGATAAAAAAATATGGTGGTTATGGTACGGATGGTGATGGGGATGGCCGCGCAGATCCTATGAATTTAAAAGATGCCATGCATACCGCAGCCAAATATTTAGCAGCTAGTGGAGCTGCAGATGGAAGAATAAAAGAGGCCGTTTTTGCTTATAACCATTCAACTGAGTATGTAAATGATGTTTTGGGATTTGCTGCAGCTTTTGTTTCTGGTTACAAAGAGGTTAGCGTCGGGGGAAATACCGGTGGTTCCATTCCTGCTAATGGTGGCATGAAAGGAGTTATGGAATCGGCAGATGCATGGACGAAGAAAAAGACCAAATATGTTTGGGGTGGAGGAAGAACCCAGGGACAAATAGATAAAGGATGGTTTGACTGCAGTGGATTTATTTACGCGATGCTTAAAGCCAATGGCATTAATTGGGCTGTAGGAAACACAGATACCCTCCTTACACAAGGAAAACGGGTACCGGCAAAGGATATCCAAGTTGGTGATCTGATTTTCTTTGATTCTTATAAAAAGAATGGCCATGTTGGTTTTTATGCAGGAAACGGAAAATTCATCGGATCACAATCCAGCACAGGTGTAGCTTATGCCAGCATGAACTCAGGATACTGGGGAGCTAGATATAAAGGTGTTGTTATCAGAGTCAACTAAAAAAGCTATCCAATAGGACAGCTTTTTTAGTTTACATAGTATCATTGAAACAATGAAATTGTGCTTTTTTATTGATATAAAGGGTAACATTATGATATTCCGTTAAGGGTTGTCTGCCTGTATTTTTTTTAAAATATGGTTTACCATATGCTACTATTTGATTATTTCCTTTTTGCATTTCACTTTCTATTTTTCTTTTGATGTGTTCCATTTCAATTGGAATTAAAAAAGAAACAGATGGGATCTCTTTCTTTCCCTCATCATCTAGACCATTAATATACGGCATTTCTATAAACACTTTATGAAATTCACTCTTATTAGGGAATTTAACATATTCTAATGGTTTTGTTATATAACCCTCTATACATACCGGATGTTTGGGTATGCTCTTTTTATCAAGGTATTTTGTTAATTTAATATATTCCACTTCTTTTTGACCAAAATAAAAATTATCCCAACTCACCATTTTCTTTTTATACTTTAATTTAATTTCTGATTTCAAAACGTTATTATTTTCAACTTCTGAACGTAATATCATTATTTGTTTCATTGCACTTAAATATGGAGACAACGAACCATCATTTTCAACTTCCATTTCATGAGCATCATTTTCATTTGGAACATCGTCTTTTGGGTTTTCCTTGGATTCTAATTCCTCGGTAACGACCTGTAGACGAATAATTGGCTTTTTGGAAGGATCCATTTCGATAAAATCCTTTAATTCAATGGCTTTTTTCATTATTTTTTTAACTCGTCCGGCGGTGTTATACTTGCAATCTTCATTATGAACAACTTTTGGTATTAATGAAAAAAAAGGCGATACTTTAACCACTTTATTAGGGTAGTTCTTTTCAAAATGTTTAGTAAATGATAACGTTGCATTGCAAATTGGACAACTGAATTTTTCCCCAGTCAATCCCTGTTTATCAGCTTCGAAATTCGATATTATTTTTTTTGTTTTAATGTAAAAGGCTTTATCTATTTTGACTCCCATTGTAGTTATCCCCCAGTATAAATTTTACAAATAAGTTGTATATCCATAATATCCTATAAATGATATAAGCATGGCCATAAATACTTTTTCTAACATTCCCCCAGTAGTAATCCCAAAGGGCAAACCTATCTTAATTTTAAAAGGCCATAAAAACTGAATCCCTTGCTCTGTGAGAGCATCCAACAACAAATGGCTGGCTATGGCCTATCAAGATGCCGAACTCTAAATCTGGAGGCCATGAGGTCCATTTAAACAGGATGAAAGCCAGGATTATGAACAATAGGCTGTGAGTAATTGTTCGATGACCGAAAACCCCACTTATTATATCGTCCAATAAAGGAACCTTTCTGCCTAACGTGGATCCTGTATGGTCTATATCAGGAATTAACGCGCCAAGGACGCAGCTCCCTATAAAAAGTAACTCCGAATCAACAGGTTCACCATAAGTTAAATAAAAAACGCCAGCAGCTACGCCACCGGCGATATGTGTTTTACCTTCCATTGTTACCTCCCTTATTCATTAAGCTCCTTAATGATTGGATAAAACAAAACACCAACGATATAGTTAAATAACGTACCAGCAGAAGCATATAAAAAGGCATTCCATATCGCTTTAAGAATTGAAATATTAAAAACATTAGTCCAAACGCAGAGGACTAAGACCCCTCCCATTATTATAAAAAGAAATATCCAACATCCGATAATAAACTCCGATCAATATGTCCATCTATTCACGATTTTACTCCCTTCCCTTTGCAGAAAAAGTGAATCCATTGATCCTGGCCTTAAATAAAAGAAATTTGTTTCACCATTTTTTTAGCTGAATCTTTATTCCCGCAAAATAGACAAGTTGCTTTTTTCATTAAGCAAGGCCCCTTTTTATACCAGCCGCAACTTACCTTTAGATGATGGCCGGACTTCTTCGATAAATTTGTATTTGATATCTGTTACCGCACCGATGATTATCCCGTTTTCATACGTCCATTCAGGTTTTCCGGTCTCTACGACTTCAACCTCCCACTCTGTACCGTCGTCCTTGACAATTACTCGCCTTTGTCCCACAGCCGGGAATTCGTCACCCAATAGGTTTGTCGCACGAGCATCATGCATAAAGTTATCCATGTTTCAAAACTCCCTCTTTTTGTTATAATAATAACCTGTAAACAAAAAGAGGGAAAAGGATTCTGCCAGGAATCCTTTTTATCGCATTGGATGTGGTTCATTTTCCTGTGTTACTCTTTTTGTTTCAGCCCTTAAAAATTTTGACCTGGACCATATCTGTTTTCAAATTGATAAATCTTATTCCTCATTTTGTTCTTACTCCAATTATCCATATTTCTTGGTACATCTAGATTGTTTTGAAAAAACAATTCGCAAAGGTAAGAAAACATGGTATTTCCATCAGGATTTCTATTGACTAAAAAGAATGACATAACGTGTAGCCTCCCCAGTATATTTTAGCTGCTTAATTTCCTTACGATATTATCAACGGTTACATCTTTATCATTTACCTTGATATCAAAGAGAAAATAAGGATTAATTTCATAACGGTCGAGTATATCTTTCAAATCCTTTGAATTAGCAATGAAAGCTTTATGTCCTACCGTTTTATATTTGAATTCAAGAAATGCTGCTATAGACATCATCCCCCTTAAAGTTTTAACCTTTGGATTTTCCCTTCTTGAAATTTTTTAACGCTGCGGTTAATTCGAAAAATAAAGATTCTTCCTTTAAATCAAATGACAAGTCGATAAAATCATAAAATCTTCTTCTTACATTCAGATTCACTTTTAATTTTTTGGCCTTATCGACTTCATTCATGATCTATTCCTCCATTTCAATGTGATCCATCATTTCACCGCACTTCTCACATTTCTTTTTCACTTCCACTTGGCAAGAGAATTCACGTACATCACAATCATGGCAGATATATTCAAACATGTTGGGAATACATCCTTCCTTTTATTAATGTTAATAATATTAACTTAATATTATTATACCCTTAGGTTTTCAATTTGAAAACTTTTTTTAAAAAAGGAAGTATATATTTATAAAGTATCCTTTGTGAATACATAAGAAACATTGATACAATGGGTTATCAAAAAGAGAAATAACCAGATAATAAATTATCCGGTTTATCTTCAATATGAAATCAATAAATATAAATAAGCCTTTTCTTTAAATTATTTTCTTGAACATCAAAAAGGGGTAGCACCACATGGCCATCAACATAAGAAAAGTAATCACCCCCAAAACGAAAAAAGAGCTGACTTCTCAAAGTAACTAACTGTAGAGAAAGAAAATTTTCATTTTGGGGGTACTTCAAAATCTTAGCTTGATGGTCATAGGGTAGAGTCAGGAAAATGCGCATTTACAACGATAAGCATTTTGATACAAGTCTTATGAGACATTATATAGCCTAATTTAGAGGTACTTTGAATGTGTCTCAATAGGTTCTACTCTATTGAGATTGTGAATGATAGTACTTAAACTATCGGGGCAGGATAGTTCAACAAGTGCAGTGTATTCGTACTGTGAAATAAATATATATGTGTTTTTTTCATCTTTTTAGGAAAACTAATCAAAAATTGATTTAATACAACAGGAGGTAGCAATATTGAAAAAACTAATAACCTCATTATTTATTTTTTGCTTTATAGCCACTGGGATTGTTTCAAAAGTAATGATCCACATGATAATAGTCAATATATTATCCATTTTTAACCCCCTTCTCACTAATCAAGTTACAACATAATTAGTGACCAATTTTTCTAAAATTAACCTATACATCATCTAACAATATAGTCTGTTTTTTAACTATTCTATAAATTCATCTTAAAAAGAATAAATCCTGCTTATGCAATTAAAGACGAGCCTCTAACATAAACACTGTATAATTCACTTTCCCTACAAAATTTGTAAGGATTAGAAAAGACACAACCTGCTTATAATTACCTATTTTATTTAAAATACAGAAGGTCATAAATTCTTGCCTAAAGACATAAAGCAGGGTTAACCCTGCTAACGCCTTTAGGCTATTTATTATTCTTCAACATCCAATAATTTAATGATTTTCTGTACTGCTTCAGTATTATCCCCTTTTCTAAAAGTATCAATAAAATCCATGTAGAGAAGCTCAATCACACGTTCAATGGTATAGCCATGGTTTGGGTGGTGTTCTTCCAAATCAGCAAGCAAGACTTCACCACGCAGGGCATATTTTCGTCTCATTCTTAATTCGAGGGTCTCTAATTCTTGATGTTGATCCTTATGAATGAGTTTAAAAATTGAGTCCGTTTGTTTTTCCAATATGGCATCTTTTCCACTTTCACGTTCCAGGGTTGAAAGAAGCTTAAACATTTTCTTTGGATCGGGATTAATTTTTGCAAAGTAAAGAAAATCTTCATATAGAAGTTTCATTAAATCGTTTTGTGAAAAGGGCATTTCTGAAAGATCTTGAATATCTTCACAGAATATTTCTGCCCTTAAATAACTGTTTAGGGGAACTTGTATGGATAGTAAAATCACGGATGTTTTATTCATTTTATGAAGCATTTTACCAATGAAATTATTCGATTTTATTAGGGATAGTTCTTCATCTATAAGATTCGCTTGGCTATATTTCCCCATCTGTTATGCCCCCTAGTTGTTTTTTCTTATAAGCCTCCATAAAGATTCGATGAGCTGCCTTCCTGATACTGCATTTCCATTCGGCTGCATATTCCCCTATCCTTTGATATGTCTCGTGATTTACTTTGCAATGGACGGTAGAAGGGAGGTCGTTATAAGTGACGTCAGGGTAGTTGAAAAGGTTTTCTAGTCCAAATATAAGTAATTCCGTTCCTATTGTAGTTTTAGATCCTTTCCATTGTTTTCTGGATTCACGTAAAATGATTGTTTCCATAAGATCCGTAACAGGGATTTTTATGTCATGAAGCTTATCGGATCGGATTTTTCTTTTTTGAGGTACCTGGTCTCTTTTTTTAGCATTGGATAGAACAGGATTCAATGGTTTATCTCTTCTCATCGGCTTTTCCCCCTTCTAAAAGGCATTTATCTATGGGTTGGTTGGTAAGTTGGTCACTCGGTTGCTCCTAAATAGCTGGAGGGAGGTATATTTTATAACGATCGTGGCAAGGCTCTTGATGATATGTGAGGTGATATGGAATGAGCAGTAAAGATGGAATATCAAAAGACTTGGCTAAGGCCTTGGCAAATAAGGCAGCAGCATCCCATTCTATTAAGAGTACCGAAAGGAAAAATAAATGATCAACCGATAACCAGTTTAATGCCTCCCTGTTCAAAGATCTTGACCTGGGGCGTATCTTCTTTTTTAATATAGCTTTGTTCCTGCCAACATTTCTCTTCGTCTATCCTCCATGCTGGGCAGGGGAGAGGGACGTCACCCTTCTGATATTTTTTAAGGATATCGTTATATTCTTTTGAATGGGCGGCTATAAATAAGGCCAGACGGAAAATTTGGTTGCGATCTAATGAAGTGGCATTATGAACTTCACTTACATAGTCCTGATAAATGGACGGATATCTTACCGTAGGTCGGTATGTCATTTTGAATTACCCCCTTTATAAAAGGTATGACGTCAGTTAGGTAAAATGCTTGTAGATTAGCTATATTAAGTTTTTTCAAAACAAAAGACCAGTATCATTCGTTTGTTCGTATGTTTTTAAATTTAAAAATGGCCAGTAACAGAAATATGCTCTGTTACTGGCCATTTACAAAAACTCTGTTAGCCTTTAAAATAATTCATTTATTTTTTCTAGGGTAATTGAAGCTGCACGTCCTGAATATCAAAAAGGCTACTTTTTCAGATCCTATAATACGCGGTTGCTTATTCGTCTGCAACATCTGGTTATTTTGGAAGGAAATTTAAAGACGTCGATAGACGGGGGCAATAAAAACCTACGGGTTCCCAAGGCGTAGGTTTTTTATTTCTCTGATTATCAGTAGGAGTGATTTAAATAGTAAAAATAAAAGTCGCGTCTTCCCAAACTTTTATTAGAGTTTAAAAATTGATTATGCGAAGTTTAGAAATATCAAACTTTATCGAGAATATAAACAATTTTTTTATTCTTTCTTCCCTCTAAAACCTTGGAGTATTTCATATTACATGCCTTTAATGCATCTTCTAAAAAGAATTGAAGATCGAGATCTTCTAAAGGAACCGATATTCTTCCTTTCTCTTTTAGGTTATTAAAAGAATCCGCAATTACGTCAACTGTTAACATGATCAATACCCCCAGTATAGAATTTATTTATACCAATACAAAAGGTGCTTATCTGCTTTTTTACGGGAACAAATGGATTTTCACCTTCATTATCATAAGCGAAATGTTCATCTACTTCATTTCCTAAAAAGTCCCTGTCTACGTCCATATAAACGGAACAGCATAGCGTAATCAGATCAGTAGCAACCTTTCCATACAAATCATTAAGCACTTTATCTCTTGCTATCTATCAATCAATCAATGAATAAAGCTAGCTCCATTTTGTTTATGTTAATCTCTATCTCTTAAATGAAGGTCGAAATGTTTTTCTGGATCCTATACCTCAAATAATATTTAGACTCTTTAGAAAAATTAACACCTACATGTTTGTTACTAATTAATTAATTCTTTATTAATCATATAAATTCCCCCCCCTATAAAAATAAAGTTAATATAATCGATAAACTATACACATACGGGGTGAATAAGGGGTACGAAAAATAAAACCTGTATCAAACGATGATCAGGCTACTTTTCTACTTATAATCAGTATTATGTAAACTTGTACTCAGGTAGGTACAACATATTGGACGAGGATTTACTAATATAAATTCAATGGCTACCTCACTTTCAACCTGAAGTAATTATTTTTCTCAAAAGATAGAAATGTTAATCAAGCTAATACAGGTTAGATTTGATAAGGTTAATACGAATCCGGCCATTTTAAAACAGCCGTCAATTGTTCCATACTCTACATGTGTGGAGTGCTATCAGTTTGAGTTGTGGAATTCACACTTAAATCAATTCATTAATACCGCCCCCGTATTGTTGTAAAAGTAATTGCTTGTTTAAGGTAAATTCCTTTATGGTTAAAAGTAAAAAACAATCGATCCCTTTTGGATACGGGTGTTTTTTATGTTAGGTAACACGTTTTGTAATCAGGTTATATACACTAAAAATAACTCATACGGAACGAAATTGTTTTTTCATTTAAAGGTATCCATTCTTGCCCTTCAACTCTCTAATTCGCTAAGAAATCATCCTGAGCTAAAATAGATTCAGATAGAGGCTTTAAAAAAGTAGTCAACTTATCCATTAACTCAGTGAAGGAGAAATGTTTAAAACCATTCCTTTCAGTACTTTATCTTAATTTATTAAACGCTCTGTCCTTAACTACAATTCCCTTAGAACCATTATTTATTTTTTTAAATACAAGTTCTTTTGTATCTGTTTCTTTAATAGTAATCCCAACTATAACTTGATTTTTTGAAGAAATTTTAATTAAACGATCTAAAAACGCTTCCATATCTTTAACAATTATACTGTGTTGACCAGGTTCATCAAACACTAAAATCCCAGGATGATTACCATCAAACTCATTAGAAGTTTGAACCATAGCTATAGTAAATGCCCATATTCTTCTAATATGATCACTGGCTGAAGAATCAAATTTCAGATCAAAATTCTCAATTATAGGCATATATGTATCTTTAGAAATCATTACTTTATCTATATCTGCGGAACTTCTGTAACCAAATTCTTTAAGATTAGCTACAAAATTATTTCTTAACAACTTTATTTTTTCCTCATCTAATTCAGTCAGTCTATTCTTAGGTAGTTTTTTATAATTAATTAAGTATTCCTTCCATTCATCAGAAAGGTCTTTAAACCTAGATTCTATATCTTCTGTTTGACTGTTTACTTTTTTCAATTCATCTAATGTTTTACTTAGCTCTACTTTTTTGTATATAGTTGCTTCTGATATCGATCCATGCATTTCAAAGATATCATTCCTTGTAACCCTTGCAAGCTGATATAGTTTAGATAAGTTTTTATCTAAACTACTCAAATCTTGTTCAATCTTAATAAGATTAGCTTTCTTTTGTTCAATAGCAAACTCAAATAGATTCTCTTGTGACTTTAAATGCCTGATATTATCATCAATACTCATTACTTCATTATCCTTATTTTGTCCAACTAACAAAGAGTCGGAAATGGTCTGATTACAAGTAGGACAAATATCTTTAAATGATTTAAATCCTTCAGTTGATCCAAGATTTCTTAATTTTTTAGCGTCTTGATTATTAACAATATCAGTCTGTATAAGTTGCAAACTACTTAACAGCTTATTTAAGCTAATTTTTTCATTATTAAATTTCAATTTTAATGTTCTAATTTTTTCTTCAAACTTAATTGTTTCCTCATCGATTTTATTTAATTCTTCTTTAAGTTCTTGAAAATTCTCAATTTTCCTTGGTTTTGTTTTGATTAAATTGTTATATTCATTCTCTTTTACTTCTATATACTTTTCTAATAAATAAACTTTGTCTTGTTCTTGAAAAACTATATTGATCGGTTGATCATCTATGATTTTCACTTCATTGCTAACCCCAGTAATTGATAAACCAAGATCCCCTAAACCTCTAACTGTGTTATTATATAGACTACTCCAATTCTCTGTTATTTCCTGTTTAGTTACTTTTAAGTTATGTTTTAATTTTTCGTTTTTAAGAGTATCCATATTTAATAAATACTCTATCACCCTCTTTTTCGGTTCTTTTATTCCGAAATGGGGCATTCCCGAAAACAAGTCAGACCATCCTCTTTTTTGTTCAATTAGCATGCTTGAAAATATTAATTGCAAATAAAGCTTTCTCTCTTTATCATCATTTGTTGGAACATAAGGTAAGTCCAACCCTATAAAATTTTCTAGAAAAGTAAAAAAACCTTTATTATTAGTTGCGGAATTTTGCAAATGCACGTACATATCTTCTTTTTTAGTGTCTTTGTCATATATTTTATCCATTTTCGAATAATAAACTGTCATTAAATTTGATTCTCTATTTTCCATTTTAGCTGCTCTAAGGATAGTGACCTCTTCATTTCCATTAAATATCTCAAGGATAATTTTTGATTCAATGACGTCTAAATTCTTATTATCGTAATGAACTTTTGTTTTGAATGCAGAAGTTAAAACGTTATACCCTTTACCTCCAATGATTTCCTCTAATCCTAAAGCGTAGTAGATGCTAGATATTATTGAACTCTTACCACTTGTATTTTCATCACTACAAATTATATTCATATCATCATCAAAAGTATCATCAAAACCTACTACGTCAAACTCGGTTACTATTTCTACTTTCAATCGCCTTACCCGTAACATTTTATTCACCCCAGCAGTGATTTTTTTATCGATTCAATCAAATCCTCTGTTAGTCCATTAGATAATTGATTTAAAAAATCTTTTTCATTTTTTAACAGTTCTTTATCTTTTTTTATTTTATTTAAAAACTTCCTCCCACTTTTCGTTAAACGAAATAAACCATTACCTTGTTGAAATAAAATATTTTCAACAAGCATAAAGTCAACCGTTTTATTAATAGTCGGATCATATCTAAGTACTAAGTATGTATCAGGCTTTCTGTTAACATAGTTTAATAGATTCTTCATTTCTTTCTCTGAATACATTGATACACTTATTAAATGTAATTTAGATAATGAACATCCACCCTTTCCACATGCCATTCCAAGTATTAAACAAGTTAAAGCTATCTTATAACTCAACCTATATTGATATGGAACAGCTTCAGGTTTAGGATCAAAAATTATTTGATCTGTTAATATAAAACTGTCATTATCCATTTTTCACTGCCCCTTTGAATTCCATAGGACAATCAGAAAGCCAACCAGCAATTAAAGACATCTGCAAATTCATAATAGATGCATCACTTATATGTTTAAACTCTGCTTTTAGTTTTTGCTGAAAATCACATGATATTTCATCAAAGACCTTATGATTCAAAGATTTATCTCTATTTAACAGTGTTTTAGCCTTAACATGCTTTTTGTATTGATCGGCTAAATCTAATATGTCCTTCCTTATATCAGGAAAACCTTCTCCTAATTGCTCTATCAAAGCAATCCCAGAGATATATGCAGACATATACATCTCTAAAAGGTCGTTAAGATCATCTTTATCTTCAGTCAAGTCAGGATTGATAGCAATTAATTTTCTTGTAACATTCGCCACCTTATCAGCAGGACATGTTGTCCAATCAACCTGTGGTGATTGTAAAATAGCAAAGCTTAACTTCGTATTAGTTAAATTACTTCTTAAAATTGTTGTAAGCTCAACTCTAAAATCTTCAGCTGTTTTTATAATTATGTCAAAATCATCAGCAATGTAGTCATAAAATTCAGGATTTTCCTCTCTTGTTTGTCTTACCACTTCTCTTTTAGAAGCTATATGTTGAATAATTCTTTTATCTTTAATCTCTGGAACAACAAAGTGCCATTCACTTATACATGGTAATCCTAAGCTTTTTAAGACAGCTGCGTTCTTTTTATCAATAAACTTTCCGATGTCATTTGTAACCTTATCTCTTTGATGCTCATAGAGATCATTACGTGAGTAATTAGGATCGTTAGGACAATAACATTGAATTACAACTCCTGATTTTGTGAATCCCTCGATTCCACCATCACCTTTATGCTCAGCCGGTACTTCTGTAAAATGTTGAGTCTGATATTTCATGGTGTAACAAGATATGCATAACTTCTCCCAACTAGGACCATCTAAAGAGGTGTCTAAAAATTCAAGAATCACCTATTTTTCCTCCTTCTAAATCAATTACAGATATAAACGTTTCTTTTGAAGGCTTTGTGTCGATAAAGTTAATGTCCACTACGAATTCCTTAATAGAATCAACATATCTTACTACAGCCAAATTAAACAGATTTACTTTGTTCACAATAATTATTTCTTTATTAACAAAATAATAATATTTACCCTTAGGTATTTCCTCAACCATAAATACCTCCTAAGCAAACAAATTTTGAGGCTTTTGATTGACTCAACCGTCAAAAATTTGCATTATTCAAAAATAATCTCTTTTAGTTTAACATAAATACCTATTAGTACTAATATTTGTTACATGAAATCATGACTAAAGAATCATCTTTTGAATATTTTTAGTAGGAGGGAGTGATTAACTCCCGACCTCTCACACCACCGTCTGTACCGTGCTGTAAACGACAGTTCAGTTAAGTGTGATGTAGATGTTCACATCTTTGAGATAGACTTTTGAGACCTACGTACGGGTAGCCGGTTCATAGGTTCCCCTCATTAAAGATTCGCGGATAGACAGCCAGTTGAGATTCTGGGTCACCCCAGACACCCTTCAAGTTAAGCTTCCTTCATGATTCGAGACTTGCATCCTATAGATTGCACCCATGCAGGGCGCACTTAAATAGCCTTCGCTAGTGTGCAAAGGCTACTTTTTTTGACGAGTTTCTTCTATTATATAGCTTTTTTTAGAGTCTCTTTCATATTCCTTAACCAACTTATAAAAAGTCGTCTTTTTTACACCTAATTCGGCCATGGCTTTAACGGCTGTTATCTCTCCTGCTTTCCAACGATCATACACTTCTTTAAGCTCTTCGGTTACTTGAGCTTTCGGTCGTCCGAAGGGCACACCATTTTGCAAAGCCACATTAATTCCTTCACGCTGCCGTTTTCGTATACGGTCCCTCTCCTCTTCCGCCATCCAGGAAAGGATTTGTAGAACAAGATCTGCGATGAAGGTCCCTAAACTATCCTTAAATTGAGTAGTGTCCAACAATGGCATATCCATGACCACGATATCTGCTTGGATATTTTTCGTGATGTCATTCCATTCTTGTAGAATTTCTTCCTTGTTCCGGCCAAAACGATCGAGTGAATGAATATATAGGACATCCCCTTTCCGAATCATACGTTTTAACAATTGATATTGAGCCCGGTCAAAGTTTTTCCCACTTTGTTTATCTAGGAAGATATCTCGTTCATCTAATCCTTTTTCTTTCATGGCCTGAAGTTGACGTCCTTCATTTTGATCCTTGCTACTAACTCTTATGTATCCGAATTTACGAACTTCCATCTTTTTACTCCTTTTTCTACTTACTTTCCTATTATTCTACCAAAACCGTTCGTAAAAGTGTATGCAAAATCACGAACGTTCATAAATTGTTTTTCAACTTTAACGAACGTGAAAATGAGTTGATTTTATAAAAAAAAGAACCGTTCGTAAAAGTGTACTTTTACGAACGGGTTAACTGCTTGTTTACAACTTTCTGAATTGCTTATTTACAGTAGGTATGAGTGATTATATTAGACTAAAAGATAAACTGGAGTACTTTTTTTAAATTTATTATTAGTTTAATTACTCATTGGTTGAAGCAAAAGAAGTGCATAAAGAAAAAAATTCTTCAAAAATTAAGTTAATATAATTGTGAAGAACCCAATCGTTTATCACTCTCTATTGAATTCATAAAGTAAACTACAGAGTCCTCACTCCGTTAAGGAATGAGGACTCTCATTTCTAGCCTAATTAGTTCACAGTTAATCTTCAAAATGTGATACAGGTATGCAGGTCTAAATATTTTTGTATGCAGTGACATAAATACAATTATTGTTCAACTTTTGTATTTTACTTATTAGTTTTTCTTCTATCAATAAATAACATGACAATAAACATACAAATAAATCCGAAGATGAATGTACTCACAAAGTTTTTGTATCCATTAAGCAAAATGTCTATTCCAGTCATTATTAAGGAACAAAACAATGCATAAATAAAAGACTTTATATAATTTTTCAAAATAAATCAATCCTCTATATTTGTTGTTCATACTTTTTTAGTAAACTTTCTTAATCCAAATTATTCAAGTTTTACTTTTCCTATTTTTAGTAATAAAGGCTTACGGATGCTTTTCCGTAAGTGTACCATCCAGTACCTGCCCCATTCATATAAGAATATCTATATTTTTGCTTTATAACGATACCTGCTGCATGATTAGCTTTTATTTTTTTTAAGAACGCTTTAGTTTCTTCTATTTGTTTTTCAGCTCCTAAACCTATTACTGAGACTAGAGCATATGTGGAAAGACCTCTTAAACCAGCTCCAAATTTAGTTTTGGCACCATGCCCCACTGCCCCCCCTAAAATTTCATTTATAGGTCCTTTAACCAAATATGATGTAATTTTTGCTGCTTTCATTTTTCTTTTTAAGGAAGCAGCTGAAACCTTTACAGTAACAGTTTTAATCGTCCCTACAGCAGAATGACCATCTGGATCAATTAACATGACAGGATTATTCTCTGAATACGCATATTGATTTAAACTCAATGGAGTGTTCACATATCCATGGAACGTGTCTCTTGTTAAGAAACGGCCTATGTTTGAATCATAGTATCGCGACAATAGATAATATAATCCCGTTGCTTCATCAAATCGATATCCAGCATAACGATAGGGGTTTGATGAAGCCATTGTACCCGATTGAGAAATAACATTTCCCCAGGCATCATATTGATACTCGGCAACAACATTCCCGTTCTCATCTGTTAAAGCCGTGACATCTCCGTGACCGTTTAAATGGTAATAGTATACCTTACCACTTCTAGTCATCGTAATGGGGTTACCTTCAGTATCCCAAGAATATTCAGCAGTAATGTTATTATTTGTATCGGTTTCTGCAATAACCTTATCTCCATCATAATGGAAGTAAGTTGTTCCAGTAGATGTGGTTATGCTTGTACGATTTCCTTCGTGGTCATAGTTGTTTTTCGTAACTGAAGCACCAGTTTTGTCTTTTACTTCAATTAATTGGTTTTCCTCATTATAGATGTATGTTTTATCTCCGTTATTGGTAATGTTTCCGTTTTGGTCATGCGTATATGTCTGTCCGTTAACGTTTGTCAACTCGTTTCCAGCATTGTACGTATAACTTGTTGTTGTTTTTGTCGTGCCTTTTGTAACAGTTTTCTTTGTACGGTTACCAACAGCATCATATTCGTAGGAAATCACTGTTCCGTCCGTTAATATTTCATTTTTTAGCTGGTTCAACGAATCATATTCATATGAAACATTTCCATTATTTGTGACGATACTTATGTGGTTCCCATTTGGATCGTAGCTATACTTGTATGAATCCAAAACGGTTCCGTCTTTCTTGTAGTTTTTTGACTCTATTAACCGGTTCGCATCATCATAGTTTTGAGAGGTATAGGTGTTGTTTGCCCGTTTCATGGAAGTCACTTTTCCGCGCTCATCATAAACAAGTTTCACCTGATTTACCCCATTTCGGGCCAATTCAGTGAGCTGATCCAGCTTGTTATAAGCTAATTCTGTTGAAATGCTTGTGGTTCCGGCCGTGAATTTTACGGAAGTCAAGTTATCGTTTGGATCGTAACCATAATCGGTCTTTATAGATCCTTTGACCTCCTGCTTTAAAAGATTGTTTTTATCGTAAGAAAATGTTGTTTGTTTACCAGATGCATCGATGACTGAAGTCAGGTTGCGATTCAAATCGTAAGCGTAATCCCATTTTTTCACTCCATTTACATATGTGCTGTTTAAACGATTAAGGGCATCAAAGCTACTGGAAATGGTATTACCTTTCGGCAATACGACCTTTGTTTGATTACCGTTTCTATCATACTCAAATTGAGTAACCTGATTTAATGGATTAGTTATTTTTGACAAAAGATTAAACTCGTTATAATCATACTTCGTTAGATTATCTTTAGCATCATTTACCGCTGTTCGGTTGCCATTACCATCATAACTATAAGACATTACACCAAGGTTGGCATCTGTAACTTTAGTAAGCAAATTGCGGGAATCGTAATCAAACGATGTTGTTTGTCCCTTGCTATCTTTTATACTTGTTCGATTACCCACAGTGTCATAACTGTATGAAACACTTTCCCCAATCTGGTCCTTTACACTGATTACATAGTTGCCGTTAGCATCATATGTGTTTGAGCTAATAGACGCCCCATTTTCCAGACGCATAGCGTCAAACCATGCTGTTCCAGATTGGTTGTAATAATAATAATATACGTCAATAGAATTAAACTCTTTTTTCGCCTTTACTTCTGCAGCAACGTGTTGCCACCCTGATGCTGCTTTATCAAAGTCGTTACCGTAATCCCAATCTGTAGTTCCATCTTTATAATTAATCGCAACTTGTATTGCATAATCTCCACCATTGGAATTAGCACTAACTTGTTTGGACCATCCTGAAAGCGTGTATTTTGAATTAGCATCACCAGATACATTAATATGCTGCTTGATATACTTATTTTTTCCAGCTTCTCCTGTCATTTGGAAGGATGATTTTCCGATAAAGACATTGTCATCTTCGGAATTCTGGTTCTGAACGACCTTATCATTTACAGATAAATTACTACTTGTAACCCAGTTAGTGGGTTTTCCATCTTGATATCTTTCAATACTTGAGTTATCAACAAGGTTATAAGCAGAAAGGTTTGTTCCTTTCTCTAATTGTACCCCTTCAAAATTAGCAGTTCCAGATCCCGCATTTAGCCCAACAGCTACACTAATTTTCTTTGTGTTTGCCGGTACGTTATCAATAACGGTCTGAAGGCGAGTCCAATCGTGTGTTCCCTTTAATCCAGATGAAAATTCCTGCCCTAACCAATTATTTTGATCATCGAAAAATTCGATTTTTAATAAGGCATTACCAACTGTACTGCTAGTTTTTAGATAAGCACTCGCTATATATTTTTCTCCAGTTGTATAGTCGAACTTATCTGAACGAACCACTGCCCAACTTGTTGGATTAGCGATGCTGACACCTTTTCCACCAAACTTACTCGTACTTGACCAAGCAAAATTGGCTGTGCTGCCGGTGTCTTTTAGCTGTTCCCAGTTATCAGGCCAGTTGTCACTATTCTGATCAAACTCAAAGCTTGAATTTGCCAGCATATTATCTACGGCTGACATGGGATGGGTATCATATAGGAGATTTCCTTTCGAATCATACCGACTTGCTGACGTTTGTACATTTGGATCTGTCGATTCTGTCTGATTGTTATCCGCATCGTAATCGTATGAACTGACATTTTGATTGAAATTCTGTTCTTTTGTCAGGTTATTTTGGCTATCATACTCAAAAGTAGAATTTTGGTTTTCAGGCAATTGGACTCCTGTAATGTTGCCTTTCTCGTCATATGTGTACACATATGCTGCTGTTCCATTTGTTTTGTTGGTATTGGCATCGACGACTTTTGTGAGATTGTTGTTATTGTCGTAGCTATACGTCGTAACAACTTTATTTACCGTATCAAGTGGATTTTCCGTTGTTTGCACGACATTACCATTCGTATTTGTAGTATAGTCAATGCGTTTACCTTCTCCATCTGTTTCCGATGTAACCAGATTTGTGGAATCATAGCTATATGTCGTTTTACTTGTTTCAGTAGCACCGTTAATCGTAATAGGATGACTAATACTAGAAACACGGTCTGACGCATCGTAACCGACGGTTGTTTTAGTGTTGCGAGCATCCGTGATTCCTGTGATGTTATGATCTGTATCATACGAGAAGGTTGTTGCTTTTCCTTCTGGGTTTGTCACTTTTGTCAGGTTACCAGAGGCATCATATTCATAGCTAGTTGTATGGTTTGCTGGATCGGTGACGCTTGATACATATCCGTTAGTATTGTGAGTAACAGTCGTTTCTCGCCCAGAAGCATCCTGTATTTTCGTTAATTTTCCAGAAGTGTCATACACAAAAGTAGTTTTGTTATCATTTGTGTCAACAATCGAGCTGATTTTTCCATTCTTGTTAAAATTCGTTTTTGTTCCGTCCGTTTCGGTAATCGTATACGTTTCGTCATTATTCTTCACTAAATCAAGGTAAATCCCGCCGGCTGCTTCATATCCGCCTCCCAATTTTTCTCCAAAAATATGACGGGTGTTATCACCATCAATGAACGTGATTGGTCCACTTCCCGAATCAACGAGGAACGGTTCAAGATTCGTTATCCATCCATATCCGAATAGACCCTTAAAAGAAGATTTTCGGCTGTTAAAGGTTCGGGCAAGGCTTACTTCTGGACCACGTCCCGGAATCTCCACATCCGTATCCTGATAGACAAGGTTTCCATTTGCAGGGTTTACACCATTTTTCGTAGTCATCCAAAATGACTCCAAACCAATGCCTGCAACCGTATAATTAACGGTAATTCGTGGTGTATTATTTCCACTATTGACACTATTAAATGAGCGATAGGGAGAAGTTGTTTCGTTTTGCTGTTTTAACATCATTCCATAGTTCGCCTGGACTCCGTTATACCAGTCCTTAGCCAATTTCGTAATATCCCATTGCCAATAAGCATTTACTTTATTGTCTGTCGTGGTAGACTCTGGAGATCCTCCAAGGGAGGGCTGGGCATTCCAAGTTGCTGTAGTTGCTGACCAGTTACTTGTAACTCGGAATAAATCTATAGAAGCCGTTGATGCATCACTTTTTGCTTGATATGCATTGAAAGTAGCATTTGAAATGACACTATCGCTAGGAAGGCTAGGTAGAACAAATTGGATCAGTGCACGACTCGAGCCAAAATAACCATGATATCCTGTATTCATAAATGTTTCGCTTGAATAGGCGGAACTTGAAAAACTACTTGCAATAAATGAATCTCGAATAACATCCCAATCATTAATGGTTGGATCGATCGTTACTGGATATTCTGTCTTTGGATCTTTTAAGAATTCTTGGTTGGCGATGACATCAACAAACGTTTTCCCTTTTTCTGCACGCAGTTCCAAGGAAACTTTTTCAGAATATTTCCCTTTTGCATCTGTCATATAAGGTTCTTCAAAGAACCATATTGTTTTTCCCTTTGAATCTTTGAAAATAATCGTACCGTTTTTTTCTTTATGAGGTGTAACACCTTTCATCTTCAACTCAAAACTGAATGTATTTTCGTTTTGATATTGATGAAGGACAATATCCTCTTTAACAGCGCTGCCATGTACACTATAACGGAAATCTACATCTGGTAATATTTCCTTAAACGTGACTTCGTTATCTTTGATAGCTCCCTTTACCTTATTGGCTTTTACAGGTACGAAGCTAACACTTTTTTCATTTTTATCCACCGTTACAAGTTCGTTATTTCCCGATTGTTCCGCAAAAAAAGTGCTTACATTACTTGAGGTATTCTCAAACTTCCCTGTTCTTTTAGTACTCTTTTTTAGTTTGTTATTGACTTTCTTCCACTTTTTGTCAGATGAATCTTGGTAAAATTGTTGTTCCATGAAGATTTCTTCAGAAAAACTTCCATCTGGATTTAAGTAACGTTTTGAAAAAGGGGTACGTTTACTGGTTAACTCCACTTTTTCCTTTGGAAGCTTATTTGGGATTTCCCCAATGTTTGCTGTTACTTTTTCTTTTTTAGATACCCTTTTTGTCTCACCTGGTGTTGCTTCTGCAAAATTTGGCATTATTAAACTAACAATAAGACAAATTGATAATAGCATGACAACATAACGATAAAACAATCGAAATTCTATTGGCATAAATATTTTTCTTCCTCTCTCAATCTATGTACTATCTGGATAGCCTAGAAAATTATATATCAATTATCAGAAAGTAGATATTGAGCAAATAATGGTATTTTTAAATGTGAATGTTTATTGTTCAAATGATAAGGAGGAAAAACATGAAATGCTTGGTTAAAGCATTTACTCTGATGAGAAAGAATATGAATTTGCAAATTCAGTAATTGTGAAGAAAAAGAACTTCTTTGACAATCAAAGACTGCTAAAACAATTATTGAAGAAATTAACGCTAGTTTACCGACTCATTTTAAATATAAAGGGGGGAGAATAACACAAATGATTTTTGCTTATATTGACAGCTTAAAGAGTTACCACTATATCACAATCATTGGTTCCCAATCATTGCGCATTTCTGGTCTATTCCGTCCAAACCTACTTAAATCATGAACAAAAGCATATTACCGAACCTCATTTTTGAACGCACCTTACGATAAGCTGAATTAGAAAAATGTTTTTATTATTGTTTATTTAACGTAGGAAAATTACAGTGTTTTATACCCTATGTGGCCGTAGAGTGTTAATAGAGCATGAAAGCTCAAGCACAGGTTACGTAATTGCAAGTACATTATTGCGATAATTTAAGAAAATGACCTCGGAAACCGAGGTCATTTATTAACAGCATGTAGTTTTTTTATAAAACCATTCATATTGGGATATAGTTCAGTTTTAAACGATTCTTTTCATTTGTTTAATATATCTGTATTAGAGAGTTGTTACACTCTTACTGAAACAATCCTTTTAAAACTAAACGAATCGTTTGATCTTTCGTAAAAGCTTTCGTTGTTTCTTTCTTCAGATAAAAATGGTTTATAGGCATGAAAATCTCCATTTTATTATCTAAATCTTTAGATGGTTTGCTAACAATTCTCTCACCCAGTTCTAAACCTTTCGCAACCTCTTGCCGGTGATTTAACTTCATTCCTAGTTGTATGATTCTTTTTTCTAATCTTCCATTTTTAATGACATAAACATAGGATTTATCGTCCTCTTTCTGAATAGTAGAATCAGGTATGATAATAATACCATTTCGCTCTTCAAGAACGATTTCAACATTCATATGATAACCGTGATGCCAATTTTGTACGGCTTTATTCATTTCTAAAACAAATGGATAATAACTTTCCTTATCTTCAACAGATGGGTTTCCGATCGGGGCCATTTTTAATTCTTTTACGGTACCCTCTTTTTTCTGATTAGGTAAAACTAATGCGGATGCAATTACTTTTTGCCCCTCTTGCACTTTGACCATTTCTTTTTCAGAAAGTTTCCCTTCAATAAGATATGGTTGACTTGATTCAATAGAAACAACCAAGTCATTTTCACTTTGTGCAAATGGCCTGACTTTAGTAACTGTTCCAGCAATCTTACTTGTGATTTTATAATTTTCTTTATCTAACTGTAAGTGCTTGATTTTTTGGTTAATCTCGTCAATCTGCATTTCAATTTCCTGGATTTGGTATTTTTTTTCGTCAATTTGACTGCTTACATTTTTATTATTTTGAGCAATATCTTTTTTTTCCTCTACATCAACAGGCTCATTAAGTTGTTGTTCTAAAGTAGAAATATCAGCCTCAGCCTTACTAAATTGTCTTGATAATTTTTCTAGTTGCTGATCAAGTGATAAAATTTCATTCTTTATATGACTAGTATTGTATTCAATTAGAGTATCACCTTCTAAAACTGTGTCTCCCTCTTTTACTGAAATTTCTTTTATCGAACCTAAAGTTTTATCATATTTAATAGAATAATGAGCTGCCGGTATAACAATTCCTTTAGTTAGTAATACTTCCCTCAAGGTTCCTTTGTTAGTAATTGTATACTCCAGTATAGCTTTAGAACGATTTATGTGGTCTGTACTTAATATAATAACGACATTTATTATAACTAGTGCTAAAATCATGATCATGATTACAAGGCTTATAAACGTTTGTTTTTTCATCATGTCCCCCTACAACGAAGTTCCTAGGTCTTGAATTAAAATAGTAGAGGTAGTTAATATCAACATGAAGATAATATTACCAAAGAGAACAATCCCTATTATCGATTTCATTGTTTTATCTGACATCTTACGGAAAGCAATTATTTGTAAACAAGCAGCCCATATTTGAAAAATAGTTATGTGACTTATAAAATTCACAAGAAAGGTTTGCTCTGAAATGAGCTGTATAAGAACTCCTAAGCCAAATGGAGATGATTCTGAGTTTATTCCAAGAACGTAAAAGATCGGAAAAGTCAACATTTTTTCAATTGTAAATACGAATGCTGTAAACAGTTGAATAGTAATAAGCTTGGTGAATCCTACTTGTTTGAAAAACATCCTGAAAAAAAGTGAGAAAAAAACTATGATAAATAAAGGAAAAAATAATCCTGATAAGACCTCGCCAACCCCAAAATATAATTTTGCAAATTCTAGTTTATCTCTCCTAATTATATCCATCATTTTCATTATTTCTTCTGTACTTATTCCTAAAAAAGCACCAACTGCAGAAATCCATATACTTAATCCAATTATCGCAGCTATTCTCAAAGGTAATCCTTTTACTTTTTCTGATTGCTTAATCTTTTCAAGATGTATAAATGGCTTAAATGTACCTTCGAGTAATCGAACTTGGTGCATCGTATTCCTCCTGTCAAAAGTCAAAAAATATCACTACAAATTTATAGCATAATTCCACATTACATAGCAATCACTTCCGTAATTTAACAAAAAAAGTCTTAATCATGTCTAAACAGCACATACTCAAGACATAAAATAGATTACTTCAATAAACCTCTCAAATGAAAGGTTTATTGTTTTTGTCCCTATTAAGGTCAGATCTTTACTCTTTAATGTTAAACAGCCAGAATAAGATGACAATTATATTATCTGTTTATATAAACCTAATTGTAGGAATTTATGGCTTACACTTATTCAGGTTGTTATTAGCGTTTTTTAAGTACCTTAATCCAGCCATTTTTAACCTGGTTTCCTTTTTTTATTTCCATTAATATTCTATATAGAAATGACAAATTTCCTGATAATATAGTCCTGTATAAAGATAGAAAAAACAGGGGGATAATCATGCTTAAATTAAACAAAATGAAGGGAAAAAGAACACTTTTAGCAATTCTACTCTTTTCCTTCATAGTATCAGGCCTTTTTGGTGTAGCGCCAGCACAAGCCGAAACAGTATCATTCGCTTCTATTTCTGTTGATGGAAAGCTTATTAAAACGAGCTATTATATGCAAAATGACCGTTTGATGGTACCAGATATATTTTTCAAACATACAGGTGCTACTGTTGACCGGAATGAAAAATATCAATCTATCGCTATTGAGAGAAATAATATTGTTGCCCTACCATTAGATAAAAAATATATGGACTATTACGATAAGGAAAAAAACAAATGGATTCGTGAGTACCTGGCTACGACAACAACCACAATTGATGGACGACCATATGTTCCGTTATTAGTGACTGCACAGAAATTGGGAATGACCGTTACCTATGATCCAAAGATTTATAGAACCTTTATTCAGACAAACACACCAGAAGCGAATAAGACAATAGCTTACGAAAAAGCCGAAACAACCAAAAAGCAAATTGCATTAACTTTTGATGACGGTCCTGACAAACTTATTACACCTCAAATTTTAAAAATATTAAAAGAAAAAGGTGTTCCTGCAACATTTTTCGTTGTTGGGGAGCAAGTTTCCTATTTTCCAGAATTGGCAAAACAAATGGTAGACGAGGGACATACCATTGCAAATCACTCTTGGGATCATCCGGAACTTTCCAAACTATATACATCCCAGGTTATTCAGCAACTTAAGTCTACGAACGAAATAATCGAAAAAGTAACAGGCGTAAAAGCTACATTAATTAGGCCGCCATATGGCGACTTTACACCTGCAGATGCCCTTGTATTTAAAAGACTAGGATTTAAAAACATTCTTTGGTCAGTAGATACACTCGATTGGAGTGGTACATCCGCAGAGGAAATTATAACGATTTTGAATAGGGATAAATCACCCGGTGGAATTGTCTTGCAGCACAATTTCCAAAATTCAAAATTAGAAGGAACAGTGAAGGCACTGCCCCAAATGATTGACCAATTAAGAGCAGAAGGCTATGAATTTGTTACAATTGACGGTTTATTAGCAAAGTAAAAAGCTTCACTTACTAAATGGGAAAGCTAATAAGTGTTGTATTGGAAATCCCTTGGATTAGAATCTAAGGGATTTTTAGTAACTCGTAGTTTTGAGCTTTGAAATATATTCAGAAAAAATAATGTTTTCCTTATTAAGCTAACAGGTTCGATTCTTCATTAAGAAGGATCGCTTTTTCTTATGGAACTATCGGGGCCAGAAGTCTTATAACACAAATTGGAAATATATGTGGAAGTTATACATAAACCAAACGGTATATATATATAAGAGCTGTTTTTATAATGAAGAGACTCAATTAGGGCAAGCATCACGAAAAATTGTTGAATCCAAACTTTGTAATCCTGTTGACACACGTGCATATCCAATTAACACCAAAATTACTCTTTTCTTATTTTTCCTTTGATTTCATTGTAATATAGGATATGTTTTATTAGGTTATTGAACGTAGAATAATGAACAGGGTTTGGTAACGTCTATAGCAAGAAAAAACATCCTTTTTAACTCGAATCTAGGTGTGTTCAGAAAAGGACGACTTTCTGTACAATTGTTGTCATCAACAGAAGCTACTGAAAAATATAAAATAATATATTGAATAATAAAAGTAACTAATTTTGATTTTACACAAGTAAAATTACGGGCATAAAAAAACTTTTAACGAAAAAAGGATCACCTACTAATAGCATCTTCCCTTTTTCATACATCTATATTTATCCACTGAAAAAAGCATTATGGGGTACAGCCAGCAAAACGCGGAAAACGTACGCTAAGCAAAATTCAACATGAAAATAGCCATTCTTCTTAACGGGGTCCTGTCGACAAAACAAAGAAATATACGTTAAGCCATTTCTTCTTAGATGTAAAAAGGCAATTTTGATTAATCCGATGGATATTTATGTTAGAATTTGATTACAATTCCTAAAATTGTTATAATTTTACTATATTTCAAAAAGGGGGTTTTTAAAAATGAAAAAATCAGTATTAGAGAGGTTGAATGCTCATACAGTGAAAAAAAAACAGTAATTATTTATTTTCTCAGTATTTTTTTATTAGCAGGGTGTATAAACAATTCACCTAGTGAGTCCTCAAATAACATAGAACATTCAGATGATAATAAAACATCTGTAAAAAATTCTGAAAAATCCATAAAATCCGAAGAATCAGAACAAAATGAAAGTAATAATGAAAGGTTTAAGCTAGACATTTTTAGGTATTCCCAATTTATCCCATTAAAATACAATGATAAAGGTGAATATAAACTTCCTGATTTAGAATTAGATAATGCTGGAGTTATTATATTCGAGCCTCTGTATTTAGAAAAGTCACAGAAAGTAACTATTGAGTTTCAATTACAAGCTAATAGTCCGTTTAATCATATGACTATAGGAGTAATTAAAGATTATTCTCCAGATTCTAATTTAAAATATGAAATAGAAAAGATTTATTCAGAGTCTATTGATAATAAATTAACAGTTACTTATAAATCTCCAGAAGACTCAAGCTATTCTATTTGTATTTTAGGGACAATGGCAAATCCTGTTGGAGTGAAGAACGGAAAAATAATTCTAAATTAGAAGGAGTGTTTGTTTTGAAGAAACCATTTTATTTATTGGGTCTTACCATATTTCTTATTTCCTTAGTTTTTAATACATCCAATGCTGAAGCTTCTAAATCTAGTAATTCTACAAATGATTTAGTAACCATAGATACTAGTATTGTGCCAGATTCATATGAATTAGAAGTGCTTGTTAATAAAAATGACGCAAATAAAGAAGACTTGACTATTTTTGTAGACGATCATAAGTATAAGATTGCTGATGGAAAATTAGTTGAGGATTCTATACCTAGCTTTAGGACATATGCAACAACAGATTCGAGAACAGCAACCCTGTATAATGGTCAGAAACTTTTATGGACGAAATATGCTTCTAGTGGTACAACAGTACACACAGGATCAACAGGAATTGACGAACTAAGAGAACATACAATAAAGAATAGCAGTGGTACTGTTCTAAGTTCTATTAAATCTAGTGCAGGTAGTATAGGATGTCAAAAAACAGTGACATCGTCTGGCAACTATACTTTCAGTATCCAAAACCTTAGTGCAACAACTCAAACTTGGAATTGGACGGTTACTTTTTAACAGCTAGATAAACGATAAATAAGGTAAGGCCCTTACTCTGAGGTAAGGGCTTTATTTCTGTTCAAATTATTATTCCAAATTTCCCCTACAGACAAGGGGATTAGCTGGGGAGCGTAGGAAAATCAGGGTTTAACTTCCAAAAAAGTGGCTTAACGTATAATCCTCTCGTTTTTGTCGGCAGTGACCCTTAACGTACAGAAGAATGGCTATTTTCATGTTGAATTTTGCTTAGCGTACGTTTTCCGCGTTTTGCTGGCTGTACCCCATTATAAACCATTCATTTATTCAGCATCTTTTACTGTTATCTGATTTTTGATGAAGTTTCCATTAAATCATATTCAAAGTAAAAAGAGAACGAAATTAACTCTCGTTCTCCTTTTATAAATAGTTATTCATTTACTAGGATAGTTGCCATAAACCAATAGAAAATAGAACGACCATAAGTAGGCACACTATAATATATATTGTTTTTTTTACTTTAAATGGTAATTTAGTTATCAAAAAATACATGAAATTACCGAAAATTCCTGCTCCACTTATAACTTCACTTTGCTCTTTGTCTTGCTCTTTAGTGTATCGAATAGCAAATATTAATGCTGTTAATGATAAAATAATAAGAAAGAGAAACCCAATATCTATGTGCATTTTTCCCCCTCCTTTCGTTTAGGCAGACCTTGCTACTCTATATGCTAATTTTTTACCGCCCCGTCTATAAGCTTCTGAAATTTTTATGAAGTTTCTTCTTTCTCCCTGGAAAGTGGCATATGCTGCATCATAAACTGCTTTCCTAAAATTAATTTTATTATCTGAGACATACTGATTTGCTAGTTGAGATTTCAATTCCCATTGAAAATTACCCATTAATCTACTCACAAAATTAAATCCACCTTTAGCAAGTCCTCTTCCTAAAGCACCACCAAATGCACCAGTTAATCCACCTACTATGGCCATGTTTCTTACTTTTTTCCACTCTATTTTTTTCTTCATCTTTTTATATCCGTATTTCCAATATAAATCCCAAAAATAAGGAACAACTGCTGATACTGCTCCACTAATAGCAGCTCCAATTAACCAAAATACTTCACCTGAAGGATCGATATATTTAACAGGATTGTTGTTTGCATAAGTATATCCATTTTGAGTTATGGGGTTATTATCTTCACCTGGTTGAGGGTCGAGAGCTAAGAAACTACCGTTCTCAGGGTTATAATAACGTGCTTTGAGATAATAATTCTTTGTTTCTAAATCATAGTAATATCCTGCATACCGAATTGAGTTATCTTTAGCAACTTCGCCGTTTTCCGTTAATATATTTCCATAAGCATCATAAGAATAAGAACCTACTTCTTTTCCTTCGTTATCTATAATTGATACTACATCTCCACGATGATTCGTCCAGTAATGAAATGCTTGTTCCTTCCAGTTACCACTTACATCTTTTTCGCGAAGTACCATACCTAAAGGAATGTATCCTTCCCATTGGTAATTTCGATATTGTTCCACAGATCCGTTACGAATTACTATTTCTAGGGATAATTGATCGTTATCATAATAGTATTCATGTATTTGGGTACCGATAATTTTTTTTGTGCGCAAACCTGTTTCATCATACTCATAGCGAGCTACTTCATTGTCATTTAAATCTGTAATTCTTGTGTTGTAGCCAAGGGCATTGTACTCATATTTGTATGTTTCATCTTGAAGCAAGTTCCCATCATTATCATACTTATAATCTTTTCCGTTTTTGGTAGTGATTCTATTTGCTGTGTTGTATGTGAAAATATCTTTTTTGGTACCATGTGTGCTTTCAATGCGATTACCAACGTCATCATAGCTATATTTATTAATCGTGTCATCTGGTAATTTCTCTTGAATTAGTTGACTATTCTCATCATAGGTAAAACTTGTTAAACCTTTCTCATTTCTTTCCTCAAGAATATTTCCTGAACCATCATATTTATAGAAAAAGTTTAATTTCGTACTTGTTCCTTGGGTATATGCGATTCTTTCAAGAAGGTTGCTTTTATTCAATGTATTGGTTCTTAAATATAGATTTTCATTAACAGTGAGTATCTGTTGATTATTAGTCAGATTATCATCGTAATCAAAAATCATCCATTTTTGTTGGTCAACTCCAACTGTGAATCTATCAGGCTTCCCTTCAGTTGTATACGTTAGTGATTGTTCCACCTTCCAAGGCTTTGTTTCATCAGAATAAAGGATGGTCGAACTTAATGGTTGTTCATTTTCATCATACGTATATCCAATTCTGTATTTCCCTTGATTATAAGACTGAAGTTGAGAATGATCATTATAGGTTAAATCCTTTTCAAGAAGTGTTTTAGTATTTTCTAGATCGCGATAGGTTACGCTTGATAGTTGTCCATCCTTATATGTTTGATCCCACTTTAATACTTCTCCTTTTGCTGGAGTAGTTGCTGTCACACTTTCAACTTGATTCATTGAATCATAGGAATAGATTAAAGTATTACCAGAAGGTTTTTCTTCTACATCCATATTTCCATTCGAATTATATTGATATTTAAAAACCATACCTGGTAAGGTAGCTTGAATGACTTGATCATTGTCGTTATATTCATAGACTTTGTTCCGTCCTAAAGCATCCGTTAAAGTGTTTAAGTTCCCATTTGCATCATATTTATATTGAGTTGTTTTACCTTTTCCATCCGATACAGCAGTAATTACGTTAGACTGCAATGGGTGATAGTCGTAAGAAACGCTTCTTCCCCCAGCATCCGTTGTATTCTTTATGTTACCAAATTGGTCATAAGAGGCACTAGAGGATTGACCTTCTGCATCTTTTACTGTTACCTTATTTGTTGCATCATCATAGATTGTTTCCACATAAGTTTGATTTGGAGAGATCACTTTCGTTTCTCGACCAACCGAATCATACTCATAGGTAGTCGTTTCCTCCCCAATTTTTGTACTAGACAGGTTTTCTCCTTTATAAATGTTTATCGTAGTAGTACCTGTTGGATCGATGACTTTAATTGCACGATTTTTATCATCATATTCATACGAAGTTGTCCCATTAGGTTCAGTGTGAGTTTTTAAATTTCCATTTGCATCATAGGTATTAGAACTCGTTATCCCCTTATCAACAGAATTTAACACATTATATTGATTATCATATCGGAAGCTGGAATTTGTCCCATCACTGTTTAATATATTGTTAACAGCAAACGTACCATTTTCCGTATCCTTTTTATAAACCGTTTCATTGTCATCAGTATCTGTCACCGTAAATTCATTTTTTCCATTATCATAATGGTACGTAGTAGAGACAGAAATGGACGCATTTTCTTCTTGTTTATCGAATACTTTCAACTCATTATCATCATAAAGATATTTGGTTTCATTTCCCTTGCCATCTATATAAGATGCTAACTGTCCAAGTGAATTGTAGGAAAGCTTTTCTGTGATGCTATCCGTTGTCCGAGAATCTTTTGTTACTATGGATACCATACGCTTACTCTCATATCCAATTTCTGTCCAATGACTTCCGTATCCTATCTTATTAATTAATCCATCATTGTTATACGTTAATTGAATGCTCGTCCGAATTTTCTCGCCTTGTTGATTTACTTCAGAGATTTCGGATAACTTATCTTGATTATAAAAGAAGCGTATCGTATTTTGATTAATATCTTTATAGGCATATAATCGATACTCATTAGCTTTTCCTGAATTAGCCTCGAAAATTTTAGAAAATCCATCTTTTTCTTTTAGACTAAATCCTTGAGCACCATTAACCGTTTCCTTTGTTAACGTATAGTATTTACCCTTTGGAGAGATGTATTTTTGATTGCTAGAATCATAGCTGAATTCATGTTTGGTCCCATCTTCATCATAATATATGACTTTTGCTGGTTCACTACTAGTACTAGCTACTTCAATCAAATTTTCATTTCCTGCAAATGTCCAGCCTTGTCCAAGAGCAGAGGCACGAGTGGACCGTGAATTATAGTAACGGGTAAGATCAAATCCTAAGACACCTCGAGTGAATAGGGATTGATCAGTAAACTCCATGACCATATTACCGGTGGTAACATTAACAGATGTTTGGGCATTTCCTGATTGGTGATCGCCATAGGTAAAGTAATCCTCTAATCCAATCAAATCCTCTTTAAAGGGGATCGATCCATAAACATTGGATGAAGGTGCACTTAAACCACGGGGACCTGTCATTTTTTCTGTTTCCGTTACAGGTACATTGTCGTCTTCATCATCAAAACGATAAGCCTTAACCCGAACTTGGTAGGCTTTTTTATCTTTTAAAGATTGAGGTGTGCCTGAACTATAATAATTAGTTGGATCAACTGGTAAATCTGCTATTTTATCAAATAAGGTTTTACCGGTTGTATCAAAGTGAGTATCTCCCTTTACTGTAAACTCCTTATAGGATTCCCCTGTATTTATTTCAACCTGGTAAGATCCTGCACCTTCTACTGCATCCCATTGTACATCTAACTTCCCTTTATTCTGTACATAATCTAGAACATTCCCGGTTACTTTCACATTTTTCGGTGATAGTAGTGGAATATATCCATAATTCACATCCGAAGACGGAGAATCTCCTAAACTAGTTACGGCTTTTACACGAATACTATATCGTTTCGAAGAACTTTTATAAGTCGGACCAGGATCAATCGGTAACTCTACTCCGGTAGAAGGAGTTCCTGTTGAACTTAAATCCGTAATATGGAGCTCGTTCTTGCCAGCAGCTATTTCAGCATCAGTAGGCCAGATTTTTTTTCCTTTTGTACTAACGCTCGTTACGTTACCTACTGAAAACTCTTCATACTTTTCACCGTTCCAAATGAGAACTTTATAACCCGTTGCATTTGTTACTGGTTTCCACGAAATATTAAGCCATCCACGTCCTTTATTAACCGTATCTGTTTCGGGGTATGCATTAGCTGTTACGGTTGGGAGTTCAGGGCTCCCCACTTGAAGAACAGGGATAGTTTTGTAAATAACTGTTGAAACTGGGCTATCACCACTTGCAAACTTTGCTACTACACGAAACCCGTAATCTTTTTTCGTTGTAGCTGTTCCACTTTTTGCACTATAAAAATCACTAGGATCTACTGGTAACTCAACACCCGTACCATCCGTTTTATAGGAAGAACTGGTTGTATAAGGTGATTTAGGGAAAATCTTTTTCCCTTTTGTTGACCAGCTTGTAGTTGTACCTGAATAAATGGTTTGATATCCTTTACCATCAAATAATTGTAGATCATATGATTGTGCTCCATAGACGGCATTCCATTTTACATCGATATAACCATCAGCTTTTCCTTCCCCATAAGAGTAAGAATTTACCGTTGGATTCGTCATCTTATTATAATGATAACCAATCACAAGTTTAGCTTTTTTACTTTCAGCTGCGGTTATTTTTTTCCAATATGTTTTACCATTTCCGTTTGTATGGAATTTGAAGCCATAGTTTTCTCTTGTGCCGTTAACCCAAGCTTGAACGGTATTCTTAACATCAAAATAGGCCCACTCATCTCTAGCAACTGTCGTACTGGTTATATTGGTCGAAGAAGGCTTATTGTTCCAAGTTAATTCATCTACATACCATTGTCCTTTTACCTCATCTACCCAAATACCTGTTTTTATATCGGCATAATAGGAATGAGTGACATAGGCTGCTAATTGGGCTGAATCAATGGTTGCTCCCTTTAAGTCCCCAATTACACTAAATTTTATAAACGGGTAATTAGTTCCTGTTGTACTATCATAATATCCCGTTTTTAATACATATTCTCCTTGTGATGGATCCCATTCTTTATTGTAATTGTTATTTGGATAGGCGCTCATCACAAATGTATCTCCCAATGAATCAATCGATACTGAGGGATCAATATAAATAGGGAAGACTCGCTTAGACGAAGATAACCATTCTTTACTAGCAGTCAAAACTAATTCATAACTATTGTCTGACTTTCTATTTAGCTTATAATGGATATCTGTCGATCGTATACCATCGCCTAATGTCTCATTATAATTTGAATCCACCATTACTGGTTTAGGTAAAGTGAAAACTGTTTTTTCTTTAGATTCGTTTTCATAAAAACCTATCGATCCATCTTTTTCAACTTGACCGTATAAATCCGTTTGAATCGTATAGTGAAATTCATTAATTCCATTATATTCGTTCATGATCCAATCTTCTTTTACCTCATTATTTAAGGCTACATGCCTTAAATCAATTTGAGGGTATAGAGATTTATAGGTTATAGAATTTTCCTTTTTTTCTAGCTCCGATGAATAATTAGGTTTGGTCTGTTTCTCTCCATCGGAGGCAGAGTTTAATTCAAACGATAACTTGTGCTCACCAGACTGATAGACTAAGGGTTTATCCTCCCCTAATTTTTCAGGAAACATAGATTGTAAATTCGTTGTTTCTGTCTCTACATAACCATTATTCCCTTTTTCCACTAAATCTTCGGAAATCGTCTGATACTTTCCGTCTACTTTGTTATGTACTTCTTCTTGATAAATCTCTTTAACAAAATTTCCATCACCATCAGTGAATGTTTTCGAACTTGGCGTTCGCTCTTTGACAACTTCCTCTAAATTATCAGTGGTGATTGGTTCCTTTTCCTTTTGAACTGCCTGACTATCCTCAGGATTATCAGTTGCACCTGAATACGTAGGTAAGATGCTACATAATAAAGCCAGAATCATAATCGATGCAAAATACTTTCTAAATCTAAACAAATCATTCCCTCTCCTTCCAATAAACACTAATAGATTATATATCAGGAAATATAATTAATAAATTAGTAAAATGTTACTCGAATCCCAAAATACAACTATATTAAATGATTTATTAATCAGGAGAAAAGAATTGTTTATGTATGGATTAATAACATATAACTATAATGGTCTTAGGTTAACGTACCTATGATAAAAAACTCACTCAATTTTTTATCTAATCTGGTATCTAACTATGCCTCCACGAAGCATGATCTTGTACATCCGGAAACGAAATTTTATCAAGAGTAATTAGAGGATTGGTGCCGGGTAGATCCCCCAATCCTTTTAACGTTTAAACGAAGGAGAGACACCAGACGAAACAAAAAAGGAGAAATCGACTTCAAGAATAAATTGGAAGATAATACAAAAGTCATTTGGTTATTTATCGATTAAAAAAGAAAGAGTAAATTATCTAAAAGAGGAGGTGAATTTTTCCAATCATTTTGTTTTTGTTCAAGCCCTAATTCATAAATATTAGTGACTTCCCATAGGATAAACAGTTTAATCACAGTTTCAAATTTAAAAAAGGAGATGATAACATCCATCTCCTTACAAATCAGCTGAATTACTGAAATAAAATACAGTAATTAATTTATTTTCACTTTTAATAAAAAATCATATCTCTTATAGAGTTTTAAAATTATTCTACTCGTTATCTAAAATCAATTATTGAATAACATCTAATAATACAATATTCCATGAAATAACCTCTCTAAAATTAATTAATAGCATCTACAATATATATAAGTAATTATTTATTGAAGTATTTTTTATAATTTTATTTATCTTCCTTTACTTTAATTTCGATTTCTAAGTCTAATCCGTCCAATATTTTAAGTAAGGTATCTATATTATAATTTTTTGCACTGGTCACACGAATAATTTGAGGATGTTTTAACCCAATATTTTTAGATAACTTTCGAATAGATAATTGTTTTTGTTCTATCCTCTCTTTAATTTTTTCTGATATTTTCAACTTAGAAACCGAGGTTACATAATATTCTTCAGGAATGTCCATAATTTCTGAGATATCGTGGAACTCAATGTTATCATCATTGTTCTCGGTCATAGATTAATTTACTCCTTCCAATTTTATCGATTATTAATTTTTTTCATATGATAGCAGATAAAGTCTTGCTATGGAGAAGGATGTTTACCATCCTTCTCTTTTTGCAATTCCTTCTGCAGCATCTAAATCTCGTTTTATTAATTTAGGGGTTGTTTTTCTAATTATATTGAGTAATCCATACTGTGCTGGTTTAGTATTACGAGAGATTTTTTTAAAAAGAATTCTCCACTCAGTAGCAGACTTGTCTTTAAACTTCATTTCCCAAATCTTATTCCTATGTGTCATTTCAATTCTTTTGCTTAAATAATCATTATTAGTCCCATTCTTGTCTAATAAAAAAAGTGTTTCAAGAATTTCTTTCCTAACTTGTTCGGATAATACTTTGTTCCCCAGTCCTTTTTTTACTTCCCCCGTAAAAACAAGATTTGGATACTGACGAATATGTATTTTGGCCATATTCTCCAGTCTCCTTCATATGAAATTTTCTATTTTCATCCTACTAATACGGTAATACAAATGATACCAAAAATCAAGTTTTACTGTATCTACTTATCGCCTAGGTACTCTTGTCCTGACCTTCCCATATGAAATAAAGTTTGATTAACCTAATACAATAGTACACAAATAGAAAAGCATGTTTTGAAAACTGATTAAACATGCTCTTAACATTTATAAAGTTTAGATTATTGTATGGATGATAAATGAATCTTCAAAAATTAATTTTATCAATTAATACATCTTTTGAATTCTTGTATGTGCAAAATAGCATTTAAAAAAGGTGCAAAATAAATCCTGAAGTGACAGCAATAAAAAAACGTCCTTTTCAAATCGAACAGTGGTGTGTTCAGAAAAGGACGAGTTATGGAACAAATTATAACTTATTTATGAAATGTTTGCTTTTCTACCTTTTGTTCAGCAATCGGGCCAGATTGTTGAATAACTTGCAGTAAGAGAATTAGAATATATAAATTTTAGATGAGAATGAGTACAACCTCCCAATCATAGGGAGATTGGGAGGTAAGTCTGGTATTAACCGAAATATTATTTTTTTACAGCATGGATGTAATGAATCGTTTCAAATGCAGACAAATAGTCTGTACGACTACGAAAGAATTCATAATTAATAGTAACAGGTGATAAATGTTCGAAAATGAGTAAACCTGAGTTTTCTAACATTTTCTCCATTTCATCATAAGTAAAACATGATTTCATTGGCTCACCACTAGCTGAAGCCATTTGAACCATATTTTGAACTCGATTAGACATTCCTTTTTCTTCAAAAAGTTTGTCGTCTGCATAATCAAAAACGATAGAACTTCCTGATGGAACTTTGGTAAATAATCTATTAATCAAGTTGGCATTTTCCTCTTTTGTTAAATAATAAGAAACACCTAAAAGACTAAACAAAGTCTTTTTGTTAGGCATAAAACCTTCTTCAATAAGATTTTGAAAAGTAAATTCTTTGGTGAAATCCATTGAAACAAAATGAAGATTATCCGGAATTTGATAATTAGCATTTGCTAACCTTTTCTTTTTAAAGTCTTGTGTGGTTGGATAATCAACTTCAAATATTTCTATGCTGTCGTTTAATTCTGTGTGTCGGAAACAAAAGGTATCTAATCCAGCTCCTAGAATGACATACTGTTTAACGCCTAGCAACATTTCATGAAATAATACATTTTCGCAATAGGCAGCACGTGCTAAAGGAGTTGGAGAAAGTTGAACTTGTGTAATCCATTTTAAAATTTCTTCTGGATGATCTTGAAACTTCTTTGCAATTTTATGATTAAAGAATTGAATTCCTTTAATCATGTTCTCACTAATATCTGTAAATTCTTTTTGGGTAATTAAATCTTTTGCAATAAAATTATCAAAAATTTTGGGTGTGTCATATTTACTGTGGTATGCTCGACCAAAGGCTGATATTAAGGAAGTTAAACTTGATTCATTTTTCTTCATACAATAATCCTCCCATAAAACAAAAATAAGATTCCCCTGGCCAGGAGAACCTTATTATACACACAAATATTTTAACTTTAAATTATAGCATAAACAATTTTTTTCGTCAAATCATTTGTTTTATAATAACTAATAAATTTTTTTGTAGTAAATTAAGATATATTTCTATATATTATGGTAGAAAATCTATGTAATAAAGGATATTGTTCAAGAATCGCTTTTCTTAATGAACTCCCTCAGTTTAATAAATAATGCTCACGAATTCTCGCTTATTCGCAGGATTTCAAACCACATGGTATAGGTTACTTTAGATGAACGAAAGAGATAGGACCGTTTTGATAAGATGAGGGCAGATTGAAATAGGGGATCCGTTGAAAATCCCATATTATTACATATTCTGCACGCATTTTCCACGCTGCCCTGGAGGCTTTCCCTCCCATGTCTCAACGGGTCATATTCCTATGCCCTTTCATTCCTTCGTCATGCCTATCCAAGGGGTGGAGGCCGGTTTTGCTAACGGAACGGGTCATTGCCCTTTTATTCATTACATCCAGTACTCGTGCTTTCTTTGAATTTACGAATAAGCCAATGCTCGTGAATGACAATATCAAAAGGTAAGTTTCATGCTGCTTCTGGAGTGATCGGGTAAACTTTTTCTGGGGAATAGTCAGATCCACTTCTGGCCATTCCCACTAAAACTCTGGCGAGTTTACCGCATAACTTCATGACAGACTTCATTTTCTTTGTTTTTTTCACCTTAACATTTGTGGCGTGAATGGCTTGGAACTCTGGGTTATTCATAATCAGACTCATCGTCGCAAGAAATAGGAAACGTCTAAGTCGGGACCTACCACGTTTGGATAAAACAATTTGACCTTTCCATTTTCCAGAGCTTGCCTCGGAAAGGTGCAGTCCTGCGTGACGTAATAAAGCATTGCCATGAGCGAAACCACTTAAATCACCCGATTCTCCAAGAATACCAGCCAGTGTAATCGTGCTAATTCCTTTAATCGCTAGTATTTTTTCAGCATAAGGAATTTTCATGAGTATATTTGTGACTTCCTGTTCAACTGCTTCAAGTTGGACGGTCACAAGATCGTATTCCTCAAGCAATTGCTTCAAATGAAGTTTATAAGCATCAAGAGCTTTTTTTGTACCAACCGATTTGTTCGCTAAGTCGATCAGTGAATGAGCCTTTGAAACACCTGCATGTCTATTCATTACTGATTTCCATCCCATAATGATATCTTGAGGCTGTAACGAACGTAGTTCGACTGGAGTGGGAAATAAGCGCAGGGTTGCGATAGCTCCCTTAGCTGTTACATCTTTGAAGACTTGTCGTAGTTCAGGAAAGACGATATCTACCCAGCGATTTATTTGGTTGATTGAGCTGACAAGCCGTTTAACGATCATGTCCCTGTTAGACATAAGAACTCGAAGTTTTTCTATGGATTCTGGGCTATGATGAATCAATGTATAATAGCCATTTTTCACTACATCAGCGATGACGAGAGCGTCCTTTTTATCACTCTTAGATTGGGTATTATCTCGATTCTCTTTATTCCTTTTAACAAGGTGCGGATTTACGGTAACAACTTCAACGTTTTGTTCAACTAACCATTTTGATAGATTCAACCAGTAATGACCAGTAGGTTCCATGCCCACGATGGCGGTGTCTAAACGGTTTATTCGTTTAAGTTCTTTGATCCAACTTAGAAATTTAGTAAACCCCTCATCATTATTTTCAAAGGTTAGAGGATGACCGACCACAATTCCTCGATAGTTAACAGCTCGAGCAACATGAAATTGTTGTGCAATATCAATTCCTACAACAAGATGACGATTCGTGATTCTTTCAATTAGTTGATTTTGTTTGTTTTGCATTTTAAAAATTCATAGTAGAGCTTCCTCCTTAAGATGAGTTTTGGTTTGTGTGTACTCTCATCATACTGAGGGGCTCTGTTTTTTTCAAAGCCGATATTTAACGCTCTACAGGAATGCTAACGGGTGCTTTAGCTTAAGATTTATAGAAAAAAGCACCAATACGGTGCTTTACAGTTATTTTTTACCTTTCGAAGGTTCAACGTGACTATAATTCAATAACTCCACCTTGGTAGCAGCTAAATTTTTCTCATCCAGTTCTTTGTTAAACTGAAGGGGTGAAACACCAAAAGTAATGGTATCCGTGCCAAGTTTTCCCGTTTTATTGCCATCGTAAGTTATAACAGTAAATTTTATTATATAGGGATGACTTAATTCCCTTCCTTTTTCCGATTGGTCTAATTCCACAACATCATAATTTTTATCCCACCAATTATATTGAATCCTTACTGAATCCTTTTTATAAAAATCTTTTACTGCTTGTACCATTTCATCAGTAAATTGGTCTAATATAAAATGGTCCATAGCTTGTTCCATGCCTTTTGAATCGTGTTTATGCTGTTTCTCAGCACAAACGGAAATGTTATTGAGACACGTAGAAACCATCAAAATTGCTAAAACCAAAAACTTTTTCATCGATTCCCTCCTTTTTGTTATTATTGGTAAACAGGCAAATGTTATTCAATTAACGGGTACGTTAGCTGAATAACGGATCTGTCTTTAAGGCAGCTTTTCCTTATGGAACTAAAGGGGCAGGATAGTTGAACAAGAGAATAAAATAAGGTAATGGTAATGTTTAATGAATAATGTAAAAAAGGTGGGCTTCTTTTGAGAAAAGCCAAAATACTTGCTTGGACCGATGACTGGGGAAAATCATACAGTCAAGAAGAGAAAATATTGAAAGAAGTGTTTAGAGATGAATTAGTTGATATTTTTCATATTGGAAGTACCTCTATACCAACAATAGGTTACGCAAAGCCGATAATAGATATTTTAATTGTTGTAAAGGATATTGAGAACGTTGATTTATACAACAATGAAATGTTGGAATTGGGGTATGAACCGAAAGGTGAGAATGGGATTGCTGGAAGAAGATATTTTCCAAAAGGAAAGGATAATAGAACACATCATCTACATATCTTCCAAGTCGATAGTGAACAAATAAAAATCCATTTAGATTTTAAAGAATACTTGATAAAGAACCCTGTGGAAGCTAAAAAATATGGAGAATTGAAAATCAACTTAGCAAATCAGTTTCCAAACGAACATCACAAGTATCAAGATGGAAAACAGCAGTTCGTTAATGAATTAGCCGATAAAGCGAAAGAATGGGCGTCACAGAGAAGAATTTCTTATTAAAACTAACGGGTGCGTTAGCTGAAGATCAGAGCTGTCTTTAAGGCAGCTCTTTCTTTATGCAACAATCGGGGCAGTTTTGTTCAAGAGCAGATTTATAGTTATAATTTTGATAAAAACAAGAAAAGTAGGTATTGTAATGAAACTTGAAAAGATTAAAGAGACTATATTCGTAATTGGAACTTATACTTTTCTTTTTCTGTTCTTTTATAGTTTTATTGATACAAATTGGAGTAATGAGAAATTAAATTATTTCAAGCCATATATAGGTGCTTTGGGATTGCTTGTTGTGGTTGGATATATGGAAAGGTCTTCGACAGTTTTATCAAAGAAAAATTACCTTTGGATTAAAATTTTCGCCATAATCTTTAGTGTACTTTTACAAGTGTTTTTTATATCTCAATAGCAATATTAACGTATGCTTGTTGAACTCCCATGAAAATTAAAAAAGCTCAAAATCCAGAAAAAACCACAACAAAATAGACCCAGTAAAAATGCTTTTTAAAAAAAGGCTGAGCCTTATGAGTAATCTGATTGAGTTTGGTCAATCGTTAAACAAAAACCTCCATCCACAGCATATTAAGTAGAGGCTAGCGCGACGACCAAAAAAGGATTAATCTCCCATGAGTGCTACCCATAAAGGGCGCGACAGTCGGTGGTACACCGTG
>NZ_JBIWES010000015.1:0-81979 GCF_044762665.1 Peribacillus sp. NPDC096622 | reverse complement strand
CTTTGAGTTAGATTGGACTCTATACTCGTATCTTACTGAGGGGCTCTATTTTTTTCAAACCTGATATTTAACGATCTACAGGAATGCTAACCTGCTCCTTTAGTTCCATAAGAAAAAGCTGCATTAAAGCAGCACCGATCTTCAGTTAACGCACCCTTAGTTCATTAAGACAGGAGATGCCTTAACAACTCCTTTAAGAACAAAATTTATTTATTAGGCACTAATAATACTTTTTTTATTTTTAAAGTAAATAAACAAATTAAATATGCTTAACCCTAAAATTATAAGAAACAAATATGAGGAAATAGCGTCTCCTGCTAAATTTAATTCATCAGCTATATATCCCATAATTATAAGATTAATACCAGAAACAATTATTGAAATTATTGAAGTAATACTTACTGTGAATCCATTAACGAGGTTGCTTCGTTTCTTTTGAACCAACAAAAAGATGGAAATAACAATTAAACTAATTATAAAAGTAATAAAAACTAATCTTAAAAAATCGTATATCTCTAACCCTCCCATAGTCATCCCCTTATTATCCTTTTTCTATTAATTTTACCACAAAAAACCATTTTCCTTAAGCCAAAAAGTCCACCAAATGGCAGCCCCGATCTCACTAACGCCACATTAGTTAAAGAAGAAAAGCTGCCTTTATAGTTGATCTACATTCTTATTGAGACAAATGTTTGTAATCTAATATTTCTATCTTAAAACCATGATTACATTTCAGTTGATTAAGCTTTTCACTGTCACAGGAGGGAGATATTCTTAATTTAACTTGGTCGTCTACATAATCCAATGGTTCATTACGTTCGGAAGAGACTTGAATTTTTATATCGACATCGTAAGAATGATTTTCATTGTAACTTATGCCAACAATTCTTTGCCATTGCCAACTCAAATTACGTCCATACTCTTTTTCAACTTTCTTATCTAGCATTGGAAACACGATATCTCCAAGAATATCCTCTGTTGTTCCATACCATCCTTCCACTTTTGAAACCGATTCTGCATTAACTGCTTGCATAGGAGCTAAGGCAAATAAAAAAAATCCCAATAAGATTAAATGTCGCTTAGCCATCAAGGTTCACCTCATAATTCTGTTTACTCCTTATTCTTTAGCTAAACTCAATAGTTATGCCTTAGTAAACTAACCTACACCTTAGTTCCATAAGAAAAAGCGATCCTTCTTAATTAAGAATCGCACACAGTTGAATTAATGATTGGGTTTGCTGTTAATAAACTCCTCGATTTCACCTTCTCTTAACCTATAAACAAGGTCGAAATAATTCTCTTCTGAAAGGATACCTTTAGTTCTCCACTTTTGCATTTCTTTATAGTGTAAACTTACAAAATAACCTTCTAAATCCCTTCTTGAAACACCCTGTTTTTTCGCCATTTCAGCTATAGAAAGACCCTCTTTCCGGTATTGGTCAAATTCCTTCTGATTAACTTTTAGCAAAGTATAGATTGGTTCATAATCATAGTGGATTTGATAAACTACTTTTCCTTCTTGATTATGTACTTCTTCTGCTAGAACACTTTGTGAAAAAGTTAGAAATACTGCACTTAAAAATAGTACTTTTTTCAAGGTTACCTTCAACACCGACATAAAACCTCCCACTTTTATAAATAGTTCATGTTTATTGTGTAGGTTTCTATATATTTTATGTCTCTTATTTAAAAAAAGCTGAATAGCCTTCTAACCTGCCACGTTAGCTGCATAAAGAAAAAGCTGCATTAAAGCAGCTCCGATCTTCAGCTAACGCACCCGTTAGTTCATTAAGGCTTAATGTAGAGTTGACACAAACTGTGCAATAGGAGGAGAAAGTCTCTCCCTTAGATTATTTGCCTTTCGGAGCTTCTGAAACCCTTACCGCGACCCGGTGGCTTCAATGTTTTCCTGTACTCTCCCTTCTAGAGCCACAGATGAGTTTTAATTTCATTTAATCATTGCCTTAATTTATTTTAAATTCTATGTATATAACTCTTAACAATATCAAAACCTATGACCAGCAACACATTACATTCATAGGAGCTGACAACATGGCTAGAAATAACAACAATAATCAATTAGTAGTTAATGGTGCAGAGCAAGCTCTAGAACAAATGAAATACGAAATCGCTAGTGAATTCGGTGTTACACTTGGCGCTGATACAACATCTCGTGCAAACGGATCTGTTGGTGGAGAAATTACAAAACGTTTAGTGCAAATGGCTGAACAACAATTAGGTGGAAGAACTCGTTAATCGAAATCATATGTATTGTAAGGGATAGTGATTGGACTATCCCTATTTATAATTCACCAAATCTCAAAAAAGAAACAGAAACATCAGTTGCTGTTATTTTGCTAAGTCGCAGTACGAATACACTGAGCTTGTTGAACTAACCTCCCCCGATAGTTCCATAAAGAAAAAGCTGCCTTAAAGACAGCTCCGTTTTTCAGCTAACGTTAGAACCATCAAATCCTCATCAAAATAGTGCCCATTATACTTTAAGGCATTTCGTTCTGTTCCATATACTTCAAATCCCAAAGACTTATATAGTTTCTTTGCGGAGTCATTATCAGATACAACAGTTAAATTTATTTGTTCCAATCCATCAGAATTCTTCGCCCTACTTATAAGTTCATTCATTAATGATTTCCCTAAACCCTGACCTCGATTGCCTGGAGCTATGTACATTCCAAAAACATTCCCTTTATGTTTGGTTTTGAGATTGTTTTCACGTATAAAAGTAACAATTCCAACTAAAGATTTTCTATTATCAAAAGCACCTACAATGAACTTGTCCCTTATTGGTTTTATTCGCTCCTTTACCGTTTCTAATGAAAATCCCACCTCTCTCTCATATGTTGAACCAAATGCTTCTGGGTTAATTTTCAATGCATTCAATCGCACTTCCTGGTATAAATGGGCATCGGACTCTTTTAAAATACGAATATTCATTAGCTACTCCCTCCGTTATTTTGCATGAAACTTTGTATAGAAGAGTTTTTCTATACGATTAAGTTTGTATAAAGCATTCTATTTATCGCTACTAATATCCTTCTTGATGTAACCTGCCCCGTTTGTTCCATAAGATCAATCTATTGAACCAATTCCTAATAAAAGATATATATATTTTTTATGAATTTAAAATCATTAATTATACATAATATTAAAATTAAGCCCATTGCTATTATCATTAAATATCTAATCAGTATAAATGGTTTAGTACTTTCCTTTTTTCAAAAAACAATCCCATTACATATTTCAACTTATTTGACACTAAATTTCCCCCATTAACTACAATTGTAATATTCGTTTGATCCTAAAGCACTTCGTCTACAGTAACTGAAAGCTTTGATTGGAGGTTTTTGTTTAACGATTTACCAAACTCAATCAGATCACTCATAAGGCTCTGCCTTTTTTTAAAAAGCGTTTTTACTGGGTCTATTTTCCTCCTATTACGAAGATTACTTCATTATAAAGAAGATGAAATTCTACTAATTATTATAAAAAAAAATTATAATATTTATTTTTTGAAAATTCTTAATTTTCAGTATTTACAAAGTTCGACTTTTTTTGTATTATTTAAGAACAAGAAATGATAAGGAGGTGAGGCCAATCGATTAGGTAAGGCGAAGGTTAAAGAAAATTATAGACTCTCGTGAAGAAGCATTTTACACTTACAATCTTATGAAAGGATTTCAGGTAAATGGAAGGCGAATAAGCGACCTTGTGATTCCAAAGTTGATGGATGATCAAGGTCGCTTACTTCTTTATTTTAGTAAGAAAATTTTTCTTCGTCGATTTGACTCTCATTTTCTCTTATTGTTTTTAACACCCTCTTTGGAAAAGGAGATTGACAATGACATGGATGGATATTTTTATACTAGAAAACTTAATATGGATGGATATTTTAATGCTAGAAAACTTAATTAGAGCGAAAAAAGCCCAGTTATTAAATATAGTTGAACACCATGGCCTCAATCATCTTAAAACGATTCAATGTAGCCAAGAGTTAGATCACTTGTTGAATCTACATGAAAGAACAAAATTCAGTTCCATGTAAGCAGAACACGTAACCATTCATTTATACATAACCCAATTACTGTTTTCTTTTGCCTATTCAACTCTACCATCTATGTTCCAAAACCCGTCCTTTTTAGTTACAATGCACGTCATTAAACCCTGTTCATTATTCGTCCAATAACCTAATAAAATCTATTTTATTGTAGATTTGAAACAAAGTTTGATCAAATTAATCCAAGAAACCTTGATAAATGAATAATTAGAAAAGGCATGTTTTGAAAAAATATTAATCAAAACATGCCTTATAATATTTAATTGAATTAATCTTTCACAAAAAGATTGATAATTTGTGTTCCTTAATGTACTAACTCAACCGGTAGTTCATTGAGAAAAGTGAAACTTCTTCAAGAATCGCGCCCTTTAATGGAATAACTGATAAGCTTCTATTGGTCGGTATTGTGGGACAAAAAAACATATTATTTACTACATAACACCTAAAAGGGGGTAATCAACCGCAGCAACATATCTACCTTCGGAATCCGGTAGTCATCAATCCCGTTCGAATTGATGACCATGATACCAGAAAGGATTGTCAGATAATAGGCGATAAGTTCTCTGGGATCACCTGCTACCAATTCTCCGACTTGCTGACCCTCTTGAAATAAAGGAAGCAGTACATCAATAAAACTATCCATCGAATACTGTTCAAGCAAATGCTTCACCTTCTCAGGCACACCGTCTGACGTACGTGCTTGGTGGATAAGCATGAAGTATGGAGCGCCGCTTTCGTCGAGAATTTCCGTTGTCAACGCCCTGATTTTTTCAATCGATGTACCTGGCAGTTTATATACGCTTCGTATGGCCTCCTCTGTTTCAGCCATTGCCTCTTCAACAAGCGACACGAACAATTCGTCTTTCGATTTGAAGTAATGGTAAAGCAGCCCCTTGCTGATGCCTGCGGTTTCTGCTATCATACTCATCTTTGCACTTATGATACCTTTACGGGCAAAAACCTGGATGGCCGCCGAATTAATTTGCTCTCTTCGTTCATCGCGTATTTGATGCAATTGATCATCGTTAAATGGTGCCAATGTTGAGCGCTCCTCTACAAGACAATATAGTTATTTTACAGTATATCAAATAGATCTTAAAATTCGCTAATGCTACTGCTCAAACGGCGTTTCCGAGAATCGCGGTAGCATTTCTTCCAAAATCGCCTCGACGGATCGTTCGTCTTCCACCTTAATCATAGAGAGTAGGCGCATGCCTTCATCCGAAGAGGATAGAACTTGGACCGCCGTCTGTGGGTTGAAGATGTGACGGGGTGATATAGATAACGTATTCACACCCCAGTAGAGCCCGTAAAGTCGCCAATCAGGCTTGCTTGTAGCTTGCTTGAGAAACAGCTCCATATATTCCCGGCTGAAGGCATTCCCCATGTTTGAATCCGTGCCTTTATATTCGACGCCTTCCCACCGAAGATCAGCCGTACAGTTCAGCCAGAAGGCCGGCTCAATTGCTTCTTTAATTCGACGAAGCACGCCTTGCTCCCAATCAAACCGGTCTTCCCCACGCCGTTTTAGCAAACAAGCCTCCAGTATTTCGGCTGCCATCGCAACCACGGTCATACCTTGGCCGAAGATCGGATCGTAGATACAGTAAGCATCTCCCAAAACCAGTAAGCCTGCAGGCCAACGGGACATCTGTTCGTAACGATGGCAGTACAATTCTGGAACACGGAACCCTCTGGGAGAGGTGATCGGATCAAAGTCGTGTACGATTTCCGATATGATCGGACTTGGAAGTTTCTCCAAGGCCAGCTCGAATTCGGCTGCATCCGTTGGAGGATATTTCCCTCCTGGACGGTAAAGCAACACTTCGGCAGTCTGGTCTTCGATAAAGGAGAATACGCCCGTGTAAGTACCGCTGTCAGGCTGACCCTGGAGGTTGATGACATCCCATTTATCAATCAAATGAGTCAAATGAGAAGGCACTTTATAACGTCGGGTACTGTACCCAAGGAAAACTTTTAGCAAATCTGGTTCTGGAACCTTGTAATTCAAATCCTTAAGCCATCCCGAAAGTTTCGAGGAACGCCCGCTTGTATCAATAACCAGATCTGCTGTCAGGGCTTCCTCGTGCTTGGATTGATCGCGACTTCTAACTTGAACGCCAGTAACAGTTGTCCGATCAGGGGTCGTTAATAGCCCGATAACGTTGTGCTTGGATAGAAAGCGCACGTTTGGAATAGCCTTAACTCGTTGGCGAATGACCCACTCCAGAACAGCTCGACTGAATTTAAGATCGTTCCGGTCATACTTCATTTCTAAACTCCCGTGCTGGTTCATGAAAAAAACCTCTTTATTCAGAGATGAAGGGGTACCTTGCTCTAACAAGTCATGCTCAAATCCCGGAAAGAGGCGTTCAGTGATCGTTTTCCCACGAGTGGTAAAGCGATGCGGATGGAATGCCTGTGGAGTCCCAGAACGGACGTCTGGCCCTGATGGAATATCATCTTTCTCAACAATTAGTACCTCGTCGAAATGATCGGAGAGTATACGTGCAGTCATTAATCCTCCCATACCTCCACCAATGACGATGGCCTTACCTTTATTAAAATAAGTTGTCATGATATCCCACTCCTTTTTTTGACTGACTCAGTCGGTCAATACGTGTTATTATATGGCTGCCCTTGATTCGTTGTCAACAGTTTTTTTATACTATACTAATAAGACCATCGCAAAGGACTTGATAACTAAAGTCTTTGAAACATTATCGGAATCTGTAGCCAGCATTACTTCTGATAAGGCCGATAATAACCTTGATAAACGAACAAAAAGAAAGAGCGTGTTTTGAAAAAAAGATTGATCAAAACACGCTCTAAATATATTCAATTCAATTATTACAATCATTCTTTTATAAAAAAGTTTATTCATTTTCGGTAGGTGCTGTAAAACATTAGCCCCTGTTAGCGAAACATGTCCCCTGATGCTGAGAAATATTATCTTATGTTTATCGCCACTCAACAATTTCATCAAGATTTTGTCTTGTTTTTGGACGTTTGGGATCCTCTTGCCGATATCCGAAAGCAACCATACAGGCTACACCGTAATCGTTGTTGTTTATGATACCCTCATTTTGTAAAATATCTGTTACCTGCTTTTTATCAAAACCTTCGATCGGACAGGAATCAATACCGATTTGAGCCGCGGCTGTCATCATGTTTCCTAATGCTATATAAGTTTGCTTACTTGCCCATTCAAAAATGAGACGGTCATTATCTTCGAGTTCTGTTTCGACGAAGTATTTGTAGAAACCGGAAAGACCTTGCACAACTTCTTCAGGCATATGATGAATGTCTTTCATCATTTTGATCACGTGAACGGAATCATGCCTTAAGTCTTCTTTTCTTCTGGCCAATATAACTACAAAATGGCTGGCAGTGGGCAGTTGTCCCTGGGCACCGCCAGATACATGTTTTAATTTTTCGCGAAGCGCTGCATCCTGGATCACGACAAACTTCCACGGTTCAAAGCCAAATGAACTTGGGGACAATCTTCCTATCTCCAAAATAAAGTGAAAATCTTCATCCGAAATCTTTGTGTTGATATCAAATGCCTTGCAAGCATGTCTGAACTGGTACGCTTTTAAAATTTCCTGTTTTTTACTCTCTTTTCCTATCATGTGGAATCATCCTTCCTTTTTAGTTATACCAAAAATTATATTTACCAAAAGTATTTTATTATCCTGCTATTCAGCTCAATAAGCTTTAATTTAGCGACCAGTTAGGTTTGACTTTTCATAACAAATCCCTCATCTATTTTTACTCGTTTGGTTATCTAAGAAAATACCAAAAACCACTGTTATTGTAATCCCCTGCCCATGGATTAATAATTTGTCTGTTACCAGGCAATTTCAAAAAAACATATCCCAAATTATTACCATAACTATAGTACTTTTGTTACTTTACTTTACGGTCAGTAAAACGAACAAATCCTATAATATTTGAATAGAGAACACTAAAGAAGTAAAATTACTTCTTAAAGAAAAATCATTACAACTATATATGTATACACCTTTTTCTTTCCTTAATTTCATTCCAGATTGGGAATCATGATATCCTATCATTCGTTCTTCTTCCCATACATTAAAAACATTTAAAACACCCTTGGAACAATTTAAGATTAGCTCAGATGACTGTTCGTTCTTCCATATAACAGCTGATTTTTGTTCTAATTGATCCTGAATTGAAATTCCATTAGTTGTTATAAGTGCTATTCCCTGGTTTCTCGATGAATTTGAACTGATAAATTTCAATCTAATCGTTTGTTCTTGATTGATTTTATGAACATCAGTTCGGATAACTCCATTATATCCCCTATGATTACCAGTGTTATATAGTCTTTCCTCAGTTAGTAGCATTCTTCTTCACCTCTCCCACAATATTAACTTGCAAGTTTTTATTTTTATCATTTAAGTTAAGTACTAAACTTAATGAATAGCATAGAATCAAACAGGGAACACAGATTAATGCCATACCTAAAAAAGAAAAAGATGGAGAAATGGAGTATAGATACCCACTAACTATAGTTAATATCCCACTGCCTAAGCTTAAAGCAAGAGCAGCATAGATTCCATGAGCAAAAGGAAAGTATTTATTTTCTACATGTTCATCTAAATATTTAACAAATGCAAACTGAGTAAGTCCAAAAGTAATAGAATGTAAAAGCTGTGAAAATATAAAGACTGAAATATTGTTAAAACAAGCTATTAATAACCACCTTATAATGGAAGCACTAATACTATACATCAGTAATTTAGGAACTGATTGTTTCTTAAATAAGGTATCAGATACATAGAAAAAGACTATTTCAGAAATTACAGCAATAATTAGTATAATCCCTGTAAAACTAGTTTTTATACCAATAGTTTTTAAAAATAAAACAGCGTAACTATAATATGCGGCATGAGCAGCTTGGATGATACTACACATAGCTAAAACTAGCAAAAATGACTTAGATTTAAAAAGATGAAAAGATGGTACTTTGTTCAATGCGATTTTTGTTTTTAAAGGTACAGGAGCGTTAAATGATGCAATTAAAACAAACATGATACACCCAATAATCATTAAGTAAATAATAACGGTTTCATCTTTTAATGAAATTATTACCCCTGTTAATGACAAAGAAATAATATATCCAATGGATCCGTAAGATCTACTTTTTCCATACTGTATTCCACTTTCTCTAATAAGTGTGGACGCCATAGCTTCGTGCATTGCTAAAGGCATTGGATAAATTAGGCTTAATAATATAGTGATTAAAACAACTGACATTACATTATCTAAAGGTATCAAAACTATTATTAATACGACAGATGCTAAGGGAACTATCCGATTTAATTGAGCTAAAGTTATATATCTACATGCAAGTGGGAATATAAAAAATGTTGTTATTGCCCTTGTTATTAGACCCATAGCAATAATAAGACCAGCTTCATCAGCCGTAAAACCTTTACTTAAAATTAGCCAAGAAGACCAATAAGGTACAAAAATTCCAAAGGTAAAGAAAAATCCAAAAAACTGTAAAGACATCCATCTTTGGTTAGTCATTATATTTCTCCATGTTTAAAATAAATTTGATCTTTCTTATTACTTTGTTCCAAAATAAATTTATTCATTATTTTGAAACACAATTTAAAATCGTTCTCGTTGTAATTAGATGTTAATTTATCCATAAAACCATGTTTACTACTTACCTTTATTACCTGGGTGCTATTTTTCTCTTCTAACTCTTTGATAATTTCATTAGGGTCAAATGATTTTTCTTTTTCAGGAAAGAATAATAAGGTTTTACATTTTGGTGTAACACTTAAGTAATCCCTTATTCTCGAACCATAAAATCCAATAGCACCATTAAATAAGTTAAATTCATTACTACATAGCCACGCTATAGTGGCTCCTACACTAAAACCTAATATGTATAATTCCGAAAATTCAGATCTCAATTTTCTTGCTAGAACTTTTACTTTTTCTGCTGCTACTTCAAAACCAATTTCTTTAACAAAATGTAAGTACGCCTTGTTTTCCTCTTTGTACGTATAATACTCAACCTTCTCCAGCAAGTTCGGGCTTATTACAGTATAATTCAGCTGCTTTAAATTCGCACAAATATCTTTAATATGAGCGTTGAGCCCATATATCTCATGAATAACTAAAATAGCTATCCTATCCCTACGATCTTCCACTATGTACACCTCCAAATAAAATATAAGTGGCATTACGTTAAATATATAAAAATTTTAAAATAATGCTACTAGGAAGGGGCATGAACTAAACACGCAAAATAAGAATAGACTTTTAAATTCTATTCTTATTTTGCGAAAAATCTCTAATACCGATTCTCTAAAAATCTTATTTCTTAGTATCTTACTTGCATCTTTGCAATTCCTGTAAAAGTAGGATTAGAAGACCAAGTTGGTTTTTCTAAATCATATAACGCTTCAATATTAGGGAAACGTGTTAGAACTTCTTTAAGAATTTCAACAATTTCTGCACGAGCAAAAGCTGCTGCTATACAAGTATGGTATCCCCCACCGAAAGCAACATGGCGGAAACCTGTTCTATTTATATCCATTACATTAGGATTTTCAAATACTCTCTCATCCCTACCAGCCGATGCTAAAAAGAAGTATACAGAATCGTTCTTCTTAATTTGCTGACCGTGTATTTCAATATCCTCTGCTGCATGTCTAATAATATATTGAATTGGCCCCTCTAATCTCATTGTTTCATCTAACGCTTTTGATAGGAGTGACTTATCCTGCTTTAGGGTATCAAGTACACTTTTGTTTTCAAACAATAAATGTAAAGTATTACTTAGTACAAATTGAGGGATTTTATGGCCACCAAATATTAAATGCATCGTTTGAGCAATTAGTTGTTCATCAGTTAATTCCCCATCTACACCAGGAGTATCAGAGATTAGGCGACTTAATAAGTCATTTTTCTTGTCTTTTCTTCTTTCTGCAATTGCTTCAGAAAGATAGGCATAAATTTCTTTTACACTTCCTCTGACTTGTTCACTAATTTCCTTGCTAGGGACATGAGATACTACAAAATCTTGCATGAATAATGCGAGATCATCAGACCACTTAATAAACCTTTCAACTTCTTCTCCTGGAATCCCCAGCATCTTACATAGAACCATTGCCGGGATAGGATGGGCAATTTCTTCAACAAAATCAAAAGAACTAGTATTACTTTCTACTACTTTATCGATAGTATCTGAAACAATCTTTTTAATTTCAGGTGTAATAAGCTCTATTTCACTCACTAAAAATGCTCTATTCATGTACCCTCTAAGCTGTGTATGAATAGGGCGATTATTATACACCATCCACGTCTTAATTATATCTATAATATCGCTAAAATGTTTATCTTCTCCTTCAGCAAGGTTACTCATTTTATTTGGAATAACAGGAGTTGAAATGAATTTTTCTCCTGGTAAATTCTTAGAAACATCCTCATATCTTGTAATAAACCATGATTTCATCTCTTCATTCCAGTACACAGGTGCTTCGTTTCTTAAATGCTCGTAATATGTATAGCGATTCTCAAAATACTCCTTGCTATATACACTTAACTGTTCTAATGATTGTTTCTCGATAACACTCATTTTTACTTCCTCCTACTAAATTGAAATTATTTTTTCCTCTAAATTATTTGTAAGATTTATAATTTGTTTCTCTGATAAATGACATATTAAATCACAAACATATCTTGCTTTCTCAATATCACTAGAGGTATTGACTACTTTATGAACTGCTTGCTTTTCGAAAGGAAACATAGATACCTCAGTATTTAAATAAAACAGGTATTCAAAAGTTCTATTCATTAGATTATCTATCTTCCTATCAATTTCTAAATTAATTTCTCGCTCTAAGAAGCACTTACGCGTAATTTGATTTAGTAAAAAAAGTTTCAATTGATCCTGTATAGGAATTTTCAGTTTACTATACATTGGTTTTTGAACATTTATTTCAATAGATATGTTATTTATAAAACCATTAATTATAGACTTCTCGTGCATTGACTTTCTTTTAATATTACTTTTTAATAATCCTTTAAGAACATTTTCATTAATATCTCTTATAGTATTAAGTACTAATTGACGTAATTCTGTTGTACTTAAATTTGTAAAAGCATGCCTTGCTTCATCAAAAACTACACTATTTGTAAAATGAGCATTGATTAATTGTGAAAATTTTATTTTTCCAAAAAACTCAATAAGATCTTTAATATCCGAAATTACATATGATAGTGTGTCTGCTATGTCTACAATCCCTTGTTCCAAAACACTCTCCTGATATAATGAGAATATTGGTTCTAGAGTAGTAGCCATATATCCGTAATATCCTTTAATCAACCCCGTATACTCTTCTCTAACCTCAGGAATTATTCGTTTATGTTTTAATAGCGAAGTCAATGTTCTAAAGGTTCCATTAAACTGACTGTTGACTAACATTTTAATTGTCTGCGCATTTGATTCAAAGCCTCCCTTTCTAGCCATAATGGTGTCTAAAGAACGTTCACCTGTATGACCAAACGGAGGATGTCCAATATCATGGGCCAGACTAATTGCTTTAACCAAATCCTTATTAATTAGCGAAATATTATTCTTTTTCATACTGATATTAAGGTAATCCACAATTAAGCTTGAAACATTACAAACATCAATACTGTGGGATAACCGATTATTACAATTTTTAGAACTAGGGATTAACTGAGTTTTTTCTGACAACACTTGAAGTTGTTGTGATTTTAATACTGTATTAAAGTCATGTAGAAAAGGATTATTACATTCTTTTGGCTCACCAGATAATCTTAAATGATCATGATTGTGATACATGGCTTTACACATAACAATAAATCCCTTCAATCGAGAATAAATTTTAAAGAACTCAATAAAAAACCAAGAGAAAGTAAGGATTATTTTCTCTAAAGAGAGATAAGTCCTACTTTCACTTGGTTTTTTAAAAGGTGAATATTAAAAAGATACATATGTTAGCTTAATATACTAATAAGTAAATATGCTTAAATAAAATATTAATGATTTATAGAGTATTAGTATCTGTTATGCAAACAGATACTAATACTTAAAATACACTTAATACTCTTCCTCTTTTTAAAATCAATTTCCTAATACCAATAAAGTAAAAATTACCTCGTAGTCTAATTCTTTAACGGGAATTAGGTAGAGACTCTCGGACCATATTTCCAAGGATATACGAGTTATAAACTAAATATCACACAACACAAAATGGGATAATATTGATTTATTAGCAATAATAACCTGCAGGGAATTATTCTAATTATAATACATTGATTAAAAATACATTTCAACTAAATCCAAAAAAATAGTATATTAGGCATTTATGGTATTTTAAGTAAATCGATTCTGGTTCAAAAGTCTATGTTGGATAGCTGCTTTATATATTGAGCCCTCAACTAAACATTTCTTTTCGATTTCATTGAAGAAGGACAAGCCGTCAACCATATAGCTTCTTGTTTATGTTAGATGAGCACACGTTTTTAACGGTCGGGTATAATCAAGTGGAAGGGTTTGAACTTGAAGGTGTGAAAATGAGGAATATCATTTGTTCCTATTAACGATTCCCTGTAATTATTCGTGACTTAGCATTACAAGGGTTTACAATTGTCGTAGATGGCCACTTGCAATGGAAACACATTGGAATACGCTACCGTGCGCGAGCAATTGAGAACCAAATGTATGGGTTACATTAAATGTAGCGGGGACAAAGTTAGGAGGGGAATTCGCAGGTTGCTCACAAATTGTAGATCCAGGAGGAGACATTTTTCGAAAATTAGATCAAGAAAGTTGGTGAATTAAAGGCCATTTTAGGTTTAGAGAAAGTACCCCAAATTAGAAAGGATGTTCCCCTATTCGCTTCCAGAGTACCAGAAAAGTATAGAAAGGTATTAAGTGGGAGCAACTCCAGAAATACCAGTCTTTAGGAGTAGCTATTTAGGTTTTATTCAAACAAAGCATAAGTTTCACGAAAATACAAGATAAGGAAATATTTAGTTATATAACTAAACTCTCTCAATATAGAAAGCGAAATCTCTCGATATCTCGTGTTTTTCTTAGAGTTTCATAGTTAACATATTACAATTTCCCTCCAAATGGAATTAAATATCTAAAAAGGAATGTACGGACCTGTGAAGGAAAAGAGCTGTTCGTCACAGCTTTTAAAACAACTATTACACCTGTTAGTTCAACCTTAACTTGTTGGTTATACTCCTGATTCTTATGTAGGAGTTCCTTCTACTCTTTCCAATTAGGAATGTTATCATCTTCCCAATTTAACTGTTTTAATTGGTCCGCAACTTTCACGTAATGTTTTCATATCCTTTAAGTGATCATTACCTTTATTTCCATACTATTCCATACTATCTTTTCAACGGTTAGTGTCTAATATGTGCCCCAACCTTCTTTTTCGAATGAAGAATGCACTGAACCTTTAAGTCCTCCACATCCTCATTAAATATATTATGCTAATTAAAAAAAATAGCTTAATGTCCGATTTAAGCCTGCAGTATTGTATTCTGAACGGACCACATCTTCATTAAAACAGATAGTAGGGATTTTGGGTCAACTCCTGGATATAATGTAAAATACGCTTGAAACGCTCACTAATCATATTAAGGTCTTTAAACGTGCCCAAATCCCATAAAAAAATTGTATATAGTTATTTTATTATCGATGATAATTTTCGCTTAACCCATTTACTAATACTAATTCCTTCTTGTTCAGCTACAAAGCAGTGTATCCCGACCATTGGGATGCACTGCTTTGTTGTTTGTTCGAAAGATAACTGGCTTTATTTCTCTTAGGTTATACAGTATTTGATCGATAGCAGGCTTTGTTTTAACTTTACCCGTTTTAAAGGTCTTTCCAAGTTCACCGTAATCATTGTGGTAATTTAGTAAGTGGTTCCAAATTCAAAAGAATCTCCTACTGGTGAGCGAGCCCGGCGGAGAAAAAACGTTATTTAGTTTAAAAAGAATCACAAGTAGATGAATCTATATTGTGATTCTTTTCAAGCTAAAAAAACTCGGATTCAAATCTTTAATCCTTCTCTCCGAACTCTTTTCCTGATGATTTTTGATCCTTTATTTTAAAAGAAATGAGGAAGCTAATTAACGAAAGTACAGCGATGACAATAAATGAGATTTGCGCGCCATACATATCAGGATGTACGATCTCGGGACGCTGCTGAGCATTTTCGGTTGCTGATGTCATCACAGTAACAAGTATTGCAGTACCTACAGATGCGGCAATCATTTTCATCGTATTATCCATTGCTGCACCATGGGCGATTAACCGTTTAGGCAGCTGGTTTAAGGCGGCCGTTGAAACAGGCATCATAACCATGGCTAATCCGAACATCCGAATACTGTACATTACCATAATAAATGTAAAACTTGTCGAAGGACCCACATCCGTAAAAGTAAAGGAAGAGGCGGTTATGAGGAGTAATCCGCCAATAACCAGCCACCTGGCCCCAATCCGGTCAAAAATACGTCCAATGAACGGGGACATTAACCCGGTAATAAGTGCTCCAGGGAGTATCGCCAATCCAGCTTCAAACGCAGTAAATCCTCGCATGTTTTGCATAAATAGCGGGATGAGCGTTTCGGCACCTATCAGACCCATAAAGGTAATGGCTCCAATAATGATGGCAATCGGGAATAATGAATACGTGAACACACGGAACTCCAGCATTGGATGCTTCAATCGCAATTGCCTTTTGATAAACCAAACAAGTGTAATTGTTCCAATGCCTAGGGATATGATGGTACTCTCGTCTGTCCAGCCATAATTACCTGCAGCTGTAAAACCATACAATAATCCACCGAAACCTACGGAAGATAAAACAATCGAAAGTACATCCACTTTTGGCCGTGTAACTTCTGTTACATTTTTTAAAGCGAAGAACGCAACTATGATATCAATAATAGCAATTGGAAGAATGATAAAGAATAACACCCTCCATGAGTAGGTCTCCGTAACCCAGCCCGACAAAGCAGGCCCAATAGCCGGCGCGAAGGAAATGACCAGACCGACCAGTCCCATAGCTGCACCCCGTTTATGAACAGGGAAAATCATTAGGAAGACTGTTTGCATTAACGGGAGCATGATTCCGGCTCCGCTCGACTGAATCATCCTTCCTAGCAGCAGCATTCCAAAATTAGGAGCTAGCCCCGCTACCAATGTACCTATGGCGAAAATCCCCATCGCGGAAAGGAAAAGCTGTCTGGTGGTAAAGCGCTCCAGTAAAAACGCGCTAACAGGGATCATGATCCCATTAACAAGCATAAAAACGGTAGTTAGCCACTGTGCACTATTTGCAGTAATATTCATTTCCTCCATTACAGGAGGAATGGCGGTAATCATTAATGTTTGATTCAAGATCGCAATAAATGTACCCGCAAGCAAAAGAGCAACAATCGTTGTCTGTTTACTATTTGTTGAACTCAATTATGGTCCCCCTTTACGATTTGGAAAAAAACATACTTTTGTAGATTACACGAATTCACATCAGATATCCAGTTATTTGCTGTTAAAAATAAAAGCAATAAAGTCAGCATTAAATCATTACTTTCCCTACTAATAAAAGTGGATTTCCTTTGAAGAACAAGCTGCAATTGATTTCCGTTTTGGCCTAGTCACAGGGTTGCTGTTGAGCCAAACACGGAAGCACCTTCAAAAGCCACTCCACTATAAGGGCAGATCAAATAGGCGCAGTAGACATCAGCACATTTTATCAAGCGATCGACTTTTCATTGCATAAAAACTTAACTGGCTTATAACCACTATTCACCATTGCAATTACGTTGTCGAAATTTGCTTAAATAACAATAGAAGAAAGTCGTCAGTTTCAGAGGGGTTTTTGCTCAATTTTGGACTCTATTGAATGGCACTCTCTTAAAAGATCCATAAATGGTTAAAAACTTTTTATATGGAAAAAGTTCAAAAGAGGGAGAACTAGTCATCTGGATGACTTGGTCGCCCTCTTTTGTTGAATAATCACTATACTTCTTTATTCGAAACCCTGTATGAGTTTGCTGCATATCTCCATCTTTATATTTTTCCAATGTTATTAAAGCGACCTTCGGTAAAGACAAAACAAATACTAGTCAATATAAATGAGCTATTAAACCCCTTGTGGATGCAATTACCCTAGAATTTCCGATTAATTTAACACTTCTATTTAATTCTTTAAAAAGTTCCTATATTTTCTTTATCCCTCCTGCAAATAAAAAGCACCCTATTTAATGGATGCTAAGATTTCCTTTCTTTCGTAATCTTATTTCGAATTTTTCACTGAAAAATTCATTTGCATTAAATATAGTACTAATGTCTGAAATATCACCTACGTTCACGATTAAAGCTTCATCAACTTCTTGATCTGTGAGAACTATGCGATATTCATATTGATTTTCAAAATATTTATCTTTCCAAAAATAAATATCAGTCCCTTGATTTTTATAAGAGCTCATCCTAGCTGAGGAATTGATGTTATAATCGTCATATTTTACCAATCCGCCTCTGTAAGCATAACCTTTTTCATTGAGTGCTCTAGTAATTCTGTCAATAAATTGCGATGGCGTAACAAAAATTAAGCTATCACCGAACTCCCTGATCATTTTATTGATTTGTTCTTTAGGTAAATCAAATTTGGTATAGTAATACTTTTCATCCTCCTTAACCACTTTTAACATATCGCCAACAATTGCAAACATACAATATAATGGTCTTTTTTCATTTATATTTTTTCTGAAATTCATCTTTTTAGTTCGCCCCGACATTATTAATTCATGGGTATCTTGAGTAAAGAAATTCATTGTTAATTCCGTAAAAACATGTGCTGCTTCAAATTTATCTCCTACCCCTTTTTCTCCCGAAGCACTCTCCATATCAATATACTTTTTGAAATTGTTCATATATAAATCCCCAGACAAGAAACTTTCCACAAAAGATGTGAACTTTATAAATCCAAAAACTTGACCCTTAAATCCAACGTCTGATATTTTCATACTCTTCATTCCCTCCTATTTGACTACTAAATTCGACAAAAGGGACTATTCACCGTTATTTATTCCAAGAATATTAAGGAACGTTTACTGTTAGTGAACATGTAAAAATGTATGCCTAGTTTACAAAGAATATACTTCATTAAAAAACGCTTATCCAAAGGATAGACAGTCTTTCTTCTATTAAGCTTCCAACAGCATATTCGATATGATTTCCTGTTGACAAATTACGAAGGTCTAAAAGCTGAATTCCTCTATTTTTATGAGGTTCACCTTTGTAAAGCAGCACACACAACTGGTTCGCATCGAATTCGTATGTTTTTACCTTCCGTAAACTGGAGTTCTGATGAGAAATAATCCGATTTAATAAGGTATATAGAACCCCTTGTTCCTCCAAATATTGAATTACGTAAGAATGGTAATGCCATGTAGATAGATTCTAAAATGATCATATCCAGCCTTAAAGAATTTTTAGAGCTTCAGCCAATATTTCGGCTGTTTCTTTATCAGGTAATGTACCTGTTATGTCCTGTACATATTTATAGAAAGCTTTATAAGATATTAAAAAGGACATACAAGCAATGAAGTAAGAAATAATTAACGAGGAAAATAACCGTTTCCGCTTATTAACAAATATTTAAAGCGGGATCGTGAATATACAGAATATCACTAGGACAGCGGTACTGTATAATAGAAATATAAGTTTACATATTTTAATGCTAATTACATAGCGCTCAGCTTTTTACAAACAAAAACTTAACTAAAATATCGGCAGAAAGGTTGGTAACTATTTTGAGTATAAATCCAAATATGGTGGAGATAGCCTCCCTCCTCGGGGAAACGTCACGTGCAACTATACTGGCAAGTTTAATGGATGGGCGTTTTCATACTGCAGGCGAATTAGCATTGATGGCTGTAATAACACCTCAAACCGCCAGCTTTCACCTTTCTAAATTAGTGGAAGGTAACCTTGTTAAAGTTGAAAAACACGGACGACATCGTTACTATCAGCTAGCAAATGGAGAAATTGCACACATTTTGGAATCGTTTCTTGCCATTTCCCCATCTCCTCAAGTTCGGTCGTTAAAACAATCAAGTCAAGTCAAAATGCTTCAGGAAGCCAGAACTTGCTATGATCATTTGGCAGGAAAACTAGGCGTCCAATTAACTGAATCGATGTTGAAGGCCGGATATTTGAAAAAGGAAGAGAGGGAGTTTACAGTTTTGCCCAAAGGAGATCGTTTTTTTTCTGAATTCGGCATAGATTTACTTGATTTAAGAAAAAAACGCCGTTCCTTTTCCCACTCATGTTTAGACTGGAGTGAACGTCAGCATCATCTTGGCGGTGCTTTAGGAAATGGGCTCCTTTCACATTTTTTTGATTTAGGCTGGATAGTCCGTGTTCCATCTATTCGCGCAGTAAAAGTAACACCTAAAGGGAAAGATGGATTTAAAGAAGTTTTTTGCATAGAGGTATAATTTAATAATCCCTCGTAAAAAAGAAAAGAGGCTCATTTCTTTTTCACGAGGGATTTTCTGTTGAACTATTCATACGATTACTATAAAGCTCTATTAACAAATTTATTTTCCTTTTGGAAATTGCTATTTACAAGATAGATGCCAATGATAATAAACAGTCCGCCAATTAGGACTGAAGTGTATATCTGTTCACCTAATAGTGCCCACCCTGATAATACACCGAAGAAAGGTGCCAAAAATAAAAAGGCACTTGTTTTTCCTGGATCACTCTTTTGTAAAAGGTAATACCAAACAGCAAATTGAACGATCGATGACATGATACTTAACCATAATAAAATGAACAACGAATTACCATTCAGTATGAAAAATGGTTTTTCAAGATTAAAGCTGCCAAGTAAAAGCAGTAAACCGCCGAAAAGCATCTGATAGGCAGATAAAACCCATGTATCGGAAATCGCTCCCCATTTTTTCGCCAATAAAGTGGAAATGGCCCAGAAAACAGCAGAAAAAATGCCGAAAAGAATACCAACCTTGAATTCAAGTTGCGCCCCCATCGTTATAATTACCCCAACTAATCCTAATAAAACTCCAATCCATTGATATAGTTTATAGCGTGTTTGTGAAAAGATAGTACCGAATACAACAACAAGCAACGGGTTCGTGAATGTAAGAATGGAGGATTCACTTGCTGTAATAGTGCGTAAACTCAGGAAAATGCACCCCATTACTCCGGCTGTTTGAAATGTGCCGATAATAAGCATCTTTATCCAATCCCCTCTAGAGTTTGGATGCGGTCTTTTTAAAAAGATTACGATCATCGCCATTATGAATCCGGCAAGTGTGAAGCGTAATGCTGCTAATAATAATGGGGATGAATAAGGTAAACCAATTTTAACGACTGCAAAAGAAGAACCCATCAAAAATGTCGTTAAAAGTATCAACAGTGTAAATTTGTAAACATTCATTTTTTTATCTCCTGACATATTTAAATGACCGATCTACAGATATTATAGCTGGTGATTATTTCAGCTCTCATCGAAATATGGAATACAAGTGGAGATAAATTTAATAGTATCGACATATCATAGGGATCTTCATAGTTCAATTGGCATATGTAACCTCTTTAAATCTTTGAAATCAAATTTAAAAAAGAGTTTACCTCAAATCTTGAAGTTTTATCTCTTCTAGCAAACTTCATGCCTTAAATTTCTCTCATCAACCTAACTAAGCTTGTAATTCCTATTTTTCATATATTTCAAGAGGCAAATCATCCGGATCACAAAAAAAAGTAAACCTTTTTCCTGTTAACTCATCAACACGGATAGGTTCGACTGGAATGTTCTCTTTTTCTAAATCTTCAATCGCCTGATTAATATCTTCCACTTCAAAAGCAAGATGTCTAAGCCCTCTTGCTTCAGGATAACTAGGTCGGTGGGGGCTATCAGGAAATGAGAACAATTCCAGCTGATATTCCCCTCCGACGATTAGATCCAATTTATAGGATTTCCTTTCTGACCGATATGTTTCCTTCTCGATATCACACCCTAAAATATTCACATAGAAGTTTTTTGATTTTTCATAATCGGAACAAATTATTGCTACATGATGTATTTTATTAATCTTCATTTGCTTCCTCCCCAAGAACATCGGTTATTTTCAATCTAATTTTACCAAAGTTATACATTAGACAAAAACTTAGTTTTCTTTACTTCCTTCGGACTCAACTGCACGAAACTGCTGCATCCATTTCCCTTTCATCTGAATATAAAATGCTTTATTTTTTAAATAAATGAAAATTAACCTAAAGACTTGAATCAAGTCTTTTAATGTTAAGCTTATTTAATAGCACTTCATACTGATCAGAAGGTAAATAAAAATTAATCAGCAAATTAGATAGCCAGTCTTTTTTATATCACCATTCTTTTCATTTCACCTAGATATATATTTAGGTGGAAAGGGCTCTTTTTATCTTAAAAATGATGATTCCATATATCATGATTATGATCCCGATCAATTTATTTATGGTAAAGGTGCTTTTTCAAATCCGAACCACCCTAAGGTGTCAATCAGAACTGCCATGGTTAGTTGTGCGACAAGGACGATTGATATGGCATAGGCTGGTCCTAAGTGGCAGATTGCCTGCATGATGCAATAGTCGAGTAGGACTCCCAAGACGCCACTTAATAGATACAGCTTATTTATATGCCCAATCGCTAACAGGTTCTTATCCTCCAAGATGATGAAGATGGAACGCTTTAAAACATCGCATTTATAACCATTCTTATGAAAAAATCTATATATCCTTTCTCATCTCTTATAAAACGACCTGGATCTAACCAGTTCATAAAGAAGTGACAAAAAGGCTTATGTTGTACTTGCTAGGCTTAATTGCAATAACTCTCCCATTTTCCAATGTGGAGTTATGTCTACATTGGTAGCAGCTTTAAAAATTGAACCTTTTTCCCCTATAATAAAGAAAAAAGCATATCCCTTCGGGTATGCTTTTCTTTACCAGTTATCCGTTTTATCTAATAATTGATCAATATCAAATGTATCGAGATGAAATGGAATTGACTCTTCGGCAAGTTCTTCAGTAGCTAAAAGCAATTGGTCAATATCTATTATAGTCAAAAACAATTCACCTCCCTTTTAATACTTTTACACTCAAACATTACTACTAATAGTTGATTCTTTTGAGGGTATCATATCTACATTCGACATTTATTTAAGGGTAGTTCATAGGAACCGACAACGCTCTTAGTCTCCAAAAGCTCTCCAGAACTAGCCAAAAAAGTAGGTTTTGTTCAAAGGACGAACAAGCACCAAGCTAAAGATTTAAAAGCCTTGTATGGTGGTTAAGCCAAAAAGCAGGAGTACTTCACCATGGTTGTAGCTATCAGTCTTTAACTCGGGTCTTGATAAGTCTGAAGGATTTCAATGGATGTACTTATATCGTGCATTCTATTCAGGAGGAAGTACCATTGATGTGGTTCGGTACCAACTCTAAGTCTCATCCAGCCGACACAGCGACAGTTGCTCATTAAATCCAATATAAAATTGATCTTGTGCAAAATCCGATCATATGCATACCATGCAGCGAGCCAGCGTCCATGTGTATTATTCGCTGCTCTCGGAATGTATCGAACCGAGAACCTTCCATCTCCAATTCCAGCCCCTTCATAAGTACTGGCAAATGGAAATTCGTCACATTCATATCCTTCAGGCTTACTTAGTTTGGAACACGCTGCATCTTTCGCCTTTCTATTGGCGTTATACTGCACCAAATCATATTTAGAATACATTCGGGTAAGGGGGGGCTTCCCTTGTAATCCAGAAATCAAACTTCCTGGGGACGTTAGATCGTCCTTATGATGTTGAAAAGCTTCCAACATGACGTTGAAGTAAGAGTTATTCATGTCATAGTAGAAAACCAGTTGTACGTTAGCAAAGATGGACCCTTCATGATAGAAATGAGGGTTCAACACAAACATATAGTCGGCAGAGTCCATACGGATCTTCTCTTTAGGACCGTCTTCGGTAAGTGGCGGGAATTTATTACAAGGAGGGAGAAATGAATAGCTCCCTATTTGTAAATATTCATACACATAATACTTTTCTAATAATTTCCATTATACCGAAAATAAAACTATATAATTTTACAATTGTATAACAATTGTATGTATTGAATTTTCAGTCAAATCTAAAATACTTTTGGGACTTTTTATTTTTTGTGAGAAAGCTAATAAAATGGAAGGTGCAATTGGATTTATTATTTTTATTGAGCCTTAAATGAAATAACTCACCCGTAAGTTCTATAAGTAAAACGATTCTTGATCGCTCCCTATTGTGGAAAAAGAACCAGCTGACATAAAACTAATTTCAGGAAGTTTCAACCATATTCTTTTCCGATTTTTACTGGTATAATATGGATGATTTTGTTAGTGAGAGGAGAGAAAAAGATGAATCAACTTGTATTTAAGCAATTTGAGATGACGAGAGAATACTTCATCAAGAATGTAGAGTCCATTTCTATGGAACTAAACGATGTGCAGCCAGATGGCTTTAATAACACAATTCATTGGCATACTGGTCACGTTTTGACAATTACAGAACAAACTATGTTTGGTTTCCCGCATGTAACAACCCATCTTCCCACGAATTATATAGAATTGTTTGGGAATGGCACAAAGCCAGCTGATTGGACAGGGAATATACCTGCTATGGATGAGCTGGTTGTACAGTTGAAAGATCAATTAACTCGTTTAAAGCAAATTCCTCCTGAACAGCTAGATCAAGATTTGGATACACCATTCCTAGGATGTAAGACTGTTGGAGAACTTGCAGGTTTAACATTAATGCATGAAGCGACTCATATGGGGCAAATTCAGGCAATGAAGCGTATGATTGAGCATGTAAGTCTTAAAAACTGAATTTAACAAAGTGTTATATTAAGATGAAAAAACCAGTCTAATAAAGCTGGTTTTTTCTTTTGGTATATTTTATACATCATTAGTCTACATAACACTCTCTATTTTCATTACTCCACAAACTATTCCTTCTTGAACACCCTTAATCTACCTATTTTTATTAAGCTATTCTGCCCCTTAGTGCCATAAGAAAAAAGCTGACTCAGCAATCTTATTGAAGTAAAGCACCCGTAATAAACATATATTAGATTTTCCCCATTAAAAATACCCGTTATTTTTTTAGAAGCTATAGAATATTATAAAAGGGTATGATTTTTCTAAATGAGGTTTTCTATTATGTCAAAAAACAATCAACTGCAAAAACAAATAGACACTCAACTATCTGTAGCAAACTTTACTGGTACTGAATTAGGACAAGAGCTTGCAAATATTCATCAAGAAGTTTCTCAATTAATTAAATCGTATCTCCATTTCAAAATTTCCCACAAGGTGGCCCAGCAAATCTAGCTTCAAACTCATAAAAAAAACAGATAGTATCATATAGTTCTCAAGCTCAACAACAAATGAAGAAAGCAGATCAACAAAGAAGAAACTCCAAAAGAAAAACATAATATAAGAGATTATATAGGGCATGGGAAGATGACCGTCTTTAATAGAGGGCATCTTCCTTTCTCAAGTCCTTCATTTCCTTTCACTAAAAAGGAGATGCCGATCATCTCCTGGTAATGAAGTAAAGCACCTGTTAGCCATCCATTAAGCGCAAAAATCAGCGCTCCACCACAGAGAATGAAAATCGTGGGAAATCGTCCATACTCATTCTATGGCTGGATGAGTAAGGCGATGACTATGGTGCCAATAGAGCCCATTCGTTAGTCTGACTCCAACGGCCCCGGTGCATCACAGACTGTCGCTCCCTTAAGGGGTTGACAATAAATAATGGATGATAAACAATACAACCAGGCTCGGACCTTTTTTAGTAGATCTTATTAACTAGCTCACCTCGACAATAAACCCATGAGCTAGCCTGTTTTGACCCTGATGATGTAGATGTACAAGAGTTCCCTGGTTATCCTCTGAGGTTATTGTTTACTTAAAGATATCCAATCCAACTTTAAAGAATGAGTTTAATCCATAAGCCACTGATTGAACCGTATTCGCATTATCCAATAGTGACTGTTTATTCTCCCCAGTTGGATTCTCTTTTGCACGTATAAAGGAGGCTTCCAGAGCTGACAACTTTTGTTTCAACTCATTGATTTGCTCTTGGACTGAACCCTTAATTGCAGTAGCTTCCCTGAAGCACTGTTTACCTTTTGGACTAATCGTTGCTCTGCTTATCTTCCCAGTTGTACTCTTTTTGATAGCTATGAGGTTCTTGTTCGCAAGTATCACTAACTCAGCCCTTACCACTTCAAGATTTTTATCGTACTTTTCAGCAATTTTACTTACACATCTTTCTCTATTGCATTCCTCAAGGAAAAAAAGTATTTGCTTTTGTAGATGATTCATATTGGTTTCTCCTCTTAAGTTTGTTTCCATTTGCAAGAATTATGAAGTTTCTTTCTACCGTTTCTATAAAGTTTGCATACCATAAAACCCCAAAACACATATATTGTTTTTTTCGTATTTTCTCTCACAAAAAAACACCTTTAATTTATCACAGGAACCACAGAATCTAATATAAAACTACAGAAACTAACAAATGTTTTTTAAATATTCAATTAATCGCACAAAAATTGGAAGTATACACATTCATAACGTAAGGGAAAGAACGAGACAAACATTGTTTAAGGATATAGGGACAAGAGGATCAGTGCCATTCGATTGCGGGAAGTATTAGGCTCAACAACTCGAAGAGTAAGAAAAACAGCTGCTATGTTAACCGAAATCGATGAATATAGTAAAAGGATCTAAGATCATCTCACCAAGAAAAGCTGGTGGCAGAAATTATGAAAGTAAATAAAAATATCCATATGGGTTATACCAAGATAAAATTCTCTGGCGCCCGTTAAGAAAACAGGTTTTTTCTGAAGTATATATCAATTAGGGTTTTCCATCCTTTTCCCAAACAATAGTTAGCTCGGATTTTGAAGATATATCATCTATAAATTCTTCATCACGATTTCTATATCCCTTTCCTCCGTCTGAAGTTAAAAAGTCATTCCACCTTGTGAAATCATATTTCCACTCAAATGCTTTACTATTACCGCAACAGACTCGATATTATGAGTCCAATGTATTTTCCTTTCGGATAATTGATTTACCGTTTTATCTCCAAGGCTTTTTACACTTTTAAACCTTTCGATTAATCTTTAAATATTCGTTTCCAATATCATAGTCAGTCCCTTCCAAAAATATTATTTTCTTAAAATTAACTTGAAATTTTTACCACAACCATTAAAATAAGGTTTTCTTCAACTAACTGCCCATTTAGCTCATTAAGAAAAACCGAAATCAGGTCATTTCGGTTTTTCTTTTTTATAAACAGTACAACTTTTTTCTAATCCACAATTTCGATTCTTATCGCAGTTAAAACATCTATTAATAACCGATAAAACTTAACAACTTTCATTTTCTTTTCATTTGTATATTCCTCAAAACTTTTGCCCTTTTTAAGTCATTAAAAACCCCTCTAGATAGTAGTTGTAACATCGTTTGTTCGTGATCTTGTTACACTGCATACCTTAAGTGGATAATATGACTTGAAAATTCAAGTAGCCTAACTCTCTCGTGGCTATCTTAGTCCATATGGACTTGGACTTGCCCAAAACTTTCGAACTTCTGAGTAAAATAACTTGAAGTAAGATCAGATATATGAACTCCAGTATTCCTTGTTGTATGAATAAAGCGACCATCCCCTAGATAAATACCGACGTGGGTTATCTCTTGACTTAAGTCTGTATCTCTAAAAAATACAAAGTCCCCTGCCTTTGGATCGCTGATTTTCGGCAGCAAGGAATGGTAGTCCGCTGCTGAACCACGTTTAAGGGAAATGCCCTGCTCCTTCATGGCCCAATAGATAAAACCGCTGCAATCCATTCCAATCATCGGATCATATTCCCCGAAAACATAGTTAAATCCACGTAGAGTATAGGCATACTTTATGACATCGTAAGCTTTATCATAGGAAGCCTCTTGATTTGTATAAAATGGATACAAGGGATTGCTGTATATTTGAAGATACTGTCCCTGCATCAAGCTCTCAGTTGGTAACGCGTTACGCTTTTTGATTGTATCCACCGATACACCGTAATTATCCGAGATACTTTTAAGTGTTTCATTATTTTGAACGACATGCTCTCCTTTTGGTGTATACGTTTTATACTCGGCTTGGTATTGTGCAAAATATTTTTCTGTGGTAGATCTCACCTGAACTGTCTCTGCTCCGTATCCAGAATTAACGAACTGATTTCCCCCCAGATAGATCCCAGCGGTGACGACTTTTGTACTTCCCATTTCTAGAAAAAATATAACATCTCCAGCCTTAGGCGTATTTGTATCCATTCCTTGCTTATAATAGCCTTCAACTGACAAACGGTCGATAGGCACCTTTTGTCGGGAGAGTACCCAATGAATCAATCCGCTAGAATCAAACCCTTTGATAGGTGTCTCTTCCCCAGCCGTTTTTTTAAATCCTGTAAAAGATTTCGCATAATTCCCAATTTGTTTCCCTCTCTCTGACCACTGATAGTTCGAAGGAGTATAATCAGTCTGAATGGTTAACTTCTGGCCAATATATAACTTATCATCCGGTAAACCATTCATATTCATTAGTTGCTCTGTCGATATATCATAGATCGCTGCAATCGATTCTACCGTTTCTTGAGAGGATACAGTATGCACTCGATCTGCTGCTTCAACTTTCAAGCCAGATAAAAAAGTAAAACTAACCATGCCTAGTAATAAAAACAACATACTACCTAATATTCTTTTCGCCATTTAACCCTTCCTTTATCATACAGATTTTGTTCCTTCCTAATGAAATGATGTAATAAAATATCAACTTTACAACTTTAACATAAAAATACTATTAATTGGATTTACTTCCACTTTTATAAAATTGAACTAACCTGCTCTTTTGTTTATACTTTTGCGATATTAATATAAGGCCATATTGTAAAAAAATGCCCCTTCGTAAAAGTGTCTTTTACGAAATACGCTATTAAGCTAATTATAGGATCAACAATAATAATGATATGACGCGAAATACAAAAAGCTCAGTTCCAAAGTAAGAAAGAACTGAGTTCAGACTGTAGACGAACTCGATGAAGAACAAGTTTGTCTCAATTTTATTTAGGTTTATAAAACCTTGAACATCGCTTGGAACATAGGGTACTCGCTTTCCGCGGGCGGTCCGCCCTCGGCGCTTTTGCGCCTGTAGGGTCTCCCCTAGACGTGCCTTTCCGCAGGATTCTCCCACAAACGCTCCAATCAACTCTGTTTTGAAATTTAGATAAGACCCCCTTTTGTCTACAAACTCCTGAGTTTTTAAATATTTCCTTCACTCTTATATGTTGTAAAGTTATGAATAAATAACTTTATCTTTAACTTTGCATAGTGACTTCTTGTTCCTTTTTTCTAAATATTTGTTTTCTTAAGAATGGGATTATCCAACGATCTAAACCTATTCTCGCTGCATTAAAGCCTGCAACAAGGATAAATATTTCAATTAAAACCATCTGTGGGTTTGTACTCGTTGCTCCAGAGAACATGTAGGAAAAGTTCATTAGCACTCCCATTAATACAGCAAAAGTTGTAAAAGTTCCTAAAATTAATCCAAGTCCGACTAAAAATTCACCCCACGGAACTAGAATGTTGAATATCCCTACATTTGGTAATGCAAAGTCACCTAAAAAGTCAGCCCACCAAGATTGAACAGATGGATGTTCACCAGTTACTTTTCCTATTGCACCTGTTATGAATCCAGATGCATCAAATTTCCCACTAGTTATTTTACTCCACCCTGCATTCAACCACTGCCACCCTATAAATATACGAAGTATTGTCAGCATAAATGACGCGTAAACATTTTCTCTTATAAACTTAACTAACATTATTAAATCCTCCTTAAAAATAAGTAGTTATACTGGTTAACAACAATTTTCACAAGGCTATTAAATTGTCTTAGTCTTAGTCGTATCTATTCAAAAAAAGATAATCCGTAAAAATTTATCAGTATTTTTAGCAAGCTCCATTGCTAAAAAAGACCCTTGTTTGTTGCCCTCTTGAAATTTCTCCAACTAACCATTTGCAAACCTTTAAGTGCTCATTCTTTTTCTTTTTTTTTAAATAAACCTAGATGGGGATACGTTCCGAGAAATACAGATCCAAAACAGTAATTAGAAAATCTCATTCAATATTGCTTCTTGGGGACATATGGACAGATTTTCTTAGCTCGTTAAAACTTTTTCCGGATATTTGAATATTGACTTATCTTTCGGGATTAAGTTTAACAAACCTATTAATAATGTTTATTTCCCTGCCCCATTTGGACTGATAACCCCAACCAATTCACGTTTACCGCTTCATTACCATGTTAGGATACAAACAAACTCTTAACGGTAAATGCGGAATTCATTGCAAACATCTCCTTTGTAAATAATTTTTCGATAAACTAATAATGTTTACCAAAGGCAACATCAATCTAAAAAAATAAAGTGGTTATCTATCACACTTCACTTTAACTGCATTATATGCACTAAGGTAAAAAAGTTTCCCTAAGGAAAATTTTAAGCTAAAGGTAAAACCTTGTCAATCAAAATGGAGCCATTACTACCCTTATCTTCGGGTGGCTGGGTGTGCACTTTCTTAAGAAAAACGTTTAAATGTGAATGCCCCATTTCTACTTCTTATATGTAACAGGTTTTTCACTTGGTAACGTGACAGTTATTTACTTTATTAATTCTAACAATAGTAAAGTAGTGAACTTGCCCCTAATATTGGGAAATACTTTGCTCAAAAGAAACAAAAATACCTAATAATGTGACTAAATAAAATTAATCTAATAATTTATTCTTTTTTCTCAAAACCAGACTAATCTAAACGTAAAGATATTAGCATACGTCCATATACTATTTGAAATGAGTAGGAAAATGGTGTATAGACCTACTGAAAGATGCCCGAACGTATATAAAAGTTATATAGAGAATATCTAATATACGACCGATCTAGATCGTAATCGAATTATCCGTTTGGCCTTATTTATCGCCGCACATTCAAAAAGAGGATAAAAGTATCCTCCATAAACATAAAATTACTGAATTCCCTCTCCCCTGCAACTGCTTGTATCGTTTCTTCTTCCAAGGAAATGTTTTTAGCATTCCCGGGGATTTTTTCATTATATGCAAAAAAAAGAGCCCTCCAGTAGAGTTGAGTAATCTAACCCCACTCACCTTACGGAAGAAGCTCTATTTTTCATGTAATTTTCATATCAAACGAATTTGACTGATTGATAGAACCAGCCATTAATCCTTAAACGAGGCCTTTTTATACTGCCGTATAACCGCCGTCGACAATAAGGCTTGTGCCTGTAACAAATGATGCATCGTCACTTGCAAGGAAGAGAACGGCTTTAGCCACTTCTTCCGCTCTGCCTAAACGGCCGATTGGATGTAAATCGATCAAACCTTGTCTGATCTCACCTTGAGCTTGGGCAATAAGTGGTGTATCAATATATCCTGGGCAAACTGCATTGACACGAATGCCATCTTTTGCATAAGTCGCACCTAACGTTTGTGTTAACAGTTTGACCCCTCCTTTCGCAGCAGAATAGGCTGTTACCCCAGGTTTCCCTGCATGGCTATGGATGGAGCCTGTATTGACAATTGCGCCGCCAGTAGATTGTTTTTGCATTTGCTCTATCGCATATTTATCGGATAGGAAGACACCGGATAAATTAATATCAATTGTTTTTTGCCATTGCTCATAGCTTAACTCATGAATGTTTCCGTCTCTGGCAATTCCCGCGTTAGCGAACATGATATCCAGTTTTCCATATTTGTTAACCGTCTCTTCGATCATATTCTTTACGTCCGTTTCATTCGTCACGTCAGTTTTAACAAAAAGAGTATCATACCCTTTGCCATTTAACTCTTCTGACACCGCTTGTCCATGATCAGCAAAATCGGCAATGACCACCTTTGCTCCTTCTTCTGCAAATAATTGAGCCGTACTTGCTCCAATCCCGCTTGCTCCCCCTGTTACGATTGCCACTTTATTTTCTAATCTCATATCTAAACACTCCTTTGTTTTTTAGTTTCTAATATCCCCTAATAATGTAGGGATTTTAGCGAGCAGTCGCTCCGCCATCTATCACAAATTCAGTACCCGTCGTATAGGAAGATTCGTCCGAGGCAATGAAAAGCACTGTATTCGCCACATTATTGACGCTGCCCAGATGTCCCAACGGAAATTCTTTACCCAATTCATCTTTTGAACTGCCCGTTTGTTCAGATGCATAGTCCGCCATCCCGGTATCGATATATCCTGGATGAATCGAGTTTACACGGACCCCTTTTGAAGCATACTCGATGGCAGCATCTTTAGTCATAGTCCGGACCGCTCCCTTGCTTGCACCGTATAAAACATGACCAGGCGCGCCAATCAAGCCTGCAATGGAGGAAGCGTTTATGACCGACCCTTTATTTTGTTTCGCCATGAGTGGCATAATATGTTTTATTCCCAAGAATACGCCGGTCACGTTAATCGACATGAGGCGATTCCATTCCACCAGTTCAATTTCCGCAACTGGTTTAATGATATAAATACCCGCATTGTTGAACAGAACATCCACCTTATCAAAAGTATCGATCGTATCCTTTGCAACCCTTTTCCAATCTTCTTCATTGCTGACATCATGACGGATGAATAGGGCTTCACCGCCGATTGCCTGAATGTCATTCACAGCTTGATCACCGGATTCCTGGTTGATGTCAGTGATGACGATTTTTGCTCCCTCCCTAGCAAATAACAAAGCTGTTTCTTTCCCGATTCCTGTACCCCCGCCTGTAATGATTGCCACTTTGTTTTCAAGTCTCTTCATATTACCAAATCTCCTTTTCTTACTACGCAACAGATTCCTTGAGCACCAGAAATCTCCATCCCTTGAGGTTCTCCCTGGACGACCATTCTTATACAAGCAAATAGCTGACTACAATGTTGAAATCCTTGATTGAATTAGAAAATGGTCATCTAATAGCTTCATTCTGTGTTCATACATTTATTTTACTCCTTACAATTTGAATTACTATCCTATAAAGTGCTGTATAATAATAAGGTTAGTTCCCCCTTTTTATAGGGTATTTTGTTTTAAGGAGAAGGAATTCACATGGCTCATCCCTTTCATGCATATGAAGAAATAACATTGCAGCAATACATATTATTCATTAAAAGTCATAACAAACAGATTGAAGAAAATATCAATATTTATTTGAATCTAGAGCCCTTCATATTAGAACCTGAACGTAAGATGATACAAACATTATTGGAATCATTTTTACTATTTTTATCCGCTCCAAATATCGAGGACATAAAAGACACATTCGAAGAGCATTTGGATACTTGGCTTCAATCACATTTACCCCTTTTAAATGATACTCATTTCAGCATGTTCCGATTAATCTTTGAAAAGTCGATTGTTACCTTAATGGTAAACCTGAAACATGCCCAACCGCTTTCCATTCTTATGTTCTTATTATCCATTTTCTCTCATCTCATCCATTACTATAACAAGTGGACGGGCGATGAACCGGATCAACATCCCAAAACCAAACAAGAGAATGCAGAACTTAAAAGACTGCAGTTACTGGACCGATTAGATGAACTTTTAATTAACTCGGCAGGATTTAAGGATTTTGCTTTTATCCTAAAAAAATGTGAGGAGTTCTTTAACTATAAAAGATGTGTTTTTTATGCTTATATTCCTTGGTCCAATCAATTTTACGGCACCATTGGATCGGAGCTGCCAAAAGTTCAAAGCATGAGGGGGCAACTCAGCTCCAAGCAATCCATGGTATTCAATTCAAAAAAGCCGGTATTTTTAAAGAATCCCCGTAATCACATTAAAGAGGAACATATACAGCTATTTAATCTTTCATCTGTCATTTTTGTACCCATTGTTCATGACCAGCAAGTCTTCGGCTGGCTGACCTTTGATCAATTAGGGGAGGAATTCGATTATTCAATAGATGAACTGACTTTACTTGAACAGGTCGGAAAACGGCTCGGTTTATATTTATCAAGAAAAGATGATGAGGTGTCAATTGGTACCGACATACAACTGACGGAACGGGAAGCCATGATTTTAAATTTACTGGCTGAGGGCTATAACAATAAAAAAATGGCTGAATTGCTGCTATTAAGCGAGCATACCGTTAGAGATTATGTAAGCAGTTTAATAACAAAGTTTAAAGCTAAAAACCGTACACAGGCAGTCGTTTATGGTTTTCGGTTAGGGTTATTGAAGTAAAATTGAATCAATCAACAGCTTTACTGATCTTTATGACGATTTGTCATATTTTCAACATTAAGAAATCTATATAGAAGGGCATTGTAGAATAACCCAAAAAAAAGACCGAAAAATTTTTTCCGGTCTTTGATCTTCTTGAAATTTTCATTTATTAATTTACTTTCACTTTATTTACTTTCACTTTTTTTCTCTGTTTTTCCAGATAAAAACCATCCGCCTATAGCAATGAGAAGCATGACTGACCAAAAGATTATATTCCAAATCGGTCCTTCAACAAACTCGTGAGAGATAATGTGCACGGCTGGATGCGCAAGAGTATGCATTAATAATTTAACCCCTACCCAGCCAACGATTAACATGGCTGCCGTTTCGAGGCTAGGTCGCTCCGTCAGTATCTTAACGAAGTATCCTGCCGCAAACCGGATGACGATTAAACCTGCAATTGCCCCTAATAAAATAACAATGAATTTTGCCCCATCCATACCTCCTATATCACCCATCGGCGTATCTGGCAAGGCAATGACAAGAGCGACTGCAGCTAAAATTGAATCAATAGCAAAAGCAATATCAGCTAATGCAATTTGCGCAACGGTCATACGGTAGCTTTTCCCTTTTTTTTCTTTTTCTCCGTGATCCCTTTTTAATAAATGCTTTAATGAGATGAAAATTAAATATGCAGCCCCAATGGCTTGAACTTGCCAAACATGGAAAAGGTACGAAATGATGAAGATTGCACCAATCCTAAATATAAAAGCCAAAAGCAACCCAATATTAATCGCTTTTTTTTGCTGTTCTTTTGGTAAATGCTTTGACATTATGGCTAAAACCAATGCATTATCAGCAGATAATAAACCTTCTAAAAAAATTAGAATAATTAACACCCAGCCATATTCCAATAATAACGATAGTTCCATGATACCCCCCTAAAAGCATGTATAAGAATGCGTATATGACTTCAAACCCAACAACACTTTCTCCTCCAATATTGTCCCATCTTATCTACTTCCTTATTCAACCCTTCCGTCCCATTAGCTTCATAAAAATAGGGTACCGATGCAGCTCCCTGTTTAAAGTAAAGCATCCGTCAGCTCTATAATATCTTTTATGCTTAGACTTCATCCGATTGGGAAAAATCGGGATTTATATCTTCACACTTCGGAAAGCACCAACTTAATTCCCAATCTGACGTTAAATGGTATTTCTGTAAAATGTCTTTCATGATGTTCCTGGCGTCTGCCGATGTATCGGAGATATTCGTTACAAAAACATAGTCAAGTTCTTTTGTTTCAATAAAACCAACATACCAGCCAACGTTTGACCCCTGCCCCGTTTTTCCGTAAAGTTTATAGTTGTCCCCTTCAGTCTGGATCATCATTCTTTTAACGGTTTTCATGATATCCTTATAAAAAGGAAGATTTTGTATGTATAAATTTTCCATATATTCCACTAGGAGAAATTTTGAGTGAGCTGCTTAGCCAAAACTGATCAATCCCTCCACTAATATCTTGGTTGCCATAAGAAATCTTATGAATCCATTCCTCGATTCGACTCTCTCCAATGTCGGGGGCCATTACTTGATAATACCAAACAACTGAGTTCCTTAAACCGGACCCAAGCGTATGATCCTGGTTCCATATCTCAATTTCCCTTTTCACACCATCCCAGTATTTAATGTCATATTCATCCTCTACAGCCCCGACCTGTAATCCGATGAGTGCATTGGGCACCTTAAAAGTCGATTGCTGCGCAAATCTTTGTTCGGCACGTTCATTATTATAGATAAAAGTCTTGCCTGTTTTCACTTCACGTAATATAAAAGTTCCATCACGTTCAGCAAAAATTCATCAATGTCGAGCTTCTTCATGTTAAGTTTATCTTTGGCGGCATTGGCCCCGCTTGGCTGTTGCATGCATGTAAATAGTACGGATGCGCAAATAAGTATTAAAAGGGCTGCCAGAAGACTGCTTTTTTTAAAATTCATCACCTCAAAAAAATTATTTACAATCCTATCCATTCTAGCAGATAAATCCAATATTTTTAAGATTAAGAATTCTCATCTTTTCATAACAAGCTTAATTAAAAAAGAGTTACGGCGGATAACGTGGAAAGTTAAACATCATTGCACTCCTTATATAATTTAGTTGCAATATTAATCAAATGAATAAAATCAAGGCTTTTCCTAAATAATAGGAAGACTAATTAACAGGGAGGGATTTATATGGATGCTAAGCGTGTAAAGCAGATACTTTCTTCATCAGCTGACATTGAGGTTAGATATAATGGCACTTCAGTATGGATTGATAATTTAAATGAAGATGGAAGAACGGCTACAGTACATCTAAGAGGCCCATTAGAGGAAAGATCAGACGTAGCAATAGACGAACTTAAAGAAATATAATATCCATTAAAATAAGCTCCTCTTAATGAGAAGAGCCGAGTTTGTCTACAGTAAATTAAGGATTTGTACAATTTGAACGTTGATTTACTCTCCAGGCACTCGCTTTCCGCGGGCGTTCCGGGAAGCCTCCTGCGCCTTTGCGCCTATGGGGTCTCCCTGGACCCGCTTTTCCCGTCTCGCACACCCGCTCCAATCTACCTTGTTTTGACCTTTTGAAAGAACCCCATACTTCGTACCTCTCGTAATGAGAAGATCCTTTATTTCAACCTTAATTTTTGACCGATATAAATTTTGTCGGGGTCTTTAATTCCGTTAAGACTAACAAGCGATTTCACCGTTGTTTTATGATTTTTTGCAATGAAGCTAAGAGTGTCACCTTTTTTTACAGTATACGTTGTGGCTGGTGCTGTTTTCAATGCACGGGAGTTGCGGGCCCTAAAAGTATTTATTGGATCTGTAAAATCCCTATAGGCTATGTTCAAATCCACCTTTGTCCTGATCCCACTTACCTTACCTGAATCAGAATGCTGCCAAATATCCGTGCTACGTCCCAACATGCTGTTGTATCTGGCAATCCACAAAGCGTAGTTCGTTAACCTTGATTCATCTAGGGCATTTTCGAGAAAGTATTTACCACTATACAGCATAGCCGTATATCCAGCTTCTTCAATAGCTTCCAAAAAAGCGATTGCTGCATCGGTTAGCGTTTTTTTATTTGCCTTTTTTTTATTTTCCTCAAGATCAAGGACAACAGGGTAATTTAAAGCAAAAGAGCTGATAGAATCTAAAAAATAAGCAGCTTCAGCCTTTGCTTCTGCAACAGTTGCAAACTTTGCATAGTGATAGGCCCCGACTTTCAATCCCGCTGCCAATGCTTGTGGTGCATTTTCTTTGAAATAGGAAAGCTTAGAATAACTTGTTCCCTCTGTTGCTTTAATGAATACGAACTTCACGTCTGCCTTTGCAACTTCCTCCCAATTAATAGCACCTTGCCAATGTGAAACATCGATTCCCTTTATATATTCCATATTAATGACCTCCTCAAGGAACAACCCTATGGGTGGTAAATGTTTATGGTTTCCACAGGAAATATTCAGTCCTTGTACACCTTATAATAAGGTGTTTGATTGAGTTAAAACAATTATAAATCTTATAGTATCATGCCGCTTCCCTTTGTTTAAAACAATCATATTATGCTATACTGATTTTATTAATACCAGAAGGGATGATGGGTGGCCGATGATTAACTAATCTTATTTTTAAAAATTTGAAATCACATATTTCAAATCATACAAAATAGGATTAGTCTGCCCATTTTCTATAAATTTTAGAGCTATCATGAAAATAGCTCTTATTTGATAATGCACAGGTACGACTAATCCTTCCATATGAACTGGGAGGATTTTTTTTATTCTCCCTTTAAGGAGAGGATTGATCATAATGAAAGAATTATTAAAATTAACCAATATCAGCTATGGAGTACTGGACCATGACATTTTTGAAAATGTTAATGCTAGTGTTCAAAAAGGGGAGATAATCGGTATCATTGGCAAAAATGGTGCCGGTAAATCTACGTTGTTGCAATTAATTAATAATGATTTAGAGCCTGCACATGGACAAATCCAATGGCTGCAGCAAGACGTGAAGGTTTTTATCGTTGAACAAGAAGTCGAGTCCCATTCAACAGAAGATAAGACGCCTTCCGAAGTTAAATTACTTGATAAAATGCATGTACCAAGACATGACTTCCAACGATTAAGTGGGGGAGAAAAACTGAAAGCCCGGCTAGCAAAAGGACTTTCTAAGGATGCAGACCTTTTACTATTAGATGAACCGACGAACCATCTTGATGAGGAAAGTTTAGAGTTCCTCAAAGGACAAATTAAAAATTATAGAGGTACCATTATTTTTGTTTCGCACGATCGTTATTTTTTGGATGCTGTAGCAACGAAAATTTGGTCGATTGAAGATAAAAAGCTAATTGAGCACAGAGGGAATTATTCTAGTTATATGGAGGTTCGCAAACAGAAAAGACTTACACAACAACGTGAATATGAAAAACAGCAAAAAATGGTTGAACGGATTGAGGGACAAATGAAAGAAATCACTTCTTGGTCAAAAAAAGCCCATTCCCAATCGACGAAAAAGGAAGGGATTAAGGAATACTATCGTGTAAAAGCAAAGCGAATGGATGCACAGGTAAAATCTAAACAAAAGCGTCTTGAAAAAGAGCTTGAAAAAGCAAAAACTGAACCTGTTGAACCAGAATACACTGTACGCTTTTCAATTAATGCAAAAAACAAGATGGGAAAACGTTTTTTGGAAGTTAAGAATTTAACTAAGACTTTTAACGGCCGAACACTTTTTAAAAACGTCAATTTCACGGTTCAGCATGGTGAGAAGGTTTCCATTATAGGTCCCAACGGCAGCGGAAAGACAACATTATTAAAAATAATTCTTGGACATCAAACTTTTGCGGGCGAGGTATGGATTTCACCATCTGCAAAAATAGGCTATTTGACGCAGGAAGTGTTTGATTTACCGCTTGAACTAGCACCCGCCCAACTATTTCATAAAGAAACTTTCGAGTCGAGAGGGCGCGTTCAAACTTTAATGAAGCATTTAGGCTTCACGGCATCTCATTGGACAGAACCTATTAAGAATATGAGTATGGGTGAGCGTGTCAAATGTAAGTTAATGGAATATATATTAGGGGAAAAAGATGTGCTTATTTTGGATGAGCCGACAAATCACCTGGATTTAGCTTCACGGGAACAACTTGAGGATACCTTAGCACAGTTCACTGGAACGCTACTCGTCGTTTCGCATGATCGATATTTTCTCGAAAAAACGACAAGCAGCAAACTCCTCATTTCGAATAATCGCATACAAAAACAATTGTATGAATCATCCCCAAAAAGAGATGATTTGGAAGAACTTCGATTAACGCTTGAAACAGAAAGACAAGAAGTTTTGGGAAAACTTAGCTTTATGACTCCAAACGATAAAGCGTACACAGAACTCGACCAAAAGTTTAATGAGCTTACGAAAAAAATAAATGAACTTTGTGACAAATGACAATCAAATGTAACTTAATGAAACTGATAAATTAAATGCGAGAACCCTTAGAATGAATTAAGTCTAAGGGTTCTTTAAATACTGCCCTGGAGTGCTTGATGAAGTATTATAGAAGATCTAAGAAATTACGGTTTCAGACTCAAATCGGTCAGATTTTTGTATACCCTTCGGTTCGAAATCCATTTTCCTTCCTCTCTAAAATGCACGCTTGCTACTCTTCAAGGACGATGGATGAATCACGATATTTCCCCTACAAGAGAAAACAAAAAAACTCATTGGTTTGAGGTGCTAAGGATATCCGTAATGATTCGATTTGCAATTTGAGCAGAATACTAATGCCCCCTCGTTAATATTCTTTTAATGATGGATTTGTTTTAAAAAGGGGGCATTAGTTATGAATGAGAACACGCAGGAAGCTAACATGAGGAATAACTCTGGAATGTTTGTTGCACGCTCTTTGGATGAGATTCGTTTTTGGTCAAGAATAATGAAGGAACACTCGTTATTTCTAAGACTAGGTTTTAGATGTGAAGATACACAGCTAATTGAGGAAGCTAATCAGTTTTTTCATTTATTTGAACGGATAGAACAGCAATCCCATTCATTAACAAATCAAGCTGATCCAGAACAAATCAGAAGATTTAACTCGGAAGTGCAACAAGCTGCTACTGGCATATTTTTATTTAAAAGAAAAGTATTGGGATTAATACTCACGTGTAAATTGCCTGGTGCGAACAATTTCCCGCTATTAGTCGACCATACAAGCAGGGAAGCCAATTATTTTAGAAAACGATTAAAAGAATTAAATGAGGGTAAATTGAAACCTCTTGCAGATGCGATCATCAAAGAAAATGTTTTCTTTTTAAGGATCATGGCGGATCATGCAAAATTCATCGGACATCTCCTTGATCCATCGGAAAGAAAGCTGGTGGATATGGCGCGTAATTTCAGCAATGATTTTGATCAATTAGTATTTCAAGCTGTAGACTTAGAGTCCATGAAACCGCAATCTCAAACCGCTCCTCTTTTGGATCAATTTCTAGATCAGAACCGTGTTTCCGTCGTATCACTTCGAGACTTTAAGAAAACCGCCAGGGATTTAATCGAGGAATGCAAAATCAAGAGCATTATCCATCCACTGTTGGCTGATCACGTTTTCCGTGAGGCCGAACGTTTCCTTGAAATCATCGATATGTTTGAATCCCACCTTACAGGTGAAACATACAATTAATTGAGTATGAAGTATAGAAAAATAATGATTTTTATAAAATTGCTATTAAGGATTAATAAATTCCAATAAAAATTGGCCCCTCTCGATTTAGAGAAGGGCTTTTATATGTAAAAAGTTAAGATTGGGAGTTCACCAATGTTTCAAGTTTCTCTTTATCAAAAACAGAAATCCATGGTAAATCCTGATTGACTTCATTAATACCAGGTTGGATAACGCGACTATTTAAAAGGTCACTAATACAATCATTTATTAATTGGATATCCTGGTCTGATATTTTCCGGTTATATGTAGCGGCTCCTGTTTGTGTGGTCATCCCCCCTATCAAGCCTCTTTGATTTAATGAACTCCTGATCACTTCTCTGATAGCCTCTAGACTAGTCAACGGAAATACATCAAGGTGCTTAACAATCATCCTAAAAATATCCTCTCTAGATAAATCCTGTTCAAAATGTTGTCTCAAATAATCCACCCCCGTTTGTCAAAACATTCTCCAAATGAAACGTAAAATCCTCCTATTAACAAAAAACCATTTAACAAATCCCAAAACAAAAAACCCCTCTCAATTAAGAGACGGGCTTTTAACAATGGAGGAGTACCACTTAGGGGGTAGTACAATAATATAATTATCGCCAAACGAATACATTTATATTCACTCCCTTCCTCAAGTTGGTGAAAACAGCCTTACCCATTACTTTTTTGCTTTGTTCCATGACCATTCTTAAGTCCTTCTACATTAAGACCTGCTATTATAACGTCTCTTTAATGTTTTAAAATTGCGTTCTCTCTCCTTTGAGTGCCGCCATTGCATTATATTAAGGGATTCAATGATTAAACGGGGGATGGACCTATCTTTGGAATTATGGATGCCTATTACACTATTCAATTTTCACCATGTTTCTGATATGCTTTTATTAATTGAAAAAGAAAGGTGTAGTTACGATGATAAAGGAATTCAGGGAGTTTATTACCAAAGGAAACGTTCTCGATCTTGCGATAGCTGTTGTAATGGGTGCTGCTTTTGGAAAGATCGTTTCATCACTAGTCAATAATATTATCACACCGCTAATAGGAATTTTATTAGGTGGGGTCAATTTTTCTTCGTTATCTTTCACAGTTGGAAAAGCAGTTGTTCAATACGGTGAATTTGTCCAAGCTGTGATTGATTTCTTGATCATTTCATTTGCGATTTTCATGTTTATGAAGATAGCGAATTCTCTTATTAGAAAAAAACAAGCGAACGAGGAAGAGGTATTGGAAGCGGTACCGGCATCCGAGCAATATTTAAAGGAAATCCGTGATCTTTTACAAAAAAATTCACGTCAGGATGAAACATCGTAAGTATATACTGAATCAGTGAAAAAGTGCAGAAATAGTCAAAAATCAGAATAAGAAAAAGCCCCTCTCTTAAATGAGAGGGGCTTTTTCTTGTCATAATGAACTACGTATCCGTTCCTATAACTAGACAGGCGACACTTAACCGTTTATTTCATATGGACTGGAAACTCTTCCTTACAAAATTAATTCACCCAATCTCCCACTGAAAATGAAGCACTTTTTTTACCCTTTATTGTAAAAATTTCAGAGAGGAAGAAATAAATATGCGTCATATTTTAATAACTTTAATAAAATAATTCGTCAATTCCCATACCCTTAGCACTTTGTTTTTTCCACTTATTTAAATCAAGAAGTAAAGCTTCCTCCGCACAATAAAAAGCTACTTTACACCCCTGCCTCGACTACACCGGTTCATTCATTGCAGCCTGGGCCAGATCACCAGCGGCTTTCACACGAATACGGGTTGCATTCCCAGGCATATATGCTAAAGGTACATCTTCTATGTCGACAATAACCAGCGTTTGAGGATCGGCTCCTGCACTGATCGCTTCTGACATCGCTATTTCCTTAGCCTGTTCCAATGCTGTTTCCCTTCCTATTTCAGCTAGTGCATAAACTTTTTCAATCTGCCCGCTAACCTGGGAGATGGCAGACCCAATGGCATTCGCTACACCTGAATGTAATGGGCGTATGACTTCAGATGCACCTTTTAATTCCTCAGGTAGAAGGATGCTTCCACCCCCAACGAGAATGACAGGCACTGGTGCAGCACTTGTTTTCATCTTATCGATAGCTTCTTCGACCAGATTGACCATATTTAAATAGATTCTATTTAATAGATCCTTTTCAAGGTGAGCCACTTTTGAAGCATCCCCAAGTTCCACTTTTCCAAGAGCCACTGCAACATCCGTCGTCGTTAAAGTATCGCCTCCGAAAATCAAGGCTTTTTCTGGCAGTCGGTAACCGACACTGTCCGGTCCAATCGTGAACTCTCCCTTTTCTCCTATGCGGATTATCGTGCCTCCTCCAAGTCCAATCGAGATTAAATCAGGCATCCGGAAGTTTGTTCTGGCTCCTCCAATCTCTACTGCCAAAGAAGATTCCCTTGGAAACGATTGAACGAGAACACCAATATCCGTAGTTGTTCCCCCAACATCTAAAACGATTGCATCGGTTAATTCACTCAAATAGGATGCTCCCCTTAAAGAGTTAGTCGGACCGCAAGCAACAGTGAAAATTGGGTATTTGACTGCATATTCGATTGACATTAATGTCCCATCATTTTGGCAAAAGAATACTTTTGCCTCAATTCCTTCATTCTTCAGTGCATTGATGAATCCGTCCGCAGTCGTTTTAGCAACATTCACGACAGCAGCATTAAGAATCGTCGCATTTTCCCTTTCCAGTAAACCGACTGAACCAATTTCTGAAGATAAAGAAATTGAGGTTTCTTCTCCCAGTACTTCTTTGAAAATTTCACTTGCTCTTTGTTCGTGTGTTTGCGATACAGGTGAAAAGACAGAAGTAATCGCGATGGAATCCACTTTCCCCTTGATTTCTTCGGCAATTTGATACAAATGAGCTTCATCTAATTCAACAATCTCCCGGCCATCAAATTCATGTCCGCCACGGATTAGATATACGTATTTTCCGAGGACTGCGCGAAGGTCATCAGGTACGCCGATAAGCGGTTTAACCGCTAAAGTAGCCGGAGCACCAATACGGATTATGGCGATATTGTTTAATCTCTTTCGTTCAACAATAGCATTTGTACAATGGGTCGTACCTAGCATTGCATATTTAATTTGCTCCCGCGGAACCTTTGCTTCATCGATTATTTTTCTCATTGCTGTATAGATGCCGACGGAAACATCCTCAGTTGTTGGTGATTTCGTTTCCGAAATGACCTGATTATATTGATCTAAAAGCACTGCATCTGTATGGGTTCCCCCGACATCAATTCCTATTCGATAAACACCCATTATACTAGCCCTCCTTTTTTCATTAGTTCCTCAACAGGAACATAACCGACTTCATAACCAAAGTATTTTGGACCAACCGCTTCAATTCCCTTTTCCGTTCTCCACTTTGGATGGCATGGCATTCCGATTACCACGCATCTTGCTCCATATCTGATCCCTTCAGTAGTGATCGGCAAGCCTGTTTCTGCATCAAGCACGGCAATCAAATCTGGAGTGACACAAAGCAAGCGTTCTTCTGTTTGTGCAATTAAATGCTCATTTTGGAATCGCACCTCGAGTTTTTCTCCCTTATACTCATTGATTCCCTCAAATGTTGCCACACCTCTGGCAAATCCCGATTCTGTCTTGCGGTTGATATCACTCACTTTTCCACGGAACAATTCAAACCCGTCTGCCTTATTCAACACTTCTTTTATTGGATCAACATTATTTTGCTTTGCAAGCCTGATTGTCTTGCCGATTTGTTCTTCTAAGCTCAGTATATTTCTAATTCCGCTTTCCTTAATATTCTTTCCTGTCATTGGATAAATCGCTGTCATTGTGGAACCGCCCATTTCAATCGTTGCTGCACGGGCAATCCTCTCTGTCCAGACATTGTTTATGGTTGAGAGCAGTGAAGTATTGCCTTTCTCATCCGCAAGCACCATCGGAGTAGCAGCAATTCCGTCCAAATAAAAAGTGACCATTTGCAATTCCGGGAATGCTCTCCCCATCCCATCAACATCCACCACAGGCAAGCCAAGCTTTGCAGCAAGTGCAAGGGGCACCATCGAATTCACTCCGCCTGCTTCAATCGGCATCGTTGCAAAAATCTTTTTTCCCAAATAAGATTCTAGGTTTTCGAAAGCTGCTGTTGCTTCTTCACCGCTTGGAGCTTTTTCCAACATAACCGTCGGTGCTCCCATCATTGCGGAAGGTACTACTAATGCGTCATCAGGAACTTCTTCTACATCCAACAATGTGATTTCCCCGTATTCTTCAATTGCCTGTAAAGCCATTAGTTTACCAATGTAAGGATCACCTCCTCCGCCTGTTCCGAGTAAAGCCGCACCTACTGCTATATCTTCAATTTCCTGTTTACCTAATTTCCTCATTTTCTCAAAACCCCCGATTTCAAAAATTATGATGCGATATGATCCCTATTCTCTTTTTTCCCTTTGATAGATTTAATTAATAACACACCTGCGTAATAGATAATTCCGCTTATTAAAAGGGAATTGATAGATGGTATGCCAACTGTAATAAAATAGCCGCTTGCAAATCCTGCTGCCCAGGCAACTAATGTAACTGGATTCAATTTTTCGGGCTCAGATGGCAATGTTCCTTTCTCTCTGCTTTCATCAAGAGCTTTTCGATACGTTTTCAGCACGAAATAATCAACCACCATAATTCCGGCTATTGGAGGTATCATGATTCCAAGTAAAACAAGGAAGTCTACAAATCTATCGAGAATGCCCATTATGGAAAGCAAAGTTCCGATAACACCAATTACAAGTGTAACGAGTCCTCGATTCATCTTGACCTTAAAAACAGAATCGAAAATATGAGTAAAGCCAAGAGAAGAGGAATATAAATTTACGTTATTAATTTTCACTGTGGAAAAAACGACAACTGCAGCGCCAAGCCAGCCAGACGTTTGCAGCATGATGCTGACAACATCGCTCGTTTTTGCTGCATGGGCCATTAACACAGCGATCATCCCTACACCAAGTTCACCCACTAATGTACCGATGGTAGTCATCCAAAAAACATCCTTGCCGTTTCTGGCAAACCGACTGAAGTCAGGTGTGATTACGGCACCAATAATGAATCCTCCAGCAACCATTGTTGCACCAACACCCAGAGAAAGACTTTCTCCTGGAGGAGGCGTTCCCATTAAACTTAAAATGGAATGATCATTGAGAACTTGATAAATGCCAATCCCTACCACTAATAGAAAGGCAGGAACGGTAATTTTGGCTGTCATGCTCAATAGTTTAAAACCAAATATAACTAGTACAGTTACGCTTAATCCTGTAATGGCAGCTGCAATTGGGAGGGTCAATTTACCGTCTGCAGCTTCCACCAAACCATTAGCAAAAACAGTGTTCTGCACTCCAAACCAGCCTATTGTACAAAAAGCAATGACCGCGCCAATGATACTCGAACCATACCTGCCGAATCCTGTCCAACGCGACAAAAGACTGGTTGAAAGGCCTTCACGTGCACCGGCATAACCGATTAGGAAACTTATAACTTGTAAAATGACACTTCCAAACATCATGGCCCAAAACGCCTGCCAAAAAGTCATTCCGTATCCTAATGCTGCACCAAGCATAAATTGAGAAAGTGTAGCTAGGGCACCCACCCGGACAATCATGATATCCCACATTGGCAATCTCGCATTTTGCGGAACTCTAGATAGAGAGTAATCGTCGCCCAACTTTGTATTATCTTCCATAAATTCACCCCCTATGAATTTCTCCTTAACTTTATCGATCAACTTGGAGATTTCCCTGCCTTTTTAAAGCTCTCTTGAATGTTTAATATCCTGAATATTCCGTTAATTATCCTTTCAAGAGTCGGTGTTTTCTTTTTCTTGAAAAAGTTTATGAACCTTTTACTCTCTGTTTGGAAGGGGGCGTCATGTAGGTCAAGCGGCTCTGTTTAACCCCCATAGCAATTAAAATTTCAAGCATCTTTGTAGCTGCAAAAGCGGGATCGATAACCGGAACATCATAACCCATTTGCGACAATCGTTCCTGAAGCTCCGCTGCAACACCCATAAAGCCTGTACAACCTAACACTAAAGAATGGGCATTGTCATGTTCAATCGCCTTTATCATTTCTTCAAACAATGCACTCTTTAACTTTTCCTTGTCTTGAACTTCTAGAACAGGAATATTTACATATCTAATTGAGGCGACATTCCCATCTACACCTAGAGTTTTGCTTATGTTTTCAATCATAGGCACAACATTGGGCAGCACCGTCACAATAGAAAAGGATTTTGCTAATGAGCTCGCAACAAGCATGGAAGACTCACACGGTCCAACAACTGGGATATCCAATATTTCTCTTGCAGGCTTCACACCTGGATCTCCAAAACAATCACTAATTACACCCTGATACCCCTCTTCTTCAGCCTGCTTTGCTTTTTCCAGGAAATTCGGTATACATAGTGCTTCATCATATTCGCTTTCAATTGATTCAGGTCCATAATCAAGATTGCAAACTCCTACTTCGGTGTTTTCGGAAACATAAGATTTAATCTCTCTTCTAATTTCTTCATTAAAAATATCCGATATAACCGGCATGATTACTTTAATTTTAATTGGAATACACTCCTTTATTTTTATTAGACCTGCTAAACCAATGTTTTTATTATTTCTATCACCCCCTTTTAGGTAATCATTCCATTTCTTCCGTTGTTTGACTTCACATTCTCATTATTTCAAACTGTGAGTATCTTCTTACTTTTCCATATTTGAAAATAAAGCTTTAAAGACTTTCATATGTTCCCCTTAGACATTAACTTCCTTTTGGTTATTCACTTTTGGACGGAGGCCCAAATTTTCTCTCTATATCTCTAAACATGGAGCTGATGAATCGATCTGCAATCTGAACTTGTTCCATTAAATCTTGTCCCTCATACAAGTTTATACCCCAGAATAATCCATTCCCGAGTAGAACAAATTGCTTTATGATTTGGTCAACTTCTTTGGTAGAAAGGCTCGGATAACTCTGCCTTAATAAATCCTCAAGTGAACTAACCAACCAATCATTAAAATGCAACAAATACTTTTGTAAATATAATTTAATTTCCGGAATGGGTGACGTAACCAATGATATATACGCCATAGTCCCTTGCTCATCATCTTTGTGATACTTAACGATCCCGTGAAGCATTTCACTAAAAATCCGATCAACAGATCGTGAACTTGTTGCCGCTAAAATTCGTTTCATTTCAGCTAAATGGTTATCAAGTAAATGTTGAAATGCAGCGATAAATAATTCCTCTTTGTTTTTATAAAAAAAATAAATGGATGCTGGTTTTATTCCCACTTCATCCGCAATCTTCTTCATGGTAGCTCCTTGATATCCATGTAGTGAATAATGCAAAAGAGCTGCATCTATTAATTCTTGCCTTTTCAATTCATCCCCACCTAACGTTTATTAGGTAAATTATAAAACGTATATTTCAGAAAAACAATAATTTTCTGATTTTTTCCCATTGAATAACTAATATTGTGATTACAGTAGTTATAAAGAAAACAAAACATTAACCTTTAGAAGGCCTTTAAGTACAGAACTTAGTGAAGGCCAACACTCGTTTTTCTTTTTCTATTAATGGACTAGTTATCCAGAATGGCAGTCCACAATGGTATCCAGCTTCCTCCTTAACCTCTTGACCAAAAGCGGATCTCTTAGGAACCTTAATTTTCGAATAATTTTTTATTATGCCTCAAGGGATTCGGCACTGGTCAAAAGAAACCAATCGTTTGGCAACATCGGCACTAGTATGTACTTTTTGTTGGATCTAGATAGCCGATTCATGGTTCAAAAATCATTTTGTTTATATTTCAAAAAAACAAAAAATCCATTTATCATTTAATAATGAAAAATGGATTTTAATAAACTTTTATAAAATTATAGTTATACACCCACATAATGTTTAATGAATTTTTGGAAAAACTATTTTTCTTATTCAAATAACGAAGCATTTGGCCACAATTTCTTGTCTAAATCATCAAGATATGGAACCTCTTTTCGCACCTCGGATATAATTGAAAAATCTACATCATGAATCAGAATACTCTGTTCCGATCTTGATGCTTGACAAAGGACCTCACCATTCGGAGCAATAAGTTTACTCTTTCCGCAGCTTCCCTCATTTACCGTGTTTACGCCAAGAATATAAACCGTATTATCGAGTGCGCGCGCAGGAAGTTGAATATCCCATCTTGTTTCTGCTCCGTAACTCCATACTGAAGGAACGATTATAAGTTCTGCACCTTGGAGAGCTAGAATTCGGCTTGGTTCAGGAAATTCAATATCAGCACAAATAAGAACGCCTATTTTTCCTTTTGATGTTTCAATTGCATGATAGACTTTCTCACCAGGAGTGAATATTTCCTTCTCTCTTCCCCATAAAAATGATTTTCGGTAAGTGGCAATGACTTCCCCTGTTGACTCAATTACAACTAAGGATATGTAAAGGTCTCCATTTTCTCCCTCAACAAATGGTACGATGAGCATTACTTTTAACTCTATTGCGAGCTTTTGAAATAATGAAACGGTCTCTCCAGTCGGAACCTCTTGCAACGATTGGAATTGCTCCTTCGATAAATAGTAACCACTCACCCAAAGTTCAGGTAATACGATTAATTCAGCTCCTTGTTTAGCCGCCTCTTCAACCATTTCAATACAATTTTCAATATTTTTATCCCTTTCTCCAGGGATAGATTGTAATTGGACTGCAGCAACCTTAACCATCAAAAGCACATCCTTTTCTACAAGTGAAAAATTATCAGATTTTTTAGAAACCTGTATTTAATATCATAATATTTTATTTTTTTAAATTACGCAAATATTATTTCTTTTTACATATTATTTTGAATCTTTTATTTCAAAAAATCTAAAAATTGTGTAAACTATAATCAATCCAGTTTCGGTTTGGGTATTTGTAAACATTTACACAACATTTTTTCAGGGAGGTCTTACATGAAAAAACAACAGAATGAATTAGAACAATCACTCAGTTCTCGTCACATGTCAATGATAGCTATCGGAGGAGTCATTGGAGCAGGTCTTTTTGTAGGTAGTGGTGCTGCAATACATAAGGTCGGGCCTGGCATCTTGGTTTCTTATGTAATTGCCGGTGTTTTAGTTTTCTTGATCATGAAGAGCCTTGGTGAAATGGCCACTTCCAATCCATCAAGCGGTTCCTTTTCAGAATATGCCCGAGACGCAATTGGCCCTTGGGCTGGTACAACAGTTGGATGGCTTTATTGGTTTCAATGGGTTGTCGTCATTGCCATTGAAGCCATTGCAGGAGCAGCTATCATCAATATGTGGTATCCAGGCATTCCTTTATGGTTTCTGGCTTTGGCCTTGACAATCGCACTGACTTTGACAAATATTTATTCAGTGAAGTCATTTGGAGAATTCGAATATTGGTTTGCCATGATTAAAGTAGCGAGCATTATCGCCTTTTTAATATTGGGAGTATCTTATATATTCGGATTTTCAGGGGAATCATCGGTGGTTGGCGTATCAAACCTTGTGCAAAATGGGGGATTTTTCCCTAATGGAATAAGTTCCGTTTTTGTGGGAGTCATCACTGTATTTTTCTCTTTTGCCGGTACAGAAGTAGCCACTATTGCAGCAGCAGAATCAAAGGATCCTGTTAAGTCCGTCTCTAAAGCTATCAATAGTACAATATGGCGTGTCCTGATCTTTTATGTAGGCTCAATAGCCGTAGTCGTGATATTGCTTCCTTGGAATTCCGCTAATGTATTACAGAGTCCATTTGTTGCGGTTTTAGAAAACCTAGGTATCCCTTTTGCAGCACACCTCATGAATTTCATCGTATTAACAGCTGTTTTATCATGTCTAAACGCTGGATTATATACTACATCCCGAATGCTCTTTTCTTTAGCAAAAAAAGGGGATGCCCCTAAATATTTTAGCAAGTTGAATAATAAAGGCGTTCCTGCCAGAGCTGTTTTTGCAGCTACCCTATTTTCTTATATTGCTGTAGTGATGAGTTATGTTTCCCCTGAATTAGTTTTTCTGTTTCTAGTTAATTCATCAGGAGCGATTATTTTACTAGTTTATTTGGTTATATCCATTTCTCAGTTAAGGATGAGAAAAAAATTAGAAAGAGAAAATCCTGATGCTCTAAAAGTGAAGATGTGGTTGTTCCCATATTTAACATATGCTACAATCCTGGGGATTTCCATCATATTGATTTCAATGGCATTTATCGATTCTACAAGAAGCCAGCTTTATTCAACACTATTACTAACTGTGGTTATCATTGTGTTGACTCATTTTTTTGGAAAAAAGAATATCAGCAGCGCAGAGGAGAAAAGTAAACTATCCAGTAATTTGCCTCCTTTGAAATAAGTTAAGGCAGAGTATTATTGGGATCAATAAAAAGCCTTACTCTTCCACATTGGAAAAGCAAGGCTTCTTTCTATTGCATTTTCTTTCTTTGAAAAACATCAAAATGACTCCATATGTCTTCTAAAACTTCCAATCGATCGTGGATATCTTCCTGCTTTTCTTTTCCGACAAACATTATTAAAGCATTGATCAAGCTTAATGGTGCAACAAAAGAGTCAATAAAGCTCGGCATCTGACTGGATGCTGTCAACGGAATGTCCGCATGAGGAATTAGCGGTGAGAGTAAATTATCAGTAATGGCAATTGTTGTCGCATTTTTTTCCTTTGCAAAAGAAAACATTTGAATGGTACTTTTCGTATATCGATCAAAACTGACACCAATCACTACATCTTTTTCACTTAAATTATATAACTTTTCCGATGAATTCTCTAATGACTGCAGGAGTTCCACATTATTGAGAACGATTTGAAGATAATACTCCAAAAACACACCCAGTGAAGTGGCACTTCGGTTTGCGATTACATATACCCTTTTCGCCTGTAATAAGCATTTCACCGCTTGATGGAAAGCATCTTCATCCAATTTCTCCATAGTGGATTTTATGTTTGCGATATCATCTTGGAAAACTTCATATACCCCTGAAGACTCTTTATTGTATACTTTTTGGGACATCTTTAATCGCTCTGTCGTTGTTAGCTGCTGCTTAACAGAATTTTGCATATACTGCTGCATCTCTGGATAGCCCGAATAGCCAAGCGAGGTTGCAAACCGAACAACAGTGGCATCACTGACCCCAGCCATTTTCGCTAATTTTCCAACTGTAAAAAAAGGAACGGTCGTTTGATTCTCTAATATATATGTAGCTATTTTCACGTGGGACTTACTCATTTCCCCTATTTGTCCAGCGATGTTTTGATAGACGTTTGACATTAAAAAGAGCGCCCCTTTATTTATATTTATGTATTGCAGGAGTATCGTGTAACCCTTTTCTGTATGTTTTATATTTTAACAATAGGTTTTTTCATCCTTTGTTGTCAAGTTAATTGCAAGTATTATCGTGGGATAAAAAAAGACCAGATCAATTAAAATCGCTTTGATCAGGCCTTGTATAATTCACTTTTCATCTAGGACTTAGCTAAACTGAATTATTTCAGGATCCGCCCAATAGCTTCGTCATGTGCTTCCACAGTTCGACGTATATCTTCATCCGTGTGTACAACAGACATCGAATAACGATTAAGCGGCTTTGTATAAATACCTAATTTTAATAACTCATAGTCAATTTCTTTCCTTGATTTCGTATTTGCCCTGCTCATATCACGATAATTTTTAATCGGACCTTCGGCTAAGATAATGTTAAAGATACTTCCCATACCGACCGTTTGCATGTTTAAGCCATGTTTTTCATACACACTCTCAAGTTCCTTACGTAAAGATTGCGTCTTAGCAAATAAATCTTCCATTGTTCCTTCTTGTTCTAATAAGTCAATAGTTGCTAAACCGGCAGCCAATATGGTTGGATGACCATTGTATGTTCCACTGTGATATAAAGGATTTTGTTTATTTGCATTATCTGCTCCAGCTGTCAAAATATCCCTTCCGCCTCTAGCTGAGGTAATCATCATTATTTCTTTTTTACCGCCGATTGCCCCTACTGGGAATCCGCCGCCCAGTACTTTTCCTAAGGTAGTAATATCCGGTTTAATGCCATATACTTTTTGAGCTCCCCCAATTGATATCCTGAATCCTGTTTTTACTTCATCGAAAATAAGCACTATCTTAAGTTCTTCTGTTATTCTTCGAAGTCCTTCCATAAATTCTTGTTCAGCAGGAATGAACCCTCCTTGAATTGGCTCTAAAATAACACCTGCTAATTCATGAGCATGGGCACGTAAAATCTTTTCGGTGGATTCTAAATCATTGAATGGAAGAATGATGGTATTTTCAATATAGTAATCTGGCATTCCTCTTGATTCTCCTACCGCTTTTGGAGCTGTTGCGTTTCCTGCTTGATCCATATCAGGGTTAACACTCACCAATACTTGATCATATCCTCCATGATAATGTCCTTCAAACTTCGCCAATTTCGGTTTTCCGGTATAAGCCACCGCGGTACGAATCGCAAGAAGTGTAGCTTCTAAGCCCGAATTCGTATAACGAACCATTTCAATACCAGGATATAACTCTACCAATTTTTCCGCCATTGTTGTTTCCATCTTGTGGGGCGTACCGAATATGGTAGTTCCAGACTCCATCATTTGTTTTGTCACAGCATCAAATACCTGTTGATGACCATGACCTAAAATAAGGGCTCCATAACATAATAAATAATCGATATATTCATTACCATCTACATCATATAACTTACTGCCTTTTCCTTTTTCCATCATTAGTGGATGTGGCGGGAAGTATTTAATATGTGCTGTAACACCGCCTGGAATCACTTCACAGGCTTTTTCAAATAGTTCAGCCGATTTATTTGTGTTTTCTGATAATAAAGAGTTGTTTTGCAGGATCATAATTGATTTCCCCTTTAAAAAATTATTATTTTCATTTAAATAATATTGATTAAACAACCATAATTTAAGAAGATGAGGGCCAGATAAGGTATACAAATGAAAATGCCTCGGCCAAAAACATACTTTCCAGTAACTTTAATTCCATTTCCTTCATACAAAATAAATAACCACGACTTCTGCTTTCGCTAATTCATCCAGAACTGCAATGTTTATATGATCATTAACAGCTAACCCCTCAAAAAGTAACCCCATAATCACCCCACGTTTATATGTGTTTTTTAATCCAATAAAGTTATACAAAGATTGGATTTAAATATTCATTTCATTATAAACAATAATATGAAATAAATATTTCAAAGTCAAGGATAATAAAGGCATTTTTATTGCAAAATTTCAAAGAAATATGATGCTATACATCAGGGTGAAGTAGATTCAACGACTATTTAAAAAACCAAAAATTCCAGATCAATCAATAATTTTGACTAAATTATTGTTCAAGATGATGACTTTAATGAAAAAACGCGAATTAAGCGCTCCCAAAAATGGAGCGCTTAATTCGCATTTATTCACCAAGCACTTCAATCATAATTGCATCTCCCTTGGCAACTACCAAGATAAGGGCTGAAATTCCTATAGCACCGCAGCTAATTGGAGATGTTGTATTGATTACATATTCTATCGTGGTCTTTATCAAAATATACCCAACCAAGACACTTCCGACCGTTCGCAAAAATCTACTAGTAAAGGTTAGAAAAATTGGACTGATCACCTTGGAGGTTTTAGATTAAACGGTGCTAAACAATATTGCTAAACATTTGATTCGAAAAACATTTAAAAGGCGTTTGGTAGACAAAGATCCCCCATGATTATTTATACCCATTTTCTATAGTCCAGCCTACTAAAAAGACTACTGATTCTGCGCATGATCTTAAATGTCCTCTCTCCTTATATTTACATTTACTAATATAAGGAGGAGGCTCATATAGCATGCTACAGTATATAAACGCGTTTCTGTTATTTTTTACACTTTTAAACTTTAAGAATTTCGTTCTAATGAATGAGAAAAAATTGAAAACGAAATATTCGTTTCCCTCCAGAAGGGGTGCACTTACATTGTTTCATAGTTTTTTATTTCAAATTCATTTAAGGGACGATTAATCGACTTACTCAATTTTTTAATAAGCTCTTGGTAATCCTTAGTATCATTTGGATCTATACCTTCTCTGACGTTTAGTATCTCGTATCGGTCATACTGTTCTGGAATAAGTTTTCCGTCTACATGGATATAAAGCCTATATTTGATCCTCAGATTCATATTACCATCTCCTTTACTATCAGTTCGATATAGGGAGCTATTTTCCTGCAAGAAAAAATGCCTATATGTGATGCTCCACTATCTATTCATTTTATAATCAGATTGTTCGCTGTTCGTATTATCTCAAAACCCCTTATTTATATATATTACATTTGAGGGGCACATATACCGTTAGAATCATTAGGAGGAATTGTTATATAAATTAGAGAACAACATATTAATGAATATACTGTATTGAATTCACCTGAATACTTTTGTTCTTACTGCATAATTGTTCAATACGAAAAAACTAGTGTATATGGAGGTTTTTTTAATGAATCACCCCGAGCCATTATTAGAATTGTATAACTATCACGCGTGGGCAAATGGAGTCATTATCGATCGGTTATATGAACTTCCAGAACACATTTACCATAAGGAAATTCAGAGTGGTTTTTCGTCGGTATCAAAAGTGTTGTCTCACATTTATCTCACAGATTACGCGTGGTTTGATATTATCTCAGGTAAAAGTATGAAGGAAGCAATGGCATCTTCTAATCAATTAAAAGAAGATGTGGAAAAGAAAAGTATTGAGGAAATGAAAAAAATATTTATGGACTTGTACGAAAGAAACAAAGCACTTCTGAGTACAGAGGATTTGGAAAAGGTAATTGTTGTGGATAACCCATATGCCGGATTGCTTGAAACTACCATTTCCGAATCGGTATTACACGTTGTCACTCACGGATCATATCATCGTGGCAATATAGCTACCATGTTACGGCAAATGGGGCACACTTCCGTTATGCAAGATTTTGGCCTTTACCTATATACAAAATAAAACACCAAGCTATATACCATTTCCTGAATAGGGGGATGTATCGATGGATGAACTAGTTGGCTCTTGTGTTCGCTGTGCACATGATGTGTATTGTACGGCTGGTTTTCTGAACGGTATTCTTTTAGATAACAAGAATATCTTATGTTTTAATTGTAAGGATATTTTAAGTTCGATGATCAAAGAAGAAAGTTTGGATGAGGAAAGTTAAAGGAGTAATCCACCAAAATCAAAACTAGATGTTTAAATAGGTCATGCCAAATTATTGGCATGACCTATTTTGCCCGATGAACAGTCAGATTGACCTTGTTCGTTTCACACATGAAAGTTGAGAGATGCACAGGTTGGTCGTTTGCATCGAAAGCAATCTTCACTATTCTAAATAAATTTGCGCCAATATCGCATTCTAAATATTTAGCATAGATTTTTGTAGCACCAATCACGTCTATAATTTTATCGTTACTGACTATTTCGGTATGGTAATCTTCCAAAAGGATCTTATAAGTTGATTCATCCCTTGCAATCTTCTTTTCTAAATCCGGAAAACGAAGTAACGAATAATGAGCGGTATCGTAGAAAAGCGGACGCTCATCTACATACATGAGTCGCTCAAGTTCGAGAACGGGGCTTCCTTCTTCAATGAGGAGATGACCTGCAACATCTTTTGGTGCGGCTATGACCTCACTCCTTAAAATCCGGGAATTCGGTATCTTCCCAAGCTGATGACTAAACTCTGAGAATCCACTTATGGATAACAACTCATTATGAAACTTATTAGATGCAACAAAGGTACCCCTGCGCGGAATACGTGTCAGTGTTCCTTCCTTCACCAATTCCTCTATTGCTTTTCGTATGGTAATGCGGCTAACGTTATAAGTTTCACAAAGCTCCGCTTCGGTTGGGATCTGTTCATCTGGTTTGTATTTACCGTTCTGAATATCATTCTTCAACATTTGCCTTATTTGCATATATAGTGGCTGGGGGGTTGAAGGATTTAAATTCATATTAGATTCATCCTTATCCGTCAAATTTATTATTTACTACCTATTATACATTATTTACAGTCCCAGTCACCACGCACCAAAATAGCTAATTGTTTTCGCAGCAGACTCTGTGCCCAATTCTAAGCAATTACCGATGGATTGGCCTTTCAATAATCCATAAATAAAACCGGAAATGAAGGAATCCCCCGCACCCATAGTATCCACCACATTCGCTTCAACGACACCGCATTGATAAAATTGAATGCCGTCATAGGCAAGTGAACCATTTTCACCTAAAGTGGCGACAGCAATTTTAGATCCTTGATTTTTTACATCCTTTAAAAATTCGCGGATAAAAGCATCATCCTTCGTATAAGAGAAAAAAGGATAATCAACAAACTGCGGTAAAGTCTTCACTAGATCGTGATCTAGCTGATCTGAGAAATCAAATGACGTGAGCATTCCATTTTCTTTAAAAAAGGAATAGTACTTATCCGCATGTCCCCAAATCCCTGAATGTATGAGCTGATATGTTTGAATGTAATGGAGTTCTTCCGTCGTTAAGCAGAAATGTTTCATGACACCTTCGTCGTATTCTCCAAACCTACGGTCATTTCCTACCATTTCAACAAAAGTAACAGCTGTTTTTCCTTCTTTCCGCGAAAGATGAGAAATATCAACACCTTTTTCCTGAATCGCTTTAACCATTTTTTCACTGTATTGATCGGACCCCACCCAGCCAATATAAGCAGATTCAGCACCTAACCCTTTTAAATAGACAGCCACATTTAAAGGATTACCGCCAGGATAGACCTCCCCGCTCTTTTGATAGACATCCATACAGTTATCTCCGACTGTAATCGTTCTCATCATTTTCCCCCGCTTTCTTTAAACTTAAGAAATGAGCACTACCAAGTAGTGCTCCACATATCTTAATATTCCATTTGTCGATAGTATCTTCTAAGTGTTAATGGATGATTTCTTTCACGCTCAAGGTAAACGCTGATTCGACTTAATACTGACCAGTTGATGCTAACAGAAAAGTGCTTTCTGAATTCTTCGCTGATTCCTTCCATTTCAAAGCTTTTCGTATCAATAACCGTTACATTTTTAGAGATTTTTTCTACAAACCTCTCTACACGGTCCATCAGCGGTCTTGTTTCATCTTCCCCTTTTAGTAAAATAACACTGGTATCTTCAACAACAAGTTCAAGCGTACCATGGAAAAACTCTGCAGCGTGGATGGATTTCGCTTGAATCCATTGCATTTCCTCTAAAATGCACATGGCATATGAATAAGTATTTCCCCATAGGTTACCAGAACCGACCATCATGTGGTAATCCGTGTCTTTATGTGTAATGGCAAATTCCTCCGCTTTTTTGTCAAAAGATTTAACTGCATCTAGAATTGCACGCGGAAGTAGAGAAACCTCCTTCGTGAATTGTTCATATTGCGGGAATTCATTGTTGTTATACATGAAACGGAAGACGACCATGTACAAAAGCATAAAGAAAGTATCAAAAGAGTGCGTTTCAGAACCTGTCGTTATACAGTAATCCGCAATTTGTGTTAACGGAGTATTTGGCTCAGCAACTAAAGCGATTGTAGTGGCCCCTTTTTCTTTACAATACTCAGCCGCTGCAACTGTTTCTTGAGTTGTCCCGGATACAGATGTAAAAATACAGACTGAATCTTTGCTGAAATGCTTATGATTCATCACCATGAACTCAGCAGCAATTTCTGCATGGACATCAATGTTAGAATTCGATTTTAAAATGTATTCATAAGGATACATCATGGCTATCGTGCCACCAGCACCGATCAGGAAAATATTGCTGAAACCCCTTTTTGTGATTCCATCTACGATTTCTTCAATCTGGCTCCTAAAAGCAAGGCCCTCTTTTTCTACAAGATTTAGAAATAACTCTTCATCAAACTTCAGCATCAACATCTTCCTCCCTGTATATTCGTTTATTTGTTATGCCTTGTATTATATCTAAACATAATAATTTGTACAATTGTTTTATTCTTTAATTTTCTGTGTGTTTGTCAAAAGAAGGCCTGACTTCCCTTAACATTCTGCTAAGCCACGATATCGCTGTCGTTATTTTTCTTGGATCCATATTTCCTTTCCCAATAATAGTAAACCGGCAGCCCTGTTGCGATGACGATCAATGCTGCAATCACTCCTTGGATAGGCGCCCAAGTAAATGTTCCCCAAGCCAGCCATGATGCTCCAAGAATAGCTAAAACCGTCGTTAATCTCCACATTGGCATACGATAGATTGGGTTATAATCGTCCCTTTTACGGCATTTATAAACTGCCGCAAAGTCCATAATGTTAATAACCAATTGAATCAGTGTGAAATAGCCAAGTAACATTGTTAAATTACTGAAGCACACAAGTATACATGCATACGTTACCTGAACGATGATGGAGAAACTTGGAGTTTCATATTTAGGATGGACTTTTGCAAAGCGTTGAAAGAATAGTCCATCCTTTGCCATTGCATATTCAAGGCGTGGCTGAAACATTATGCAAGAGCTCAGCGAACCCAAGATAACAATAATCGCTGTAATGGCCACAAATGATGATGCAATTTCCGATAATCCCGGAATATATTTTACAGCTTCGGAAACAGCCGCATTGGAGTTGATTAATTCTTCAAATGGCATCAAGCCGATGACACAAATGGCTAGCAGCGTATATAAAGCCAACACGATGAATACCGAACTAATAAGAGCTCGGGGAAGTATTTTCCCTGGATTTTTGAACTCCCCAGCCATGAAACAAATCGCAGCCATCCCCGTATATGCCCATGTGGTTGCAGATACACCGCCTATTAAACTTGACTTTTGGGCACCAGGTCCTGGATTATAAGCAAAGTTACCAGGGTTCATATACATTATTCCCAGCACAATGACAATCAGGAAAGGAATGATTTTGATAGCCGTGATGATGACTTGGAAAAGGCCTCCTTCTTTCACACTTCGATAATGAATCGATGTGATGAGCAGGATGATCGCAATACCCAATAATTTCCCGGCAACTCCTGAGAAAAATGGGAAAAAGGTTGCTAAATAAGAAACAATCGCTAAAGCCATAATCGATATGGATGGAGGATCCAAAGCCCAGAAAGTGGCCCATCCATATAAAAATGCCAAGGGCCTCCACCCAGCTTTATTCAAATAAACGTAACCGCTTCCATTTTGGGGGTATGCCGTCGATAACTCCGCCAGTACCATTACTTGCGGTATGGCAATCACCCCGCCTATTATCCACGCTAGAATAGAAATGGAAGGAGTACCCGCAGCCCTTGCAACATCACCAGATGAGACAAAAATACCCGACCCTATAGTAGTTCCAACAGCAATAGCCAGAGCAGACCAAAAACCCAGTTTTCGTGTAAGTGTGCCATTACTCATAAAGAGTTCCTCCAAATTAGATGATTAAATTCCCAATTCCCTTACTTTTTCAATAGATTTCATGATTGCATCACTTGGATTTTGATAATAATTCGATCCCATAATCTCTAGAGTACAACTCCCTTTGTAACGATGGCTTTGAAGGCTTTTTAAATATTCTCTCCAATTTAAAACACCATCATCTAGTGCCAAATGCGTATCTGATTGACCATCTCCATCCATTAGGTGAAAATGACTTAATTCGGGAAGAAAGGAAAAGTACTCATCAAGTGTTTCACCTGCCAGTTGCATGGAAACTGTATCTATCATTCCTTTTAGCGAAGGAGATTGGATTTCCTCTAACATTTTCTTTAGCCCCTTAGAGTCAATTACTAGATTGGATTCATATTTTGTCAATGGCTCTAAAGCAAGAATCAAACCTTCATTCTCAGCTACTTTGGTTAATTGAAAGATTGAGTCACTTGCATACTTCCATGATTCCTCTTGTGAAACTGAAAAGTCCCCTATTCCAGAAGTGATAAGCATCATGTTTGTGTCAAACTCCAGCGCGGCGTATAGATTTTCCATAAAATATTCAATGCTTTTTTTTCGCCAATGAGCATCCGAGGATGCAATGTTATAAGGATAAATACATTGTTCAGGAGTATAGCAGATGATTTTCATATTTCTAGATTTAATTTCCCTTCTCAAACTCCTTATATTTCCTAGTATGTTGCGATAAACATACAAATGCGGCTCCCCACCCCATAATTCAATGCTTTTAATCCCAAGGTTGTCCATGCAATCCAAAAAATAATGAAAAGGGAAATGCCTAAAAGTGATATTCATCCCTGCAATATTCAATTCTTTCACCCCCTCAAAACGACTTTTTATTTGTTATGTTTTGTATTATAATTAACCAATACAATGATTGCAATTATTATTTTGAATATTTAAAAAATAATAATTCGCAAAATACGGAAAAGGCATGCTTTTATTGTTCATCACACCTTTTTATCAATTAACTATTTTTTAGTGAATACGAATGGTAGAATGTTAAAGTATTTATCCTAGTGCAAAAAATTTCTCTGGTTCATTGCAAGTATTATATTGGTGATTATTGTTTGAAATATGATATACCTGTAGAATGGATGTTAACCTGGGGGATTTCCAAGAGAATGTATCCTGAAATATTGTCAAGTGAGTGGTTAATAAAGAATAAACACCTCAAAAAAGCCGTAAATTGAGATGAATCTCCTTAAATGGTGTATTTTATTGGAAAATATAGGTTGGTTACACTAATACTTCGTGAGACGAATTAGTTTCTATAACTTTTAAAAATAGCAGACAGTACAATTTGTACTATCCTAGCGGAAAGGACGTGCCATAATAATGAATCACGACAAAACAGCCATCACTAAAATTCGTACAGGCCCCATGTTTGCGGTGATGCTGGCTGGTGCTCTAGTCGCTTTCTTAAATCAGACTTTAATCAATATCGCATTACCTCAATTAATGACTCACTTTGACATATCAGCTGCAACAGCTAATTGGCTTACTACAATCTTCTTATTGGTCAATGGGATTGTCATCCCGATTACCGCTTTCTTAATGGAACGATTCAATACAAGACAATTATATCTTGCTTCGATGGGACTCTTTGCATTAGGAACTTTTTTATGTGGAATTGCCCCCAGCTTCTCCGTCTTATTGATCGGACGTGTGGTTCAAGCTGCAGGTGCGGGGATTTTATTCCCGTTGATTACAAATGTAATTTTCACTTTATTTCCGCCCAACAGACGAGGTTTCGCAATGGGCATATTTGGAATCGCGATGAATTTTGCCCCAGCTGTAGGACCGACATTATCAGGATGGATCATCCAAAACTATTCATGGCGGGTTCTGTTTTTCATCATTTTCCCATTCGCCCTGCTTGACTTCATCTTTGCCATTTTCATCATTAAAAAAGTAGGGAAAACCAGCCGGCCTAAACTCGATAAACTGGGTGTAATTCTATCCACTATCGGATTCGGCGGAGTTCTATATGGATTTGCTACAGGCGGCACCAAGGGCTGGGCCAGTCCCGAAGTACTGACGATGTTCCTTATCGGAGGAATCAGTTTAGTTTTATTTGTCTGGAGGCAATTCACTGTATCTCATCCTATTTTGGAATTTAGAATCTTCCGGTATCGGATGTTCACTTTAACGACAATCATCAACATCATCGCAACTATGGGTATGTTCTCCGGAATGATCATCATGCCAATCTATATGCAGAATATCCGTGGGTTCACTCCGATGGAATCCGGTCTCATGCTATTGCCTGGCGGGATTTTAATGGGGATCATGTCTCCTATCACAGGTAAGCTGTTTGATCGATTTGGTGCGAGATGGCTTGCAGTGAGCGGGCTTGCCATCACTATCATTACAACCTATCTTTTAACGCGACTTCAAACAGATACGTCATATTCTTATGTGGTGTGGGTATATACCATTAGAATGTTCGGAATGTCGATACTGATGATGCCTATCTTCACTGCCGGATTAAATGAATTGGCACTTAGCCTAAATAAATATGGAACAGCAATGGTCAATACATTGAGAATGGTGGCAGGTGCTGTTGGCATGGCATTCTTTGTGTCCATCATGTCAAACCAGGGAACGAAACATGTACAGGAAATCTTATCTCAAAGGAACATATCCCCAGATAATGCATCACAAATGGCCATGGCCATTAAACAAGGCAGCGTAATGGGAGTGGATGATGCATTCATGATCGCAACAGGTTTGACCGTAGTTGCATTCATACTGGCCTTTTATATACGGCAAACTTCACCCCAAGAAGATACCATTACAAATCGCCTAACAAAAAAAAGCACTTTGAATAACCAAGGCTAAAATCAACCTATTTTCCAAGGTGAAAAATTCTTATATCATTAAACTGCCTTGCCCCATGGAACAAGGCAAAAGAGACTCTTTTAGAGTCTCTTTTTTTTGCACTAATTACATTACTGCCTCAAGGGGACGGCCTTTATTTTGATCCAGCGTAAATTTAGGAATACCTTCTGAAGAACAAAGTCAACAATAAACAATAGCGTAATTTTCAATCAGCTAAGTATATATTTGCATTCCTCTCATATATTTTAAAATAATGATTTGGACAAGGGGAATGCTTTTATGAAAAAGTTTGTTACTCTGCTTTTTTGAAGTTTTTGCATTGGAGTAGGTCTTAACTTATTTATTATCCCCATTCATCTAATAAATGGCGGGATATTTGGCATAAGTTTATTAATCAAATATGTGTGGGGAATCCAGGTTGGACATACCATGATCATGATCAATATTCCCATATACCTTTTATCTCTTCTATACGATAAGTCTTATTTCTTTAATGCCATCCTTGGGTTAGCTTTCACTTCAACCATCATTGATTGGCTAACACCACTAAACGGTTTAGTTCATCTGCCGATCATAATGAGTGCCATATAGGATCTCATACATTGCTAAAGTTGTAGAATATAGATCTGTTGGGAACTCATCGGTATCCCATCCTAAAAGAGGATCACCTTGGTTTGCATCCACTGATCCCAAGAAGCCTTGAACTCTGGCTACGCGTAATTCATGTTCAAACGTATGCCCAGCTAAAGTAGCATGGTTAGCTTCAAGATTTAATTTAAAATGGTTATCTAATCCGTATTGTCTTAGGAACGAAATGGTCGTAGCTGCATCGGTGTCATACTGATGCGTTGTTGGTTCCTTTGGTTTTGGCTCAATTAAGAATTGACCTTTAAATCCAATTTCCTTAGCATAATCTACAGCCATATGCATAAATCTGGCCAAGTTATCTAACTCTAACTTTAAATTTGTATTGAGCAGTGTTTCTTAGCCTTCACGGCCGCCCCAGAACACATAGTTTTCTGCTCCTAACTCTTTTGCCGTTTCGAGTCCTTTCTTTACTTAGGCTGCTGCATAAGCAAATACATCTGCATTACAAGAAGTTGCTGCACCGTGAACGAAGCGAGGATTTGTAAACATATTAGCTGTGTTCCACAATAACTTTACGTTACTTGTTTTCATATATTCTTGAATCATGCTAACGATTACATCAAGATTTTCATTTGTTTCTTTCAATATGTTTCCTTCAGGTGCGATGTCTCGGTCAACAGTACATCATTGCTATTGGTATTGGAAAGGGAACGGATTTCTGAAATCAACTGGATATTTTCCAAAAAACAACTGTTCTTTATATTATCCTACAGTAAAGCTATTCTTAAGCCCCACAACTGTTGAAGTTCAAGTTTTTTTTAGAATGCATTAAAAAAAGGAAAGTGGAATATGATTAAAATGTCAATCTAAGGGAGGGAATGAGAATAAATGAAAAAAATAAAAATTATATATTGGATTTTCACAGGACTTTTGGTGGCACTAATGGTTTTGGGTTCTATTCCGGATATAATGTCTGTTCCCGATGCTGTCGCTTTATTTAATCATTTAGGTTATCCTACTTACCTCCTACCCTTTATTGGAATAGCCAAATTATTAGGTGTCGTGGCAATACTTATTCCAGGCTTTCCGAGAATCAAGGAATGGGCTTATGCCGGTTTTGTATTTGATTTGACGGGGGCTATGTATTCAAGCATTTCAGTGGGCGACCCTGCCAGTGGATGGCTAATTTTCATTATCGGGTATATATTGATAGCTGGCTCTTATATTTACCATCATAAAATATTAAAATCCGCTGCCTCGGGCACTTCAAGCAATAAAAATAGTTTAACAATATAAATAAATCGGTGTTTTTTCTAGTTCGCCTTTCCTTTCTAAAAAGAAATAAAATTATAAGAGTCCCAATAGGGTTTCCTTATTGGGACTCTTGTTTAAGTACATTGGATTAACTTACTGTTTTTGAAGTCAAATACGCGACAAGTATATAGCGTTCAGGTGCTGACCCAATATAATCAAAAGGGTAACAGGTACTGACGGTTAGCGTTGCCCGTGGCTTTGGTACGATTACTGTTCGATCATCCTCATCCACTATTCGAACTTTGTTGACTTTGTATGTGAACTCTCCTGCCGATGTTCTTACTATCAACAAATCTCCTTCTCCAACTTGCCCGAGTTTACGGAATACCGTATCTCTATGACCGGAAAGAACGGAATTGTCATTTTCACCAGGTAGCACACTTCCCGCAAAGTGACCAACGCCTTTTTCCAATTCATCCTCGTTTGTGCCATGGAAAATAGGGAGTTTTGTTTTTAGTTTGGGTATATAAAGCTCCCCGATTTCTTCACCCGTTTTTGGGCGGACAGGATATAGTTCTTTCTTTGTTGTTTTATTACTTGGTGGCTCATCACTTGGTGGTTTCTTTACAGTTTCATTCACTTGGCTGCTTGGAGAATGTGTCTTGTAAAGAAAGTAGCCTTTTGCAAACTTATACATATTGGATGTTGAAAACCAAACCCCAAATAAAATGATGGCAATTGTACAAGAAAGCAACAGTAACCGCTTTTTCTTTAATTGTTTCATATTAAGCTTTCCTGATTTTTCGATACATCAAGCTTCCGAACAAGACAAGAAGTAGTCCTAAAAGGGCACTGGGCAAATAATCGGAAGCGGTATTTGGTAGTTTAGCCCCTTTTACAGTTTGATGTTCTGAATTAGTCTGAGTACTGATCTTTTGTTTTACTGGTTTAGCAACTGGTGCCTTTTCAATCTTCTTTTGCACCTCTTTAGCAGATTCCTTTATTTGTCCGCCTGCATTAGTAAGAGTATCAGAATCGACCATATCACCTGTTATTAAAAGATCAGCCAAGAACTTCCCGTCAGTATTAAATATGGCTATTTTCAGGTTAGCTCCCTTCAATTCTTCCAATTGCATTAAATCCAAAAGGGATACAGGTGATTCCGAGCCACTTTTCACAAGGGAATAGGAAACATTGAGCTTAAAGATGGAAAGTAATTCTTCATAGATTGAGGCCATTTCAGCTATCTGTTCAGCTGTAAGCTCGGTTGCTACATCAAATTCCTCGAAAGCCATCATGCGATTGCCCAATTCTTCAAGTTGCTTGACTGTTTCCGGGCTGGAAAGATGGTCTTCCAAAGACATCAAGTGGTCTTCAAGCCGCTGTAGTTCCTCTTCCGTTAGACCGAGTTCTTGCTCGAAAATAGGAAGAAGATCTTCGGCAACTTCGCCATCCATCCCGCCACCAGTAAGGTTCCAAACAGTTTCTTCAAGATTATCTATGTATATATAATCATTAATATTTTCACCATTTTCTTCTAACATTTGAAGCAATGCTTGTTTATCCAATCCATAATTCTCATTAAAATAATCTAAGTTGCTTAGATCTGCCTTTATGACGTCACCTAGAAATTCGCTAAGCTCTTCGACAGATTCAAATTCTTCCGTACTTAAATCATAGAGTTCCAATGACGCTTCGATATCTTCTTTCGTTACTTGGAAGCCTCTTTCCTTGCTAACCTTGGCTAAATAATTGACTAATTCTTTGTCAAAGTTTGGATCGCGTTCAAAATCACCCTCTTCTGTATAGAAATATACAGCTTCATCGAGGTCCCAGATAAAGATATAATCGTCTAGTTCTTCGCCATTTTCGTGTAATAGATTAATTAGGCTCTCATTAGTTAGATTATAATCATCATAAATGGCATCTAAATTACTTAAATCAGCTTTAATAACTTCGCCCAAGGCTTCTTTTAGATCACCAATAGATTCAAAGTTCTCAATACTTTCATCGTAAAAAGAAAGTGATGTTTCAATATCATCCTTCGTCACTTCAAACCCCCTGACAAGGCTTACCTCTTTTAAATACTTTGAAAGTTCTTGCTCAAAATTTTTGCTTGATGCTGCCGATGCTAATTGGGGGAATAAGCTAATTAACAACGTAAATGAAACTAAAATGGTCCACAGTTTTTTCATACTTTTCTCCTATTCATAACATTTCATATGTTTCTAGAAAATTATAAGGTAATAACAATAATTTAACAATGAGGTTATTTTTTCCAATAAGGGAAAATTGCTATTTTACTTACAGTGCTAGTAAACTTTTTAAAAGCATTTACCTCTATTCGGTGTATTCTAGACGTGTTTCTTCCTATTAATATATTGATTTCAAAAAGAGGGATTAAGACACTCCCCTACCGTGAATCTAGATAAAAGTATTCCTACTAAATTTACTATAGGGCTATACATCAATTTTGCCATATCAAGTAAAGTAAAAATTATCGGACCTCATATCCTATAAATTATACGCTTAGAACTTATAAAAGCTTCAATTACACTTTTTCAAACAAAAAAAAGAGATTGTTAAAAGAATGACAATCCCAAGTGATGTACGTTTTAAAAGAAAACGAAAAGGTATTTATCGAGTTCCTTATATATATTGGTGTTTTTTTACAAAAAAAATTAAAAGTGAACCTAGACCCAAAAAGTCAAACCCAACTACCGAAACTCTTACAATCCTTTAGTAGCATCCATGCGATCTAACGACATCTGATACCCACCATTACTCCCAAAATTCAATAGTTTATTAACTCTTGAAATAGTAGCTGAAGCGGCACCAGTTTCTGCCTCGATTCCTTCATATGTAAAACCATCCCGAAGCATTCTGGCAACTTCTAGTCTTTGGGTAAAAGCTTTTATTTCATTCATTGTGCACAAATCATCAAAAAAAGCCATACACTCTTCTTGTGTCTGTAAAGAAAGGATAGCCTTGAATAATTGTTGTATGTTTTTTTCAGACAATTTACTTTTGTACATAACCTACCTCCGATAAAATTTTTCAAAATAATATTTATCTTCACAAAAACCCGGTTCAATTATCTTTCCTTCTGACTAGAGCCCCCGCAGCGATTACTGCTCCATTTAAAATTGTTGCGACCATACCAATTAACGCGCCATCTTCTACAGTACAGCCATGTAAAACCACGTTATGTCATACTGTAACATTTTCACCGATTTAAATTGGAAAACCTGGATCTACGTGAACTATTGCACCATCTTGAATATTCGATCCTTTTCCTTATCCCTGTTAGATTGCTTTTTGAACGTTTTTTTTGACAGTGACAAGGCAGTTCTTAGTAAATCCGCTCCCTATTTACCATCTTTTAACAAGTTTTTTCTTAAATAGCTTATTAATTTTGGTTTGTAAAGCTATAATTCAAAACAGGCGGCTTCTAGAAAATGTTAAGTATATTTTTTTATTGAAATAATTATAAGGGACAGCTATGATAGGTTGCCTATCATATTAAGAAAGAGTGATCAAATGGATAGTACTATACAATCGTCTTTTGAAAATTTACTTTCTCAAGATAAGGACTTATAGTACGCAGCCTACAATCATATTCTTGCTTCTACCAAAGAAAAGGTAGACTGGGCTTATGATGTATTGGGATCAATTGAAGCTAGATTTAACGCATTCTGATAACCTTCGAAGATCAAGGGCTGCTTAATTTCTTTATAGTTTGGCTAAAAGCGATCCTGAAAAAAGAATGCTAGAAGATTTCTCGTTGGTTTGGGAAGTACAAAAGATAAAAAATTCGTCACCGCACGACATAGCCTACAATCTATTTGGAAAATAGGACTAGCTGGCACTGAGCAAAAAGAGATGGTAATAAGAAGTATTGTTAATCGGTATTTAAATTGTGTACATGAAAAAAACTACACCTTAGTTCGTTTTAATATTATTCAAGGGCTTAAAAATTCAATGAAATAAAAGATGAGGAAATAAAGCAAATTGCACTGGATTTTGTTGAAAAAGAAGAAGATCCAAAATATCAAAAGAAGTATGCAACTGTATGGAAAAATTCGTAGAGAACAACAAAGATGTTTCTTTTTTATTATGCTCAACAGCCGGACACTTTATTAAATAAAAGGGGAATACATATTAGATATGTTTAATATGCATTCCCCTTTCTTTTATCCTTAAAGAAATGATCTGTTTTGTTCCAACCAGATATGCCCGATTGTTGGCTTAAGGATTAGGATTACACTAAAACATTTTAATTTAACATGAGTGGTAATCCCCCTTCAACCTCATGTTACTTTTACCCCCGAAAAACCTTTTAGGTTATCATCTTCGATTACATTTACTGAAACAAAAAATTTACTTTAACCGCCTTCATTCTTTAACTAATTTCGATTTATTCCACCTTAACCTTAATTTTATCAATCGCATTATATCCATAACCTTTTTTATTCCAAAAAGGTAAATTAGGTTGAATTTGACCAAATGAATCTGTTGCTCTGGATTTAATCGTGTACTCACCTTTTTCTAGAATATTCCATTCGAATGTCCAATTAACCCATCCATAACCAACATTCTTACTAGGTAATATAACGGTATTACTCCATGTATAGCCATCATCAATACTGATTTCCACCTTTGTAATTACTCCTTTTCCTGTCCATGCAATCCCTTTTATTAAATGCTTACCCGTATTAATTTTTTCCATATCCAGCGGTCTTTGGATAGTCGAATTAATATTTATTGCAGTGACTGGAAATGCATTTTGATCATTTTCTTTATTTGGATAATACACATAATCAATAGTTTGAAAAGGTCCAGTGAAAGTAGTATTAATAACACTTATCTGCTTTATCCACTTAACAGATGCCATTGCATACCACTGCGGAACGATTAACCTCAGTGGGTAACCATGTTTAAAAGGAATTGGCTGGTTATTATACGCATATGCAATAATGGTATCCGGATGCAGTGCTTTCTCGATAGGCAAACTCCTAGTATAGGTGTATACCGCATCTAGATCGGTCCTATTTCCATAATCATAACCCTCCACGACAACTTCTTTTGCCCCTTCCCCTATTCCTGACAATTCAAGTAATGTCCGTAATGGTACACCTTTCCACCTACCTTGGCTAATAGCCCCTTTTCCCCATTGTTCTCCAAATATTTTAGGTTCGAAGAGATTACGCTTGTCACCCGAGCATTCAAGGACAACTTCCAGCGTTTTTGATGGATATTGAAGAATGTCCTGCATGGACAGCAGTAATGGAGCTGATACTAAGCCATTTATAGGAAGCCAATAGTTTGAATATGAAAGTGTCGGATAAGAAAAGTGATTCCTTCTAAAAAATAGTTGGGGTTCCATACTATCATTATTGATGAATTGAATGGGTGTCTCCTGATTTTCCGGCAGCAAACTACGTGTAGTTAAATAGGGTTTCACTTTTTGAGGTTTTGTCATGATTCCCTCCTATTTAATATGAATCATTATAGATGTATACGTTCGTTACTCCCATTCCATCCTACACACAATCTCTTTGAAATCCAGTTTGATCTTACGGCTGATCCCATTGATTCATAGTTGAATGGCTATCCGCTGTGTATTTTCTTGGCAGCTTCGAATAATTCTTCCTTAGTTCTGAACCTCATTAAAGCAACAAGTAAGGTCAGGATTTATTTAATTTCCAGACCTTAGGATATTAATCCAATCGCAGTTTTCAGAACTTTCGGTGCCTTTTTAATTCCTTCCGTTCCAATAAAACTGCTCGCACTCGCTATAATTATGCTTGAAGAAATGAATTTGACCACATAAAAAATTCCTGATCCAATAATTAGATCTAGGATTAAAAACCTTTTAATTGTTGAACCTTTTATGATATAAATAACGATTTGGTCGTTTTGCTTCCTATTCAGCATTGTCACACCCTTATCTTTTTCTATATGTTATGCCAAAGAGGGGTTGTCATATTCTTCTGCCTCTTGTATTTACAGGAGAACCGCCTCCTGAAGAACAAGAAGAAATATGCTCTTTGACACTTACTCAAAATGTAATTGCTGGAAGATGGAAAATTATTGATTTATGGTACCTAAGTAGGCAAACAAGAAGATTTAATGAACTTCAAAGGTTGTTACCGGGCATTTCAAAAGGAATATTGACAAAACAACTGAGAGAATTAGAAGAGGACGGAATGGTTCACAGAGAAGTGTATAAAGAAGTTCCTCCTAAAGTAGAATACTCACTAACACCTCAAGGGAAAAGCTTTATCCCAGTACGGGACATTATGGGAGAGTGGGGAAAAAACAATGTGAACAAAACTACTCTACCCAAGTTAATGAAGAAGATCTATAGAATAAACTTGATTTACCCCCCGGATAACCTAACGAAACACATAAAAAAGTGCCCTTTATCCGGATTTTTTGTTTCATTAGATGTAATTGGACAGGGGATTTTAGTGAATTCTACGCTATAATTAGTCTGATATCGTACATAAGGAGACAAAAATGTATATTTGGAATATTAACAAACTCGTCATGGCGTTACAGGCAGGAACAATAACTGGCAAACAAAAGAAAAGGTACCGGATAACTTTTTGGGTACTAGTTGCTCTTACAGTGTTTTCACTGTCTGGAGTTTATAATTCTTCATCTATGAATGGATATGATGTTATTGATCTAATTTTATTTATTATTATCAATGTGATTGCAATCTATCTTTTAGTCGGTATTTATAAAAAGAGAAGTAGGAAAGAATTAGATTTCTTTTTGCCCTTTTTTGGCTTAATGATTCCACTGTTTTTACGTAACAGCTTATGGACCATACTTTTAACTATCATTGGCTCTATTTATATTGTCTTATTTGCTCCTTATCATTCACTTGAGGAAACTAATATTATCGATGTATGTATTAATGCTATAGTCGAAATTGTCATGAATATTATGTTTGTCCATTACTTTAAGAAGATATATAACTAGGAAGCACCTATTTTGGTGCTTTTTAATTTGGCTTCACAATTTCACTTCTTCCTAACAGCTTCATTCATACCTTATAGGTATCACATTTCATTCCTATTAATTAAACAAACGAGAAAAAAATTTTGCCTCTTATCAGGTTCTTAGTACTAATCTCTTTTTCTCCTAATAAACTTAATAAACTAACTATTTAGGAGGCGTGCAATGTTTAATCAAAAACTGGATAATATTAGTCCAATTATTTGTAAAATTAATGACGTCACTTACCAAAAGTACCATCTATATAAGAAATCATATGAGCGGGAAGTATTCGTCATAAAAGATTACGGTGAAGACCGCGGTATTACCAATAAAAGTATTGCATTATTCGAAGCAGTCAAAGATCAGTTTGATCGTTTTAAAATTGCTAAAATTACTAAAGAGATTAATAAAGATAATATTTTGCTCGATAGCGATCTCATCCTTATAGACAAAAAAGGAAATGAGCTACACCTTTCTGGTTGTAGTTGCGGGTATGCTGGCACTGGTTCACATGGGACAGTTGAAATTTTGAATAAAGCTGGATTCGAGATAGATAGAAGGTTTGTGTTTTGTTCAAAAGGTTTCACTCTTTTTCATCCAAATGAAGAAAAAAAACTTTATGGCGAACGTTTATAAATAGACAACAGTTATATCTTTTTTAGAGCCTAAATTTATATTACTACCTAATCTCCCATGCAAGATTTAATATTGAAATGTATGAAATAATAATAAAAAAAGCCTTGGGAACTGAGAATCAGTAATACCAAGGCTTTAAAGCTATTAATACATTGACATTAATTGAAAATTAACGTAACTCGTGATATATCGATATATCTCAGAAGAACAGTAATATATCAACGAAATTCAGGTTTATCTCCGAAAAACACAATATATCTTCGAAATTCGGGATATATCTCCGAAAAATGCAATATATCGACGAAATTCGGGATATTTGTATAATTGCTCACGACAGTTCCAAACAGCAATGAACTATTATCTAACCTAATGCGCTTTTATACATTTCACTGTCACTTAAAAAACCTGTTATTCCTCAAGCATGCCCTTCACTCGCTTTACTTTGTCTTCCATCCTGCGTTCTTTATCACGACGGTCATCGATTCGGATATTCGTACAAACTCTAGCAAGACCTTTTTCAAAAGGTACTTCATGCATCGCTTGGATCACTTCAAACAATTTAGGCAGGTCGCCTTCAATGATTGTATTCATGGGTGTCAGCTGAAAACGAATTTCTCCCTTATCTTCATATTGCTTTAATACTCTTTGAATATCCGCCACATACCTGCTAACACTTGGAGTTTGTGTACCGACAGGAATAACCGTTACATCAACTATTGCCATTCTTATTCACCAATCCTTTTTATGTATTTCAATCAAGAAGCATCCATCCTATATAGACGGATGTTTTTTACTATTATAACGCAAACTTCGCACCTGGGAAATTTGATATGAGCTTTGAAGCTAGTTACCTCTTAATGGTTTCTTCATTCTTACATCTTTCGTTATTAAATTTTTTCCTTACAAGAAGTGAAAAACACTCTACATTTGCTGTGTGTATGTGGCAACACATGAGATGTTGTGGGAGTAAATAAATCTGTCTCAAATGATTGCTCAGATTCTAAGATACGTAATCAACCGTTTTGATATATGCTTGGCAATCCGTATAATCCTCTGATGCTGTCCTCTATATAAACTTACCCATACTAAATGAGTAAAAAGTTATTTGGAGTAATATGTTTTTTTCTACTGTCAATTAAAGCAATACAGTGAGCCAATCGCTCTACCCCTAGTTTAATTTGACTCTCGTTCACTTGAGAGATGCATAAACGAACGAGATTTTCCTTTTTATATTCTGCTAAAAACATTCTAGAGGCATCATCAACATATATATGCTGCTCGTTTAGCATATGAACCACCTGTTTTGCTTTCACATTCTCGGGCAAACTGATGGAAAGATAGAATCCGGAATTTGGTTTAGAAAAAGAAGTATTAGTCGGCAGCAATAATTCACATGCTTCTTGAAGGATTTGCATTTTACTACGGTATACCTCTTTTACTTTTTTGAGATGACTATTAAACATACCGCTTTTTAAATAGATTTCCAGCGCACCTTGAGAAAGTGCTGAACTATTAAAATCCGAACTGAATTTATAGCGTAAAAAGTTGTTAATCATTAATTCTGGAAGAATGACAGTCCCAATCCTTAACCCTGGGAGAAAAATTTTCGAAAGGCTTTTAATATAAATCACTCTCCCAGAAGGATCAAAAGAAAATAAAGGATCTGATTTTGGATTTGGATCAAGGTCTCCTAAAATATCATCCTCCACTATATATACATCGTATTTTTCAGCTAACTCAACGATTTTTTTCTTTTCGCCATTCGTGTAACTATGCCCAAGTGGATTGTGGAATCTCGGGATAATATAGAAAAATTTTATATCATTATTTCGAAAAATGTATTCCAGTCGATCAAGGTCAATCCCTTCCATTGATAATTCGATCCCAAAAGTAGTAGCTTGATGCAGATTGATGGACTCAATGAATCCAAAGTAAGTAGGCTGTTCAATTAAAATATTGTTTTTCCCATTTGGAAATGGCATAGAAACTAATAAATGGAGGGCTTGCTGTGAGCCAGAGACAACGACTAATCTTTCTGGGTGAGTGAAGACCTGTAAATTTTGCAAATATTTCACCAACTGTACTCGGAGTGAGTAAAGCCCTTGTTGATCAGAGTATGTAAAAAGCTCTTCTTTATAATGGTCAATTGCTTGATTCATACAATGTTGAAATTCAACATATGGCATAACATTTTTATCTGGACCGGCAGACAAAAAATCAATCACCTCATTTTCTTCCGGCGCTTTTTGATAATCATTCACAACATAGTAGCCGCTTTTAGGAACAGAATAAATTAAATGCTCTTTTTCAAGTTCTACATATGCTTTTATTACCGTATTTTTGCTGCATGAAAAATACTCAGATAACTGTCGAACAGAAGGAAGTTTACTGCCTGCAATTAGCGAACCATCTTCTAGTCGAAGCTTAATGTCTTGCATTATCTTCATATATTTTGAGTTCATATATTGATCCCCCTTCAACTGTACCAGGACAGTTAAGTAAAAAAATGGTTTATTTTTATTGAATGTACTCATAGTATGTTAATTATATCAAAACTGTTTTTAAAATAAGTAAAAAATGGTACAGATGTGGTACAAAGTATAAAGATTGGGGCTGGAAAAGATGCGGGGAGAAACAAGAGAAAAATTCGGATTATTTTTGGGATTAGTGGGCGTCATTTGTTTTAGCTTAACACTCCCTTCTACAAGTATTGCAGTGGAATATTTCGGGACTACGATCGTTGGTTTAGGAAGAACAGTGGTGGCCGCTTTTTTAGTAGCAGTGGTATTGATTGTTCGAAAAGAAAGGCTACCTTCTCTTCGCCAATTCAAGCGTCTACTTATTGTTGCTTTTGGTGCAGTTTTGGGATTTCCTCTCCTCACTTCTTGGGCAATGGAATCCTTGCCGGTTTCTCATGGAGCTGTGGAATTGGCTCTGTTACCGTTAGCAACAGCCGGATTTGCCATATTTAGGGCAGGTGAAATACCATCTCTCAAATTCTGGATTTCAAGTATAATCAGCTCTTTAGCGGTAATTATGTATGCACTTCACCTTGGATTCGGCCAATTGCAATTAGCCGATTTAGCTTTACTGGCAGCTGTGATCATACTGGGACTTAGTTACGCAGAAGGAGGGGAATTAGCAAAAGAGTTAGGCAGCTGGCAAGTGATTGCATGGGCAATTATGATTGGTGCTCCATTTTTTATAATTCCAGTTGGGCTAAACGTTACAACTGAAATGCTTCATGCCCCTATACAAGCATGGATTAGCTTCATTTATCTTGCAGTGGTTAGTCAATTTCTAGCATATGTTGCTTGGTATAGCGGAATGGCAATGGGCGGGATAGCAAGAGTCAGTCAGATTCAATACTTACAACCATTTTTGATGATTGTATTTGCAACAGTATTTCTAGATGAATCCATCACATTTTTCACCATTGTAATAGCAGTGATTGTTGTCTTTTCTGTTATATTAGGCAAAAATGCTCCAGTATCAAAAAACGGAGCTATATCAAGGAAGAGCTAATTGCATGAATATACTTTTAAAACAACCGAATTCCAATAGATAAAGAGGACGTCATGAATATAGACTTATCTTATAGAGAAATTATTAATTTAATGCTAAGAAAAGGTTTTGAGAGGAGAAAAAATGTATATTCCTGCACATTAAAGATGAAACACTTTCCTTCAACGTTATGAAGGAACATAGTTTTGCGAATCTTTTTTCTCAACATGATGGAATGCCCTGCGCGACTCATTTGCCGTTAATATTGAACAAGGATAATTCTTGCTTATATGGACATTTTGCTCGTCCTAATCCTCATTGGAAAGACATCAACAATCAAACCGTCTTGGCTATTTTTCATGGTCCGCATTGTTATATCTCTCCATCTTGGTATGAGACGAAAAATGCAGTACCAACATGGAATTATGTGACCGTCCATGTATAGGGAGAAGTGGAACTTCAAGAGGATGAACATGAATTAATGGGCACCCTACATGATATGGTATCAAAGTACGAAGCTCCTGACAGCTCATACAGTTTGCAAAATGTAGATGCTGAGTTTCTCGCTGGTATGAACAAAGGAGTTCAAGGGTTCAAAATAGAAGGGAAAGCTAAGTTAAGTCAAAATCATCCATTGCAAAGACAAAAGTTAATTGTTGACCAACTGGAACAAATTTCAAATACGGCTGAGCAACAGATTTCATTATTAATGAAATCAAATCTAAAAAAATAACTTGAATGTTACTGCACTAACAGGAGTGTTGATCAAATAAAGATTAACGCTCTTTCTTTTTTCACATTCGGAATCTTCTGGCTTGAATTTGTAAAATACTAAGTTGTAAAAGCTTTCATTTTCATTAGGTCTTCCAGATCTCTGCGACTTGGCTTCACTGGCTTCTTAACCGTTTGCTTTTCTTATAATGATTCATCGTTCTCACCCAAAAAAAAAAAGCACCCAAATTAATGGATGCCTCCTCCTTTCATTCATCGATTTTGACTTCTTTCAATAGATCATTTCTATACGAAATTGCATCTCGTTCAAAAACTTTTTTAAACCTGTTTTCGTACTCTTCGCGGGTTATTAGACCTTTTTCTTCCAGTAATTCTACTATAGCTCTAACCCTTACTCTACTCGAAACTAATTCGTTTGTCATATTGGACAATAAAATACCGATTTTCTCATCATCATTCATTTTTTCATCCCCTTTGTTTAACTAATTTGACAAAAGGGACTAATTCCCTGCATAAAAAAGGACCCAAAATAATAGATGCTAATGTTTTTCAATAGGTAAAATATATAAATTAAGGGCGGGCTGCTCCTTCCTAACCTTTTAGGTTCACTTCATTTTTTTTAGGACTACTTTATTGCATCCTATGGAAATAATGCACCTTTTACTTATGTACACTCATGTTAACAGCTATGAGATTATGCTATTCTATTGGCTTAACCTTATATCTCAAAACTGTTTTTAATTTTGAAGGTTCAACTTTTCTAAAATCTGAAAGATATATTTCTTTATGTTGTAGTGAAGTTCTTTCAAGATTATTATTTTTTATGAATTCATTCATTACTTTAAAACTTTGAGGTTCATCATCATATGGACCAACATGAAGCATTTGGACAGATAAACCATCTTGAAATGTACCGAACTTTACATCATTTAGAAATGGATGTGGTTTCTTTTTTTCTACATTTTCAAATGCTCTGTCCACTATATCTTTTGTTACAAAATCCGGTTGTCTAATCATGATCGTATATAATAATTCATCTTTATTTAATGTATCTAGTTTCTTTCCCTCTTCCGTTAAATCCCAAATTCCTTCTAATGGAAATACAGTATATTCAAAATATCCAGCTGGAGTGTATCCTTGCTTCGGCATCATCCTGACCGCATAAGCCAATGAATAAAGAACACCTATCTTTTCAGCGAATTCGTTCTCATTTGGATTTCCTATTCCCTTTATCAAAAAAAATTTCTGTTCTGGAATTGTTACAAGTTCAGGTTTTTGTTTTGGGATATATAAATTCTTCTCTTGTTTTCTCCATTCGTATTTCATAAGTTTTTGTTCCCCTCTATATATTTTTTCCATTCATCAAGAAATTAACAACACCCCTGACAGGCCCCTTGAATGAAAAAGCCAAGGCAAAAGCCCCTTTTTTTCAGATTTCTTTTAATACCAGTTTGCCATCTTCTTCTCAGAGGACAATAGTTCCTCTAAACGTTCCATCCTCAACCTTTTTATTAGCCGTGTTCGGAAAAGTCTCACCATAACGATAAATCTTCCTTTTGTCCTTCAGGTCTTTAAAATTCACTATTGCTTGATATTTCTTTTTATCACTCATCTATTATCCCCCCCTCGTGTTGCAGGATAACACTTTCCAAATATCTTTCGGAAAAGGGCATCCCGGTTCTCTATTTTTGTCCGCTCACGCGTGAACATTCCTGTAAGCCTTACCCATTGCCGTCCTCAAAGGTCTTGGGTCGTCCACGCGTTTCTGTTCCGCGTCTAATGCCTCACGCAATTAGTTCCCATTGAATGTCACTGAAGCTTTCAACTTACCGACAAGGATCAATACCAAAATTCCATCCACAATTTAATCAATCTTTTTTGAATAGATTTCACTTATATAAGCCAGATTATTAAAATATATGAGTGATACAAATGAGGGTCCTACATGAATCAAGCTGGTGTTAATGAAAAATATAAGGTATCGCCATTTTATGTGTTTTTTTTAATTCATTCCATGCAAACTGGATTAGGCGTCTTGAGTTTTCAAAGAGATTTGGCTAAAGCAACGGGAACCGATGGCTGGTTATCCATACTCCTAGCTGGACTGATTGTTCATATATTAATTTGGCTAATATATAAGATATTCAGTGTTGTTCCTGGTGATATTATCTACACTAATAATCATGCATTCGGTAAATGGATTGGTAATTTCTTCAGTATTTTATTTATTCTTTACTTTTTTATCCTTGGAATGACGATCATAATCGGCTATATAAATGTCATACATGTTTGGATGTTTGACGAGGTACCTTCTTGGGCATTTGCTTTGGTTTTCCTTATCTTGATTTTTTATATAAATACAGGAGGATTCCGAACCATTACGGGTATTGCCTTCATAACTGTAATTGTTTCATACTGGCTGTTATTTGTACCTTTTTATGGTTTTAAATACTCTGATTTCACCGGTTTTCTTCCTATTTTCCATCATAATTTATTAGAAATAATGAAAGGAACTAAAAGCATTTCATTATCCATGCTTGGTTTTGAAATGATACTGATGTATTATCCGTTCATCAAAAATGCTGAAACATCGCAAAAGTATGCTCACGGAGGAGTTGTGCTCACTACGTTATTGAGCTTATTACTTTATTTTGTATCGATAGTCTTTTATTCACAGAAACATTTGACCCTTACTCTATGGCCAACACTAACATTGACCAGCATTATTGAGTTGCCCTTTATTCAACGGTTCGAATACATAACTGTTTCTTGGTGGGCCATCGTTATCATACCCAATATGGTCATTCCTTTGTGGGCTGCCAGCAGGGGTGTCAAGCGCTTATTCAATGTCCAGCAAAAGTATCCTTTATGGGTAATGTCCATAATCATACTACTTGTGAATATACTTTTTTATGATATCGATTCCTTATATATATTAAATAAAATAATCAATCCCTACAGCGTATGCTTCATTGTTATATACTTACCTCTTCTTTTTGTTTTCATAAGCATTAAAAAATTGAGGAACCGGTTATGACAAAGTTAGAAATTCCCAGTGATACTGTAGCTGCTGTTCTTATAACGAGCCCTCTATCACGAATTGTCCCCATCAGATAAATCCCAATTCCTTCCGTAAATAGGTTCGGGCAGAGAAACAAAAGGAAGACCACTTATTGTGGTCTTCCTTAATGCCCTATGGAACTAAACCAGCTAATAGAATGTCAATATCTTTCTCAAAAAAATTCATTTCCCTTATGATATTTTTGGATATGCCAAATAACCCTCCAAAAACCTTTTGGAAGGATTTTTCTCAGTTTCAAAACCATTAATTAGGCTAAATCCAGTAACGTTTTTTCTCTTTAATAGAGCGTAAATCCAATGAAGCAATTATTAATACAGGCATCGATTCTTTTGCAGGTTTTCCTTTTGATTTTTTCTTATCCTAGAATGCTTTAAGCTTTTTGAGATCTTTTTATGTAAACGGGTTTAGTTATTATAATAACAGGGTAATTATAGTTTTGCATATAAAAAATAGGGGGATTAAATTATGAAGGGTTCACTAGATGCATATAAATTACTGGAATTTATCCAAGAAAATAAAGAGGATTTTGAAGATTCATTATTAAACGAAGCATCTAATGTGAAAGAAAAAATTGAAGAAATATTAACGGTCGGTAATATTGACCTGATAAATAATGCCCATATTCTGATTCAATACATTATTGAGGGTAAAGAACAAGAACTTCAATCATTTGCTAAACAAGAAGGTATAGCTTGGGCGACACACGCAATTCCATTATCTTTCAAATTAGAGTGGGTGCAAGCTATTCGAAGAACCTTGTGGAAGTTCCTACAAGAATATAACAAGGTAACGAATAAGGTTTTAACTGAAGAGTTTTTTTCGGTAGAAAAACAAGTAAATAATCAAGTGGACAGGTTTTTAAATGTATTTTTTATCACATATTCTCAATACAAAGATTCGTTGATAATGGCTCAAAAAGAATTGGTTGAAAATCTTTCGGTGCCTATAATACCAATAACACCCAATATATGTATTTTGCCTTTAATTGGTGCTGTCGATCTTTACCGAACGAATATTCTCGAGGAAAAAGTTTTAATAGAGATTGGAAAATTACGTATTCAAACATTGATTATGGACTTATCTGGAATTATGGAAATGGAGACTGAAGTAATTGATCATTTAATGAAGATTATTGACGGCACTTCATTAATGGGATGTAACACTGTGATTACCGGGTTAAGAGCTGAAGTGGTTAGAAAAATGATAAACGTAGGAATGAGATTAAATGAAAAAGCACTAACATTTGGAACTTTACAACAAGCATTGAATAAATACTTATTAAGTTAAACACGAAGAATCTTAGAGAGGGTCGCTTTGCCGACTCTTTTTCTAATTCAATATATTCTGACCAACTGTCTAAATATTTGTTCCTGCCCAGCAGTTACATCTTGGTATAAAAACTATAGTTAGGTATTTAATTCAACACCAATCAATTCGTTTTCTTCTTCAACTCCCTCAGTTTGATGCAAATATCTCTCGAATGCTCACTTATTCGCAGGATTTCATCACCCTTGATTGTGAGGTCAAAGTTAAATGGAGTGATTTCAGGACATGAGGATTTCGTGAAGGCATAGTAAAATAACGGAGTTTTACATCACTCCACATTTTACCATACAATGCACATTCTCCACGCCGCCCCTGGAGGCTTTCCCTCCCATGTCTCAACGGGTCAATTGCCCTATCATTCCTTCGTCAGATTTTTTTATCTTGCATTTTAAACTTCAGTTCCTCCTAAGGTTTTGAGTTAGAGTGGTGTCTTACTCACATCTTACTGAGGAGCCCTATTTTTTTCAAAGCTGAAAAATAACGAACTACAGGAATGCTAACCTGCCCCGTTAGTTCCATAAGAAACTCCTATGGCGGCGCTCCTCGCCGCCACCATCTACTACGAAAATCTAAACTCAAAATAGAGTCTAACCCATTAACCCCTTGACGATAATGGATAATAACAATACAACCAGACTGAACTTTTTTTGGTGGATCTTAAGGAAGATACCCTGTATAAGAAACTGGTTGTGACAGTATGGAAGAACCATTTAGTGTACTACTAGTACGTATACAAAAATTTTTGTAACAAATCTCCTGTCATATGTATTGTTAATCTTTTTTGAGGTGATTCTCCTATGGAAGCAATGATTGAACGGTGTGCTGGCCTAGATGTACACCAAGAAACAGTAGTAGCTTGTGTATTATTTGGTCCATTAGATAAAAAACCAAAAACCTCTATTGAAACTTTTTCAACTACAACAACGGGGCTCTTGGCTTTAAGTGATTGGCTCGCTACCCTTCAGGTATCCGATGTTGTGATGGAAAGTACCGGAGTCTACTGGAAACCAATATGGAATATACTCGAAGGATCCTTTCACCTTGTTCTTGCCAATGCCAGGCATGTCAAAAATGTTCCAGGGCGTAAAACTGATGTGAAAGATGCCGAATGGCTTGCCAAGCTTCTAAGATGCGGACTTATTGAAAGCAATTTTGTCCCACCAGAGGATATTCGTGATTTACGTGATCTTACTCGTTATCGAAAAAAATTGATTCATCATCGCACATCAGAGCAGAATCGCATTCACAAAATTCTTCAA
>NZ_JBIWES010000014.1:0-88550 GCF_044762665.1 Peribacillus sp. NPDC096622 | reverse complement strand
AACTTAAAGAAGATGACTCCTGTTCAATACAGAAATCACCTTCTCCAAGTGGCATAACCTTTTTTAAAAATGTCCTTTACATAGGGTACAGTTTAGTTTCATTCCGAAACCTTTTTTTATTTTATATGTAATTAAAGCAGGTATTTGTGAAAGGAAACACGGCATGTGATGGAGAACGAGAAGACTTATACCGATAAATCTTCTTTGCGTTTCGCATCTAATTGGGTTGATATCTTGGAGATGCCGAAGATGGTCTGCTTCTTTCTCGTCTTCTTGCCAAATGTGACGTGTCACTACTTATTGATAATCTTTTCTTTCCATACATTGTGTCCGACTACAAAATCGTTGCACCAATTGATTTAAAGTAATCCTTTTAAGTCGATTTCACTAAATAGAATTATGTTTAGAAAATATCCTTATTTCCTCAATACTTCTTATTGAACACAAAAAACTATGTAGGTTAAAGTGTTTATCTAAAAGTTAAAACAACACTGATTGGAACGTAAGGTACGAGACTCCTGCGGGAAAAGCGAGTCTAATGGAGGCCCCGCAGGCGCAAAGGCGCCGAGGTGGCTCCCGGACCGCCCGCTGAAAGCGAGTGCCTGGAGTGGAAATCAGGGTTCAAAAATTGTACAAACCCTAAACAGACTGTAAGAGACTTAATGAAGTCTCTTTTTTGTTTTTAAAAATAAGAGTGGATGAGTCATATTCACAAGACTATGATTAGTCTTGAAAAAGATGAATTGGTGTTGTGTTGAATAGAGTAGGTTATCGAGCCCTGAACTGGGTAATCAATAATATGAAGCATTCATAGAATCATTTTATTTGACTGTAAATGGATAGTTTAATATGCTAAGCAAACCAAATCGAAGGAATTTCTTTTTTATTGCAAAAAAAATCCCAGACAAAATTATTGAAAGTCAAAGAAGGTCAATGTATAATAAAGTCAGAAAGTCAAAGAAGGTCAAAGATTTTCAATTCAATTTTTTAAAGGAGGAGTACTACATGCTTTGTGAAAAATGCCATGTAAACCAAGCTAATATTCAAGTTCACCTAAATATGAATGGTCAGGAGCATGATGTGAAACTGTGCTCCACTTGTTATAAAGAAGAGAGAAACAAACTTGGAGCAGCAATGGGCGGAATGGATATAGGGAAATTCCAATTTAACGGAACTCCAAATTCATTCAATCCATTTAATTATAATAATGTACCAAAACCGAATTCAGCTGAACAAGGCGAGGACGGAGGATTGCTTGAGGAGTATGGCCGCAATTTGACCGATGCTGCTAAAGCAGGACTTATTGATCCGGTAATCGGACGAAATGAAGAAATCAAGCGCGTCATTGAAGTTCTAAATAGGCGCAATAAAAATAATCCAGTTTTAATCGGTGAACCTGGTGTCGGTAAAACGGCCATTGCTGAAGGTCTTGCTTTAGCGATTGTTGAAGGTTCTGTGCCCGTTAAACTACGTAATAAGCTTGTATATATGCTAGATGTAGCGTCCCTTGTTTCGAATACTGGAATTAGAGGGCAATTCGAAGAAAGAATGAAGCAATTGATCAGTGAATTACAGGAAAGAAAAAATGTCATTTTATTCATCGATGAAATTCATCAACTGGTGGGCGCTGGTTCAGCCGAAGGATCAATGGATGCAGGAAATATCTTGAAACCTGCACTTGCACGCGGCGAACTTCAGCTTGTCGGAGCAACCACTTTATCCGAATATAGGAAAATTGAAAAAGATGGTGCCCTTGAAAGGCGCTTCCAGCCTGTACACGTTAATGAGCCGACAACGGCAGAAGCACTGGTCATCTTACGTGGATTAAAGGATAGTTATGAATCTTATCATGGAGTAACATATAGTGAGGAAGCCCTAAAAGCGGCTGTTGAACTCTCGCACCGCTACATTCAAGACCGCTTCCTGCCTGACAAGGCAATAGACTTAATGGATGAAGCTGGTTCCAAATTGAACTTGACCATCGAAGACGGCCAGGTAGAAAACATGAAAGAACGACTGGCGCAAATTTATAAAGAAAAAGAAATGGCCTTGAAAGAAGAAGCATATGAAAAAGCTGCCGTTCTTCGTGATGAAGAAGAAAAACTGGAAAAGTCATTGCAAGCAGGGGAAGATGCAATTAAGCCAACCGTTACCGTTGAAGACATTCAAAATATCATCGAACAAAAGACTGGTATTCCTGTAGGTAAGCTCCAAGAAGATGAGCAAGAAAGAATGGTTCATCTCCAAGCGGAGCTGATGAAAAAAGTAATCGGGCAGGAAGAGGCTGTCAAAAAGGTTTCCAAGGCCGTTCGAAGAAGTCGGGCAGGGTTAAAATCCAAAAATCGTCCTACCGGTTCTTTCCTTTTCGTTGGTCCGACAGGAGTCGGTAAAACCGAATTGGCGAAAACTCTTGCTGAGGAATTGTTCGGGGATAAGGAAGCGATGATTCGTCTTGATATGAGTGAATTCATGGAGAAACACAGTGTTTCTAAATTAATCGGTTCTCCTCCTGGATATGTAGGCCATGAGGAAGCTGGACAATTGACGGAAAAAGTTCGCCGCAAGCCTTACAGTATCATCTTATTGGATGAAATCGAAAAGGCACATCCGGATGTAATGCATATGTTCCTGCAAATCATGGAAGATGGACGCTTAACAGACAGTCAAGGCCGGACCGTTACTTTTAAAGATACCGTGATCATCATGACGAGTAATGCTGGAGTCGGTGAGAAACAAAAAGTAATGGGATTCGGTACAAGTTCAGCTGTGGAAGAGGCTTCAATCCTACAATCTTTAGGCAGCTTCTTCAAACCGGAATTCTTGAACCGGTTCGATAGCATCATTGAATTCTCGGCATTGAAAAAAGAAGATCTTCTGCAAATCGTTGATATCATGATTCACGAGCTAGAAGAAACACTTGCTGCAAATGGTTTATCTTTAGATGTGACCAATGAAGCGAAACAAAGGCTAATTGAACTCGGTTATCACCCAACTTTCGGAGCGAGACCGCTCCGCCGTGTTCTTCAAGAACAGCTCGAAGACGGCATCACTGACTTTATCTTTGAGCAGCCTGAAGTTAAGGACTTCACTGCAATTGTTGAAGATACCTCTGTGAAAATTATTAAAACACCATAAAGAGTACTAGAAATGCCTCCAAGACCGTAAAACTGTTATGGAGGCATTTTTTTCTTTTTTTGGATTATTCTCATTAAACGATAAGTAAGGTCAAGCTAAATGACCTGAACTTTCGATTATTAAATATAGATTTCTGAATTTTTTGCATAACTTGCAGATCGAATGTTTTGATAGGTAATGCCTGTGGAATCATAACATAATGGAAGATTCGCTCATGATTATAAAAATTAATAATTCCTGTTCTAAAATGGGAATTTCAATGGAGGAATGACCTATTAAAGATTCACTTTCTTATTTTGAAGAGGAAAATAAAAATAATCGAAAACCGATGGATGATGAACCGGAAAATCAGTTGGAATCCCTGCCGATTGTCAATATTAATCCGATAAACCCGTCAGAATTGGATAATCTATATTTCTATGAAGGCACAGATTTAGGGAATTCCTATCTTAAAGATAAAACGGCATTCCGATTATGGGCACCACTTGCATCTGAAGCTAAGCTAGTTACTTATAAACATTGGGATGATACAGATGGAATGGAGATTCAAATGGTTCGTTCGGAAAAGGGGACCTGGACCATTGAGCTGAACGGAGATCAGGACGGATTGATTTATACATATAAAGTGAGAGTGGGTGAAACCTGGAGTGAAGCCGTCGATCCCTATGTTCGCGCAGTTACTGTTAATGGCATTAAAGGGGTCGTGATAGATTTAACTGATACGAACCCAGAAAGGTGGACACGGGATAAACCACCTCTCGAAAAAGCTGAGGACATAGTCATTTATGAATTGCATACACGGGATTTATCGATTCATCCTGAAAGCGGAATCCATCATAAAGGTAAATTTTCAGGAGTAGTTGAAGTCGGAACCAAAGGTCCAGAAGGAGCGAAAACGGGTCTTGATCATATTAAAGATCTAGGTGTTACCCATGTTCAGTTTATCCCGATATTCGATTTTGCTACAGTCAATGAAATGAAATTGAATGAACCACAATATAACTGGGGATATGATCCACAGAATTATAACGCTCCCGAGGGCTCTTATTCGACTGATCCGTATCAACCAAAAGTCAGGATTCGGGAGTTAAAGGAAATGATTCAAGGTTTACATGACCACGGGTTACGAGTAATCATGGATGTTGTCTATAATCACGTTTATTCTGTGGCGGATTCAAACTTCCATAAACTCGTTCCCACTTACTTTTTTCGCTATAACGCCGACGGCACCTTATCTAATGGAACTGGTGTAGGAAATGACACCGCGTCTGAACGTAAAATGATGCGCAAATTCATCGTTGAATCCGTAACCTATTGGGCGAAGGAATATAATCTTGATGGTTTCCGTTTCGATTTAATGGGGATTCATGATGTGGAAACGATGAATGAAGTGAAAAAGGCACTGTCAGAAATTGATCCGACCCTCATTATTTTGGGCGAAGGCTGGGATATGGATACCCCCTTGGCCAAAGAGCTGAAAGCAAATCAAAAGAATGCCTTTAAAATGCCTGGAATCGCTCACTTTAATGATGCAATCCGTGATGGTTTAAAAGGCTTTGTAATGAATGAACATGATAAGGGATTCGTGAATGGCAAACCAGGAATGGAAGATATTATAAAAAAAGGCATCGCTGGTGGTTTGAAATATGATGAAGATATCGCAACATATCAAAGACCGGATCAAGTGATCAATTATGTTGAAGCACATGATAATTATACTTTATGGGATAAGTTGCTCATCACTAATCCAGATGCTACAGAAGAAAAACGGAAACAGATGCATAAATTAGCTTCGGCAATTGTCTTACTGTCACAGGGAATTCCAATGATACATGCTGGACAAGAGTTCATGCGCACGAAAGATGGAGATGAAAACAGCTATCAATCTTCGGATTGGATTAACAGGTTGGATTGGAAAAGGAGAGCGGAGTTAGATCAGGAAGTGGAGTATATGAAAGGGCTGATTTCTCTCAGGAAAAATCATTCTGTTTTTAGGTTAAGCACACCCGAAGAAATTGATGAGCATCTACAATTCATTGATGCTCCGCCTAATGTGGTTGCATTCACTTTAAAACATAAGGATTATAAAATGGCAGTGATTCATAATGCAAATTGGGACGCGATAACCATTACTCTTCCCCACGAAGGTAATTGGTCCGTTTTAGTGGATGGTCAGCGGGCGGGTCTGCAAGAAATTGATAGGATTAAAGGGAGTCAGATAACCGTTGCCCCCTTAAGTTCGTTTGTGTTGAAAGCAAACTCTAACCAATGATTATAAAGTCGAAGTGACTGAATACTAAGTCTCACTTCGACTTTAGTTCATTTTCTGATATGAAATTGGTCAAATGAATTCTTCCATTATTTACTTTCACAAGTTTGAGAAAATTTGTGTGAGGGTAGAAAATACCAAATGATGAATTTTATCGTTTTTTAAGAGGGGAGCGATTATTTTGCCAGAGAAAGTGCATATAAAAATCAATGGTGCTGAGACCAGTCTGGAACGGAATCAAACAATATTACAAATGCTGACGGATAGCTCAATTGAAGTCCCGAATGTTTGTTACCACCCTAGCCTAGGGCCAATCGAAACATGTGATACATGTTTAGTGAGCGTTAATGGAGAGCTAGTAAGATCTTGTTCCACCAAGATCAAGGATGGGGATGTAATTGATACAGTTGGACCAGATGTAAAAGAAGCGCAGGTCATGGCAATGGACAAGATATTGTATAACCATGAGCTTTATTGTACGGTTTGCGATTATAATAATGGCACTTGTGAAATACACAATACCGTAAAGGAAATGAAGGTAAATCATCAAAGTGTTCCTTTTGATCAAAAACCCTATGAAGTGGATCGGACGAATCCATTCTATCGATATGACCCGGATCAATGCATCCTTTGCGGCCGTTGTGTTGAAGCTTGTCAAGATGTACAGGTCACTGAAACATTGACTATTGATTGGGAAGCACAACGCCCGCGTGTCATTTGGGATGATGATGTTCCAATCAATGAATCTTCATGTGTGTCATGTGGCCATTGTTCCACCGTTTGCCCGTGTAATGCAATGATGGAAAAAGGGATGGAAGGTGAAGCCGGATTTTTAACCGGCATCGCTAAGCAAACTCTTCGGCCAATGATAGAAATTACAAAAAATGTTGAAACGGGTTATGGTTCGATTTTAGCGATTTCAGATATGGAATCCGCCATGAGGGATGCCAGGATCAAGAAGACTAAAACGGTTTGTACATACTGTGGGGTAGGATGCAGCTTTGACGTTTGGACCAAAGATCGTAAAATCCTTAAGATCGAACCTCAAGTGGAGGCACCTGCAAATGGAATTTCAACTTGTGTAAAAGGGAAATTCGGATGGGATTTCGTGAATAGTGATGAAAGACTCACAAAACCTTTAATTAGAGAAGGGGATGCGTTCAGAGAAGCTGAATGGGGAGAAGCCCTTGAATTGATTTCCCGTAAATTCAGCGAAATCAAAGATTCTCACGGTCCGGATTCGATGGCTTTCATAACTTCTTCCAAGTGCACCAATGAAGAGTCCTACTTAATGCAAAAACTGGCAAGGGGAATCATCGGCACCAACAATGTGGATAATTGTTCACGGTATTGTCAGACTCCAGCGACTTTAGGACTATTCAGAACGGTTGGATATGGCGGAGATACAGGAGGCATAAAGGATATCGAAAAGTCCGAACTTGTATTGATCATAGGTTCCAATACATCCGAATCACACCCCGTTTTGGCTACAAGAATCAAACGTTCCCATAAACTAGGTAAGCAGAAGTTGATAGTGGCAGATATCAGAATGCATGAAATGGCTGAACGTTCCGACCTATTCATCCAGCCTGCTCCGGGATCGGATATCATATGGCTATCGGCCGTGACTAAATATATCGTCGACAAAGGTTGGACAGATAAAGACTTCATCAAAAATCGTGTAAATGGAATGGAAGAATACATCAAGACTTTAGAACCGTACACGTTGGAATATGCAGAAAAAGTAACAGGCGTAGCTAAGGAAGATTTAATTACGTTGGCAGAAGCCATTCATGAAGCGGGAAGCGTTGTTTCGCTTTGGGCCATGGGCGTTACCCAGCATGGGGGAGGAAGCGATACAAGCACAGCAATTTCCAATTTATTGCTCATAACGGGCAACTACGGTAAACCTGGAACAGGTACATACCCTTTACGCGGACATAATAATGTACAAGGGGCCAGTGATTTTGGCAGTATGCCCGATCGCTTGCCAGGTTATGAAAAAGTAACGGACGAAAAGGTACGGGCGAAATATGAAAACATCTGGGGTGCAAAAATACCAGAAAACCCAGGTCTTAATAATCATGAAATGGTCGAAGGGATTCATGGAGGTACCATCAAAGCAATGTACTTAAAAGGTGAAGATATGGGTCTGGTCGATTCGAATATCAATCATGTCCATGAAGCATTTGAAAAACTGGACTTCTTTGTGGTACAAGATATCTTCTTGTCAAGAACGGCTGAATTCGCGGATGTCGTCCTTCCGGCAAGCCCAAGCTTTGAAAAAGAAGGTACTTTCACGAATACCGAACGCCGTATACAACGTCTGTATCAAGTCTTTGAACCGCTTGGCGACTCAAAGCCTGATTGGCAAATCATAATGAATGTGGCTAATTCGTTGGGAGCGGGTTGGAATTATGGTCATCCAAGTGACATCATGGATGAAGCAGCTAAACTATCACCATTATATACTGGAGTAAGTTACGAACGCTTGGAAGGTTATAACAGTCTTCAATGGCCAGTTGCTTCAGATGGTAAAGATACTCCATTGTTATTCACGGAAGCTTTTCCTTTTCCCGATGGAAAAGCAAGGTTATTTCCAGTCAAATGGACCAAACCGATTGACTTTGGGGATGAGTTTGATATCCATGTGAATAATGGCCGCTTATTGGAACATTTTCATGAAGGAAACATGACATATAAATCAAAAGGCATCACTTCCAAAACTCCAAAAGTCTTCCTTGAGGTATCCCGGGAATTGGCAAAAGAAAGAGGACTTAAGGATGGCACTCTTGTTCGGCTCACTTCACCGTATGGAAATGCAAAAGTGCAATGCCTGATAACTGATCGTGTAAAAGGTAAAGAAGTTTATCTGCCGATGAATGATTCAGGTGACGGGGCAATCAACCAATTGACAAGCAGTCATTCAGATAAAGATACTGATACTCCTGCCTATAAGGAAGTTCAAGTAAAAATGGAAGTTCTCACGGTCAAAGGAGACAAGCCATTACCGAGCATCAACCATCGTAATGGGAATCCACAACCGCAGATGGGTGTACAAGTACAAAAAAAATGGGCCCGCGAAGATTATATTTTCCCTGGTGACCTCTTAAAGATCAAAAAGGAGGAGAGGAACCGTGGCTAAAGCGACAAGAGTGATCAATCGAATCAGCATTAGCGATGAAGAAAGAAGAAGAATCGAACTCGAGGATATCGAGCGAACCCTTTTGGAAAATAAAGAAGTGATTAAAGAAACGTTTGAAGTCATGAAGGGCATGCAGGATCGTGGGATATTATCAATGGTTAACAGCTTGTTGAAGGAAGGGGACAAAGTGCTGAACATTCTTGTCAAAACAGCGGACACCCCAGAAACGGCAAATACGCTGAAAAATCTCCTTCTCATACTCGGAACGTTAGGGACACTGAATGTTCAGCAGCTTGAACCTCTTATCCTCAAAGTCAACTCAGGGATTGCCCGTGTGGCCGAAGCTGATAAAACGCCGGAAAAGCCAAGCTATTTAGCTCTACTGCGTTCCTTGAATGACCAAGAAGTCAAACAAGCGATGACTTTTCTGATGACCTTCCTTAAAGGAATGGGAGAAGATACAAGCGATTTAGAAAGAACCACCCAATTACCAGAGAATCAGCATTTGCATAAAACGAATGAAACAGCGGACATAGAACGGCCGACGTCCAGAAAATCCTACGGATCAAGTATACCCAGTAAAGGCGGAAGAGGAAAAAAACGAAACACCAGCTGGTTTTGGATTGCAGCAGGAGTTTCCCTCGTAACCATTTCCGCTCACTTTATCGAAAGTAAGAAATAAGGACCTCGGTCGTTCGTATTTGGAATATTGAAATGTTAGTAAAATCGTGAACAATATGGATTTTATCCTGAATGATAGTGACGAATTTCCACCAAAATATTTAAGCCGATGAGGGAATCATCGGCTTTTTTCGGAAGGTAAGTGAGGTAATATATTTCTGACTAAACTATTAAAAGTCATTCATTAGTGAACCGTACATATACACACACTTAATCAAAAAGGGGTGAAAAGTGAGAATAGGGTACCTCATGCGTTTTTCTTAAAGTGTGGTTAATACTCTAAAAATATGCACGAAGTCGTAATGTGTCTAGATACTTGGTGGATCCTTTTTCTTGTATAAACGCATTCAGTGCCATAAAATGGGGGTATCAAATTGATCAAGGAGTGTATAAATGAAGCTAAAATTAATGACCATCACTTTGGGGATCTGTTCTTCATTAATACTTTCAGGTTGTTCAAGTGAAGAGGAAAGTGTTGTTCAAAAAGAAAGCAATCATGAAGGACATTCAGAGCATACGGTATCCGGGGATCTTCAGGAGGAGACCGGCAGTAAGGAAATAGCACCGGATTTCTTAGCTGAAAAACCAGAGGATATGAAGACAATTTATTTAGCTGTTGCACAAAATAAAGATTTACTAGAAAAAATACCATGTTACTGCGGTTGCGGAGAGTCGGCTAACCATAAGAATAATTATGATTGTTTTATCCATGAAAATAAAAAAAATGGTGAAGTGGTTTGGGATGACCACGGGACAAGATGCGGAGTTTGCTTAGAAATTGCTGCTCAATCCATATTGGACTTTAATGACGGTATGAGCGTCAAAGAGATCCGGAATAAAGTCGATGAAAAGTATAAAAGTGGATACGCCAAACCGACTCCGACCCCTGAAGCGTAAAGGGGAAAAAGCATGAAATTCTAGCGTGAAAATGATATTTGGAAAAATGGCTTTTGCCCGATATTCATTCGGAAAGAGGCCATTTTTTAATTTTTTTAGGGAGGGTTGCTTACATATATAATATTGATTGCAAAGGGGAATACTTCCAATAACCATAAAACCGTAAAGGAGCTATCCCATTGACATTAATCCGCCTTGGTTATGTAGCCATGAGTAATCATGTTCCAAATTGTTCACCATCCCAAACGATGACTTTTGCTCAGTTTTCGAAAATTAAGGATAGGGATGCCGCGATAAGGAAGCTCGAACTCATTTCAATTTCCAATCTTCATAATTGCTGGCGTTTACTGATTCATAACGAAGCAAATAATATTCAGTTCTTTAGGCTTTCTTCAAAGCTTATCCCTTTAGCCAATCATCCAGAAATTCCAGAATGGGATTACATCGATCCAATTTCAGAAGAACTGGCAAAATTAAAAACTTTCCTAACGAACCACCCAAAAATAAGGATAGATTTTCATCCAGATCATTTCGTCATCTTGAATAGTACAAATATCGATATTCTGAAGACATCATTAAAAACATTAAGGATGCATCATACGTTATTAAAAAAAATGGGAGTGGATCCCGAGCATCGCTGTGTTCTGCATGTCGGCGGCGGTTATGGCGAGCATGTACAGGCATTAGAGCAGTTCATCCATAATTGGGGTTTGATTCCTGACTCGATTCAAAGAATGGTCATTCTTGAGAATGATGATACTACCTATACTTTGTCTGAAACCCTTTATTTATGTGAGAAATTGGGGATTCCCATGGTTTTTGATTATAACCATTACCTCGCACATCAGTTACCAAGTGAAGATTGGAAAGATCATTGGAATCGAATATTAAATACATGGAGTAATTCGAAGCTGCCTCCTAAAATGCATATTTCAAGTCCAAGGTCCGATAAAGAATTTCGAGCACACGCTGACTTTGTGGATACTGGGATGTTCATGGAATTTTTGCAACGAATAAATGGAAGCTTACCACATCTCGATTGCATGATTGAAGCAAAACAAAAGGATGGAGCACTTTTCCAATTGATGGATGAGCTGAAAAGTCACAAAGAAATAGAGATCAAGATGATGCCAGTTTTTATATTCATTAATCAATCGGTATGATTTGACAAAGAGGGGATGCATACGTTTCCCTTTATCAAATGAAGTTGTTTACATAACACAATTATCGTTAATGTATGGATGTGTAATAAATGGAAAGGGGAAGTCATTACTAATATTGATAGGATGAATAATAATTTATACATTTTTTTACAAAGGTCATAAAAATGACAAAAAAACGACCTTCATATTGCGGTTTTAAAGCTATTGTTTGAAATACATAGAGTCTTTATTCCTGATTGAATTAAAATCGCTCTATGAGGCTATATAGGCGGTTAATGGCAGTGAATAGATTATAGGGGTTTCATAGGAGGATTTACAAGAATATTCTGAATGTAACAAAGGACCTCTATTGATACATTCGAAAGCGCGTTAAATCAAGGTTTATAAGCCTATCAAGATGTATAAAACTTGCCTTTTTTCAACCTGTTCACGTACAATGAAAGAAGGTGAAAGGGGAATGAGCCAATCATGCAAGCAACCTCTCAAAGAATTAAAAATGTCCAACCGATACGCAGGTTGGATCACATAGAAAAGATGAAAAAATCACTATTAAAATATTGCAGCTACAGGGATTATATGATGTTTTCAATCGGGATAAACATCGGGTTACGTATAGGGGATCTTTTACAATTGCGGGTGAAAGACATTCTTGAGGGTACGCATATAGTCATTGTGGAGCAAAAAACAGATAAAATTAAGCGGTTCCTTGTCAATCCTCAACTTCGTAAGGAAGTTAGGAAATATGTCCGCAAATCGAATCTGAAAAATGAACAGTATTTATTTCCGAGTCGAAAAGGTAATGGTCCAATCACCAGGGTACAGGCCTATCGGGTCTTGAACAAGGCGGCTGAAATGGCAGACATTCCAGATGTCGGTACACATACCCTTCGAAAAACTTTCGGCTATTTGCATTACCAAAAATTCAAGGATATCGCTTTACTGCAACAAATCCTTAATCATTCCAACCCCAAAGATACGATGATTTATATAGGACTCACACAGGATTTAATGGACGAAACATTAATGGATTTCTATTATTAACAACTCCTGTATTACTCATCATTCATTTATTGATATTACAGTCTTGTAATAGGGAGTTATTCCAGTGCGAACATTATGACAATATATCTGAATGCACAGAGGAAACGGGTTTTACTAGTAATTGGACAGGGCATTAACTTAATCGAGTGACTTCTAAAAAAAGAATAGAATATAGTCTTTTTTTGTCAAGGATATCATCCAGTAGGGTTTCCGTAAAAAACCGAAGTTCTTTTCAAACAATATATTAGAAACATTTATACTTCTGAATATCTGTTATTTTACTTATTGGATAAATAATGGAACAGTAGTTATCAAAATGTAAGGGGTCTTCACGATGGGGTACTATAATAATATTATGTTAACTTCTATCACCCCTTTTCCTCCTGTCAAAAAAAGGATTCCACCATCTGAACTTCACCCCAATTGTTAGAGAACATGTAATAATTGGGGCGAAGCAGAGAATGCTTGCAAGGAATTCGGGTAATTAGTTCGGTTATAAGGTACTCCTATTCATTATATGATCTAGCTCCAAAGGTAAAAAAGCATAGTCCCCGTCCTTAATAATCTCACATTTACGAACTGGAATTGGCTGTTTAAAAATAGGCCCATCAATTACTGTTGTATGAAACTCTCCGCCTTCTCCGCAGGGGTCAATGCCGCGAGCTTCAAGTTCCTTCACATATTCAGGGGTTAACTTTCGTCCTAAATCATCCTCACGCATTCCCAATGATAAATTAACGGTTACAATGATCGTTACGAATCCAAGATTCATGAACTCTTCGACAGCTTCACGATGGTTCATTTCCCATAAAGGCATTCCAAGCTTCAACCCGGCATTCTTCGTGACCTTATCATGCCAACAGCCATGGGCAGGCATATCCAGGTCTCCAGTTACTAACAGTTCAGCTCCTTGATTTTTAGCTTGTTCTAAAAGGCGCATAAATACTTCTTCATAATCAGTCCAACTGGCAGCTGCAGTATATACGGGCAAACCTATAGATTCAGCTTGGGCTTGAATGAGTTCCGGAGGCATTCCATGGGATCTGGAACGTTTTCCTTCCTCCTCCAGCATGACAATCAGTCCTACAGCTTCTCCAACCTTCATTGCTTTATATAAGGCTAAGACACTATCCTTTCCTCCGCTGAAAGATGCTATGAATTTATGCCCGTGAGCACTATTTTTCCAATCGATTAATTCTGCCATTCATATTTTCCCCTTTATTCTAATGACTTTTTTCCGATTTCATATTTTATAATTGATGTTTCATAACTATATTTGTTTGATTTTATCACGGTTGGAGCTTGCAGATAAGGTATTAATGTATCTTGATACAAAAAAATTGATGAATAAAGGAATGTTCATCCCAGAGAAACCACTACATAATGAACTGAACAGGATAAGACATATTGCAAAAGGAGGGATCTTTACAAAGGCGAGGTAAAAAGGCATGAGTCCCGGTGGGTGACCGGGTCCTTGTCCTTATGGCTAGCAAAATAAAGTGTCTACCTTTATCGATCACTTAATATAATAGGTTCTTTTTATAAATTATTTAACTGCAATATGTATTTCCACTTTTCCATCAGGATAGTACATTTCAAAATTTTTTCTTCAGATGCCATATCTTTTTCCAAGCTTCACCAATGGATTGTTCATCTTGTAAACATTCAAACACAGCGTATTCTTGATTTGGTATGACAAACTTTTCATTCGAGACAGGTGTTTCGGCGGCTATAGCTAAAGTGTAATCTCCACGATAGTTACTTTCGTACTGATAGTAGATTCCATATTTCACTTCATTTTCAATTTTATGATCACTTGTTTTTCTCCAAAGGGATCCGATTTTCTTTACTCATTAATTAGCAACTCCTTATTTGTATACATTTGGATATAGCAATGATGATACCGTATTCAAAAAAAAGATTGTTTGAAATTTTGAATTTAATGGTCATTGAAAGAAATGCAAAGTAGTTTAAATAGTTAAATATAAACGTGCGGTCCAAAATGAAGTAGATGTTTACCTTACGTATTGTATCCAGTGTTTTTTAAATTGGATACAATTTATTTACTTTTCAGTATTGTAATCGCTTTATGAAGTTGATATAGTTTAAATTGTATCCAATATCGAAAGGTGGACGCTAGATTGGATAATGCTAATTCTAAAAGAGATAAATCTACAATCGTTAAAAATGTAACGAAAAGCCTTAGGAAAGCGATTTTGAATGGGACGTTGAAAAAGGGGGAGAGACTCATCCAAGAGGAGTGGGCAGATCGACTGGAAGTAAGCAGAATGCCCATTCGTGAAGCCCTTACACAACTTCAAATGGAGGGGTTGGTGGAGATGGTTCCTCATAAAGGAGCAATCGTCACACCGATTACCCGGGATGATATTGAAGAAATTTATCATACCAGGTCTCTGCTTGAAGGCCTTGCAGTAGAAAAATCGCTTCCTTATTTAACAAAGGATGATAAAGAAAAATTAAAAGGTATTTTGATTGAAATGGAAGGAATACAGTTATCTGATGAAACCAATGAGCATTATATCCTTTTAAATGCGGCTTTTCATGAAACCCTCCGAAAAGGGTGCCCATGGCCAAGAGTTCAAAAAATGGTAGAAACATTGGGTATCTCACCCATTGCGCCGAATTTGCTGATTGATTATTACCCAGAAACGCAACGGGAACACCGGATGATATATGAAGCGGCACTAAGAGGAGATCCTGCAGAATTAAGGGCAGCAGTAGAATTTCACATCTTACGGACTAAAAACAATTTAATTACGTATATGGAGTTGCTGAATAATAAAAATCATCAATAAAAGGAGTGTTAATTGTGTATGATTTTGCAATTGTTGGTGGGGGAATTGTAGGTTTATCGACGGGAATGGCACTTTATCAGCGTTTTCCTAATGCTAAAGTGGTAGTCATTGAAAAAGAGGCTGTTGTGGCAAATCATCAAACGGGGCATAACAGCGGCGTCATCCATTCAGGAATTTATTATAAACCAGGCAGTTTCAAAGCACGGTTTGCCCGTCAAGGAAGCAAATCAATGACGGAATTCTGCCGGGTGCATGGAATTGAACATGATATTTGCGGCAAGGTCATTGTTGCAACAAAGCCAGAAGAGTTGCCCCTTCTAGATGATTTATATTCACGCGGTTTGCAAAATGAGCTAGCTATACAAAGAATCGGTGTGGAAGAGTTAAAGGAAATTGAACCACATGTTAATGGACTTGGAGCGATTCGCGTCCCGCAGGCTGGCATCGTCAATTATCGTCAGGTAAGTGAAAAGATGGCGGATATTATCCGAGGCAACGGCGGTGAAATCAAGCTGAATACAAAGGTTGAGAAGATTGATGAGGACTTTGATGATGTCATCATCGACACGAACAATGGTACCTTAAAGGCAAGGATGGTCATTAATTGCGCAGGGTTGCACAGTGACCGTATCGCAGCTGCTGCGGGGTATAAAACTGATATGAAAATTGTCCCATTTCGCGGCGAGTATTTTAAATTGAAGCCCGAAAAGCGCTTCCTTGTCAACCATTTGATCTATCCGGTACCTAACCCGAAATTCCCATTTTTAGGTGTTCATTTCACGCGGATGATAAGCGGGGAGGTAGATGCCGGTCCAAATGCAGTACTAAGTTTCAAACGGGAAGGTTACAAAAAAACCGACTTCAATGCGAAAGATTTAACTGAAGTTTTAAGCTATAAAGGTTTTTGGAAGCTGGCTAGTAAATTCATGAAGGAAGGGATGGATGAATATGTCCGTTCTTTTAGTAAAAAGCAATTTACGAAAAGCCTGCAGGAGTTAATTCCGGAAATTCAAGAAGATGATTTAATCCCTGCACCTACTGGAGTCAGGGCACAGGCATTACAGGATGATGGTAATATGGTGGATGATTTTCATATTATAATGGGGAAACGGACCATTCATGTATGTAATGCACCTTCACCTGCTGCAACAGCATCAATTGAAATTGGAAAAGAGGTTGTTAACCGTATTCCGGAACAATCACACTTATTGGAAGCTGAATTGACAAAATAAAATTCGTTATAGAGAGGAAGAGGCTTCATGTTCAATGGTAAAACAATTTTTATTGCAGGTCATGCACGTTTACCTCAAGGGATGGCAGCGAAAAGTGTCTTTGAAACATTGACCATCACTGCAGAAGTCGATGCTAAATATGGGGTTGTCCTGGAGGCTTCTTGTACACTGGCAACAGAGCATGGCCGGGAATTTATCGGGCGTTTATTAAAAGGAATCAGTTTAAATGATGGTGTTGATGACGCGATAGAATCGATTACATCTTATTATCGGGGGAAAGCGGCTAATGCATTGATTGCTGCCTTGAAAGACCTGGATCTCCATTTTCAGCAAATTAAAGCAGGAGAAAAAACGAAACTACCAAGTTAGTAATATGATTTATCAGAATAATTTGTAAAAGGTGTTGACATTTTTACGAAAAAACGTTTTAATGTAATTAAGCCAATATTATGACATTAACACCTTTTGAAAAATACCTTTTCAGAATCGTGTAAAGATCTTAATGATTGGTAACAGGAAAAATAAATCATACATAAACTGCATATTCGCTGTGACTCTATTTGCATAGAGCAGTGAAGTGAATATAAGCCAGTTGTACATGTTGAATTCCTATTTTATTTGGGGATCATGTGCGACTGGCTTTTTATATTTCCCGTTAACTTTGTCACCTATATTACAAATAACAGGAGGAAACATTCATGAACATTGCAGAAAAAAAGAGAGCGAAGTTTGAAAGGAAAACAGAAAAATACGAGGTGAAAGTTCACCCTCAATCCAGCCGTTTATATCATATTGAAATTTCAAAAGAGGCGATTGCCGCTTTTTTAGAAACGGTATCCAAGGATAATCAGTCTGTTCAACATCTGGAATATACGCCATATGCACGACTCATCATTGCTTCATATCTTTTGGATCAAGTCGGGGAAGACTTTGGTGAATTGCTTCGTAACATCGTTCATGATCGGGAATCCGGCGGCTTCACCCTCGGCTTGGAGGGTGTCACGGAGAATACAGATGAATATGTCATTTTTGCAACTGCCATTTCATACTTGCTGGGCACTCCGAACCATGATTCCATGTCAGGGAAATATTATGCCCGCTTTAGTGTTCAAGACACGGATAGCAGTGATTCATATTTGCGTCAGGCTTATCGTTTATTTACACTTCATACGGACGGCACCTTTGTAGATGAACCAACGGACTGGTTACTGATGATGAAGATGATCGAACAAAATGCACGCGGTGGCGAATCACGTTTATTGCATTTAGACGATTGGAAAGAGCTTGATATGTATGTAAATCATCCATTATCCAGCCACAAATTTACGTATAAAGCTCCAAAAAGCAAGAACGTTGATCAGGAAATTGAAAGATTGACTTTCTTCAATCATAATAACCAACCTGGTGTATGTTTTATCGATCAATTTGTCTATCCTGAATCAATCGAACAAGCCAAATACTTGCGCGATTTATCCAATTCATTAGAAAGCGATGATAGTGTACTTGAACTTGAATTGCCTGTTGGAGATTTAGTTGTTGTCAACAACATATTCTGGCTTCACGGCCGCGCTGCATTTGAAAAGGATCCGAACCTGAACCGTGAATTACTTCGCCAGCGCGGAAGATTCAATCAATAATTTCATTTTGTAAACCCAAACATTTTTTTCATCCCCAAATACCATTTTTAAGATAAATTCTTTTCAATCCAAGGGTTGGAAAGCAATTTATCTTTTTTTTTGAGAGGGCTAAGTTTTACTTATAGGTTCAACAAGATTCATATTGCCCCTATGTTCGGTGGCAAATCTGAATTTCTGATATACTGATATGGCCAAAGAAGAAAGAGGGGATAGTATTTTATGGGGATCGCTAATTTTTCTAATTTTACGCAATTTAAGAACTTAATCAATGCTTTACCTGCTGCCTATACAGATGAAATGATACAGAGCGAACAATTTTTGCTTGAAAGAGACGAAAAGAAAAAAATCGAAATCTACTACGCACCTTTTGAATTTGTAAATGAACAGGCCAAAGTGGTAATTGTCGGAATAACTCCTGGTTTACATCAAATGAAAAAATCTTATTCTACCGTAATTAATGCAAGAGGGCACATACATAACGATGAAGAGATTCTGCACGAAGTAAAAAAGAATTCCAGTTTTGAAGGAACGATGAGAAAAAATTTGGTTCTAATGTTGGATGAGCTTGGATTACACACATACTTAAACATATCATCCTCACTGGATCTTTTTAGCGAAGCAAGTAACCTCGTCCATACAACCTCTGTTTTAACCTATCCAGTTTTTTATAACGGAAAAAACTATAGTGGAACAACTCCGAACATTTTAAAGACCGAGTTGCTTAAAAAAATATAATGGAAGGCTTTGCTACCGAAATAGGTACCATTGAACGCCCACTTATTATTCCTTTAGGCGTTAATGTTTCGAAGGTCTTGAACTATTTAGCGGGTCAAGATTATTTGGATGCCAATAAGATACTTCTAGGATTTCCACATCCATCCGGAGGAAATGGTCATCGTCATAAGCAGTTTGAAGCAAATAAAGAGCAAATGAAAATGATGCTACAGCACTATTTTTTTTAAGGAAATGACCCTGGGTTAAAGAGGAAGGCTGTTTGCTCCATGAAACTTATATAGTATAGAATTCTATAATTCATCTATTAGTGTTAAAAGTGAAATTAACTATTTACTAGTGATATTTTGGTGATTATAATAAGAACGAATGTTCTTAATCATAGGAGGCATTAACATGGATGAATTAGAGGAATTTTTAAAATCACTCACTATTGAAGAGTTAAAGGTTATTTATGAAGAAGTAAGTGAACCTGATATTAATAAATAGATGAAATAATTTTGAAATGGAGGATTCTTATTTTTTTCATTTCAAAGAACAGATTACTTTATTCATTGAGATTAAAGTAACTGAACCAACAACAGTCAAGTTTGGGATAATGTTGATATGGTTATTTGTGGCTCCAGTAATTTCCTTAGAGAAAAATCATACTTTAACAACGATGTTTGATGCGTATGCATATATTGTTCAATGGTACATAGATATTTGCGGAATTAATTAATAAATCTGTTCGAAAAAACAATTTATAAATCAAGGACCGATTAAAGGTCCTTGATTTTTTTATTAAGGAACATTTGAAAAAACTGACCTGGTAATTTTCAGATCAGTCGAAGTTCATTCAGCAAGAGGAAATGGGAAGTTAGGTATATAGCGCACCTCTTATATCATAATTTTCGATATCGATCTCAATTTTTCTGTCAAGTGCGAGGTTTGCCAATAGTGAGCCTATATATGGGCCCATTGTTAAACCAGAAGCCCCAAGGCCATTGGCTACGATTATGCCTCCCCAGCCTGGTAAAGGTCCCATGACCGGAAGGAATCCCGGCGTGAATGGCCGAAATCCGACCCTTGCTTCAACAAACGTACTATCTGTCAAACCAGGGGCGGTTTGCAAGGCTTTGTTGAAAACTTCCTGCATCCCTCCTGCGGTCATTCGGTTATCGAAAACTTCCGTATTCTCATGAGTCGCTCCCGCAACGATTTTATTATTATCAAAAGCCAAAAGATATTGATCACTTGGAGGCATGACTACAGGCCAGTTATTCGTATTTTCGTTTGGCATTTCCAGATGAATGATTTGAGCCTTTTGGAAGGTGACTTGAAAATTCAGGCCCAGTGGTTTCAGTAATTCCGGTGCCCAAGCGCCAGCACAAACAATCACCTTATCAGCAGGAATGAAATCATTTCCAAGTGTTACACCTGTCACTTGAGTACCGTTATATGTAAGTATAGCCTCGCCATACATAATTTTTGCACCGTATTTTTGTGATGCCCTCAATAAGGAATCACGTAGTGCGCGTCCATCGACCCGCGCGGCACCACTCACATGAACGGCTGCAAATTCACTGGAAAGAGGCGGGAAATAGGCACGTGTTTCCTCTGCGGAAAGTAATGTGATAGCCCCCATCTCCGGTGCATCTTCTTTCCGTTTTCCCGCCCGGTTCTTCATGGCATTAAGTTTAGCTTCATCTGTATGTAGACTTATGGCCCCGACTTGGGCATAACCAGTCTTGGTTTCCCCGTCCCGTTCAAGTTCTTCAATTAAACCGGGATAAAAAGCCGCACCATTTTTGGCAAGGAGATACCAAGCTTGGTTGCGCCTTTGCGATATCCACGGGCAAACGATTCCTGCAGCTGCAGATGTTGCCTGACCGATATCTTGTCGGTCAATAATGATCACTTCAACCCCTTTTTTAGCCAACTGATAGGCAGTGGAAGCTCCCAAAATCCCTGCACCAACTACAATGATTTTTTGCATTATTCAACATCTCATTTCTCTCAAATGTATAAACGCTTACCACTACTATATCGAAGACACGAAATGATTGCTATAACTGATATTGTAATTTCTTTCACAAAGTTATTTTATCTATACTGAATATGCTATGATTGAAATTGCGAGAGCTTGAAAAGATACTAGGAGGACATATCATGCTAAAAAAACAAATGGAATCATACATATCGAAATCCGTTATCGAAAAAAAGGTTGAGTTGTTTAAAGAAGAAAAGGATTATGTAGAAAAGCATAAATTAATCGCCGAAGATATCATTATAGTGGAAAAAGAAAATGCATCCCGTTTTACAGATGCTTATATGGAGCGCAGTAATAAAGAGAGCGAAGAATTAATCTCTGAAGAAAACTCTGCATTTTTATCACAACCGATCGAGTATTTGAAAAAAAACAAAGATGAATTCCTTTACTTTGAATCACAATGGTTCGAATTAATTGGTGTTGAGGCACTTTCGTTAGAAGTCGATGATGTTTTCGGTACATATAACGCGATGTTTGGATTGAAATTCCAGAAAAAAATGGGAGAAGTGTTAAAAGCGTATTTAACCAAGGAACTTCAAGAAGGAATTGGGTCGTTCAGTTTAATGTTTAACCAGGGCGAAGGGCTATGGGATGTGAATTTTGCCTTGGATAACATAAAAGGGTTTCGAGAAGACATGTCATTGGAAGAAGCTTTTCATTTAATTTATCATTTTCTTTTTATCCTTGTTCAAACAATCGAGGAAGATATGTAATCGAGGTGCCGCCATTAATTTTAATGGCGGTTTTTTTAATTCATGAATTAGCCATTGCCCCTAGGCTATGGCTTCTGGACTTTAATCGAAGGGCTCTGGATAATGATTAAAGGAACTTGAAAGAATTCGTCGAATTGATAATGATATATCCTTATTTAATAAACTTAAATGTTTTGTTTTTAGCAATTTCGATTTTTGGTTCATGTAAATGTAGCTACATCGGAAGGGGAAGTTATACTTGCTGAATGAATTGAAAGTTACTCAAATTACCATTCCATTGCCTTTTAGGTTGGACCATGTCCACTGTTTCTTAGCGGAAGGTGAAAAAGGATGGACTATCATTGATGCGGGATTAAATAACAAAACGACAAGGGATTTATGGAACCCAATTATCGAAAAACACGATATTACCGATATTATCATCACACATTATCACCCAGATCATTTCGGGTATGCAGGGGCATTACAACAATTGACTGATGCGGATATATGGATGACAGAAGTGGATGAAAATGCGGGAACTACGTATTGGGAAGCCGATTCGCTGAATTTGCTTAAAGAAAATTACAAGGCATGTGGTATGGAAGAAGATGTCGCCGTGGCCTTATCAAGTGACGAAAGCGGATTCATGCCACAAGTAAAACCCTATCCTACCGTAAATCATCATCTTGAAGAAGGAATGAAGCTTCATTTTGGCAAATATGAGTATGAAGTGATTTTCACTCCGGGTCATTCTGATGGCCTGATTTCCTTATATAATAAGGAAAAAAGCGTTCTTTTCTCGACAGATCATATATTGCCCAGGATATCTCCAAATATTTCTTATTGGTTTAAAGGTTTCAGCAACCCATTGGAAGAGTTTTTTAATTCTTTGAAAAAAATAAAAAAGCTGGACGTTGAATATGTCATCCCTTCACATGGAAAACCGTTTCAAAATGCCAATAAAAGAATTGTTGAATTGTTGGATCATCATCAAGACCGGTTGCATTTAATTCATGAAAACATGAAAGAGCCGATTTCTGTAAGACTTGCTTGCCAGATCTTATTTGGAAATCTGTCCATTCACGAAACCAGATTTGCTGTTGGTGAAACATTGGCACACCTCGAATACCTTCTTTTGAATGACCAATGCAGAAAGTTTAAACGTGATGGCAAATGGTATTATCAATCCATCTGATATTTTGAATAATCCCGAATTTTGGCTAAAGCCGCTTATATTACTGCCGCTTATGTTTATTATCGCTATGGAAAGCTAATGAGGAAGGGGAGGCAGGGGGATATTCGTTTACATGCCTGATACATTTTAACAGATTATAATGGCTTCATTGATTGAAAAAGAAAAAACCACCGCCCATCATACTTTGGCGGTGGTTTTTTCATTGCCTGGATCCTATTTGTCCATTAACTTCTTTCATAATGTCTTCAAGGGATGTGACAATTCCTTTATCGTCCTTATAGCTAATGTGCTTAGGTTGAAAATGGATAGGCGAATCTAAACCAGCAGCGGCTGAGATTCGAAATAATCCTTTTCTAAGGGTAACAAGAAAGTTAACCACGCGGTATTTCTTTTCATCGATGACAAGTGCTTTTTGCAATTCCGGATCAGTGGTGGCTACCCCGACAGGACAAGCATTGGAATGGCATTTCATCGTCTGGATACATCCTATCGCTATCATGAAACCTCGAGCTATGTTAACGAGGTCCGCTCCCATGGCAAGAGCTATCGCAATTCTATCAGGCGTGAACAATTTACCGGAGGCGATGATTTTAACCCGATTGCGGACACCATATTTTTCCAGTGTCGATACTAAAATCGGCAAAGCGGATTTTATCGGCAACCCTACGCTATCGATCAATTCCTGATATGAAGCACCCGTGCCGCCTTCACCGCCATCCAATGAAATGAAATCCGGACCTTTCCCGGTTTCTTTCATGTAGCTAGCAAGCTCTTCAACACTGTCAGTGCCGCCGATGACCATTTTGATACCGACCGGAATTCCTGTATGTTCCCTGATTTTTTCGATAAAATCGCACATGGATTTTACATCATTGTATTGATAAAACCGATTCGGACTATCAATCGCTTTGTACGGAGTGACCTTACGGATTTCAGCGATTTCCGGATTCACTTTTTCAGCATCGATATGCCCTCCGCGAGTTTTGGCACCTTGAGCCAATTTAATTTCAAATGCTTTGATTTCGGGTATTTCACTTTTTCTTTTTAACTCATCCCAATCCATTTCGCCGAAACTGTCACGAACTCCAAACATGGCTGGACCGATTTGCATGATTATATCGACACCGCCGATTAAATGATAAGGGGATAGTCCGCCTTCACCTGTATTCATCCAGGTGCCTTTTGCTGCAGCCAATCCCTCAGAAAGCGCAGTGATTGCATTCTTCCCCAAAGAGCCATAACTCATGGCGGACATGCCGATAAGACCTTTTAGTCGAAAGGGATTCTTAGTGTTAGGGCCGATGATTACGGCATCTTCATCATCCAATAAGAATGCAGAGGATACTTCATCTTCCCATTTTTCTTCCCGTTGTGAGAAAAGCGGGTCTTTCAATAGAATGTATCTTTTCGTCGTCACTTTAGTTTCACGATCATATTTTTCTTCTTCGGCCAATTTTGGAAACATGCTATTTTTAACAAAGAAGCCTTCCTCATCAAAATCTCGTTTTGAGCCAAAACCTATTACATCCCGTAAATATTTTGAACTTTTCACCATATGTTCATAGTCATCGCGGGAAAAGGGTTTTCCTTCGTTATCACTGTTAAACCAATATTGCCGCATCTCAGGTCCGATTTTTTCCAGAAAGTATCGTATTCTCCCAAGCACGGGGTAATTCCTTAAAATTGCATGGTGCTTCTGCATGCGATCAAAGAAAATCATATAAAGTAATAGTAAAGCCAAAACGATGATAATAATGAAAATAACGGTAAATCCAAGGATAATTAAAAGATTTGCGATGCCACTCATTCGATCCCTCCTGATATGCAAAAAAAATCATGTATTTTTAATCTACTCGGTAATTCGATCAATTATACAGAATTCCATTACAAGGCTTAAATAGGGATAGAACTAAATACAATATCTTTCAATTTCCACTTTTCGATTGGCTTACCCAAATGGCTAACTGTAAGGTTATGGCATCTTGCAGCATCTGTGGATTATATCCGGTAATTTCCTTGATTTTTTTTAATCGGTATATAAGGGAATTACGATGGATATACATTCTTTTTGCACATTCCCCGATATTTAAGTTACTAAGGAAAAATTGTTGCAGTGTCTCAATCAACTTTTCGGATAAGCTTCCTATAATCCTTTCCTGAAATTGCTGTTTCGTCCGTTCATCAATCCTTTCCAACAGAGCTTTTGTTTCCACATCAGTATATCTTGTTAAAGCTAGATTGGCTTCACCTAGTAAAAGTGCTGTTTCAGCTTCGCGGAAAGAGTGGACTATGTATGATTCCTTATTAACAATAGAGCCCAAACCGATTCGTATAACAAAGCCTTTTGCTTTTAATCGCTTGATGGCTGTAGCCAGCCTTTTGTCAATGTTATTTCCGCTAAGCGCCGTAGTGAGGATGAAAACCCGGTTCACATTCAGGAACCCAACAAGGGCTTGTTGTGTACCAAAAACAGATTCAGTCATTTGAATCAGTTCATTCTTATTTAACGGATTTAATTTCATTTCCATCACCCCCACTTGATAGGGAGGTTCTAATTTCATTCCAATCCGTTCAAGTCTCTGATCAATCGAATGCTGATCGATATCTTCCTTTAATAAGTCTTCAAATACCAATTCTTTCAAGTGTTGTTTCCATTCGAGTTGTTCCGCCATAAAAGCTTGATGAAGCATCATTTCCGTTATCATTTTCACCAATTCGCCGAATTCCAAAAGTTCAGTCGGATCTCCGGTGATCCCGATGACGCCTATAATTACATTTTGAAAATTAATAGGCAAATTAATTCCAGGAAGAACATCGACCCATTGATGATGATCATTTTCGTGAATGATTAAAGGCTTTCCCGTTTTCAGAACTTCGATTGCTCCTAAATGCAATTGATCGATGCGTTCATGATTTCCGGAAGCGATGATGATTCCTTTATCATCCATAATATTAATATTTCTGTTAAGTCTATTGGTGGTTTGTTTTACAATTTCCATTGCAATTTCTTGGGTCAGCATTCAAGTCATCCTTCTAGAGTTTTTTTATTTGGTTATCCAGTTTGTGCTAACAGAATGGTCATCATATTTCATGCAAACAAGCTATGATTTTTCATGTAAAGGGGGATTGTCGATAGTTTAAGCCTTTAGCTATCTTGCAGTTTAGGAAAATGGAAAAAACATAAAAATTTCCAGAAGATCATTTTTTCTATATAGTATAGCTAAAAAAATCAAATATGTCATACTAATTTTCGTTTAGAATGAACGATGATTAAAATATTTCTGAAGATTATAATTAAATTAATATAAAAATATATTCAAAGGGGAACTGAGCATGAAAATTGTTATTGCACCAGATTCCTATAAAGGAAGTCTATCAGCAACAGATGCTTCAAAAGCAATCGAGCGAGGAGTCAGGAAGGCATTGCCGGATGCGAAGACAGAATTGGTTCCAGTGGCGGATGGCGGGGAAGGCACGATGGATAGCCTTGTTACAGCAACAAATGGTCGAAAAGTTGATGTGACTGTTAAAGGACCTTTACTTGAAGATGTTCAGGCAGCATATGCAATCTTGGGCGATCAAGAAACATGTGTAATTGAAATGGCTAGCGCATCTGGTCTATGCCTAGTCGATCCAGCTGAGTTGAACCCATTGATCACTACTACCTACGGGACAGGGGAGCTTATTCAAAAAGCATTGAATGATGGCTGTCGAAAGTTCATTTTAGCGATTGGTGGAAGCGCCACCAACGATGGCGGTGTCGGTATGCTCCAGGCTTTGGGAATGAAGGTGTTTGATGAAGAAGGTAAACCTCTGGGATACGGAGGTGCCGAATTATTGCGGATATCAGACATTAATACGGAGGATTTTGATTCGAGAATAGCAGAATCCGAATTTTTAATTGCCTCGGATGTCCAAAATCCGTTAGTCGGCCCAGATGGGGCATCAAGTGTATTCGGACCTCAAAAAGGGGCGACTCCAGACATGGTTGAAATGCTTGATAAAGCTTTATCATCATGGGCTGATTTGGTGGAAATCAAAACAGGCATACACTTGCATGATAAAGCAGGTGCTGGTGCTGCAGGAGGAATTGGAGGTGCATTTCAAGCCTTTTTCCGTGCAGATACAAAAAGGGGCATCGATATTGTCATGGAGTATACGAAACTGGGTGAAAAACTGTCCGATGCCGATTGTGTCTTTACCGGTGAGGGACAAATCGATTGCCAGACTGCTTCAGGCAAAACACCAATGGGAGTTGCACAAGAAGCCAAAAAGCATGGTATTCCGGTATTTGTCTTGACTGGATCGATCGGAACAGGTATTGAAGTTTTATATGAACACGGAATAACTAGTGTTCATAGTTTGGTGAACGCTCCTATGCCTTTAAAGGAAGCTATGGAAAGAGGAGCTGAATTGTTGGAAGTTTCAGCCGAACAAGTAATGCGGACTTTTTTGGCAGCAATCAAGAATAGGGGGTAATCTTATGTTATTTATTGTTTTGGCCATCGGCGTGTTCTTAATTGTTTTTGCGACAACTAAATTCAAGCTTCATCCGTTCTTATCGCTTCTATTAGGAACTTTATTTGTGGGTTTTGCTTCTGGAATGCCTCTGGATCAGATCGTTGAGAATATCAACGGCGGTTTTGGCGGACTGATGACGAGCATTGGACTTGTAATCGTTTTCGGTACGATAATCGGAACCATTTTGGAAAAGGCCGGGGCCGCATTACGAATGGCCGAAGTCGTATTAAGGATTGTCGGTCCTAAAAGACCGCAGCTTGCCATGAGTATGATTGGCTTTATCGTATCCATACCCGTTTTTTGCGATTAAGGTTTCGTTATTTTATCGAGCTTAAGAAAAGCATTGGCAAGACGCGCTAAAGTAGCGGTTGCTTCCATGTCAGTTGCACTTGCAACCGGTTTGTATGCGACACATACACTTGTACCTCCAACTCCAGGGCCAATAGCCGCAGCCGGGAATATCGGAACGGACGGTTACTTGGGGACGGTCATTTTGATAGGTCTCATTACGGCCATTCCACCTGCACTTGCTGGTTATATATGGTCAATGAAAGTAGCGACCAAGATAGATGTTGAAGATGACCGAAGTGACCTGGATTACGATTATAATGAAATTGTCCGTTCATTCGGCAAGATGCCGTCTGCCTTTCAATCATTTTTACCGATCGTTTTACCGATTGTGCTGATTGGAGCCAGTTCTGTATTAACGCTCTTTGGTACAGAGGGAGGGATCGCCGCATTTTTCGTATTCTTGGGCCAACCGGTCATTGCATTGCTCGTCGGAGTAATTTCAGCTCTGACATTGCTGCCTAAGTATGATGAAGAAACATTAACAAACTGGATAGGAACAGCCTTATTGGATGCCGCGCCAATTTTATTGATCACCGGGGCTGGCGGAGCATTTGGTACCGTCATTAAAAATACGGGGATTGCAGATATCATCCAAAGTTGGGAAATGGGCAGCGTATTTAGCGGTTCCTTGTTCCTTTTGGTTCCGTTCCTGATTGCTGCAGGATTGAAAACTGCCCAGGGTTCTTCGAAAGCATCCCTGGTCATCACTTCATCTTTGATTGCCCCCATGCTTCCAACTTTGGGTATTGAAGGGGCTGTTCCTCTTGCATTGGTAGTCATGGCTGTTGGAGCTGGTGCGATGACTGTAAGCCATGTAAATGATAGCTTCTTCTGGGTGGTCACCCAATTTAGCGGGATGAAAGTGACGGATGCCTATAAAGCTCAAACGATGGCAACCTTAATACAAGGAGTGGTCACGATTATCACGACGATGATATTGTGGGTCATTCTTGTGTAAGAATAATGGAAAAAAGAGAAGCGTAAACCGCTTCTCTTTTTTATGCTTTAAATAAAATATATTTTCATTTTCATGTTGGTGTAAGAACTAAAATAGTGTATGATGCATAGTATAAGGTATGGTGTACGTCACATAGTATAGAGAAGGGGTGATTGGATGAGCACTTTACTGAATTCATTAACCACTGAGCTACGCAGAGGCACTTTGACGTTAGCTGTCCTAAGTCAGCTCAAAACTCCACAGTATGGGTACTCGCTTGTCCAGCGTTTAGAGAAGTCTGGAATTACCATTGATCAAAGTACTTTATATCCTTTGCTTCGCCGCCTTGAAAAACAAGAATTGGTGACCAGCAGCTGGGATACTTCTGAAAGTAGACCGCGCAAGTACTATTCTTTAAGTGATTATGGGGGAGAAATCTTCACTCAGTTAAAGGAGGAATGGGAAAAAACTTCTCAAGAGCTTTATATATTATTAAAAGGAGAGGGAGAAGATGGAGCTGATTGAACTTTATATTCAGGAAGTGACCCGAAGGCTGCCAGAAAAAAACCGGGCGGATATTGCACTTGAGCTTCAATCTACAATCGAAGATATGCTTCCGGAGGATCATACGGAGCAAGAAGTGAAAGCTGTACTTTTAAAATTAGGAGATCCGGTTACACTGGCTAGTGGTTATCGCGATCGGCCAATGCATCTGATCGGGCCTCGTTATTATGATGTGTATATCAGTCTGTTGAAAATGATTTTACCAATCGCTGCAGTCATTTCACTGATCGCATTAGTAGGGGATAATCCGTTTCGGGATACGGGGAATACGGTTATGGAAGCAATTTTAAAAATAATCGGGAAAGGAATTTCAGGCATCATCAGTACAGGTATCCAAGTGTTTTTCTGGTTAACGCTTTCTTTTGCCATTGTAGAACGGTTGGATACTTCAAAAGACCAGTCGCCTTTAACAAAAGACTTGAAACCATGGACACCGGAAAACTTAAAAGATATTCCGAACATTTCAAAGAAAAAAGCGGTTCCTATGATTGAGGTTTTTGCAAGTTTGTTAGGCCTTTCTGTATTCGCAGCCCTATATTTCAATGCAGCAAACCTCTTAGGCGTCTATGAAAAAAGAAATGGCAGTCTCATTTTCGTGACACCTTCTTTTAATCAAGATGTATTGAATTCCTATTGGCTGCTGGTATCTTGCATCGTTATCATTGGGGTGCTCATAGCGATATATAAATTATTTTTAAGACGATGGACCCTGAAATTAGCTTTATTTCATGCAATATACCAGCTGTTGAGCACTCTGACTTTCATCATCATCATCAGTAATCCTGATTTATTGAACCAAGAATTCCTTGCATACCAAAGAACACTTTTCTCAATCGATGAATGGAAAGACTCGATTTACTGGGGTCTTATACTCATCTCCATTTTTTTTGCCGCCTACGATTCCTATCAAGGTTTCCGCAAGGCAAAAATCCGTTAAGGCACAGCATCCTAGCTGTGTTTTTTTGTTTGAATGTTTTGTGAAAGGTAAGCTGATACAAGTCTGAAAGCAAAAAAAACACCTCATATGTCATATAGTTTTTAACTAACTATACAGCAAATGAGGCGTTACATTTAAACCAATGTTTTATTGAACTGCATCGAACTGATTGACTTTCCAAGTAGATCCGGCCTTATAAAAGGTGACCGTTCTTTTTACTGATTCACCATCGACTGTAGGTACAGTTAAATTGTATGACCTAACGTTCAGTTTTTGATAGACCAATTTAATTTTTGCTTTTTTCCACTCTAACATGCTATAGCCGTCTCCGACTGGACGGGCTAATTTCCCTTTATGGGTAATGTAATTATATTTAGTCAGCCCTTTTTCAACTGCATTATTAGTAAATGTCTCTGCTAAGTAGGTAGTCAATTTATCTTTTGTATTAAACTCTTGGCAAAGGTATGAATACTCTGTCCCTTTATAATTAAAAGTTTTTTGTGAACATGAATGGGTTTTGTACCCATGTAAAGCATTCCAAAAATGTTTGCTGGCATTATCGGCTATCTTTAATGCATTTGCGTCAGACAAATTCTGTGATGTCGTTTTTGCGGTAACCTGACCACTTAATGTGAAAAATAAAATGATAATGGATAATAGCATACCTAAGAATTTTTTCATATCTTATCTCTCCAATCCCTAATAGGATACTTATGTAACGAAAATTTAATTAATATTACGATTGTTACATTTATATTACAACATGTTCAGCATAAGTAAAAGAGAAAACTTGTTAATTTTTAAATATAATTTTAGGTTTTATTAAATATTCATAGTTTGTTCACTTTATTATTTTTGAAAGGAGCGTTCGGCGATTGTTAAATAGAAGGAGCTGTTACATCCTTCCTATTCCACCAACTGGCCTTTTTAAAACCTAGCAGTTCATTCTTTCAATAACCGGACAAGTTAATTCATTATATTTTCTTTAATATCCAGATATGTACAAAGAACTCGATTTTCCCGGGCAGAGCCCGAAAATAATAAAATATAAAGGTTTGACAAACTTTCTAATTCTACCGTATTATAAATTATATACTTGAATACATTCTCCAAAGGGGAGTAGCTTTTACAACAATATCGTCATTACGGAGCTCTTTGCTCTCGGTGTTGTTGGCAGCATATTGTTGTTAGCCAGACCTTACCTATTGGTAAAGGTCTATTTTCTTTTAGTAAACCTTTACCAAAATGGTAAAGGTTTTTTTGTAGTCCGGATTATGCAGCCCTAAGGAAATGTATAAACATGTGGTTTTAATAGAAAAACAAATAAAAATAAAAATGGAGTGTATTCTTTGATACTTAGAAAATCTTTGTTACTTTTAGGGATAGGTTCTGCACAAATAGATTTAATCCTTCCGAAAAATACGTATAAATCTGGTGAATGCATAAACGGATATTTTTTGATTAAGGGTGGTACTCTTGCGCAAAGAATAAGGAGGATTGAATGTGATTTGATCATGGATACTCATTCTACGGGAATGGAAGAGATCCTTAAAACGAGCACCATTTTGTCTTCAAGGGAAATAAATTCAGGGGAAATCAATGAAATTCCTTTCAACTTTTGTCTGCCTATATTGAATGAGCCATATAAGCGAGGGGTTTCCTATCGTCTTAAAACGAGACTAATCCTTGATAAAGGGATAATAGGCAAGGATGATGACTGGATTTTAATCGATTCTGAATAAACGTGAAAATGGAGGTGGGAACATGAATGTATTGGAATTTACAGAACGGGCTATGGATTATTTGGAAGAATTTTTAGTATTGAGGCTTTTCATATTGGCTTTACTGCTATTGGCGGTTTATTACATTTTGAATAAACTGGTTGAATGGTTCTTTAAACGATCCAATTTTTTCGACGAAGAAGTCGAAAAAACAATACAGGGGGTTACTCGTTCTTCTCTTAGGTACGGTATTTCCGGGCTTTTCCTTATATATTTGATCGGACAGTTTATCGACCTAAAAGGAATTTTAGCTGGAGCTGGTATTTTAGGCGTCGTGATCGGATTTGCGGCTCAGCAAATGCTTAAGGATATCTTATTAGGATTTGTAAGGCTGTCAGATAACGAATTCCGGGTTGGGAATTTTGTGACCTTTAATGGGACAAGTTCCGGGACGATTGAGGAAATTGGAATCCGGTTCATGCAGATCAGGGAATGGTCAGGAAAATTGCTGACCATCCCACACAGTGAAATCAGGACGATTCAAAATTTTAATAAAGGGAGGATGCGAATCATTGAACGCATTACAGTAAGTTACCAAGAAAACCCTGAAAAGGTAAAACGGCTGTTGGAGGATATATGTATTATCTGTAATGATAAGTATGGTGAAAGCCTTCTACGGCTAGAAGATGGTACACCTGAAGAGGATTTTAGATACATAGGCATTACGGATTTAAATCCGAATCTAAAATATGTTGGATATGAACTATGCATAGTGGGACTTGTGAAACCTGATGATTACTTTGAAACATCGAGATGCGTAAGGTTTGAAATGATGACTGCTTTGCATGAGCATAAAATTCTAATGCCATCTTCCCATTTGCTTGTACAGGGAAATCCTAATCAAGAACGTTTATTTGAGAACTGAAAAGAAGATTACATTTGCTTGGGATAATCGGTAACAAGGGCAGAAGCTATATTCAGCGACAGTCCATTGGAGCTTAAGGATATTTAAGGGCTTTCTTTTAAAGGAAGTCCTTTTTTATATAAGAAAATTGAACAAACTCATCACGAAAAATAGTTTTATTTTATTAATTTCTCCCTTGATTTATCAGATTAAATAAATTATTATGGAAATAACAAAAAATGGAAGGGTGACCTTTAAACAATGATCATTTAATCCTATTTTTCAAGGAAAAATGCGTGCTTATAACGAATTTTTTTCTGGATAGGATTAGTCTGTACATTAAAATACAAACAAAGATCATTGTGTTCCTTCGATTAGGGATATTTTGCCTTTTTAAATTTGTATTGTACTGCCTCCTGTCCAGATAATTCACAGGAGGTTTTTATATTGACGAATAACACATCTGAAACATTAAATAATAAGGAACCTAACATTTTTAAAAATCGAGTATTTCGGGCCATTATCTTATCAGGGTTGTTTTTACAAATAGGGATATGGGTACGGAATTTTGCCGTTTTGTTATTCGTCATGGAGAAGACAAATGGAGATGCCTTTGCCATTTCCATGATATCAGTAGCAGAATTCGCACCCATTTTTATTTTTTCATTTATTGGAGGGACTTTTGCTGACCGCTGGAGTCCGAAAAAAACGATGGTTTGGTGTGATATTTTAAGTGCAATATCCGTGTTTGCTGTGCTTATCTCGCTAATCTTCGGCAGTTGGAAAATGGTATTCTTCGCAACTTTAATTTCGGCGATACTTTCTCAATTTTCTCAGCCATCGGGCATGAAGCTATTTAAGATGCATTTGCCAGAAAGTCAAATCCAGACAGGGATGTCCGTTTATCAGACTGTCTTCGCAGTATTTATGGTTTTAGGTCCGATTCTCGGTACATTTGCCTTCCAATCTTTCGGGATAAACATCTCGATTGCGATTACTGGCCTGGCGTTTCTACTTTCAGCTGGCGCACTCGCCTTTCTTCCGAAAGATCGCAAACTGAATGAGGGGACAGCAAAAACAACGTTATGGCAGGAAATGAAAAGCGGTGTGAGCTACGTTTTGCGAAAAAAAGAACTAAGTTTGCTTGGTTTATGTTTTCTGGCAGCTGGACTCGGACTGGGTTTCATTCAGCCGCTCTCGATATTCCTTGTTACAGAACAACTGGAATTGCCTAAGGAAAATCTGCAATGGTTATTTATGGTGAATGGGTTTGGTATGATTATAGGTGGAGCCGGTGTAATGATTTTTGCCAAAAAGGTGGCACCTCAAAGATTATTAGCTTTCGGAATGCTTGTGAATGCCATTGGATTGGCGGTTATGGGGCTTTCAACAAATCTTTGGATAACACTTACCGCCGAGTTCTTTAACGGGCTAATGCTTCCTTGTATCCAAATCGGGATCAATACATTGATATTGCAGAGGACCGAGGGCGAATTCATCGGAAGGGTCAATGGAATCTTAAGCCCATTATTCACTGGATCGATGGTGTTGACCATGAGTGCGGCAGGCGTGCTGAAAGAGCAATTTTCACTCGTCGCCATATTTGAAACCGCCGCTTTCTTTTTTATTATAGGAATGTTTTTCATTTTGCCGTTGTACAATCAGAAGGGCGAAACAAAACCTCTGGAAATTCAATCATAAGTATCTTGCGGTGTGCCAACACCCAAATACAGCTATAGCCATAAGAAAAGCAGCCAATTTTGGCTGCTTTTCTTTCTTTTTTCCTCTTACTGTCATTACAACTAACAAATTCTGGATTGACAATTATTTTGGGAGTACTGGTTAATACTAAAAAAATCAGGTGAATAGCTTACATGAAAAAAGGAGAAAAGTTAATGATCCTTAAAGACATATTGAAAGAAGCAATAAACGGGGATTTGCCGAAGGACGTTGAACATATATCCGTCACAGGTGTAACCGATAACTCTAAAGAAATAAAAAAGGGATTCCTTTTTGTTGCCGTAACCGGATATAAGTCCGATGGCCATAATTACATCAATGATGCAATTCGCTTAGGGGCATCAGCTGTGATTGGCAATCGCGATATTAAGGGATTGGAAGTTCCTTATATAAAAGTGGAAAACAGCCGTAAAGCATTAGGGCAAATCGCCAAAAGGTTTTATGGAGATCCCAGCAATCAAAAAATAATGATAGGAATTACGGGCACAAATGGAAAAACCACAACTAGCTATATGCTTCAGCAAATCTTAGAAGAGAATGGGGTAACCTGTTCAGTCATTGGTACGATACAGCATATCATCAATGGAAACAAAGTCGATTCCCATAATACGACTCCAGGTACCATGGAATTGAATTCGATGTTGGCTGCAAGTAGGGACATGGTTGTCATAATGGAAGTGTCTTCACATGGATTAGCTCAATACCGTTTAGAAGGAATTGAATTTGATTTCTGTGTCTTCACGAATTTGTATCATGACCATCTCGACTTTCATGGTACGATGGAGGATTATTTCCTTGCAAAATTACTGCTTTTTGAAAAATTGAAACCTAATGGCCTTGCGATTATTAATGGAGATGATTTCTGGGGCGGAAAATTACAAGAATACCTATGGGAGAAGAATGTCAGTGCCTTTGTTTTTGGAAAATCCAATCGCTGCGATTTAGCCATCACCAATTATAATACTGCAACGAACCCCTTTATTTTATTGAATGAGAATCATGACTTTGTGAAAATTGAGTTACCTTTACCTGGACTTCATAATTTATATAACGCAACAGCTGCGTATTCCGTAGCGAAGATGTTTCCAATTTCAAAAAAGGAAATTCTCACTTCACTGAAACGATTTTCCGGTGTGCCAGGAAGGTTTGAAATATATAAGAAAGAATTTGGGCCGACTATAGTCATCGATTATGCACATACTGCAGATGCCATTCATCACATGCTTCAAACTGCCAAAGAGTGCGGGGCCAAAAAGATTTATCATATCTTTGGTTTTCGGGGTGGACGAGATACAACCAAAAGGGCGGAAATGGTTAAAGTATCATCGGAACATAGTGATGTTTCGATTTTAACAATGGATGATCTGAATTCGGAGGGAATTGAGGTGATGGAATCCAATCTAAATAAACTGCTTAGCGATTACTCTGCTGGAAATGGGAAGGTTATTCCTGATCGCACCTTTGCTATCAAGGAGGCGTTACAAGCAGGTATGGAAGGGGATTGGATTATCATTACAGGTAAAGGAATTGAAAGGTATGATCAAAAATTCGGACTGCCTACCATTTCTGACAAAGAAACGGTATTATATCTGCAAAATAAGGACAAAGGGGATTTTATCGGTTATTTTGATCAATAGTTTGATTCTAATGAATGCTATTATAAAGGACTGATTCGGCGTTAATTTACCTAGTAAACCATAGGTTATTATATGGTGATTATTAACATTGTAACATTTGAGGATTTCAGGTATCATAACAATACAAGCTGCACTGTTCGTAATGATAATAAAGTTTTAACCTTTAAGCTGTAATAGGGAGTTTTATATTGAAACAGGAATGTTATGCCTCGTCACTGACTTGGACAACAGGATTTTTTCTGCAAACACCCACTTTGAGGAGTGGTGGTTTAAAACTTTCTTACTGAATACGGCAATCGCGGCTCATATCTTAAAATGTTGAAGCCGGTCTCGGTCTGAGGCCGGTTTTTTGCATGTATGTACTTGCTTTGCAGTCTGAAAATCTCCAGACCATTTTGTTCTATCAGCTTAAAAAGTCCAGTTTTGATTCCATTGGCTAATTACATGTTTTGTAAAACATTACTCTTGTTTTGTATACCGGTTGGCATAACTTGAAGCGACGAAAGCATCGGGTTTGATTTTTGGTTCCACCCCCATGGATTCCATCCTGGCTACCATTTCTTTTACAAACTCACTGGTTTTGTTTCGCTTTCCAATCCCGATATCAATGTGCCCTTCCATTGTGAACGTTGCCCCTTGATATACAGCAGGCAGGACTATATCGATTAACTGATTTTTTCTTTCTTCCGTAAACAGCGATACGATTTCCTCTGTTAACGACAACTCTTGAGAAATACGTTCATGTAAATGCAGCATCCTTCTAGGAATCATCACTTTTCTTATACAACCCCATACACCATTTCCGACCTGCCGTATCACGATACCTGTAATAAAGACCGTATGTTTTTTATGTACTTGCGAATCTGTCCCGACCATTAATTGATAGTTACCGGAAGGATTTAATTCCATAAACTCAACAATATGAACGAATACCTCTTCAAATGACATATTTTTTTTCTGAAGGTTTTGAAACGGGATGTTCTGAAATGGATATTGCTTCATATTATTGCACCCAACCTTTCCCCGGATATAATCAAATTAATAAATATCTCATGGCCGTTCATAACACATCATATGAAGGAGGTCCTTGTTTCGTGCCGTGGGAAGAACCCGCAAGAAGAGGCAGTCATCATTTAAAGGTGATCTCGCTGAATAGATATCACCTCAAGTTTTATTTCTTCTATTTTAAACAAAAAAGACTGTATTCAAAAGGAGTTCTATTTTAATGTTAGGCTCTTTTCGTAAAGATTGTTGTTTTTAAAACGAAACTATTTAAGGTTGATTGGAGCGGAAGTGTGAGATTCCTGCGGGAGCAGCGGGACAGGTGAGACCCCACAGGCGTTTACGCCGAGGAGGCTCACCTCCCGCCCCGCGGAAAGCGAGCATCTAAAGGGGAAAACAACCACACCGCACTACTTGGTAAATAGCAACAAAGTATGTGAAAACAGCCTAATGTTAAAAAGAAGTTGATTGAAGCGAATGTTCGAGACCCCGCAGGTACAATGGCGCCGCGGGCCCCGGACCGCCCGCGGAAAGAGAGTGCCTGGAGTGGAAATTAACGGACAAATATTAAAACTGTAAACGAACTAATTATTGTCAGGTTTATCTACAGTCTGGAAGAGAAGCTTAAGCATTAGGCTTCTCTTTTTTTGTATGGAGAATCTTTTCCAAAATGTTATGGGTGTTATCTTTTTGAATTTCTCCTGCCATAACTGAAAAGTTAAACAAGCTTGTAATTTTACATCACCTAAGTAAACCACAATATCATTCGATTTATATAAGAAAAAGGAAATGAATTTATTAAATTTTGTCCAATGACTACTTTAAAGGATTCACATTTAATAACTTATAAAAAAAGTGTGTGATGTTTTCTTACATAAACAAAGAAATCTTACTTTTATAAGAGTAAAATAAACGAATATTCAATTAATAAAGTATTGGAGAGATGAAAAATGAAAATATCTGAATTGAAAAAAAGCGGTCATGCTCCGTCATTATTAGCTTCATTCCTTTATTTTGATATCAGTTTTATGATTTGGGTATTATTAGGTGCGCTCGGTGTCTATATTACAAAGGATTTCGGACTTTCCCCGGCTGAAAAAGGCTTGATTGTGGCTATTCCGATTTTGGGAGGTTCGTTTTTTCGAATCGTCCTTGGTTTTTTGACTGATCGTATCGGCCCGCGGAAAACCGCGATCGGCGGGATGCTTGTTACGATGATTCCGCTTTTTTGGGGATGGTTATTCGGAGAAAGTTTAGCAGAGCTTTATTTAATTGGAATTTTGCTAGGAGTGGCAGGTGCAAGTTTTGCTGCAGCACTTCCGATGGCTAGTCGCTGGTATCCCCCGCATTTGCAGGGTCTTGCGATGGGCATTGCAGGTGCCGGTAACAGCGGAACTCTTTTTGCGACATTGTTCGGACCCCGTATTGCTGAATCTCTTGGCTGGCATAATGTTATGGGATTAGCTTTGATTCCTTTAACCATCGTGTTTATCATTTATATTTTCATCGCAAAAGACGCGCCATCTCAACCGCCGGCAAAACCACTCAAGGAGTATTTCAACGTATTTAAAATAACGGACACTTGGTATTTCTGTATTCTTTACAGTGTGACTTTTGGGGGCTTTGTTGGGTTTACTAGCTTTTTAAGCATCTTTTTTGTTGATGAGTATGGGTTAACACGAATAAGGGCAGGGGAATTTGTTACATTATGTGTCATCGCAGGAAGTTTCTTTCGTCCCGTCGGAGGATTTATTGCCGATAAAATAGGTGGAGTTAAACTGCTTATGTTTTTATTTATCGGACTCACAATATGTATGTTTGGAATTAGTTTTCTTTTTTCTCTTACTGCCGTTACGATCCTTCTGTTCATCGGAATGCTATTTCTCGGTATGGGTAACGGAGCTGTCTTTCAGTTAGTTCCACAGCGGTTTTCTAAAGAAATAGGTTTTATCACAGGGATTGTAGGAGCTGCCGGAGGTGTTGGCGGATTCTTGGTTCCAAACATACTAGGTACGTTGAAACAGATTACTGGCACATATGCTACAGGATTTTTAGTATTTTCCGCAGTTGGAATCGTGGCGTTGCTTATCCTGGGCCTAGCCCAGCTTTCATGGAGAAAAACGTGGGTACTCGGAAAGAATTCAGTTAAGATCTAGAACTTTTTTTACTTAGTTTGGCTTGTTACAGTACTTGTTTGGGGGGATAAAATGTATAAACAAAAACTGGTTTTAGTAGGGAACGGAATGGCGGGACTACGCTGTGTTGAGTCGATTATAAGTAAGGATCCGACTGCATTTGAGATTACTATTTTCGGAAGTGAACCACACGTTAACTATAATCGAATCTTATTGTCGACTGTGCTTCAAGGCAACACCTCTTTTGAAGATATTACGATAAATGACCGAAACTGGTATACAAAGAATAATATCCAATTGTTCACAGGGGAAACGGTTATAAAAATCAATAAAGAGACCAGGAAGATAATAACAGACAAAGAACGGGAAGTTTACTACGATAAGCTGATAATTGCCACAGGTTCTGTTCCGTTTATTCTTCCTGTTACAGGTGTTGATAAAGAAGGTGTCATTGCATTTCGGACGATTGAAGATTGCCAAAAGATGATTGAAACTTCACGCAAACATAAAAAAGCAGTCGTCATCGGAGGAGGTTTGTTAGGTTTAGAAGCAGCGAGAGGGCTGTTAAACCTTGGTATGGAAGTGCATGTCGTTCATATTGCTGACTATTTAATGGAAAGGCAGCTTGATTCAACGGCATCGCTTTTGCTGCAAAAAGAGTTGGAAAACCAGGGAATGAACTTTCTTTTAAAAAAAGAAACACAGGAGTTAATCGGTACCGAGCGTGTAGAGCGCGTCCGTTTTAAAGATGGAACGGAGCTGGAAGCAGATTTAGTCGTTATGGCTGCTGGAGTCAGACCGAATATTCAGTTGGCCAAAGAAAGCGGAATTGATACAAATCGTGCGATTATTGTAAACGACTATTTGGAAACCAGCGTCCCAAATATTTATGCAGTTGGTGAATGTGCTGAACATCAAGGAATTGTTTATGGACTGGTTAAACCTCTATATGAACAAGGTGAAGTGCTGGCAAAGCATATTTGTAAGATGAAATGCAACGGATACCAAGGCTCAGTCCTTTCGACCCAGCTGAAAATATCAGGAGTTGAGTTATTTTCTGTTGGAGATTTCCTTGGTGATGGAACAACGAAATCTATTACAACTTTTGATGAATTGGATAGTGTTTATAAAAAGGTGGTTTTTCAAGGAAGAAAAATCATAGGTGCTGTGCTGTATGGAGATACAAACAACAGCTCAAGATTACTCGATAAGATTTTAAAGCGGGAAGAAGTATCCTCAGAGGAAAAGCGTGATTTGTTCCAATCACCAAGTACGGCTGAGGGATTGATCGCTTCGATGGCAAATCATGAAATCATTTGCAATTGTAATGCTGTTTCAAAGGGGGCAATCATTGAAGCGGTTCAAAATAAGGGATTAACAACAACGGAACAAGTTAAACAATGCACAAAGGCTTCCGGTTCGTGCGGCGGATGTAAGCCGGCAGTGACCGAGCTTTTGAACTATATTCAAAGTAATCTTTCTACTCAGGATGAGAAACAAACTGCATTTTGCTCCTGTACGACATTAACGGAAGATGAAGTCGTGTATAAAATGCAGCTCCAAGACGTAACAACTGTCCAAGAAGCGATGGATGTCCTTGAATGGGAAAATACAGAAGGTTGTTCAACTTGCAGGCCTGCACTGAGCTATTATTTAGGGATGATTCATCCGGAGTACGAGATCAGACAGCAAACCCTTTTCATAAACGAAAAAAAGAATGCAACAGTTCAAAGTGATAACCGATACTCTGTCATCCCGCAAATGTACGGCGGGATGACGAATGCAAAAGACTTGCGAAAAATTGCAAATGTTGCAGATAAATATGATATATCTCAGGTTGCGGTAACAAGTGAACAAAGGATTCATTTAATGGGGGTGAAAAAAGAAGATCTCCCAGGTGTGTGGGCCGATTTAGATATGCCGTTAAGTTCGAAATATGGTAACACCGTTCAAAACGTCAAAACATGTATAGGTGAACATGTTTGCTCTTGTGATAAACAGCAATCACTATTACTTGCTGTAGATCTGGAAAAAAGATTGGAGCAAGTATCAACACCATACCGTATAAAGTTGGGCATATCTGCTTGTATGCATAACGGTGCAGGATCAACAACGAAAGATATAGGTGTTATGGGCATTGACAGGGGTTGGGAAATATATGTGGGCGGAAGCAGCGGTCGTAATGTACGTGCCGGTGAACTATTATGTGTAGCCGGGACAAATGAAGAAGCAATTGAAATCATCATCGGCTTTATTCAATATTATCGGGAAACAGCCAACTACTTAGAACGGACTTGGCAATGGATTGAACGAGTGGGTTTAATTCATGTTAGAGAAGTATTGTTTGATAGTGAACTTAATCGGCAACTATCTCAACGATTGGAACTGGGTAGATTAGGGAATGAACAAGTGGAACTTTATGATGTAAGACCTAGATAAACGGATAAATGTATGTACCCCATGAAAAAACAAAGAAATCCATAAGAAAGGGTGAGGAGCCTTGACTGAATTATTATTAAAGTACTTCCGCACGAAGCAACAAGAGGTCCAATCAGAAAAACGATATGATTCACAATGTCCATTTTGCAGCATGCAATGTAAGATGCAGCTGTTGGAACAAACAATAGTGACAAGAAGAAAGTATACGACGGTTGGAAAAGATAATCCAACCTCAGAGGGGCGCTTATGCATTAAAGGAATGAATGCACACCAACACGCTTTGCATAAAGATCGAATTAAATACCCATTATTGAAAAAAAATGGTGAATTCGTTCGAATATCATGGGAGGAAGCATTAAGCCACATTAAGGACAATTTCAGTAAAATTCAAGCGGAAGATGGTGTAAATGCATTATCTGTATATGGGAGTGCATCCATTTCAAATGAAGAAGCATATTTGCTTGGGAAATTTGCAAGAGTGGCATTAAAAACAAAGTATATAGATTATAATGGCCGTTTGTGCATGTCTGCAGCAGCCTCGGCGGCAAGCCAAACATTTGGTATGGACAGGGGCCTAACCAACAGCTTATCAGAGGTTCCGTTCACAAAGTGCATTATTTTGGCGGGCACGAATATTGCTGAATGCCAGCCGACAATCATGCCGTATTTTGAGAAGGCAAAACAAAATGGAGCATATATTATTGCTGTAGATCCCCGGGAAACAGCAACAACGAAAATGGCCGATTTACATCTAAAAGTAAAACCAGGGATGGATGCCGCCTTGGCAAACGGATTATTGAAAGTGATCATTGAAGAGGATTTTACTGATGAAGCATTTGTCCGCGAGCGTGCAAATGGCTACACCGAAGTAAAAGAGTATGTTACATCATTAAAATTAGAGGAAATTGCGGAAATGACAGGGGTTCCTAGCGACCAAATTCAAAAAGCGGCTGTAATGTTCGGTAAAGAAGAATCAGGAATGATTTTTACAGCTAGGGGCGTTGAGCAGCAAACAGATGGTTCAGCTGCCGTCCGAAATTTTCTTAATATTCTTATTGTTACAGGGAAAATCGGTAAAGTGAATTCGGGCTATGGAGCTATTACTGGGCAGGGGAATGGGCAGGGAGCAAGAGAGCATGGCCAAAAGGCAGACCAGCTGCCGGGCTATCGCATGATTGAAAATGAGGAACATAGATTACATATTGCAAGATTATGGGGAATCGATGAGGCTGATTTGCCACGTAAAGGTGTCTCGGCATACGAAATGATACAGAAGATAAATGAAGGTGAAATTACCGGCATGTTTTTAATGTGTTCCAATCCGATTGTTTCCAATCCAAATGCTAACTTTGTCAAAAAGGCTTTGAAAAAATTAAAGTTTCTTGTCGCGGTAGACATGTTCGTTTCTGAAACTGCTAGATTGGCTGATTTGATTTTACCTACTTCGTCTTACTTAGAGGATGAAGGAACGATGACGAATTTAGAAGGACGGGTAACGTTGCGGGAAGCAAGTTTTTCATCACCTGGGGAAGTGAAGCATGATTGGCAAATCATTTGTGATATAGCAAAAGCTCTTGGAAAAGGGGAGTATTTTCCCTTTCAATCCGCAAATGAGATTTTTGAAGAACTAAGAGTGGCAAGCCGCGGGGGAACCGCTGATTATTATGGTATAACGTATGATCGATTAAGAAAAGAAGGAGGCATTTTGTGGCCATGCCCAACCATTGACCATAAAGGGACAAAAAGGTTATTCGAAACGTCTTTTGCCCACCCGGATGGAAAGGCGGCCATGGTTGTGGTTAATAATGTGCCTCTTGTTCCAAAAGAACAGCCATGTACGGATTTTCCACTTTATTTAACTACAGGAAGAATCATGTCACATTATTTAACAGGAGTACAAACGAGAAAAAGCTCATCATTAGCTGCAAGAAATTTTGAATCATATATGGAAATCCATCCGGAAACAGCAAAGAAATATCATATTCCAGACAATACTTTGGTGAAAATTGAATCAAGACGCGGAGGTATTGTTGTAAGAAGCAAATGGTCAGCAACCATTCGCCATGATACTATATTCGTTCCTTTTCATTGGGCAGACTCCCAAAATGTCAATCGCCTCGTTTCACAGGATTTAGACCCGACATGCAAAATGCCTGGCTTTAAGGTCAGTGCTGTAAAAGTACATCCTATATTAGAGTTAACGTCTCATTAAGGGGAGGTTTACTTCCAGTTCATCATAATTTTTTTTGGTTTAATCATAATCGAATACTGGAGCCTTATCACACAGTATTCCATATCAAATGAGAGTTTACATGACTAAACAACAAAAGGGGGTAAAGGATGGAAAAAGGTAAGGTCTATATTGTTGGTGCCGGACCTGGTGATCCGGACTTAATTACTGTCAAGGCAATCAAATGCATCGCGGAAGCGGATGTCATCTTGTATGATCGATTGGTAAATCGTGAAATGCTTTTATACGGTAAAACTGAAGCTGAATACGTTTATTGCGGTAAAGCGCCTGGTATACATTGTGTCCCTCAAGAGGACATTCATCAATTGTTAATAAGTAAATCAATGGAGAGAAAAACGATTGTTCGTCTAAAAGGGGGAGATCCTTTCATCTTTGGTCGTGGCGGTGAGGAAGCTGAAGTGCTAGCAAAGCACGGAATTCAATTTGAAATAGTCCCTGGAATCACATCTGGAATCGCTGCGCCAGCTTATGCTGGAATTCCCCTGACTCACAGGGAATGGGGGAGTTCCTTCGCAATTGTCACAGGACACTGCGCGACCGGCAAACCTGATAACATCAACTGGCATCATTTGACACATGGTGTTGACACCATTGTTATTTATATGGGAATGAAAAACCTTCCTTATATCTGTAAACAATTACGCTCCTGCGGAATGAAGCCTGAAACTGCCATTGCAGTCATCGAACAAGGAACGACCGGTTTTCAACGAACTATTACAGGAACAATTGATTCAATAGTGGCGATTATTAGAAGGGAGCAGGTTGCCAATCCCGCCATGATTGTAATAGGAGAAGTCGTGAATTTATCGGAGAAATTATCATGGTTTTCAGAGAAGACAAAGGAAAAGGAGTTCGCTTAGAAAAGGAATGATTAGCTAGAAAACTTTCACTGTAATGAAAATGGAAAACTGGACATGAAAGTCATCATGTCCAGTTTAAAAAAGTTAACAGCAATTATAAAAAGGCAAGTGGAAATTTTGTCACGACTGAAATATGACATTGAAAGGCTAATAATCCCGGGTACATGGCGAAAATCAATTACGTAGGCCAAAGTGTGCATTTAATTGGCCCTGCAGCATTTTTTTTCGCATTTTTTCCTGTTCAATTTTTCTGTTCTCTTTTAACTTTTCCTGTCTAATTTCATTGGTTTGCACCCCATCCTCTATTTTATCAGCGATTTCCACTAATGCCTTGACGTCGGAAAAAGAGTATTTACGATTTCCACCCTTAGACCTTTCGGGAAAAACTAGTTTTCTTTCTTCATAATACCGAATTTGTCTATCGGATAGTCCTGTTAATTCTCTGACCACTCCTATTGAAATTACTTTTCTGTCTATATAAGATTCTTTTTGCTGGACGATGAAAATCACCTCATTTTTGATTTATGCTGGATCAATAAGGATATTATATCCTAATTTTCTGAATATTTGTAACAAAAACTAACATTAATTATTAATTTTTAAAAACCATGTAAGATTATATAACACACTTGTTGTTATAAAAAGTGACCTCTCCTATAATCAAATACATAATCCTTTCAAAAAAATCTTACTGGAGGACAAAAAATGGCTAAGCAGAAATTGGCGCTCATTGGGAATGGTATGGCTGGAGTAAGATGTATAGAAGAAATTTTGAAAATTCAACCAGAAGGGTTTGAGGTGACTGTCTTCGGAAGTGAGCCACATCCGAATTATGATCGAATCCAACTATCGAATGTATTGCAAGGTGCTACGACGATAGATGATATTACAATAAATGATTGGAACTGGTACAAAGAGAACAATATTACACTTTTTTCAGGTGAAACGGTCACGAACATTGACACCACAAAGCAAATCATTTACTCAGACACTAATCGTGAAATCGAATATGATCAATTAATTTTAGCTACCGGATCACTCCCTTTCATTCTACCGATAAAGGGGGCTGATAAAAAAGGAGTGACAGCCTTTCGAAATATTGAAGATTGCGAAAAGATGATTGAATATTCCAAAAGCAATAAAAAAGCTGCAGTCATTGGTGGAGGATTATTGGGGCTTGAAGCAGCAAGAGGGCTTTTGAATCTAGGTATGCAGGTAGATGTAATTCACCTTTCGGAATATTTGATGGATAGGCAGTTAGATCCAGCAGCAGGAAAAATGCTGCAAAGGGAACTTGAAAGCCAGGGAATGAATTTTTATCTTGGGAAACAAACTCAGGAGGTTTTAGGTGAAATTGACGTCAAAGGATTACGCTTTAGTGATGGCGAGGAAATCAGCGCTGATTTAGTGGTCATGGCAGTTGGGATTAAGCCAAATGTTGCAATGGCCCAAAATTCCGGCATCCCAGTCAATCGAGGAATTATCGTGAATGATTATTTGGAGACAAGGATCCCGAATATTTTTGCGGTTGGTGAATGCGCGGAACACCGTGAGATGGTGTATGGTTTGGTCGCTCCCCTATATGAACAGGGCAAAGTTTTAGCCAAAAGGATTTGCGGGCTGGAAGGAAAAACTTACGAGGGTTCAGTGCTGTCTACTAAGCTGAAAATATCTGGTGTTGATGTATTTTCGGCTGGAGAAATTTTCGAGGATGAACAAGCCAAATCAATCAAGGAATTTAATGAATGGAATGGTACTTACAAAAAAGTAATGATTCGAAATGGAAAAATTTCTGGTGCGGTATTATTCGGGGATACAAAAGAAAGCAATACCCTATTGAGCTTGATCAATAAAAATGCTGACGTTTCCGAATATTTAAATGCTGGAGCAAGTGAAACCAGTGTTAGTCTTGTCACGTCGATGTCACATGAAGAAATCATCTGTGGTTGTAATGGTGTAACGAAGGGTGATATTGTGACGGCTATCGAATCTAATGGTTTAACAAGCATTGAGGAAGTAAAAGGCTGCACAAGTGCTTCGAGATCATGCGGGGGTTGTAAACCGTTAGTCGGTGATATTCTCGAGCTGACATTAGGGGATGATTTCAGTAAGTCAAACCAAAAGGAATCCATATGTACGTGCACCACTTTATCAAGAGATGAGGTTGTTGCTGAAATACGCGAAAAAAACCTGACCCATACTCGGGAAGTCATGAATGTTCTCGGCTGGAATACAAGTGATGGATGCTCGAAGTGTAAACCAGCATTGAACTATTACTTAGGCATGATCCATCCTGTTGAATATGAAGATGAAAAAGAATCCCGCTATGTCAATGAAAGGCTACATGCAAATATTCAAAAGGATGGTACATTTTCCGTTGTGCCAAGAATGTATGGCGGTGTCACTAATCCCGAGCAATTACGGAAAATAGCAAATGTTGCCGATAAGTATAATGTTAAGTTACTTAAGGTTACAGGCGGTCAAAGAATAGATATGTTCGGCGTTGAAAAAGAAGACCTTCCAAGCGTATGGGCCGACCTGGATATGCCTTCTGGATATGCGTATGGAAAAACGCTTCGAACTGTGAAAACATGTGTCGGTGAAAACTTTTGCCGCTTTGGCACACAAGATTCAATTGGGCTGGGCATTGCCCTGGAAAAGAAATTTGAACGTGTAGGCACACCGCATAAGGTGAAGATGGCTGTGTCGGCATGTCCTCGTAATTGTGCTGAATCCGGTATCAAAGATCTTGGTGTTGTCGGTGTTGACGGTGCTTGGGAAATTTATATTGGCGGCAATGGCGGTACCCATTTACGAGCTGCTGAATTATTTTGTAAAGTGAAAACAAGTGATGAGGTAATTGAAATAACTGGTGCATACATCCAACATTATCGAGAGACTGCCAATTATTTAGAGAGAACGTCTGTCTGGGTTGAGCGTGTAGGGTTCGATACCATTAAGGCGATTATTGACGATAAGCAAAAAAGGATGGAGCTTAACCGACGCTTGGATGAAGCCTTATCCGTATTGCAAGAACCGTGGAAAGAAATCATTGAGAGCAATGCGATCCAAACCGGTTTATTTCAAAAAGTGAAAATTCCGGCTATATCAAATAAATGAATATGGGGGAAGCCTAAATGGGGAAAGCGCTTCAAAAGATAAAGGTTTCAACAGTAAATGGGATGCCAAAAAACCTGGGGAAAACAGTAACCATAGGCTCTCATGAAATTGCTCTTTTTCATTTAGCAAATGGTGAATTCCGGGCTATTGAAAATCGTTGCCCACATAAAGGTGGAGTTCTTGTGGAAGGCATCGTGAGTGGTGATCACGTATTTTGCCCGATGCATGATTGGAAAATCAGTGTCAAGAATGGAGAAGTCCAAAAACCTGATAATGGATGCGTAAAGACATTCAATGTTGAAATAGAAGATGGTAATGTTTATATAGTTTTATAAAGATATAGATGACCCGCTGCTCTGGATAGTCTCTTAGACTATCCATTTTTTCTTTATGGAGCTTTGAACTAAATTCCTCTGATGAAATAATTGATAAATATTTCCAAAACAAATATAATTTTTAGTAAAGCAATGACTTAAAAAAACAAAAAGAATGTAAACGGTTTCGGTAATGAACTGATGTTTAAACAAATAAAGTTAAAGGGGAAAGGTTGGCGTTTTATGAATAAATTATCTGTTGGTGTTTTTACCTTTATGCTGTATTTTGTTCCTTTATCAAATACACCTGCATTAGCGGAAGTAAAACCAGATTACAAGCTTTATGTGATGGCCCCATTGGGTGAAATAACAGATTGGGAGGCATTTAAAGCAGAGCTGACCCAGTTGAAGGAAAATGGAGTATATGCAATAACAACAGATATCTGGTGGGGATTAGTCGAGAGTAAAAAAGATAATCAGTTTGATTGGTCCTATTATAAAAAATATGGGGAAACAGTGAAAGCTTCCGGTTTAAAATGGGTGCCCATTTTGTCTACACATCAATGCGGCGGTAATGTGGGGGATGATTGCAACTATCCCATCCCTAGTTGGCTCTGGAATAAAGACACTGCCGAAAACATGGCATTCAAGAGTGAAAGTGGTTTCTGGAATAAGGAAGTTCTTGCTCCTTGGTGGGAAGGGACAGCCGATCAGTACAATGAATTGTACAAATCCTTTGCAGAGAACTTTGCTGATAAGAAGGATTTAATAGCAAAAATATATCTAAGTGCAGGACCGGCAGGGGAATTAAGATATCCGTCCTACCAGAATGCCGATGGCTGGGATTATCCTGAGAGGGGACAGCTTCAAGTTTATACAGAAGGAGCAAAACGGGATTTCAGGCTTACCATGAGAGAAAAATATTCCACGATAAAAAAGTTAAATGCTGCTTGGGGCAAAACGTATAAAAACTGGAATGAGATTCAGCCACCAGGAAATGGGGATGAATTTTTCACCAGGGGCGGAGCAATCGACACTAAATTTGGATACGATTTTATGCAGTGGTATCAAGGAGCACTCGAAAAGCATCTTGCAAAAATCTCGAAGTTTGCCCATAAACATTTTGATGAAGTCTTTGGCGTGCCAATTGGAGCTAAAATCTCAGGAGTCCATTGGAAAATGAATGATCCAGTACTGCCGCATTCGGCAGAGTATAGTGCCGGGTATTATAACTACTCCCAATTATTGAATCAATTTAAGAAATCAAATATGGCCCTCACGTTCACCTGCCTGGAAATGGGAGATCAAGACGCACATACTGCACCGTCCTATAGCGCTCCCAAGACTTTGGTGACCCATATTGCCTCTTTAGCTAATGAAAAAGGAATTTCTTTAAACGGGGAAAACGCACTCCCTCTGATCAATAATGAATGGGGCTTTGACAATGTAGCAGAAATGGTTTTTAACCATGGTTTTGAGGGATTTACCTTGTTAAGGATGTCTTATTTATTCGACAATGAAGGAAATCCAACAAATGAGTTCAGGATGATGGCTGATAAATTGGAAGGCAAGTCGATTCCAGTTACATTCACAGTTGAAAATGTACCTGCCACACAGGGAGTTTACTTAATTGGGGACAGAGGGGAAATCGGCAGATGGAATCCTGAAGATTACGAATATAAACTCACTCAAAGTACAGAAGGCAGCTGGAGTGGAACATTTCGTTTAGCTGCAGATCGATTCTACGAATTCAAGTTCATCCTCAAAGATGAAAATGGCAATATTACTTGGCAAGATGGGGAAAATAATAGTTATAAAACTCCTTTGAATGGAAAAGGAAACTATATAACTTCATGGTAAATGGAGAAATGGTTTTGCAAACTTAATGGTTTCTATCAAAGCATTTAAAACCCTCAAAAAAATGATTTCAGAAATCCGCTCCCTTTCCGCCGACTGTTTGACAAGCCACATCAAAGCAAGCGTCTGTGGGGTCTCGGCTAGCGAGTTTTATGGCAGGAGTGTCGCAAATTTCTTCAATCTATTCAGGGGTTCATCCATATATTTTTAACTAAAAATACAAGAAGGATAACTAAGTTTACCTATAGAACATGGTTGCGCGAGCTTTTCGAACCTCCTTTTAATAAAAGTGTTTCAATCTAAAATATACAAAGTCGATTGGAGCGGTGTTCGAGACTCCTGCGGGAATGGCGCGTCCGGAGGCGCACTGGACGCAAGGAAAGCGAGTGCCTGAAGGCAACGTTCAAATTTTACAGCATGACTAACTTAGTAGGATTTGTGGGAAGAATATAAGGTATGGAAAGTTATCACAAGTTAGAGTATAGAAAATCCAGAAGCCAAGTGTTTCTTGCTGACCCCATTGGGGAAATTTTTTAATACTTAAATGATCTACATTTACATTAAATAAAAATACGGACTATTTTTAGAACAAAACAACAAGAAAGGGAGGAATTGATATATGAAGACAATGATTACATGGACAGGGGAAATGGCCTTTTCTGGCACAACTCCGTCGGGACATGAAATAAAGATGGATGCTGCCGAAGAAGCAGGTGGTAAAAATAGTGGAGCAAGACCCACAGAATTACTTTTACACTCTCTTGCCGGATGTACTGGAATTGATATTGTAATGATTCTAAAGAAAATGCGATTTGAAACAAAGGCCTTTCAAATAGAAATAGAAGGGGCAAGGTCTGATAATCATCCTAAACGGTTTACCGATTTTCATATCCACTATTTATTGGAGGGAGATCTTCCTGAAGATAAAGTGGTCCGTGCAATTCATTTATCCAAAAATACGTACTGTTCAGTGTATCACTCATTAAATGCCAACATTAAAATCAGCTATTCAATAAATGGTGTTAAAGGAAAACAAGACTTATAATGTGTAATTTAAGGGACTATCATTTAACAGAAAGTTTTTTTACATCCATATAAGAAAAACAGCCTCCATTTTCTTATGAAAATGGAGGCTGTTTTGACTGAAATGAAAATCCTCGCTTCAAGGATAATCATCTATACCAAAGCCTGCAAACCTCAGAAAATAATCCCTCTTATGTTAATCCAAGGGTATTCTAAAAAAAAATCAACCAAAAATTTGTTTTCTAGGTTATAGAACTCCATTTTACGGAAGGAAAGGGTTTATATAGTAAGCAAGTAATCAAAATGTAATGGTTTGTCATTGTAATGCCCTTGATGTTAGGAGTTTATCCATATAAACTTTAGATACTATTGAGGAGTGGTTAAGTTGAAAGAGATAACAATTGACAAATTAATTTTTAAAGATCATTTATCGATGATCGAACAATATTCATTAAAAGATTTCATGTTTAAGTGGCTCGGCAGCCCAGAAGAAGGGTTAGATGATCTTCTTCCACTTACATACACAGATCAAGTTTTTGCAAAAATGGAAACGACATTGGAGACAAAAATCAAGATCCACGGAGATGAAACCTTCAGATATGTCACCATTACGGAAGATAATCAAATTGTAATAGGCGGCTTAGACTCGAATCAAGAGTTAAAGTTTAGAATTGTATCCCTGGAAGATCGTTTGAAAAGCTACTAAAATTGAATCATATTTTCAGATAAATAATTAAGGCCGTTCCTGTTCAGCTAGGAATGGCCTTTTTAAGTATTTTTATTTATTTCATCACGTTAAGTGCATCATCATAAGGTTGTTAACTGTACTCGAAAGTAATAGAAACCCTTATCTTATGCCAGTTGAGCAAGTAATTCTCCTAAACTGCGATATTTTTGGATTAATTTAACAAAAAAATAAACGATTATTGATTTGTCTTAGTGTATTATAGAGTAGTGAAGGCGATTAAACATATGGGGGGAATTGAGATGAGCGAGACGTTGGCAAGTTCAATAAAAACGCTTTTGAAAGAAACATTTGAAGGCCCTGGGAATGAAGGGAGCTATTATACTGAATCAAAACCGAATACCGGGGTTTTTGGTACACTTGATGGTTTAACCGCAGAAGATGCTTCACGTTCCATAAACGGATCGACAATTGCGGCTCACTCTGACCACATCCGGTATTATTTATGGGTGATCCGAACGATGATCAGTGGCACAGACTTTGAAAAAGATTGGGACGCAAGCTGGACCATTGCTACTGTTGATGAGGTGAAATGGGCAGAAATCAGAGAGGAATTACATAAAGAATATGTATCTCTTTTCAGAGAAATCGATACAATCGATTTAGGAAAATGGCTGACAAATGTAAATGCGACCATTGCCCACTCGGCCTATCATCTTGGAGCGTTACGGCAAATGATAAAAAGCCTTGAAATAGAAAAATAATATAACTGAGGGTTTATAAATTGATTGGAACGTAAGGCACTCTTTTTCCGAGGGCAGTCCGCCCTCGGGCGCTCTTTGTGCCTCTGTTCTCCTTACGATACGCCTTTCCCGCGGGAGTCTGGTACACGCGATCCGATCCACTTTGTTTGAAAAATTCAGTTAAAAACTTTTAGTCTTAGTCGGCAAGAGGGGTTCGAATAATCTCATCCCTAAGTTGAGGGTTTATAAAATCTGATTGTTTATTTCCATTTTCATATACTTGAATGAAGTCATTATTGATTCATACTTAATTCGTCCGAATCTCACGCGGTAATTCTTTTCCACTTCAATTCCTTTTGCCTGTCGTTTGCTTATTTTTTTACTTTCTTGCTCAGCCCATATGAAAGCAGAGTTAAAAATTAGACCACCTTAAAATCCCCAGTAACGCCCATACCTCTGAATTTCCGCTATCAAAAAGTGTCTCATTTCCAAGTACCATATTATCTGAGTTCAGATTTCGATTAATATACTTCCATTCTCGAATGAAACCATCATTATCCTACCCGATCCGTCTAGTTAATCACGGAATAATAATCGCCTTCGCGAATGATTAAAGAACATCCCCTGATACGAAGACCAGTAAAACTCTTTTCCACTTAACTTATCAATGAAGATCTATTTTTGTTCAATTCCAAGATACTCTAAGCTGCCGTTCTGGATTTTGATCTTTTGCTGAAACACTAGCATATCCAATATTCAAAAATAGCAATTAATAATATTGGAATGCACTTTAACTAACGGGGGCAGTAGTTGTAAAAAGATTTAAAAATATACTTGATGATAGGAGAATAAAACAAATACCGTGTGTCAATAATAAAATTGACAGGACACCAATCAGTGTCATATAATAAAAGACACCAATTGGTGTCCAATTAAAGGGGGGGTGATTTTGAACGAGAAAAATCAAGAGCGTGATATTTATGTAGCCATCGCTGACCCAACAAGACGTAAATTGCTACGTTTGTTGGCTGACGTGGAAGAATTGCCACTCAATGAGTTGACCGTACATTTTGAAATGGGCCGTACTGCGGTTTCAAAGCATTTGGCAATCCTTAAAGAGGCTGGTCTTGTAATCAGCAGAAAGGTCGGCAGGGAAACTCGTTATCGTCTGAATGCTGCCCCGTTGAGAGAAATTGAGGATTGGGTATCGTTTTACAGGAGATTCTGGAGTGAAAGAATATCACTTTTAAACCAAATATTAGAGGAGGAATAAAAATGAGTTTAACAGTATCACAAGATTTTAATTTTAAGAGCCCGATCGAGAAGGTATGGCTTGCCTTAACGGATGCAAACACTCTTGCGAAATGGGTAATGGCTAATGATATGAAACCTGTCGTCGGACATAAATTTCAGTTTCGGAATGAACAGTGGAATTTAATTATTGATTCCGAAGTTCTTGAAGTGGAGGAGCCTTATAAGTTATCTTACACTTGGGTAGGTGGCGGAATAAACACAACAGTCACATGGACATTAAAGCACGAGGATGGAACAACCTACTTAAATCTCGAACAAAAAGGATTCGAAAAAGAAGATCAAGCGTTCAATGGTGCTAAATATGGTTGGGCGAAAATGGGCCAAGAACTTAATAAAGTGTTAGAGGAATTGTAAGACCAAACCTCTGATCCTGTTTTTTAGTATTTAGCTAACGTATAGGAAAAATCAAACTGCTCGGAAAGGGGAGTGTACCGTGATGACAAATAGTAGAATGAATCCTAAGGTTGATGAATTTTTAGGTAAAGCAAAAAAGTGGAAGGAAGAATATGAAACGTTAAGAAATATCGTTCTTGACTGTGAGCTGACCGAAGAATTTAAGTGGATGCATCCTTGTTACACGTTTGAGAAAAAAAACATAGTTTTAATACATGGATTTAAAGAATATTGTGCGCTTCTGTTTCACAAAGGTGCCCTGTTACAGGATACCCACGGGATTCTAATCCAACAAACGGAGAATGTACAGGGAGCGCGCCAGATTCGGTTCACCAATGTTCAAGAAATAGTTGCAACGGAATCCATTCTGAAAGCCTATATTCATGAAGCCATTGAAGTTGAAAAAGCCGGTTTGGAAGTGAATTTTAAAAAGAACGAAGAATTCATAATTCCTGAAGAACTTCACAACAAATTCGATGAAATCCCTGCCTTGAAAACTGCTTTTGAAGCATTGACCCCGGGACGCCAAAGAGCTTACATCCTTTATTTTTCACAACCCAAACAATCCAAAACTCGAGAGTCAAGAGTCGAAAAAAGTATGCAAAAAATTCTCGATGGAAAGGGATTAAAAGATTAGTATATCGATGAGAAAATAAATGTATCAAGTTTTAAAATATTACCTCAATTTACGTACTCTCGATCTCCCTTTAGGATCGCAGTATCCACTCAAACAAATCATCTAAAATGGAAAACACCAAAAGTGTACCCTTTAGCTTTTTCGGAAAGGTCCGTTTTTCTTAAACTAATAGGTGCTTATCTTGAATAAGGTTTAGGTAATGTACTTCATCAAAACCACCTTAAAAGTGTTATTCCATTATAGGTACTTTAATGGAGTAACAATAAAGCCCGATTTCTCAATTTTAATACAGAGAAATTGGGCTTTTTATTCTGGAGTTTCGATCTATGAAAATGGCTTGCAATGTAAATGCATAATTGCCAACTCGGCTTATCATCTTGGAGCGTTACGGCAAATGATAAAAAGCCTTGAAATTGAAAATACATTGGCATCGGGTACCGTCAGGGAAAAGCTGAACGCTAAGAAAGTTTCAGTGGTCTTCGAGAATCTAATGAGACCACTTTCTCTGAATTAAAATGATATTCTCCTAATAAATTGATATGTTCCCAGCCTAAAGGTGACATATGATGCAATAAGTCTTCATTAAAGCTACCTGCCCGTTTTTGATATTCAACTGCTTTAGTTAGATGAAGGGTATTCCAGATACTGATGGCATTGATAATTATGTTTAAGGCACTGGCTCTTTGCAATTGATGCTGTATGGTTCGTTCTCTAAGCTCTCCTTGTTTTTCGAAGAAAATAACTCTTGGCAGCCCATTCATGGCTTCTCCTTTATTCAATCCTTTTTGTATTTTTCTTCTTACTGATTCATCTGAAATATAATTCAAAATAAAGATCGTTTTTTCTATTCGGCCCATCTCCTGTAAAGCTTGTATAAGAACCTAGTTTCCCCATAAAGGGATGTGAAACTGTTCCTTTCCTTATAGAATGAGCTTTTTCTTTAATGACCTTTGTATTTATTTGTCCACTTAAAACGGATTCTAATTGTAAATGATTTCAAGTACGATGAATCCCTTATTATTGGAGCAAATTTAAATCGTAATAAATGAGTCAGTCCGAAAATTTGGTCTGTGTAACTAGCAGTGTCTGTAATGCTCTTCTATGTATAGATCCGTCTCATGGTGCAATAAACCATCCAAAACATGAATGGCATCCCTTGAATTATTATGAATAATCTTTGTGTAGTAAGAAGAGAATTGATCACTAGTAAAATGGGAGATGGTCGCCCTCCATAATGTGGGTTTACATCTGCATGTAATGATGAAACACCTATTTGCATTCTCATACCATCTGACGAGGATCGTGTACCGTCGCCCCAATAGAAGACAATTGTAATTTGTGATAAAAATTTACTAATACGGCTTGGGCTTTATTCATTGCATCTTCATACATACTCTATTGATGCAAGTGTAGTAGACTGATAAAATCAAAGATTAGAGCGTCTCATAAGACTTGTCTCAAAAATGAGGTGATTTTTTGCGGAAAATCGGATATATTCGTGTCAGTTCGACTAGCCAGAATCCTTCAAGACAATTTCAGCAGCTGAACGAGATTGGAATGGATATTATATATGAAGAGAAAGCTTCAGGAGCAACAAAGGATCGCGAGCAACTTCAAAAAATGTTAGAGGATTTACAGAAAGATGACATCATTTATGTGACAGAATTAACTCGAATCACTCGTAGTACACAAGATCTATTTGAATTAATCCATAACATACGAGATAAAAAGGCAGGCTTAAAATCACTAAAAGATACATGGCTTGATTTATCAGAAGATAACCCATACAGCCAATTCTTAATTACTGTAATGGCTGGCGTTAACCAATTAGAGCGAGATCTTTTTAGGATGCGACAACGTGAAGGGATTGAATTGGCTAAGAAAGAAGGAAAGTTTAAAGGTCGATTAAAGAAGTACCATAAAAATCACACAGGAATGAATTATGCGGTAAAGCTATATAAAGAAAGAAATATGACTGTAAATCAAATTTGTGAAATTACTAATGTATCTAGGGCTTCATTATACAGAAAATTATCAGAAGTGAATAATTAGCCGCTCTATATTCCGCTAATGGGCAATATTTTTAAAGAAGAAAAGGAAACAATAGAATATAAATAAAAACTCTAAAATATTCAACTAACTGTCACACTGTTAAACTAACTTTTCGGAACTAACTATCAAAAACTGATGTTTTTTTATGATACAACTTCGTATGGCTTATTGACGATTAATGATAACTTTGTCTAGGAGTGGAATAAATGAAAAATATAACAATATTAATAGCTGATGATGATGTTGAAATTGCTGATTTGGTTGCTATACATTTAGAGAAAGAAGGGTATCGTGTCATTAAGGTATCGGATGGGCAAGAAACCATTGATGTTATCCAGACTCAACCAATTCATTTACTGATTTTGGATATTATGATGCCGAAAATGGATGGATATGAAGTTACACGTCGCATTCGCGAAAAACATAATATGCCCATTATTTTTTTGAGCGCTAAAACGTCTGATTTTGATAAAGTGCAGGGACTCGTAATTGGAGCAGACGATTATATGACGAAACCATTTATACCCATTGAATTGGTAGCTCGGGTAAATGCACAGCTGCGACGCTTTATGAAGTTGAATCAACCTAAAACCAAACAGAACTCAAACTTGGAATTTGGAGGATTAACGATTTCTCCTGAACAACGTACAGTTACTCTATATGGTAAAAATATTGAGTTAACACCGAAAGAGTTTGAAATTTTATATTTATTAGCCAGTAATCCAAATAAAGTTTATAGTGCAGAAGATATTTTTCAAAAGGTATGGAGGGATGCATACTATGAAGGTGGGAATACCGTTATGGTTCATATTCGTACTTTGCGGAAAAAACTTGAAGAGGATAAACGAAAAAACAAATTGATAAAAACTGTATGGGGGGTAGGTTATAAATTCAATGGGTAAAAAACTACGAGGCTTTCGTTCAAAAATGATAATATTGTTAGGTTTAAGCATGTTGTTGTCTAGCACAATAACATATCTACTCTTTAAAGTACTCCAATTGTATTATTATACAAATGTTAGTCATGGAGATACACTAGCTTATTTTCGCAAAATCATAGAAAATATTGGAGACCTTAACGTCTTTTTACTTTTATTTATCACGCTTTCGATATTATTTTTCTTTATACTTACAAAACCCTATTCTGCCTATTTCAATGAGATTTCAAAAGGAATTCATTATCTCGCTCAGGGTGACTTTAAGCGTCGAGTTCAAATATTGTCAAATGATGAATTTAGTGATATTGCACAAAGCATTAATCTGGCTAGCGAAAAATTGGAACAAGCCATAGAAAGGGGTGACTTCTCGGAAAGTAGTAAAGAGCAGTTAGTAGTAAATTTGGCTCATGATTTGCGCACACCTCTTACCTCTGTTTTAGGTTATTTAGATTTAATCCTTAAGGATGATAGCTTGACTGAAAATCAGATCAGGCATTATTTAACGATTGCCTTTACCAAATCTCAACGCTTAGAAAGGTTAATTGATGAATTATTCGAAATAACTAGGATGAATTATGGCATGTTACCAATAGAAAAGAAACAAATCGATTTAAGCGAGCTGCTTATTCAATTGAAAGAAGAGTTGTATCCTGTCTTCGAGAAAAACGATTTGATAGCAAGAATGAATATTACTTCCCCTTTATCTATTATGGGAGATGGAGAGTTATTGGCACGTGTGTTTGAAAATCTTCTGATTAATGCAAATCGCTATGGGCATGAGGGGCAGTATGTAGATATCAACGGTTATATTGAATCAGAGGAAATAGTTATTCAAGTTATCAATTATGGGGATGCCATTCCTCCAGATGAACTGCCTCATATTTTTGATATGCTTTATACTGGTGACAAAGCACGAACTCATCAAGAAAATAGTACAGGTCTCGGTTTATTCATTGCGAAGAATATTTTAGAGCAACACAATGGGACAATAACTGCCGAAAGTGATTTAATACGCACTATATTTGAAGTCCGATTACCAATGGCGGATTCCTAAGAAGGTTAATAATAAAATCCAAGTGAAAATTTAAGAAAAATTTAATATTTACCCCACTTTTTATTTTAAAAGTTTTTCCTATCCTATAAACAAGTTACATCAAGGAGGAGACTAAAAATGAAAAAGTGGGGATTTTTATTGGTTATTGCATTATTTCTAGTTTTTATTTTTAATATATTACCGATATCCCAAAATAAAGTAGCGGATCAAATATATGAACAAAATGATAATACAGCTACTGAAAATACCCAAAAGATTGAGATTACAGAAGAGCAGATCTATCAAGGGAATCTGCTTTTGGTTAACAGTGACTATGCTGTTCAACAAGCTGGTATAAAATCGGAAATCATAAATTTATTTACACACAAAGAATTAACAACCGGATACCAGTTACTTAATAGTGAAATAAAATTATCAGAAGAAATAGCTGAAAAATTTTCGGAGATGATAGCTGCGGCTGAAGAGGATGGGGTTAGTAATTTCTTAATTAGCAGTGGTTATCGAGACTTTGATGTGCAAAACAGACTGTACGAGGAGATGGGGGCTGACTATGCTTTGCCAGCTGGTCATAGCGAACACAATTTAGGATTAGCACTTGATGTAGGGTCTACTCAAATGAAGATGGAAGAAGCACCTGAAGGAAAGTGGGTAGAAGAAAGTTCTTGGAAATACGGCTTTATCTTACGCTATCCCGCTAATAAAACGGATATTACAGGAATTCAATATGAACCATGGCATATTCGCTATGTCGGCTTGCCTCACAGTGCGATTATGCAGGAAATGAATTTAGCTTTGGAAGAATATTTGGATTATTTAAAAGAAGAAAAGAGCATTTCTGTTAGTGTTGAAGGGAAAAAATATACAATTTCATATTATCCCATTTCTCAAAACGAGTCAATTGAAGTTGAAGTACCAGCGAATGAACAGTATAAAATATCTGGTAATAATATTGATGGAGTGATTGTGACCACATTTTCTTGAATGAGGTTCTAAAATGATAAAGTCATAGGTTTAAATGTAAAGTTAGGAGACGTATTCTATATGCTTACACTTACAGTTTTGTATACTTATTTTTGTACTATTATTTTTTGTATTGTGTTTCAAATTGGATTTTTATTAAAGGCGCAAAAAAATTTATCTATTAAGCATTTTCTATGGGTGTATGTTTTTCTTTTCTACCTTGCGCTAGTGTATATGGTGACGGGGATAGGAAATAAATGGGTAGCGGGAAAATATGGAACATTAATTCGTATAAGTGAAATCAACTTACTTCCATTTTCTTCTGAAGGTATTACTACGTATATTTTGAACATTATTCTGTTTATGCCGTTAGGTTTTTTATTGCCAACTATTTGGCCGCAGTTTAGAACAATTAAAAATACTGCATTTACTGGGTTCTTTTTTTCATTGGCTATTGAGCTAAGTCAATTGCTAAATCATAGGATTACGGATATTGATGATTTACTTATGAACACCCTAGGGGCGATTATTGGGTATTTATTATGTAGGGCTTTATTTAAAATGATATATAAAAGAGGTGAAAAAAAGCTTGATAATACATCTTCTCTAGTAATACAATACGAGGTTATTTTTTATTTAGTTTGCTCGTTTATAGGTATGATATTACTTTATTATCCATTTTTATTTAGAAAAATTATCTAAATGAACATCGTGGGAAACTCGCCTGTACGGTGTGAAGTGAAGGAAAAACCGGCGATTACGTCAAAGGCTTACCTATCGCTATAGTAACGAAGTAAGCTCAATTCTCAATAGTGTTGAGGAATTGTTGTAAATCGGCATTTTCCTGAGCTACCCCAGCTTAAACTTTTCACTGTTTGGATATTCCGAAGGGTCCAAACCATGGTGGTTATTCTTCATGTTTTTATGTTGAAACCCTCCTTCATTTTGAAGAAATTTTGCGACACTCCTGCCGAATTTCTGAAATCAACTGTCTCTTTTTTTCGGCAAACCTAAAACCCAGCAAAGGTTGCTGGGTTTCTATTTATTTCGTTTGATAGAATTACACACCTTTTTGTAGGAAATTGTTAGATTGTGTCAAGAATTCTTAGCATTTTAAAGGGTTCAAGCCCTGATTGGAGAAGTATATTATCATGTTGTTTTAGCCGAGAAACACTGACTGCAAGGATTTTGACACAGAAGGAGGGCTCTTAATTAAAAAGCAGCTGTTTAAATTAAGTATATTTTGCTTGATAGTCTTTGTTCAATCGCTTTGGTCTCCCGCTGTTTTTGCTGAACAAAAAACATTTATAATTGCTGGAGAAAGTGCTCTTCCTCCATTTTCATTTGAAAATGAAGCTGGTGAGCTGACAGGCATCAATATTGATTTAATGGAGGAAATAGCAAAATATAATGGCGTAGATTTCAAATATATACCGATGAGGATGGAAGAAGCCGAAAAAGCCTTAAGTAACGGAACAATTGATGCAATTGTTGGAAGTACTTATAATACTGAAAAAGATAACCAATTTGATTTCACTCAATCCTATTTTACAATGTCCCAATCCATAATCATTCCTAGTAAAAGGAAACAGGATATTCATACGTTAACGGATCTACGCGATTCACATGTTGTCCTTGACCATAACACTCCAGTAATCAGTACATTTCTCAATATGAGGAATACAAACTTAACGACCGTTTCGAATCAATACTCGGGGATTTTAACATTATTGAACAACCGAGCAGATGTGTTCATCGGAAACAAATGGACTGCAGACTTCTATTTGAAAAAGTTCCGCCAAGAAAAGAATTACATCATTCTCGATGAAGTCATTGAACCCGCGGATTATACGATTGCAGTAAAAAAAGGGAATCAATCGCTCCTTCTCATGATGGACAATGCACTCACAGAACTTAAAGCCAACCGAAATATCAATGAGATAATCGATAAATGGGTAATGCCACAATCCAATCAAAAAATTGCCAGGCTGGAACAATTCATATTTTGGTTGATCATAATCTTAACTGCCGTGGCCCTTATCCTTCTAATCATTTACATATGGAATCAAAAGCTGAAAAAATCCGTATATAACCAGACTTTGAAATTACATTTATTAAATAAGGATTTAGAGAAACAACGGCAAAACATCGTCAATGCTGAAGCGTTCAAAGATCAAATCTTAAACAATATCAATAATGGCATCATAACATTCGATCTCGATTTCATGATTACCAGCTGCAATGCAAAGGCATCGGACATTCTCAACATTTCCAAGGAAATGATTCTGAATCTTACGAATCATTCGCAATTAATGAAGAATTTCGAAGATTTACATCAAGAACGAAATGGGAATGATCGTACGGGATCATTTCGAATCTTGGTATTAAATGAGGAAAATGAACAGAAGGTGATTTCATATTCGATGCATAGGATGTTCAATTCAGAAGATATACAAACCGGATACTTACTTTCCATGAGTGATGAGACGGAAAAGAAAACATTGGAGAAAAAATTGATCACACAAGAAAAGCTGCACGCTCTTGGTCAACTAGTTGCAGGTGTCGCACATGAAATAAGGAATCCTTTAACATCGATTAAAACATTCATTGATTTACTTCCGAGTAAATATGATAATCCTCAATTCCGACAAGTTCTAATGGAACACTTGCCTACTGAAATTAACCGTTTGAATGGGATTGTTACCGATTTAATTGAATATGCACGTCCGCGGCCGCCAAATATTACAAATTGCCACGCTCATGAACTTATTTCATTACTTGCTTTTCATAAGGTGACAATGGAAAAAAATCACATAAATTTCGAGCAGACGATCGAGGACGACCTTATTTTTTATATAGATTTGCAACAAATTCAACAAGTACTTCTTAACTTTGTGTTGAATTCGATTGATGCCGTTGAAGAAACAAAGGAAAAGACCATTAAAGTCACCATTGACAAAGAGAACGAAAAGACAGGGCGGATTACCATATCCGATACGGGAAAAGGGATGAAGCAAGAGGAACTGAATCATATTTTCGAACCTTTTTTCACAAAAAAAGAAAAGGGCGTCGGTTTGGGGCTTACGTTATCGTATAGGCTGATTAAAGAAAATAACGGAGATATCCATGTGAAAAGTTATCCTAATTCAGGAACGAAATTCACCATTTTACTACCTTTATATATCGAATAATAGTCTGGAAAGAGGAGGAGTAATATGAAAATGCATGTATTGGTAATTGATGATGAACCTGCTATTTGCACCGCTCTTAGCTTTGCATTGGAAGATTCTTATGTAGTCGTGACAACTACTGACCCGGATGAGGGTCTACGGAAGATCGACAATCAGCGCTTTGATATTGTGTTACTTGATTTGAGAATAGGAAATAAAAGTGGACTTGATGTCCTACAGAAAATCAAACAAATGGCACCTAACGTAACAGTCATCATGATGACTGCCTATTCATCCATTGAAACTTCCATCGAGGCCATAAAAAAAGGAGCCTACTACTATATTGAAAAGCCAATTAATATAGAAGAACTTTCTTTGCTCTTGATGAGGGCAGCCGAATTCAAACAGATGTCCAATCAATTGGAGACATTGCATGAAGAATTAGAGATTCAAAAGGGATTTGGTAACTTCCTTGGTAACAGCAAAGCGATGCAGCGTATTTTCTCAATGATCGAAAGAGTGAAAGATATTGATTCCAGTGTTCTTATCACGGGTGAAAGTGGTACTGGAAAGGAGCTTGTAGCCCGAAATATCCATACGCTGGGAAGAAGGAAAAACAATCCCATCCAGATCGTCAATTGTGCAGCAATTCCTGAGATGCTGTTGGAATCTGAATTGTTTGGTTATGAGAAGGGAGCATTTTCCGGTGCAACTCAAAGGAAGGAAGGGAAATTCGTTGCTGCTAATGGAGGCATCCTTTTTCTGGATGAGATTAGTGAAATGCCCCTTCCACTTCAAGCCAAGTTATTAAGGGTATTGCAGGAACGGGAAGTGACGCCTCTGGGATCCAATACAAAAATCTCATTGGACGTCCGTATTATAAGTGCAGCCAATAAAAACCTGGAACAAATGGTGATCGAAGGTGAATTTAGGGAGGATTTGTTTTTCAGGCTAAATGTCATTCCCATCTCGATGCCGCCTTTAAGAGATAGAAAAGAAGATTTACCGATGCTTATGGATTATTTTATAAAAAAACACGCTAAGGATATGAATCGTGAAGAAAAGATGTTCTCGGCAACCGCACGTCGGATTTTACTGGATTATCATTACCCTGGGAATGTCCGTGAGCTTGGAAACATTATAGAATATGCAGTTGCCCTATCAAACTCGAAAAGAATGGAAGAAACCGACTTGCCGCAATATGTTCAAGAACAGAAGTTCATTCTCCAGCCGGATGGCAATGACGGCGATTTTAACAGTTTCAGGATTCCCATTGGCATTTCCATGAAAGAGATAGAAGAAAAAGTGATAACAGCCACTCTTCAATATTGTAAAAATCATCGGCAAAAAACAGCCCAAATCCTAAAAATTTCTGAAAGAAGCCTTCGTGATAAAATCAAGCTCATTTCAAAAGGAGAATAAACGTGTTAATCGGCAATTTTTTCTGGATAACCGGAAAAAATTGCCGGTTTATCCTTATATAACTTTCAAGAAATCGGCAGAATCTGCGGTTTAAAGCGAAAAATCGACTTGGCATGGTATTTGCATCTAAATTCATTAAGAAAGGAGGGCCACAATGAAGAATGGAGCACTCTTTATAAAAGTCGCTTTGTTATTTTGTTTCATGACAGGTTGTTCTTTTATGAATGAGCAGCAGGAAATATCTAAACCTGCTACTACGTTGATTCAGAGGCAACTAACTTCTGAAGGACAGGATTTAAATAATAGGATGTTAATCATTGGAACCGGAGATATGACAGGTGTTTATTTTTCATTAGGACAAAGATTATCAAATATGTATGAAAAATATAATGGAGCTGTGTCAGGTGCCCAGGTCACCGATGCTTCCATCGAAAATACTGAATTGGTTAGCCTCCATCGGGCAGAAATTGGTTTTACCACAGTGGATGTACTGGATTTGCCTGAAACGGATAAATCCAAGTTAAGAGCTTTAACGGCCCTATATTCCAATTATGTTCAAATTGTTTCTACTAAGCAAAATGATATTGATTCCTTGGAAGATTTAGTGGATAAACGCATTAGTGTAGGAACGGCAGGAAGCGGTACAAGGCTTATTGCAGAGCGGATTCTGTTAGAATCTGATTTACCGACTGATCAATTGAATTTATCCTATCTTTCTTTTTCTCAATCTGCAGAAGCATTACGAAATGGTACCATTGATGCAGCTTTCTTTTCATCGGGAATTCCCAATAATGAAATCGCTTTCATATCCAAGCAGACGGAACTAACTTTCATCCCAATACCGGGAGACATCATTGAACGCCTTCAAAAACAATATGGAGTTTATACTCATAATGACATTCCCAGAGATACATACAGGGGGATGAAAAAAAATGTCCAAACGATTTCAATTAAAAATGTCCTGGTAACCTACAAGGAAATGTCTGATCCTCATGCTTACAATCTTGTGAAAACATTATATGAACATCTGCCTGAACTGCAGCATACACATCCAGCCGCTTCAGATATTTCAATAACTGAAGCAACTAAACAAGTTCCGCTGGATTTTCATCCAGGGGCCATGAATTATTTTACTGAACAAGGTATTATTGGAAATTAATGAAAAACGGGAGGTAATGACTATGAAAAAGCTGATGAGTCTATTATCAATAATAGTATTGATCGCTCTTGCGGGATGTGGTAATCCTACTCCGCAAAAACCGGGTGAATCCGTACAAACGAGTGCAGGTGAAAAAGGAGAGAAAAAAATAACGATAGCCGGTAATGGCGGTGTCATCGAAAGTGCCATCCGAGATGTGATTGCCCCAAAATTCAAAGAAGAAACGGGAATCACGGTTAATTACATTTCCGGTTTATCAGGTGAAATCCTATCCAAAGTGGAATTACAGAAGAACGCCCCGCAAATAGATGTTGCCCTTTTTGTACCGGTTGATGTAATACGTGCTAAGGAGAAGGAACTGATCGAACCAATTGATGAGTCCAATGTTCCCAATATGAAATCGGTGGATCCACGGTTCATTCCGGTTGAAAATGCGGCTGCTCCAGCATTTGGCTTAGTCATTGCACCAGCTTATAATACGGAAACCTTCAAAAAGGAAGGCTTAAAATCAATTGAATCATGGAATGACCTTGTCTCACCTGATTACGAGGGTAAAACGGCATTTTCAGATATTACAAATGACTGGGGTTTCAATACCCTTAATGGTCTGGCGATTTCAAACGGCGGCAGTACGGAAGATATGGAACCAGGTCTTGAAAAAGCAAAAGATCTTGCAGCGTATTCCAATACATTTTATAAAAACTCAACGCAAATGATGCCAGCGATCCAACAAGGAGCTGCAGACGTAACTGTCATGGGAAGCTATGCCATAGGTGAACTAGCCGTTTCAGGTATTCCCATTAAGATGGCCGTGCCAAAAGAAGGTGTACCGCTTCAAGCATTCAGCGCCGGTCTCGTTAAAAATACGCCTAATAGCAAAGAAGCCCTAGAATTCATCAACTATGTAATCAGTGAAGAAGCGCAAGCATTAATTTCCGAAAAAGGATTTTATCCGACAGTGGAAGGCATGAAAATTCCAGAGAAATATGAAGAGTCAATCGGGCTTAAAGCAAGTGATAAAACATTCAAACCTGATTTCGCCAAGTTTGCCGAGATCCGTGCCGAGGTGTCAGACAGATGGGCGAAAGAGGTTACTCCTGAATTAGGGAAAAAACTTAAATAAAAGGAGCGTGTTGATCACATGGAAGTATTAAAAAAAGAAGTGGAAATTAATAGGCAGCACTTGGAGGCAGTTCAGGGGGCTGGGTCAAATAAAAATGATGTAGAGATAAAAGGCGCGTTTAAACAATTTGGAGCGAATGTTGTCCTGAATGGCATTGACCTGGAGGTGAAACAAGGAGAGTTACTCACTCTTCTTGGTCCTTCCGGGTGCGGAAAGTCCACAACCCTGAACCTCATTGCTGGGTTCCTCGATCCAGATCGGGGCGAGGTCCATATTAAAGGCAATAATGTTACGAAGGTTCCGCCTTATAAGCGAGATTTAGGAATGGTTTTTCAAACTTATTCGCTTTTTCCCCATATGACAGTCTATGAAAATCTCAGTTTTGGCTTGAAACTGCGCAAGGTCGGTAAAGCTGAGCAAAAAAAGAAGATTAGTAAAGCGCTTGAATTAGTGAAAATGTCAGGATTGGAGAATCGTTATCCAAGGGAATTATCAGGAGGTCAGCGTCAGCGTGTTGCCATTTCCAGGGCACTTGTTGTTGAACCGGAGCTCCTTTTGCTTGACGAACCGCTTTCAAACCTTGATGCAAAGTTGCGGCATGAACTCAGGGCCGAGATAAAGCGATTACAAAAGGAAATTGGCGTAACGACCATTTTTGTGACTCATGATCAAGAGGAAGCTCTTTCCATGTCTGATCGAGTCGTGGTCATGAATGCAGGGAAAATTGAACAAATCAGTACTCCGACTGAGATTTACAATCATCCGAAGACAGAATTCGTCTTTCAATTCATCGGGAAATCGAATTGTTTTGAAGGGAATGTGTCTGCTGTGGATAAGCGGAAAGTTGCAGTCAAGATCGGTTCTGATATCACTCATGTCGACACAAATAACATCATGGGTAATGATCGTGATTTGAAAACCGGGGATGAGGTGAAGCTTTATATTAGACCAGAAAAACTGCAGATTGTTTCTCTTGATGAAAAGCCTTCATCACAGTTGGATTTCCATCGTGCCAAGATCAGCCAAATTAATTATCTTGGTACCTCATGGGAAATCAATGTTCTTTTACAGGGGAAAAGTATTCAAGTATTGACTTCCGCTTTCGATCCAACATGGCAAAATGGAAGTGAGGTGTTGATTGGATGGAGCCCAGCAGAAGTTATGCTAGTCAAGAAATAGAACAGCAAACGAGTCCTATTGAGCCGCAAAAGAAACCTAAAATCAAGAAAAGGAAAGTCTGGGTGCCGGGATTGCTCCTTTTAACGCCGATTCTGCTTTTCATATTTGGTTTCTTTGTCATACCGATGTTATACATTTTATATTTAAGCTTCATATCGACAGATAATCTTGGAGGAGCGGAGGCAGTTTATAGCCTAAAAAACTATACACAATTATTTTCCGATAGTTATTACTTATCTTCATTATGGCTGACAGTGAAGATCAGTTTATATTCGGTCTTGGTTGCTTTATTTCTTGGATATCCGGTAGCTTTGACAATGGCCAAAAGTTCAGCGCGGATCAGAGGGTATATCACTCTCTTGATCGTGTCACCGCTCTTGGTAAGTATAGTTGTCCGTAATTTTGGCTGGTACCTCTTACTATTGCCTAATGGAACGATTAATCAAACCTTAATGGCCCTTGGCATAATAGATGCACCATTGAAACTATTGTTTTCGGAAATCGGAGTTGTGATTGGGCTTTCCAATGCATATCTTCCTTTCATGATCTTATCCATCGTTGCAAGTCTTTATAATATTGATCCTTCTCTTGATAAGGCAGGAGCCATACTTGGGGCAAGCCCATTCAGAAGGTTCTTTTCCATTACATTGCCGCTAAGTATCCCAGGTATCGTATCTGGCTGCATTCTCGTATTCAGTTTGTCAATGAGTGCTTATGTTACGCCCGCACTAATGGGGGGAGCCAACGTGCCCGTGATGCCTGTTGTCATCTATGATCAAATTAATAACCTGCTGCATTGGACATTCGGATCTGCTCTTTCTTATATTCTATTAGCAACCACTGTCATATCGGTAGCCGTCTTTACCAGAGCATTTGAAAAAGGGAAATTCAAGGAGGTATTCCGATGATGAAAACGTTTGGCGGCCTTAGGATTGCAGTAGCCGTGTTGGCCATTATCTATATCTTGATCCCGCTCATTGTCGTTATTCCCGCTTCTTTTACAAGTGCCAATTATCCAAGTTTTCCGGCTGAAGGCTTTTCACTGCAATGGTATTCCAAGATTTTGGAGCGTCCTGAATTTTTGGAAGCATTTTTGAACAGTGCGAAGTTCGCAGCATTAGCTGCTCTTTTCTCCGTCATATTCGGAACTTTGGGTGCCCTTGGAATCGCAAAGTATGATATACCGGGAAAATCGTATATAACGGCCCTTTTAACTTCTCCATTAAGTGTGCCGCAATTAGTCTTAGGGATTGCACTCTTGATGTACTTTACACCAATGATGCTTGCCGGTACGTCTACAGGGTTTTTAATTGCCCATATCGTGATTTGCATACCATATGTCATGCGGCTCGTATTAACCGGCTTAAGTGGATTTGATTATAATCTCGAACGGGCAGCGGCCATACTTGGAGCGAATCCACTAACAGTATTCATGAAAGTGACACTGCCGCTTATTGGATCCGCGGCCATCTCAGGGGGATTATTCGCATTTTTGACATCATTTGATAATGTAACGGTCTCTCTTTTTATGGTATCACCTGAAATGAGAACGCTCCCGATCGAGATTTTCTCGCAAATGCAGGATGCCTACAATCCAATCGTTGCATCCGTGTCAAGTGTGGTTATTTTCATATCAGTCCTTCTGATCGTCATACTTGAAAAAATTCAAGGTGTCGGGAAAGTTTTTGGCGGTTCGCATCATACAAACGGTTAAAAACTTATATTTGACGTAGTAAACGATCATGCTGGCAAAGTTTTGATTTTTCTAAGAAACTCATGTATACGCTCCATTCAAATGAGCCAAACACCTTTTGGCAGCCAGTAGCGGCGCCGTTAGGACAGGGACAGAAGGATGAACCTGCTTTGCGATATGTTCCATACTGTATTGTGAAAGCAAAATCACTTCTGTCTTTCCATCCAATTGTTCCACCATCTTTTTAACCCGATCGTCATGTTCCTTTCTTTTTCCTTGTGATAATAAATGGATGATTCCGGGATCCACCAATGACTCGATCATACAGTCCGGATTCTTATTTAATAAGTAATTTTGAAGAGCGATCGGCGTTTCTTTTACGGTAGAAACCAGGCCGATGCTAGTGTAGCGAAGCGCTTCATCAAGCATGGCTTCATCTGAACGAAATAACTTTACAGAGTAAAGAGGTTGTAAAATTGCGGTGATGTCATTAAAGGCAGAGCAAGTAAGTTGGATGCATGAAACATCAGAATCATAGGCTATATTCACTAATGCAGAAAAGCGGCGGATGATTTCAGGAGTTAACTTGCCGCTCTTTTCCATCAAGGCGAGAAGACCCGTGTCCATGAAATGAAGGAGTTCAATGTTCGGTGCAACAGTCTGAAAGGCAGTTTCAATTGGTTTTAGTGCGGTTGTGGTTGCATGAATCAGTGCGATTTTCAAAAAAAAACCTCCTTTTCTTTCATCATTATATCTAGCAGAATCTTAAAATGCCATTATATTACATACGAATAGACCCTTTCCAAAAAAAAAAAAGGAAGTGAGAAGCATGGAGAAAGAAGCCCTGGTCGATCTTAGTCAGGTGATTCCAGGTGACAGAATGTTTCTTGATTTGGCAGAAAGGTATTGTTATAGCTATGACGCTTCTTTTGGGGAATATTTACCTGAAATCGTTATACAGCCAAAAAACGCGGAGGAAATCAGTGAAGTGGTTAAATTGGCTAATACTCACAAAATACCTGTTTACCCTAGAGGGTCAGGAACTTCGCTAAGCGGCGGCCCTTTACCTGTTAAAGGGGGGATGGTTCTCGATATGACCCTTTTGCGGGATAAATTGATCATTGATCGGGAAAATATGCTTGCCATTGTCTCTCCAGGTGTGATTACGGCAGATATTCATAAAAAGGCTGAAGAAGCCGGCTTATTCTATCCGCCGGATCCAAGCAGTTCCAATGTAGCCACAATAGGCGGGAATCTATTGGAAAACTCCAGCGGGCCAAAGGGATTGAAATATGGAACGACAAAAGAATATGTGATAGGTCTGGAGGTAGTCACCCCGACAGGAGAAATCATTCGTACTGGCGGAAAGACCGTAAAAAATGTAACAGGGTATGATTTGACCCGGTTGATCGTAGGATCGGAAGGTACTCTAGGCATCGTCACTGAGGCAATCATCCGCTTAATACCAAAACCTCAATCTAAACAAACATTTGTCGCCCACTTCAATCAATTGATAGACTCTGGCCATGCCATCACCAGCATTTTATCGTCAGGAATTCTACCATCTGCCCTGGAATTGATGGATAATGCATGCATCCGAGCTGTTGAAAGCTATCGGCCTTCCGGTTTGCCTCTTCAGGCAGAAGCCATTCTGATCATAGAAATAGATGGTCACCCATTGGCGATTGAGGAAGAAATCAATAAATGTGCCGATATATGCAGGGCTGAGGGCGCTTCCTACGTCAAGATAGCGGAGACAGAGGAAGAACGCCAAACCATTTGGAGTGCGCGTAAATTGGTTTCCCCGGCCATTACACAAATGGGCCCTACAAAAATTTCTGAAGACGCGACCGTTCCACGCAGTCAAATACCGGCGATGATGGAGAGATTAAACGAAATCCGGGAGAAATACGGGTTGAACTTGGTTGTATTCGGTCATGCAGGGGATGGGAACTTACATCCGAACATCATTACCGATAAACGAAATATTACGGAAATGAAAAAAGTGGAGCTTGCTGTCAGTGAAATTTTTGAAGCAGCAATCGAACTAGGCGGAACACTTTCCGGGGAACATGGAATCGGTACTTTAAAGTCACCATATATGGAAATGGAATTAGGAATATCCGGGGTGAATATGATGAAAAAAATTAAAGAAGCATGGGATCCCAATAATATCCTGAATCCAGGGAAGATTTTTCCTGATAAGGGACAGACAAGGGTCGTGTTGGTTACATGAATCTACCCGCCAAACCGAACGAGACGAATGCTGTCCAAAATTTATATTCAGATGCCTATGATTGGACAAACCAATGCGTAAAATGCGGATACTGTTTACCGGCATGCCCTACATATGAATCAATGGGTGTGGAATCCGCCTCTCCACGCGGTCGAATCAATCTAGTGAAAATGGCAGCCGAAGGAAAAATAGATTTCCAAAAAGATTTAGCTGAACCGATCGACTTATGTTTAGGCTGCCGTGCTTGTGAAACAGCATGTCCTGTTGGTGTGCCATACGGACATATACTGGAAGCGGCAAAAGAAGCCGTTGAAAACTCCGTATCAGCAAACAAAAAAAATAAAATGACAAAGATCAAAAAACTGGCATTGTTTCATCTTTTTCCATATCCAAAACGAATGAACAGGATTGGAAGTGCGGTACAGCTCTATCAAAAAACAGGCTTATCCAAGCTTATCCGATCATCTAATGTACTGCAAAAGGTTTCTCCTGCCCTTGCACATTTGGAACAAGCACTTCCAACCATCGAGTCTTCATCCAAACGAATCCGGACAGGTACGGTTATGCCGGCAAAAGGGGAAACGAAATTAAAAGTGGCATTTTTTGCTGGGTGTATCATGGATTCCATGATGTCACGAATAAACCGTCTTTCCATTGAGCTGCTTACCATAGCAGGGTGTGAGGTCATTCTCCCTGAAAATCAGAATTGCTGCGGTGCACTGCATTCCCATCAAGGTGAAACAAAACAAGCGAAAGAATTGGCAAAGAGGAATATCCAAGCCTTCATGCAAACGGATGCTGATGTAATAGTTAATAACGCAGGAGGCTGCGGTGCTTCGCTTCTTGAATATGGACATCTATTGGCAGAGGATCACGAATGGGCTGCGGCGGCAAGGGCTTTCTCGGAAAAATCAAAAGATATCAGTCAAATTCTTCATCAATTGGGGCCGCTTCCCTTCACTGAAGAATGGCAAGGCATCGTTTCCTACCAAGATTCATGTCATTTACGCAATGTTCAAAAGGTCCAAAAGGAACCTCGTTTATTATTGCAATCCATACCAGGTATTTCCTATGTTGAAATGGAAGGGTTTGACCGTTGCTGTGCATCTGGAGGCATTTACAATCTTCTCCACTTTGATGAATCCATGAAAATTCTTGATGAGAAAATGAAGAATCTTAAAGAAACGAATGCAACAACCATAGTTACGGTTAATCCTGGATGCCAAATGCAAATGAGCATTGGCATCCAAAGGGAGGGAGCGGCAAACCAAATGAAAAGTATGCACCTTGTTGAAATACTCGCCAAAGCTTGCAGCTTGGATTGAAAAAAAGGGATACTTCAAACTTCATAGGACATTACCCGTCAGTATTTCCTGCTCTTATGGGAAAATACTGACGTTTTTTTAATGAGGAAGGCGGATAAAACTTGCATTCAATAATGCAGTGCCATATGTACGAATGAAAAGATTGATTATATGCAATTATCGGCGCCGGTTCGCAAATGAAAAAAACCGTTCAATTATCTGAACGGATGGAATCAAATTAGATGTGTTAGTAAATGAATTTAAATTCCTGTTTTTATCCCAAAACCGATTAAAATTAAGCCAGTTGATTTTTGGAATGCTTTTTGGAATTTGGAGTTGTTCATCCATTTTTTTGCGTAATCAATTAGATAAACAAGAAATAGAAACCATAGTACAGCGAGCAAGGTTAAGATGAAAGCTAATATAATCAATTGCTGGTTTACATTTCCGTCCAAATTGATAAATTGCGGCATGATTGTAATATAAACTAAAACGGTCTTTGGATTAAGAATATTATTAAGTAATGCTTGCATAAAGGAATCTTTATTGTGCCGTTTTGAATACTTCGCAGGGGTATTTGCTTGTGCTTGAATTGCTTTTAAGGAAAAAGCGCTTTTTGCAAAGAAACTTTTTATCCCTAAGTAAATTAAGTAGGCGGCTCCCAAATATTTGATTGTACTGAAAAGAATCACGGACTTTGCAATGACAACAGATAGTCCAAGAATAGCAATAAGCGTCCAAAAAGAAAGCCCCGTTGCCATTCCGAGAACGGTATAACGTCCCGCTTTCGGACCATGGCTAAGCGTGTTTTTCACTAAGAGCATTGTGTCTGCTCCCGGTATAATAACCATCATTGCCACTATTGATATGTATGTAAGTAAGCTATCCATACTATTTCTCCCTCCCGCTTTTATAGTGGCTACTAAAGTAACTACTTATTAAGTATATTAGATGAAAATGGAAAACGTCAACAGCTTTTGCTAAAATATTAGTTACAAAGGTAGCAACTACGGTTGTGTTGGAGGGTTTATGAAAGAAAACATTTTAGAAACATTAAAAAATCTAAATTTTACCGAATATGAAGCGAAAGCATATCTTGCCTTATTGGAAGAATCGCCATTAACAGGCTATGCAGTAGCAAAAAACTCCGGTGTACCACGTTCAAGAATATATGAAATCTTGGATAGTCTCGCCATACGGGGAGATATTCTGGTTAGTCCTGGAAACACACCACAGTATACTCCTGTTCCTGCAAAGGAGCTAATAAAAAACCGTCGGATGAAAGCAGAAGAGAATTTTGAACTGGCAGAAAAATCATTAGCGGAGTTTGAACGGTCTGCAAATGATCGTGAAAATATCTGGAATATCATGGGACGCAATGAAATACTCGATAAGGTAAAAGCTTGTATATTATCTGCTGAAAAAAGAATACTCTTGGAAATTTGGAAAGACGAATTCGAAGAATTAGAACCGGAACTAAGACAGGCAGCAAATAGCGGGGTCAATGTAACAATTATTGCCTACGGGGAAATCGTCTGTGATTTTGCAAATGTTTACCTCCATTATATGGGTTATGAAATTACAGAAGAGTATGGTGGACGATGGCTTGTTATCAGTGGAGATGATTCTGAAGTAGTAGCAGGTATAGTCTCGCTTGGTAAAGATAGCCGTGCAGCATGGACCATGCATGTAGGTTTAGTGATGCCCATTACAGAAGTCATGATTCATGATTTGTATCTCATGGAAATCATGGAGAAACATAGAGAACTTTTAGAAGAAAGTTTTGGTGTAAACCTCGTCAATTTACGTAAAAAATTTTCTATTCATCCAGATAATAAAAAACATTACGTGGACTAGATTTGGTGCTTTTTTAGGTATATGTGCGGGTAAGTTTGAAGAAAAACAAAGCAACTCGCCCCCGGCACCCGACTGATTGAAGATACGAGATAAATTTAACTATATTAAAATATGGAAAAGGGTATAATAAAGAATGGAAATAAGCCATTTTTGGTAATGGGATTATAGTATCGGATTAACATTTTTGATATCATGATCACTAACAGAAGGAGAAATGATTCATTTGAATAATAAGGGAACAAAGAGTATCGATTTACCTGCCAACTATGAAGAATTAAAAAAATCTGCCAATCGGAAATCTAATTGGAGAGAACGTTTAGATGCAATCGAAGAATTAGGTCAGTCAAAAAATAAACAAGTAATCGACATCCTCACACATATCATGAATAATGATTCTGTATATAAAGTGCAAGAGGCCGCCTACCGTCAATTGAAAAGTTTAGGCGAAGATGTTCAATTGCCAGCAAGGAAAAAAGGCGAGTTGATTAAAGGGTTGACCAAAATACTAGTCAGGATCAAGAAAAGCCTACCAGAAAATCACACATATACTGATTTCAAAGACAAACTCCAGAAGATGAGAATGGATATTTATGATACCTATGAAGGTGAAAAAGGAGCAGACTTTGATAATTGGCTTGAAAATACGTGGTCAGCATTATCGAAAAGATAAAAGTTTATAGAAAAATAAGCAATATTTATGCTGGAGCAAAGTTTTTGCTCCTTTTTCTTATGGCTAAACAAAAGTTTTGACTATGGTATGCTAATATATTTAAAAGAGGAAGTATTTGGTTGTTTGCTTTAATTTGAAAACCGATAAATACATACGAATTCAGGGGAGAAAAGATGACAGATTATATTGAACTTTGGAAACAGGCAATGGCAGATCATACAGGAAAAATACCTAACAGACTAAAAGATGATGGTGCAGAAGAAGCTTTTTGGGCTTCCAAGGTTGCTGGGAAAAAACAACATAAAGCGGACCCTTATGCAAAAATTGTGCAGCAAGAGTTATTGGCATTATTAAAACAGGATGATCATGTATTGGAAATCGGCCCTGGATGGGGCAATTATACATTTGATATCGCAAAAGAAGTCAGGAAGCTAACTTGTATAGATAGTTCCAAAAGCATTATCAGTTTTTTGGAATCCCAGGCGAACGAAAAAGGTTTCGGTAACATGGAGTTGATTCATGATAAGTGGGAAAGTGAGACCATAAGTGACAAATATGATGTAGTGTTTGGTTTTAATTGTTATTACCGTATGACAGAAATCGGTCAAACCTTATTGAAAATGAATGAGTCTGCAGCCCGTTTAGTGATAGTAGGGATGACAACCGGACCGGAAAAACCACATTATATGGAATTGAAGCAAAGAGGATATACGATCAATTTAAGAAAGCGGGATTACATACACATCTTGAATGTTTTGTATCAACTTGGAATACTGGCAGACTGTAAGATCGTTAAATTGAAAAGTAAAAAAATCTATTCGACCTATGAAGAAATGCTTCGCGATAATACAACAAAAATTCTCGATGAAGATTTTTCCTATGATGAAGTAAAAACGATCCTTAATAAATATGTGGTGGAAAATCAAGGAAGCTTCGAATACGAATATCCGTTTCATGCAGCTTTGATGTACTGGAACCCAAGGTGAATTAAATATTAAAGTACCTTTTTCTCTGAGTTCTTTAGCTTCTTTTTGAGGTCCTTCAGGAAAAAGGTATTTTTTCTGTTGCATATTCGCAAAATAATATTAACAAGGCTACAAAACAATGATGATTAAACGGAGTGTGAATGATAAATGAAAGAAATATCCGAAAAGAGATTTTGTGAAACTTGTAAAAAAGAGACAGTTCATACAGTGACTGAAGATGCATTGGAAATAGAATATTCATGTAATGAGTGCGGTCAGCATCAAGACATTTTCAAGACATTTTTTTAGAAAATATTCGAACCAATTTGAATTTCAATCGAAATTTTGTTGCAAGGTAAGTATTTCGACTATGGTCATCTTTCTTTGGTATTTGGAAATGACCTCCCCCTAAGGGAATCACTCCCATTTTCAATTTTTTATTGCATATCCCCTTATTTAGAGCGGAACGAAATCCAGCTGAATAGTTTAAAGCCTGCCAAAACAAGCGGACCTATTCTAGTGGAATAGGCTTTTACCCGCTTCCCGCCACTGAGTTTGGCCTCCAACTTCAAAGATCGCTGTCCCAATTCCTTTTTTTCCTGAACAGGTCTGTGGAATGATCTACGTTTTAATAAACCCTTACAGACATTCGCCTTGTTACTAAAGCCGGGGTGGCCTTTGTTGAGAATTCATAGCCTATCTTTATCAAACAGGAACAACATTGAAAAATCAACTTCCGGTCATGGAACCCTTTTCCAATTGTTGGTTGATCAAAACATGAATGAAATTTCCAGCATTCAAAAAAATACTTAAATAGTCGTTTTAAAGACAGCAAACTGGGGGAGTCTTACGCATGTGACGGAGCAATTATAAAATCCTAAAAAAAAAATACAACAGAAGTAAAATTTTCTAATTTCATTTCAACGATTTACAATATGTGATATATTGCATATTGTATATTGATATTTTAAGGAGGTATAGCTGTTGGTGCATTCAAATTCATCACAAAAAATTAAACGTACTTCTGTACGTGAAGAAGCATATATGATATTGCGGGATTGGATTGTCCAAGGAATCCTGGCGCCAGGCCAACAATTACGCGACAAAGAATTAGCCGAACAATTGGGAGTAAGCAGAACCCCTATTAGAGAAGCACTTTTAAGGCTTGAGGATGAGGGATTTGTAGAGACCAAGCCAAGCCGTTCAACTATTGTTTCCCCTATTCGATTCGAAGGGGTATTAAACATTTATTCCATTGTTTGGACACTGGAAAAGCTGGCTATGGAACAGGCTTTTGATTTCATTGAAGAAAGACACTTAATTGAGATGGAAGCCATTAATCATGAAATGAAAAACGCAATCGACGAGGGAAATCAAATAGTGGCCGTCCAGAAAGATAACGACTTTCATTCCATTTACATCAATCTTTCTACAAATGATGAATTGAAGAGGATTCTATCGGGACTCAAACAAAAACTTATACGAATGGAACTGTTTTATTTCAATCAGGTAAGTGATGTTAACCTTTCCGTTGATGAGCATGATCAGATCATACAGGCAATTAGGAATGGAAATATCACTATGGTCCTAAAGGAGATAGAAAAGAATTGGAAAGAAAGTTACTATAGAATTCAAGCCCATACGGAACGTGTAAAAAGTGGGGAAGAAAAATATGAATAATGATACTTTAGTTGCTATATCACCTTCAAGAAATAAAGGGATTGCACTAGTACTGACTGGTGCTGCGTTATGGGGAGTGTCAGGAACGGCAGCTCAATATCTATTCCAGCAGCAAGGTTTCAGTCCTGAGTGGCTCACTGTTATACGCTTGTTGCTTTCTGGAATCATCTTAATGGGGGTCGCTTATAAGAATGAAAGACTGAAAGTTTTTGAGATTTGGAAAACTAAACAAGATGCGCTTCAAATTATCCTTTTTGCAATTCTCGGAATGCTCGCTGTTCAATACACATATTTTGCAGCAATTGAACATGGTAACGCAGCCACTGCCACAGTCCTTCAATACTTGGCACCGGCACTGATCACTTGTTATTTAGCCATTCGTTCCAAACGTTTTCCAGGCATTACCGTAAGTGTAGCTGTGATCATAGCGATTTTAGGCACTTTTTTACTTGTGACGGGAGGAAGCATACGCACACTCTCCATTTCCGGGTGGGCAGTATTTTGGGGAGTAACATCAGCCTTTGCCTTGGCATTCTATACATTGCAGCCTTATAAACTCCTTTCAAGATGGGGTTCAATGATTGTGGTGGGTTGGGGCATGTTGATTGGAGGCATATGCTTTAGCGTGATCCACCCCCCATGGGCATTTGAAGGCAAATGGACGTTATCTTCATTTTCAGCTGTTTTATTCATCATTATTTTCGGTACGATCATTGCTTTTTATTTTTATTTGGAAAGTACAAAATTCATCTCTGCTTCGGAGGTAAGTTTATTGGCTTCAGTTGAGCCATTATCCGCAACCTTGATATCCGTTTTCTGGCTGAATGTAACATTCGGTTTTGCCGAGTGGCTCGGCACACTCTGCATTATAAGCACCATTACGATACTATCAATCGTAAAAAACAAGTAATGTCATTAGTAAACCGGGCAAAATAATGGAATCTCTGCTGTAGTTTATTTTTACTTGGCGATAAAAACCAATAGCCTGCCCTGTAGGGGGATAAGCTTGAACATTAACGAAAGCTTATTTTACATGAGTTATATCCATACACTTCTAAAAAAAGCAATTACACTGCATGTGAATTGCTTTTTTTGTATTATTAGCAACCTTAAAACTATGTCGTTTACTTGAATACCTATATTTATTTTCAGCTCTTTATTTTTGGCACAGAACAATAACTAGATAAAATGCAAAAGGGCAACCCTGGTTGCCCTTGGATCTTACCTGTATATTGGAAATTAAAGAAAAAAGGGTATATGAGTCTGAATCCACTATTACCTTTTAAACTAAATGTAATTGAGATTTAGTAGAGTTTACCGTATTTCTAAATAATGTTTCAGAACCTTTGACGGGAAGAATTTGAGGGGCAGTGGCCTTAAAGATACAATAATGGCAGGGGGCATTATTAAATTCCGTTGAGCTTGTTTTAAGCAGTTGTACATAGCTTTACCGCCAACTGAATTGGCAGAGTGAATAGTAATTCGATTAGCAAATAGTTTTTCTTTGACCATCTTTTGTACAAGCATAAAACCATTCCTGGTTTTATTTAATAAATCATGGTCCAAGGAAAGATGTTCTATATCAAAGTTTTGCAATAGCTCTATACATTCGTCAATAGTCTCGACTAACACATAGCCATCGGGTGCTTTCCGATAGTCATCCAGAAAAACGCTAATTTTCTCCATTTCTACACTCCTTTCCTTTTGCAAGTGTGACTAAGAAAAGTCAAATAACCCCAAGAAAATATGGTTTATCTATTAAGTCTAACACAACAAAGTAAGAAGGGGGCATATTCGACGATTAATACTAATATACGACAGCCTTTTTAATAATATTCTATATACTTATCGTTGTCTGCTTCAACTAACGGATCTTTACTATAAGGAGGAACTGTTACGGAGCCAATCCCCTTAAACTATGTTGCATGGTTTGTAATAAAAAACGTATCGTCCAACTCATTGTGAAATATGGTACAAAACATCCACTTATAAGTTAACGATTGTAATAATTTGGGTAAAAGGTAATATCTTGACTAAAAGGAGAAGTGATATGTTACATCAAGACGAGATTTACCTTATACTTAGGGACAAAACGCTGCTGTTGGAGTTAAAGGAACAAATTAATGACTATCATATTTCCTACTTATCAATGATTAATGATCAGCTTTCATTGATTGATAATGCTCTAAAAGTATGTAACGTTGATTCCTTCACTATATCAAAAGGAGAAAACCAACATTTACTTATATAGGGGATCAATTTTTTAAAACTATAATAAACCAGCTTAGCGCCCTCTGAGAAAGGCGCTTTTTTAATGGGCAAAGCAGTGTCAATTAATAGGCCTCGGTTAAAAAATCAATTCACTGATAATTTCAGGGGCATAACTCCATGTTCTGGTTAGTTATATAGCAAGCGGGACCTTATTTATCACCTACAGCATTGTGATGATGGTTTTTTTCATTTTTATAAGCAGCAATTTTAGCAGCATCTCCAATGCTTTCAAGTGTTGCCGTAGCCATCTGTTCTCTAATGCGGATGATATGGGCATTCATTAGTTGCTTGGCTTTGTCCGCGTCCTTTAACGCGATAGAATAGTAGATTTCTTTATGTTCTTGAAGCGTTTCTTGAAAATGACCTGGTTTTGCGAAACGATGCCGTCTGGTGGCACGAATCGTATTTTTCATTTGATCACTTAGAGTATGGACCAATCCAGCAAATATGGAATTGTTTGTGGCTTGTGCAATACTATGGTGAAACAGCAGATCTGCTTGCAAGCCTAATTCTTCATCATGTTCCGAACGTGCCATTTCTTCTAGAGCTTTAAGGATATTTTGTAAATCAAGAGAGTTAGCTCTCTGCGCAGCAAGAAAAGCACACTCCGTTTCAATTACTCGGCGGACTTCAAGCATTTCATAGACCATGTTGTCCTCAGCTTTGATGATTGAGTTGGTTAGCTGTTCGATCAGTGACTGAACATCAGATTGTCTGATAAATGTCCCATCACCTGGTCTGACCTCAATGACTCCGTTAATCTCCAATACTCGAAGGGCTTCTCTGATAGATGTTCGACTCACTTTAAAACGATTGGACAACTCCCGTTCAGGGGGTAATTTATCTCCAGGTTTCAATTCCCCGCTAATAAAAGATTCCTTAATTTGATTGAAGATGATTTCGTACACTTTGGGGGATTTAACTGGTATAGAATCCATTACTTCCTTCACATCCTTCCATAACAGCCCTAAAAACATGTTGGTACGACCATTAGTGAAATCATTCTAACAAGCATTCATTTATGAAGCAAGGGGATAATCGCAATATAAAAGTCATTTCAATCGGTTAGACCAATATGGTAAATAGATAATTGTCCAGATTCAGTCAAATCCCGTTCATTTGGGTATTAAAGGCCATTTAAGTTTTTGTTATTAGGATGGAAAATCAACAATAAACACTGACAAGTAAGCATTTATTTATGGAGAAAAGCATAAATGGAATAATTGTTGAAAAAGTCAAAAAATTTAGTATAATGAAAATTGGTTAGACCAATTATTTGGTAGCGATATCATTTAAAGCCATTAAGGAGGGTAAACCATCTCTCGATACTATAGTTGAAGAAATGAAGGAGAAACTAAATCTCGGTATAGGTTCGACCAAAGTTTTTGATATAACAAAAACGGATGATATAGCAGAAAGAAGGAGAATGGAATGGAAGCGGCTAGTGTAAATTTAATCAACGATTTAAAGGAAATTCTTTCGGAAAGTCAAGTAACGGAAAACCAGACAGTAAGAGAATTACATGGCAGGGATGAATCATATCATGCTGTAAGTCTTCCTGATATTGTTGTATTCCCAGAAACCGCACAGCAAGTTAGTGAAGTTGTGAAATTGGGGAATAAGTACAAAATTCCAATGGTTCCTTTTGGGTTGGGATCAAGCCTCGAGGGACATGTCATACCGTACAACCATGGCATAACTATTGATTTTTCACTAATGAATAAAATCCTGGAAGTGCGTGAAAACGATTTTCTCGTAAAGGTTCAGCCAGGCGTAACGCGTTCTCAACTAAACAAAGAATTGAAAAAATACGGTTTGTTTTTTTCCGTGGATCCGGGGGCTGATGCCACTCTAGGCGGAATGGCGGCAACAAATGCAAGTGGAACGACATCAGTTAAATATGGTGTGATGCGTGACCAAGTCCGTGATCTTGAAGTGGTGCTTGCAGATGGTTCGATTATACATACTGGCAGTTTAGCCGCTAAATCATCATCAGGCTACCATCTAAACGGCCTTTTTGTTGGTTCAGAGGGAACCCTTGGCTGCTTTACGGAATTGACGTTAAGAGTTTACGGAATTCCTGAGCACGTTATGGCGGCAAGAGCATCATTTCCGGCATTGACCCATGCGGTAGAAGCTGTTGTATCCATTTTGCAGTCAGGTGTTCCAATAGCAAGGGTGGAACTTGTCGATGAACCATCAATGAAGCATGTTAACCTTTATAGTGATACAAGCTATAACGAAGCGCCTACACTATTTTTGGAATTTCATGGCAATGAAGCCGGGTTGAAGCAAGACGTAGAGTTCACTAAGGAAATAGTAGCTGAACATAATTGTCTCGATATTGAATTTGAAACAGATAATGCTGCCAGGAACCGCCTATGGGAGGCTCGCCATAATCTTGCCTATGCTTATATTCATGGCAACCCTGGAAAAAAACTGATGGTGACTGATGTCTGCCTTCCGATTTCAGAGCTGTCCGGTGCAATTCACCACGCAAGGGAAGCTGTTGATTTCCTTGGCCTTACCGGTGGGATCGTCGGCCATGTAGGCGACGGGAACTATCACGTACTCTTAATGATCGATAACAATAATCAAGAAGAGATTAAAAGAGCTGAACAGCTAAACGAACAAATTGTCCTATATGCCCTTGAGCGTAAAGGAACATGCACAGGCGAACATGGTGTTGGGGTCGGTAAACAAAAATATCAGAAAAAAGAACATGGAGACTCACTGTTTGTGATGGAAAAAATCAAATTAGCCCTTGATCCGGATAATTTATTAAATCCAAATAAAATATTTATGCCAGAAAGAGTGTGATGGAATGAAAGTATTAGAGGCATTCAGTACATTAGCCGGAAAATATTTTGCTGTTTGGGTTATCTTGATATCCGTCATCGCCTTTATTTTTCCTGAGCCATTTTTGGGATTGGGAGGCTATATTACAATATTGCTTGGCGTTGTCATGTTTGGAATGGGGCTCACTTTGAAGGCAGTTGATTTTAAAATCGTCATCACTAAACCACTGCCCGTGATAATTGGAGTTTGCGCCCAGTTTATCATCATGCCAACTGTGGCATTCCTAATTGCGAAACTCATGAATTTGCCAGCTGAATTAGCTGCAGGTCTGGTTTTGCTTGGCTGTGTACCAGGCGGAACAGCCTCTAACGTTATGGTATATCTGGCTAAAGGGAATGTACCTTTGTCGATAGCTATGACTTCGGTATCAACTTTACTGGCCCCAATCATGACACCACTGCTTCTGCTTTTGCTGGCAGGACAATGGATGCCGGTTGATTTTTTTGATATGTTTAAGTCCATTATACAAGTTATCCTTCTTCCAATTGTTCTAGGTTTGGCCATTAAGCGGTTTTTCCCTGTAATAGTTGAAAAAAGCTTGACCGTTTTACCACTTATTTCGGTAGCAGCCATTATTACTATTGTAAGTGCAGTAGTCTCAGGCAACGCAACTAGCATTGCTGCTTCCGGATTCCTTATTTTTACTGCCGTGATGCTTCACAACGGATTTGGGCTACTGTTTGGTTACTTAGCAGCAAAAATGCTTGGACTTGATGAAGTGAATAGAAGAGCGATTTCGATTGAAGTGGGCATGCAGAACTCCGGGTTAGGCGTTGCGCTTGCCACTGCACATTTCGGCCCGCTGGCAGCACTTCCAAGTGTCCTGGCTGCTGCATGGCACAATATATCCGGACCAATTCTTGCGACTTACTGGTCTAAAAAGTCTGCTGGCGAGAGTATAAAGGAAGCGCCAGTCCATCCGGTGGAGAAAAAGCTTTAATTATATTTAAGTTAAAAAAAATCCCATGCTCCCAGCAGGGATTTTTTTGCTGCTTATAAACTCCCATCATTTAAGTAAAGGGGTTCTGACTTTTCACTAACTGCTTTTTATCAATTTGCTTAAACGCCTTTTGAAATATTGAAGTAGGTCATAAGATAGGTACGACATAGAAATTATAAGGAGTGTCTCAAATAGTTTTAAGAATAAATTGTCAGATATATGATCCATTTTTACTGTCGATAAAATCAAATCAAAAATATCGATGAAGACTACATGAACAATGTATATACCCAGGGCTCTTCCTCCTACTTTAGTAATGAACAAATCCTTGCCCAATGTTTTATTATTTAATGCAAATAAAAAAAGAAATGCAGTTAAAAAGATAGTGGAAATAAAATATTCACCATGGCTTCCTGATAATATCTTATCTAACAAGTATCCCTCTACCACTTGGACAATAAAGAAGATAAAAATTAATAATAAGAAGGTTTTGGCTGTTATTGCTCTTGCCTTTTTAAAGAATTCATCATCCGCAAAGAAGAATCCCAAAGTTGTATAAAAAAGACCTATGAATAAAGCATCTCGCGTACTTAGAGGAAAATCATAGAACACCGAATACGATTGTCCGAAAAGACCTAACAAGTTTAATACTAGGCTGATGGTTAAAAGAAGCCTTACTTTTTTTAACTTTAAAAAACCGAAGAGAATGATAACACTCCAAATTAATGCGGTTAAAAACCACAATTGGTATCCGCTAGTCCCAGTTCCGTAATAAATCAGGTCAAGAAATGAAAAATGATTAATGTATTGCTCAAATTCCTTTGGTGCATCGGTAGCATCTTTATAAAGAATAAGAACATCATACATCATATAAAAGAAGAGCCAGCATAAATACAGTTTCAAGATCTTTATAATATACCTTTTAAAATAATCAAAGGAATCCCTTTTATGCATCATCTTTTTACCGAACAAATAACCAGATGCAGTAAAGAAAAATGGCACCGCAAACCTTGAGATGTTATCGAGAATAAATAGACCAATCTGGCTATCCCTGGGGAATACATGAATGATTACAACAGATAATATTGCAAAAAATTTAATAAAGTCAATCGCGTTATTTCTTTCCATTTGTTCACCCACTTTTACTGTCATTGGTTATTCCCTATATTATGTGCACCAAAGAAAAATTTATTTTTATCTTTTTGAACCCAATTACGAGATACAGTAAGAGACTTAAAGGAGGGGAGATGAGTGCATCACCTTGCGGATAGTCATATGTATGCCAATGTTCGATTTAAATTGGCTCTTACAGAATAATCCTGTAATCATGCCTATTGACGATAGGAAATGTGGGAACTACCTGATTACAAATTGCAAATTGATATCTCATTATTGCTGTTCAAAGACCAAGAGTATAGAAAGGTGCTAAACGCATTATTTTTCAGCGCCGTATACATTTTCTACCGGGGTTATTACAACCAAGACATTTATTATGAATACTATGTTTTATTTCTCCCAAAACAGTTATGGTTTTTTAACCTCTCCTTATCTCATTGTTTCTTTATACAGATTACGGGTATATAAGAGAAGATAGAAAAAGTAGATGGGGAGTAGATTTCGATGAAAGTAATTTTTATTCTAGCTCTAATTGTAATTGCATATATAGTATATAAAAAGATTGTTAAACGAAGGTAGATACAATGACTAAAACAGCTCTTAGAAGAGGATTATACATTTATGCATTGGAATTCTTTAGGTTTTTTTATTTTTGCGGGTGTTTTACTTTAAGAGTTGCCTGCCACTTTTTTAACATTTGCGAAATGTTTGACAAGAAGAAGAATCGTTTATCCCTTTTAGTACACAGCCCATATTAGTTAAATCCCAATTTAATAAATCGGAGGTATGAATATGTTAAACAAATTTAAAAAACTAATAAATGATCCAAAAGTACAAAAAACAGTAAAAGAAAAGGTAGTCCCTTTGGTGAAAAAAGAAATTGAAAAAAGAAAAACAAATAAAACATAATTCTAAATACGAGTCAATGCTCTAATAGGTCATTTTCACTTTTTTATTTGTTGAAAGTCAAAAGATTCCCCAACTTTCGTATTATCAATAAGCACAGTAACTACTTTCAATACTTAAGGAGTTTTAAAGTTATGGAATTCGTTGAATCGTAGAGACGGTATTTTTAAGGGGTGAAGCTTTATCTCTCAAAAATTCATTAACTTAATGGGTGCTTTACTTCAATAAGAAGTAAGGCTTTTTTTCTTTAACTATAGGGGCATGTTAATTGAACGATAGGTAGGGGTGATCGTATGAAATATATTAGTCCTGGTTGGGGTTATTTCTTTAGAGGATGCTTTGATTAGAAGTATTATATATCGAAATGCGTTAACGCAGTATGGTTGTTCAAAAATTTTCTGCGATAAACTGAGTGGTGCAAAAAGACAGCTTCCTAGTTTAGAGGAAGCACTTTAGTATGCAGGTGAAGGCGATATAATTGTTGTTTGGCGATTGGACTGATTGGGACGTAACATGCAAGATTTGATTCAAATTGTGAACAGCTTAAATAAACGAGGCCTAGGCTTTCATAGTCTGCAAGAAAATCTTACAATGGACAAAACAAACGATAAATGGATACTATAATTCAATTTGATGAATCAGGTTCTTTTAACCATGCAGATGAAGGGCGTTTAACAGGTGTATATTACTTTAATATTGAAGAAATCAGACCGTTTATGGAATCACAAGGATTTGAAAGTTTGTAGCTTATAGGATCAAATGCAGGTGCTATTTTAACAGATGAAAAACTGGAGTTACTGGATAGACAAAGGAGGGCAAGAAGTAGATAAAATAATAAAGTTACTTATAGAGAATGCATCAGACCCTTATACCCTTGGAATATCATCACACTTACTTTACATTGGAAGAAAAAAGGGATGATAAATTGCTCCTTAATGAACTAACGGGTGGTTAGTTTAAGTTCAGAGCTGTCTTTAAGGCAGCTTTTTTTCTTTTTGCAACTATCGGGGTAGGATAGTTAAATACAAATAAAGTTATTTAAGAATGTCAATTCTCTTATTCAATAATCTGTCCAGATTATTGGATAAGAGCAGGAACTTTTGGGAAGGAAGCCGAAGTTAATATCATGCTTGTGTTATTCAATAAACTTGCAGATTAGTGTGTTAATGAATAAGTGATACTACGTAATAATAGTATTTCACGTACAAAATTAGCATTATTCTTTCAACCTTCTTGTGTAATCAAACCCCTAAATCTAATTATAAAGGAGCCCAAAGTTATGGAAATTTCTAAGGGAGTAGAGATGCTCCATCTTGAATTTCATGGGAATATTATTCATCCAACGCTTTTATGGGATCAAGAAATGGCTGTTTTAATAGACACTGGATTCCCTGGACAAATTAAAGATTTACGCGTGGCAATGGATAAGGTAGGAGTGTCGTTCGACAAACTAAAAGTTGTGATTTTGACGCACCAGGATATAGATCACATAGGTATTCTTCCTGAGATATTACAGGAGTGTGAAAGTAATATTAAAGTATATGCTCACGATCTGGATAAGCCTTATATTCAAGGGGATTTACCTTCTTTGAGAGACGGTCAGGATTTACCTCTTTTGAAAGACGGGCACCTAGAGAACCCCCCGAAGGTTAAAGTAGACGATACCTTGAAAGACGGTCAAGAATTGCCTTATTGGGGCGGCATTCGTGTCATCCATACTCCAGGGCATACTCCTGGCCATATCAGCCTATATTTAAAACAAAGTAAAACACTCGTTGCCGGGGATTCGATGTACAGTGTAAACGGAATAATTGGGGGAATTCATGCCCCAACCGCACTGGATATAAAGGCGGCTCAACTCTCCTTGAAGAAATACATAGACATCGACATTGAATCAGTGGTTTGTTACCACGGAGGATTAAGTAAAGGAAATATTAATGATCAGATTCAAAAAGTAATTTCATATTAAATTTCTAGAACCTTCTTCAACTATCGGGCACTTTTAATGGAGTAACGAAAAAAGCCCAATTTCTCAATTTTAATGCTGAGAAATTGGGCTTTTTAATATCGAAATTTCCTTAACGTTGTATCAGCATTTTCCTGACGGTACCCCTTATAGAACTTTTGCGATTCATGGATGGCTAACGGGGCAGCATTCCTGTAATAACTGAAAATGAGGTTTGAACGAAAAAAGACCTCTTGATAAGATGAATGTGTCCTGAGCTGGCCAGCTAAAAAGGA